>JAQUUC010000030.1 GCA_028694105.1 Hespellia sp.
CATTAAAACTACATAGGGAGTCCGCGTGCGTGACTTGGTTCAAAGGAAAAGTACTAAATCAGGGGCTTGAGGTTCTTCTCAAGCTCCTGATTTTGAGCCCCTGACTTAGAACTTTTCTAATCTATTCTAAAAAATCATCAAAAGAACAATCTGAAAAATACAGTTTCAGTAAATGATTATCATATCGCTCTTTCAAATAGTTGTATACATATACTAATTCTTTATGTGGATTGCTCTTCGCTTCTGCAAAAATTTTCTTCATTTCAAGACAATTATCGCACTCACGATTTTGACCTGAAGTAGCCCACATTTTCTTAAATAGGTTCATATATCCCCCACAAATTCACATTTTTATTGGTTTATTATTCTTTTGTTTTTCACATACACAATGAATGGTCCATTCTTTTTATATGTTCCACTGGTTATATCATTAAATACATAGTAATGCTTAATCCCCAAAGTTGACCGAACACTAATGTCCTGATTCTTTACCTGCACCTGCCAGACAATAGAATTAAGGAATTAACGTTACACTAGTCCTCCTCCAGTTTCACTCTCTCTAAACTATTGTTGCGCAACAAATATTTATAAATGTTATTAATTATCTGCGTTTTTTTCGTCTGGGAAATTGGTTCTTTATCAAATGGGTATTCCCATGTGTTAATTAACTTTGTATTTAACACAATTTGAGACTCCCTAAAATCAATATCAACTTTCATCTTGTGATTTTCCTCACTATATTCCAAACAATAAAAGTGCGGAACACTTATCTCATACTTTTTATTCATAGTCTCTCCTGGTATTGGTTTTACATCATCATTATGTATTAAATCAAAAAAATTCTCTTCACAAATAAATCTACTGAATTGCTCCTTCATGCCTTCAAGTATTTGGGAATTCTGCTCAATTCTATTTGAAAACTGAACACCATGTTTTATTCTTGGAAATAACAATTTAATATTTTCCTCAATATAATCGTATTCCAATCCAGCACACCGTCCAAAATAGAACTCCGAGCCATCATATGTAACAACATACAAATCAATATATTTTGATGCACCCTTTCTGCACACTCGAATTCCATAGATAAAATTTATTGGGATAAAAGTTCCTCTTCCCTTTGGTATGTATGGTCCTTGGACATATATCCAATGAGCCGATTCCTTCAATTGCACATTTCCGCTTCTAGATAATATGACTATTTTAAATTCTTCAGTTTCCAATTCTTTCTTAAAATTCTTATAAGTAATATAGCTGCTCACAGCTTTGAATTTTTTATAATATCTAGGATTCAGCTCACGATATAATGTATTACATAAAAGAAAGTCTAAAAGGAGGTATATTGTATTCACTACTAAATCGCTACTTTTATCAATAATTAAGGCTTGGAAAGTACCACCTACAAAACAAGCCGGACTTTAATGGTGAAGTTTACACCCTTATAGTCCAAGTGCTTTTGAAAGTCTCTTTTTCTTCTCACACGAGAATAAACTCAACAATCTTCTACATTGTTTTTTTGTATAAGGTTTTGCATTAAACGGAATAATCTCACCGCTCTTTAACAGAAAATCAATTTCCTGAGCAGCATATGTTCCATATCTACCATCCACTTTTGCCTCTTGTATAGATATGCCTAGCTCATTTGGCCATCCAATTGCAATAACCTCAGATATGTCAAACACATCCTTTCGCTTACGCCTCCTATGCTTTGTTTCTTGATAGTATCTACTAACGATTATTTGTTGTCCATTTACATCAATGTATGTATTCAAAAGATTCCAAGGTGTTAGTATAGCAATAAAAACAAACACTGGATTACCTGGTCTTATTCTTTCTGATATCACAACTACCTCCTTAGATGAACTGCATTTACATTAACCCTTCATAAATATAAAAATCTTTTCTTAACTTTTTTTCAGGTAATAATTGTATCTTCTTATAAATATGTAAAAACAGTTTTCTCATGCTTTTTCTAGAAAACTGCGAAATATCAATTGTGATTTTTTCTCCGTTCACTAACTCAAAGACCATTTCATAATTCTTAATCTGGTAGGAAGTTTTTCCCTGATGAAATTCTAATGGATGACCATATAGCTCACTTGAATATCCGATTTTTTGTATATCCTCAATTAGGAACTCCTCACATTTATTTTTCATTTTTCCTGATAAACATGTTGTTTCTTTTTTTAATTCGCCCACTTTTTCATGAACTAATATCTTATCATCCAAAATCTCAATAAATCTCGTGTTATACATAGATAAACCGCCCATTATCAGGAAAATCAATGTTGCGCCGAAAATAATGGTTAATAGTATCAACGCTTTTAAGTTCCCTTGCTCCATATGTGAAGTTTCTAATATTATTGTGCTGCAGGCAGCAATATAAACAAACAGAAAAACTACTACAATTAAAATGAGTGAAATTAAAATATTAGTAGCTCGAAACCGAATCGTATCTTTTTTCATTATTCAATACAAACCTCCATTTTTAACATAGCATTTGTTTCTGATTCATCAATTCAAAGTTGAAAGACCCTGCAAATTCAAATTTAATGTTAAGATTACACCCTTATAGTTATGTCTAGCTCATTGGCCATCCAATTCTCAGATATGTCAAGCGCATCCTGTCGACTATTGTTTTTTAATCCCATATACTGACTCCATTTCCAGTGACATATTCCCTATATATAATTGATTGGAATATTGTACTGCATCATTTGAGCAACAAATTTTTCAAACGGAATATTGTTATCAAATTTTATTATCCTTTTGTTTTCTACGAACACAATGAATGCTCCATTCTTTTTATATGCTCCGCTAGTTATGTTATTGAATGAATAGTAATGCTTAATCCCAAAAGTTGACCGAACAATAATATTCTGGTTCTTCACCTTCACCTGCCAAGCAATAGAATTAAGAGAACCTATAACACCCAATACTACAAACAAGATACATACTATCGTGAAAATGTCTTTTAATCCATATTTGATTAGGCATCCATATAAGAGTAATAAAAAAAAACACGTGTAAGCATAAAAAACCCCTGCTACTATTCCGCTGCTTTTGATAATATATTCACTTGTAATTTCTGGATTTTCCATATCCTTATTTCTTTTCTTCCAGAAAATAAATCTTATTACAAGATAAGCACCCATCACAGGCATTATCCTAATTATAAAATTCCACATTTAATTTCCCTCTAAGTGTACATTTATTTGTGATTTCAAACGTAATTTGTGTTTAAATAACGCTATAAATAACACGTTTCACAAGTTTAATTTTTTTGCTGCCGAACTCTAATTGACTGAGCTCTTCGAGTGAGCAAAACATCTCGTTCAATTCATAGTTTCTAAATATCTTTACAATATATTCTTGGAAAAGTTATAACCATAATCGTTTTACAATCATCAAAATAATGGCAAACAATAATAGCAATAATGTATTATTACTTAAATATCTAAATGTACTGTAAAGACAATAATGTATTTTAGATACGCGTCTAAGTTTACCGATACCATCCAACAATAATGGTACTTTATATATATAATACATGTCCTGGGAATCAACGTTTATGGTGGCTTTTAAATTGATAAGTTTCTTTCCGTGTTGGTACCCAAATTCTATATCTAAATGATTATCTTTTGTATCAATATCTATCTTATCAGAAACTATCTTTTTTGATTTTTCGTTCACAATACAATATGGAGTTCCTGCAATTCGTTTAGTTTTACTAGATACATTTGAAATGATGTATATCAATCTAATCTCCTCTCTTGTAAACTGTAATTTATCGAATTGTTAATCTTCTTCAGAAATAATTTTTCCATCAGAATCTATTTCATACTTTTTTATTTCCACCAAATTACATATCGAGTATGGGACAAAAGAAACAATCCCCATAAAAGTGACTCCCAAAAAAACAATTGGAAAAAAAACGCAACACAATACCTTACATGCTAATCCTTTTGTTGATATATAATTCGAAAATAACAACCATCCCGACAATATACCTGCAAGCATAACACCACCAGACAAACCGTATATTACGAATGAAATCATTCGATTCATTTGAATATTCAAATCATTGTAAAATATAACATTTATCATTCCGAAAAAAAAGATTCCTATAAAGAAAAAAATAGATGTTAAGATACAATACGTTTTTCTTCTTTTATTCTTCATTAAGTCTTCCTTCCTACCATAATGAGTATCCATACTCAATTGAATGATTGCTAATTCAAATAATTGTCCAGTAACTTGCGTGTATAACTTCCCTTTTCAGGTATGAAGCCAAAGGCTTCATATGCCCAAATAATTTCACGCTCTACTTGACTATAATTGCTGTCGCTTATTTTCCCATATATATAGTTCACATCAAGGTTGCCATTAGAATTAAGTAAAAAGGAAAGCTGTTCCCACATATCTTGCTTATTTTCAATAAAGCATTTATATATTTCTGAAGGTTCTTGTCCATCAATCTTTAATACGTATATTTTTTCAGACTTACAATCACCAAAAACAAATCTTGCATTCTCTGGGTCAACACCAATATTTTGGATATAGTCGCTTAATGATAACTGTCCTTCTATCAGTGATTTTAATGTTCCTACCATTGGCACGTTTCTTTTTGCTTCAGTAGGTATACTACACAAATATGCATATTTATCTTTCCCAGCAAATTTTTTCTTTTTAAATTTGGCCATTGTAAAACATTCTATATCATGATTTTTCACTGACCTAAAGTATAAAGTTATATACATATTATTTTCAATTTTTTTGATTATTTCATCAATATGATTTTGATATTGATTTTCCTCAGTTTGACTATTTGAGTTCTCTAATGCTTTTTCATAAGTATCATAATAACTGGAATCGTTCAATTCGCTTTCATCTAAACTGCCATATATGCTTTTCTTCGTTCTTTCTATCGCAACATCCGTTTTGTTCTCACTTGTTTTTATAACACCCTTTTCAATAAGAACCCCAAAAGCCACTACAATAAATAAGCCAAAGAATACAATCATTATAGCAAGCATTGATTTTTTTATTATTTTTTTCACCTCAATATCTCCATTTCACCGGAATATGTTTTATTCCTTGTTCTTATTCTTTCTGATATCATAACCATAGACATTGTAGCATTTGTAATCGCAAAACGCCATTGATACTTCACTAATTTTTATCTTCCTTTGAACCTAACAATTCAAATTTTATTATAAGCATCTCTTGGCTTATTTATCGCTTTATACTCAGAATAATAAACTATATTTGCAACTAGAACAAAAAACAAGCACCCAGACGTCATAAAGAGAATACATACAAGAGCCAATATCATATTGTCATTTTTTACTCCAGTCATTATTAAACGCACAATAACAATCCAAGGAATAATTGCAGCAACTGATAATTTTTTGTGTTTAGACAAAACTAACTTGTCTTTCTTATGGCTCAGACTATCACTTATCAGTTTTTTTCTTGTCCATATACACCACATAACATCGCATAATAATACTAATAAGGCATAACAAACACTTGCATATATAAATACGTTTACTGTCAGCATGTTCTTTAAAACACCAAGACAACAAACGCCCCAGGTCAATTGAATCTGAATTCCTATAACTCCAATGTGCAAAAATATAATTTCTCTTTTTCTCCTATATTGTATCCGCGCATACAGTGTAAAACAAACACACAAAGCTATATTAAAGATAGTAAACCAAATTGTTTTACTATCTGGTACTAATAATGCTACTGCAAGTAAAAGTATCGCCTCAAAACGCAGCATTCCCCCTTTTTCTATGTAACCATTTAAATATTTTTCTAATATTTTTTTAGTCATTTGGGCACTCCTCATCTCAGAAATCTCCTTCTTTTATCCCGACAAGCTGGGATTTGTCATCGACTCTGCAAATTGGGAGTTGCCGTTCTGATTGAATAACCACTTTGTCACTTTTGAAAAAGTCCACGATTGTTTTACAGGAAAAAGGCCAATTTATCTCTTCTTTGAAATCTTCTTCAAAAAAAGAAATTATTTCTTCACAAGACATTAGCTCAAGATTTGCTTTATAGTTATCCCAAAATTCATCTTGTACTTCTCGCCAGTTAGAATATTTCTTTTTACTTAACACCATGCAGTTGTCAAGGTAAATTATAATCGCTTGATTATCGGTATTCATAAACCCTCCGCAATTTTTTAATTTGTAAAGAAACTGGTAATCTCATAATATATACAAACCAGAAGTCATCAGTTCCTATAATTTAGTAATACCAATTTTTGAAATTTTCAATTAGCACCCCACCTTTTTCAATATTCTTAAAAGATAGTGTTGATTGCTCTATAAAAGAAGAAAATTTTATAATACAAAATGGTTCTATTTGTGGCTTTACGCCCTCTGCAATTTTGCTTGCCAAT
Organism: Hespellia sp.; assembly: GCA_028694105.1. Classification (GTDB taxonomy): domain Bacteria; phylum Bacillota; class Clostridia; order Lachnospirales; family Lachnospiraceae; genus Hespellia. The sequence continues at coordinate 6,416 of JAQUUC010000030.1, forward strand.
GGTGGAATATCAGAGCCTTCCCACCCCGTTTGTATTGCCAAGACATCAGTAGCTATCCATACTTTCTGCGCAATGGATTTTAGCTGTTCCATTTTTTCCGTTTTATGCTCTATAGAATTATTTTCTGGATAATTCAGCAAATCGTCTTCAGGAACAATTAATTCAAAATTAAATGTTGCTCCTTTTTCGTTATTCATAACGAATACTCTGACTTCTGAAAAATTGCAATAATTAAATAGCATTTGCTTATAATCGTGTGAATGATGTTCGGTGAATCCAAGTTTAAAGTTATTATCTAAATGGCTTTGATTCCACTTAATAATATCTTCAAATGAATCATTTTCGAATCCCCAATATCCGCTCTCAAACGTTAGACCGGAATTAATTAATGCTCTACAAAAATTAGCAACTGCAATTTTACTTTTACTTAATTCAAAAGTTAATGAAAAATATGCTGGCATTATCATTCCTCTCAATACTCTAATCTTTTTACGCATAAAGTCAATTTTGTGCGTACGACTTATTTTTGATAGTTTCTTGAAATATGCTAATCAAGTTCAAGTTTGCTTATCCTGACAGTTCGGAATTTACATAAGCGTTGTATCTGCTCCGTACCATGTCTGTACTTCGTTCGCATCATTATAGTTTTTTATCCATGCAATTCCAAATCTATAATTTGAAGTACTTGTACTTTCAAGAATTAGATAAGAAACACCATCATTATAGTATTCGTTATCATAGTCATAGTAATCAGAAACCCGCGTGCCGTTTGGATAGTATCCTGAATCTCCCTCCGCACTAATGGATAACTTATAGCAATCTTTATAGAAGCTCTTTAATTCTAGTCGTTCGCCACTTTCTATACCATCATACCTTGTGGAAATGTAATCTTTAATTCTACACAATATTTCGTGTTTTTTCCCATCTGGTCTAAACGATATGGTTATCCTAAATCTCCCCATCAAATTCAAGCATAGTTTATCTAACCCAACAGGAACAGCATTATATTCTACAGGCTTACCATCAATCAATAATTCTATGTTTCCTAATGGAGTTTCTAACAACTTACACACCTTCTCATTTCGTATTTACAATATTCAACTGTAAAACAAATTCAAATCTTGTTTTTAAATTTCATCGTCTTGAAAAAAATCTTTATTTCTATTATCAGGAATTATCCAAAAACTAAACTGCCATATTGCCATATATCTCCCTCCTAATCCGTCATAGTAAGTCCTTAATATTTTGGTAACCACCATATGGAGGCTCTACTTTTTCTGAAGGATTGATTGTTTTCTATCATTAGTTCTGCAACCTCCAAAAAATATTATCATTAATCCCAAAACACACCCGCTAAAATAGATATTGCAATTCCTATGACTCCAACAACACATAAAACATTCACAACTGTATTGATTGTGGATTTGGCTTACTCAATGCTCATTCTCTCTTTGTGTCTCATTTTCTCAATTATATCATAAACAAATAGATATTCATATCCACATACTTTCTTTACACAAAGTCGATTCCATGTTCGTGCATACTATATAAAAGAAGATAAACATGGCGGAGGTACGAAATATGGAAAATATAATAGGGAAAATAACGGAATTTACAGACATACGATATACAAGGAAAGGCAAAACTATTATCACCTTTATTTTGGAGAATAGAGGCAGACAAATTCCATGTGTTGCTTATGAAGCTTTGGCAGAAAAAATAGAATTCAATGTTAATGAAGGAGATATATTGGAGCTTAAAGGATATCTTGAGAATAACGTATATCGTGGAATGCGTAATTTTAGAGTTCTTTCTTATGATACAATAAATGCAGCTCCTATATTACCAAAACCTGCCCTTACCAACTCCCTTGTTGATGAACTCATCATTGATGGCAAAGAACATTTTGAATATATTCCGCATATTATGAATTATTTGAATGAATACAACATTGAATATACCCACAAATCCTTGCGCGCTGGTGACTACTATCGTTTTGGAAGCAGAAACATCATTGAAAGAAAAAAGAGCTTGGAAGAACTTGTGATTAATTTAAGCCACCCTGAGAAGGCTCTCAGTTTGTCGAAAGAGTTCCGTCTGGGTCTTGACTATGGGTTGCACTGGATTCTTCTCGTCGAAGCTGATATATCCTGCACGATTTCCAAACTCTGTGATTGGGAAACGTTAAACCAACATATTCCAAAAAGCAACCCTTATATCGCATATCCTTCAATGCTGAAAAATGTATTGATGACGCTGGAACGAAAATATAACATGACCATCTACTTTTGCAAACCTGAAGAAATGGCCGAAGCTATCAAACTGTGGAAGATTTTGTTTCAAACTGGGGAAAAGATAGGTCAATCTACAATATCTCTGTATCCTTCTAAACATAAGGCTTTCACACACTTTGTTACTTTTGTATCAAACTCCCCACTTTGCGATTTTTGTTTTTCTCTATGTTCCCCGGCAATCCCCCACATCCCCTTTCAGGCAAAGTCGTTCATCCTCAAAGTTAGTTCTAAATAACTAAGGAATGATTCGGGAATGACTTGGAGCAGCGCTCCATTTCTCACAAAAAATCGTATAATTAAAAGTCACCAAGTCTGCTCTATTCCAAGGCTTTCCTCCGTTTTGTTCCAAAAAAAGGCCTTGCAACAACTGAACTTAATTCCAGCCTACAAGGTCTCTAACTTTCTCTATTTTGTTCTACTTCAGGATACTGCCTTGGTCCCTTATGGGGATGTTTGGGAGTGCCTGTCTATAGAGAGTCAATATTGATTTCTTTTCCATCTCTCCAGATACGCTCTAAATTATAGAACAATCGGTTTTCTTTGTCGAAGACATGCACGATGATATCGCCGAAATCCATCAGAATCCAGCTCTTTCCGTCCGCACCTTCCTTTTGCTTCAGATGATATCCTGCCTTGTGAAGCTCTTCCTCCACTGCATCTACCATTGCACGCACCTGGCTGTCGTTGGTACCGTTTGCAATGATAAAATAGTCTGCCATCACTGATATTCCGGCAATGTCGATCACTTTGATATCTTCACCTTTTTTCTCTTCTAACGCAGCACATGCAATACGTGCCATCTCTTTTGCCTGATCCATTTTACTTCCTCCTACCTGGTTCTAATTACATTCTTATAATATTCATAAGTGATTTCCGTGGTGTGATCCACTTTTCTTCCGGTTTTCTTCAGAAAATTAAGCGTTGCCTCTGAAACCATGAACACAGCTTTATCGATATCCGAAAAAGCAATCTTCCGGATAATCGGAAGAATCTCCAGTCGATCTCGTCCCGGCTCAATATAGTCGGAAATATAGAGAATCTTTTCGAGTGTTGTCATCTCTGCCTTTCCGGTCGTGTGATACTTGATTGCATTTAACACTGCATCGTCATACACACCGTAGGAATGCTTCGCAAGATAGGCACCTAATTTGGCATGAATCAGCGCAGGCATCTCCCGTTCGGACTGGGTCAGCTCAATGTGATGCCGCTTCGCAAGCTTTAACTGGTCCGGAATCGACCGGTTCTTCGCACAGTCATGCAGCAGTCCTGCCAAAAGTGCCTGTTCCAGATCTACATCATAAACCATTGCAAGCGCACTTGCCGTATACATAACACCAAGTGTATGATCATAACGGTCTTTCTTTAATTCTTTTTCTAGTTCTCGTCTTATCTTATGAATATCTGCCATTCTTTTCTAATCTTCCTCATATAAATTGTTCGTAATCATATAGTCTGCAACCGCATCCGGCACCATATAACTGATGCTTAAATGTGCTGCGGCTCTTTTCCGAATTGTTGTCGATGATATTTCCAAAAGCGGTGCACGAAGAAGTTCGATTCTTGCGTCATATTTCTCATGCAAATATTCAATCTGCTTTTTCATTTCATCCTGATCCTTATCATCCCTCATTGCCGCAAGAATAATACAGGTCGGGAATATTTCCCGGAAATGTGCCCATTCTTCAATTGCAAAGAGTGAATCTGCTCCCAGTATAAAATAAAACTGTGTATCCGGATACTTCTGATTGAATTCTCTCATCGTCTCATATGTGTAAGAATGTCTGCCAATCTTTGCCTCATGGAGCGACAATCTAAAATGTGGTACATTCTCAGTGGCAAGCTCAACCATATTCACCCGGTGTTCCAAAGCTTTCTTATTCACTTCTGCATCTTTGTGCGGTGGATTACCGTTTGGTAAAAACCAGATCTCGTCCAATGCAAACGATTCATAAGCCATCTGCCCCAGAAGCAGATGCCCAATATGAATCGGATCAAAGGTTCCACCCATAATACCAATCTTTTTCATTATGTCTCCTTATTTCGGCAGCACAATCTTTTTCTTCTCATCTTTTCCTTCTTTGTAAAGGACAATTTTCTTGCCGATCACCTGTACAACCTGTGAACGTGTACGTTCAGCAACCAGCTGTGCAAGCTCTTTCGGGTCATCAGCGCAGTTTTGAAGTACGCTGATCTTAATCAGTTCTCTCGCCTCGAGTGCTTCAGTAAGTGCTGCTGTCAGACTCGGTGTCATACTGCTCTTTCCAATCTGGAAGATTGGATCAATATTCATTGCGAGGCTCTTTAAATATGCTCTTTGTTTTGTTGTCATGATAATCTCCTATTTGAAGTAATCGAACTGCCATCCATACATCTTAACAGTATCGCCTTCTTGAATTCCCTTTTCATCTAATGCTTTGATAATTCCACTGTCTTTTAAGAAGCGCTGGAAGAATGCAAATCCCTTTTCAGAATCCAGGTTCGTATAACCAAGCATCTTCTCGATCTTAGGACCTTCCACAACATAAACGCCATCTTCAATCTCGATTGTATATGGCAGATCTTCGTAAATCAGCTCATCATCCGGGAAGAATTCCTGTTCAAATGTAATTGGCTTCGTATCCAGCTTTTTTAACTGCTCACTGACATAATAGAGCAGCTCGCTGACACCTTCTCCGGTCACACCGGAAATTGCAAACACCTTAATTCCCTGTGGTTCAAATTCCTTACGGATTTTTTCCACCGGATCCTCATCCTCTGAGTAGATGAGATCGGTCTTATTCGCAGCAATCACCTGCGGACGTTTTGCGATGTCCTCATTATATGCTTCTAATTCTTTGTTAATTTTGTAAATGTCATCAATCGGATCTCTGCCTTCACTTCCGGCCGCATCCACGACATGGATCATCATTCTCGTACGTTCAATATGACGCAGGAATTCATGCCCCAGTCCAACACCTTCGGAAGCGCCCTCTATCAGTCCCGGTATATCCGCGATCACAAAACCATCCGCACCATTTAAATCAACCACACCGAGATTTGGATTCAGTGTAGTAAAATGATAATTGGCAATCTTTGGATTGGCGTTGGTCACACGACTTAAGAACGTTGATTTACCAACATTCGGAAATCCAATCAGTCCAACATCGGCAATCACCTTTAATTCCAGCTGAACCTCAAGTTCCTTCGCTGGCTGTCCCGGCTGTGCGTACTTCGGAACCTGCATCGTTGCCGTAGCATAATGCATATTTCCCTGTCCGCCGCGTCCACCCTTCAGGATAATCTGACGCCGGTTCTCGCCTGACATATCCGCAATGATTTTCCCGGTTGTCGACTCTTTGATAATCGTTCCTTCCGGAACCTTCAGTACACGGTCGTTTCCGTCTGCACCATGACAGCGTTTTTTACCACCCGGTTCTCCATCGGTCGCAACAAATTTTCGTTTGTGCCGATAATCCTGCAGTGTATTTAAGCCTTCATCTACTTCAAAAATGAGGTCTCCGCCACGTCCGCCGTCTCCACCGTCAGGTCCGCCATTCGGCACATATAATTCTCTTCGAAAACTTACATGTCCGTCTCCGCCTTTTCCCGATCTTATATAAATCTTTGCTCTATCTGCAAACATAGTATTCCCTTTCAATAAAGTGAAACAAGGCTCCAAACCAAGAAGATTTGAAGCCTAGTAATTACATCTTATTCTGCTACTGGAACGATAGAAACCTGTTTCTTATCGCGTCCTTTTCTTTCAAACTTAACAACGCCATCAACTAATGCAAACAATGTATCGTCTCCACCGCGTCCTACGTTGACACCTGGATGAATCTTTGTTCCACGCTGTCTGTAAAGAATATTTCCAGCTTTTACAAACTGTCCATCGGCTCTCTTAGCGCCCAGTCTTTTTGACTCTGAGTCTCTACCGTTCTTAGTAGAACCCATTCCTTTTTTATGAGCGAAAAATTGAAGGTTTAATTTCATCATGGTTTTACACCTCCTCAAATGTGATTGTAATATAATCTTCATAGTCTTCGTTATCTGCCAGCTCCTCTAATCCGAGAATCATGGCCTTTAACAATAATTCTGCATCATGACCGGGTACAGTCTTAAACCGGTAATCAATCAAAGCTTCCTCTTCGTTTGAAACCTGTGAGGTCTCATCTTCCGTATAACGCTCGATTGCATTCATCGTATTAATCATCAGCATCGATGCCCCTGCGCAGACAATATCCTCACCTGCCTCGGCATATCCCGCATGATTAATTGCTGTAAACCCCATGCATGCATGTCTTTCATTCTTATAAATCGTTACATTGATCATTCAAACACCTTATTATGCGTTGATTTTTTCAATCTTAACTGCTGTGTAAGACTGTCTGTGACCGTTTTTCTTATGATATCCAGTTTTTCTCTTATACTTGTAAACGATGACTTTCTTAGCTCTACCGTTCTCAACTACAGAACCTGTTACAGTTGCACCTTCGACTGTTGGGTTTCCAACAACCATCTGGTCTCCGCTTACTGCAAGAACCTGGTCAAATGTAAAAGACTCTCCAGCTTCTACACCAAGCTTCTCTACTTTAATGATATCGCCTTCAGCTACTTTGTACTGTTTACCACCTGTTGCTATAATTGCGTACATATGGCACCTCCTATTATCATTACTCGCCAGCTGTGGTGATCACTCACTATAAATGATGCTTTTTAACCTCGCTGTGCGGCATACCGTAGTAGTATAGCATATACATTTCTATAAAGTCAACAAATTTCTGGCATTTCCATCAAAAATCTGTTCTTTTTCACAATCTGTCAGATCCATGGCTCTTAACATTTCCACAGATTCTCTCTGTCCGGACCACGGCGAATCCGTTGCGAACAGAATCTTGTCCGTTCCATGGTTTCTGCAGATACGTGTGAACTGCTCTTCGGAAATGAAACCAAACACCACTGCCGTATCCAGATATACCTCTTTTCCGACCAGATTTTCCTCAACCTCGTCCCATCTCTGGAAGCCGCCCATATGTGCCAGTACGAGCTTCGATGGCCTGACATCCTCAATCATCTTCGCAGCCTTCTGTGGTGTGCAGTGCGTACACTCCGGATATCCCGGATCAAATCCCGCGTGAACGCTGACGATCAGATCTTTCTCCGATGCATAGGAAATGATTCGCTCATACCGGATATCGTCAATAAAGACACCCTGATAATCCGGATGAAGTTTGATGCCCTGAAAGCCCCATTCCTTAATGGTATTTATTTCTGCCTTGTAATCATCACAATCCGGATGAATCCCGCCGAACGACAGCAGATTATCCTGCTTCAGTTCACGCGCAAACCGGTTGATGGACTGAAACTGAGACGGTTTTGTCACCACCGGAAGCACGATGGATAAATCAATCCCCGCATCGTCTGTGGATTTACTCAGTCCCTCTGCAATTCCATTCGTATATGGTTTCGTCTTGCAGCGGCTCTCTAAATAATCAAGTGTCGGTTTTGCTATTTTTTCTGGAAATATATGTGTGTGAAAATCTATCATGTCTATACCTTCTTCATTCAAGCTGTAAGGTTATATTCTTGTCAAAACAAAAATCTCATACAATGCTTTGATTGCACTCTTGAAATCATCATGGCGGACACCAACGATAATGTTCAGCTCGCTGGAACCCTGGTCGATCATTTTAACATTTATATTCGCATGTGCGAGGGCGGAGAAAATTCTGCCTGCAGTACCGCGTGTTGCGCGCATCCCTCTTCCCACGATTGCAATCAGTGCAAGATCCGATTCTAACTCGATATGATCCGGGCTGACCGCCTTATGGATTTCCGTAATGACCTTCTGCTCTTTTTCTTCGAATTCCTTCTTCTCAACGAAAATGGTCATCGTATCAATTCCGGAAGGCATATGTTCGATGGAAATCCCGTTGTTCTCAAACACTTCCAAAACCTTACGGCAGAATCCGATTTCTGAGTTCATCATTGCCTTTTCAATTGTAATAGAAGCAAATCCATCCGTACCTGCAATTCCGGTAATCGTATATTTCGGCTGTCTGCATGTGCTCTCCACAATCAATGTACCCTTATCTTCCGGTGCATTTGTATTGCGGATGTTGATTGGAATGCCGACCTCTCTGACCGGGAATATGGCGTCTTCATGAAGAACAGATGCACCCATGTAGGAAAGCTCCCGCAGCTCGCGATACGTGATGGTTTCGATTGATTTTGGTTTCTTTACAATTCTTGGATCTGCAATCAAAAATCCGGAAACATCCGTCCAGTTTTCATACAGATCGGCGCGGACAGCTTTTGCGACAAGTGAACCAGTCACATCTGAACCTCCGCGCGAAAATGTAACAATTGTTCCATCTTCCCTGGCACCGTAAAATCCCGGAATGACTGCATATTCAATCTCATTTAATGAGTTGCGAAGCAATCCCTCTGTCTTTGCGCCATCGAATTTTCCATTTTCATCAAAACGGATTACTTTTGCGGCATCCAAAAATGTAAATCCCAGATATTCAGCGAGAATTTTACCATTCAGGAACTCGCCACGTGAAGCAGCGTAATCAGTGCCTGCCTTTTTCTTGAAATCCGCTTCGATTATCTCGAAATCTGCGTCCAGAGACATCGTTAAATCCAAACCTGAAATGATTTCATCGTAACGGTCTTTGATTTCCTTTAACAGTTCTGTAAAATTCTTTCCGCTCTCTGCAGCCTCATAACATGCATACAGCATATCCGTTACTTTTGTGTCTGTACTGCTTCTCTTTCCCGGTGCAGACGGAATCGCATATCTTCTGGATGTGTCATTTAAAATAATGTCCCCAACCTTTTTAAACTGTTCTGCACTTGCAAGTGAGCTTCCACCAAATTTAACTACTTTTTTCATTTTTCCAATTTCTCCTTATGTACATTTGTCTTTTCTATCAATCAGAGCCGTTTCCAGCTGCGTCTTGAGAACAACATCAGCATCGGGAAAATCTCAAGTCTTCCCGCAAGCATATCAAAACTTAATATCACCTTACAGATGGGTGAGAACATCGAATAATTCGATGTCGGCCCAACCAGTTCCATTCCGGGTCCGATATTATTAAATGTAGCTGCTACCGCTGTGAAATTTGTCGTGAAATCAAGGTTATCAATTCCAAGCACCACCACGGACAGTAAAAACATCATAAAGTAACTTGCTATATAGACATTGGTTGCACGCACTGTTTCGTGTGCAATACTAACCCCATCCATCTGTATTTTCTTGATTTCTCTTGGATGAATCAAGATTCCGATTTCTTTTTTTATTGTCTTAAATACGATAATAAAACGTGACACCTTCATTCCACCACCGGTACTTCCCGCACACGCTCCGATGAACATCAGAATAATCAGAATCGTCTTCGGGAATTGCGGCCATAGGTTAAAGTCCGTCGTTGCAAATCCGGTAGTCGTAATAATGGATCCGACTTGGAAAAAGCTATGGCGAATGGTCTCGCCCACCGTTGCGAAGTGCTGTCTGGTGAAAATGCAGACCAGAACCCCTGTAATGGTGATAATTGCAAGATATGTTCGAATCTCTTCCATCTTTAGCGCCTGTGAAAATTTCTTTCGTAACAGAAGGAAATAAAACGTAAAATTCATACCACTTAAAATCATAAAGATGGTGACAATATTCTGTAATGCCGGTGCATAGCTGGCAAAGCTGTCATTCTTAATGCCGAAACCACCTGTACCCACGGTACCAAAGGTAGATGTCAGAGCATCGAACAACGGCATTCCGAACAGTAACAGCAGCAGAACCTCGACCACAGTAATTAAAATATAAATTCCATACAGAATTTTTGCCGTATCCTTTACTTTTGGAACAAATTTACCGACAGACGGTCCCGGGCTTTCCGCTTTCATCAGATTCAGGTCTGTACCGCCAAGCAGCGGCAATACTGCCATGATGAATACAAAAACACCCATTCCACCAATCCAGTGGGTAAAGCTTCTCCAGAACAGACTGGTATAGGACAGAGCCTCTACATCTGTCAGTATACTGGCTCCGGTCGTTGTGAAACCAGAAATCGTTTCGAACATTGCATCGACAAAATTCGGAATCTCGCCTGTCATCACAAACGGAAGCGCACCAAATGCACTCATTACAATCCAGCTCAAAGAAACCGAAACAAATCCTTCCCGCGCACATAACCGGTTGATTTCCGGTTTTTTTCTTGTACACATCCAGCTGATAGCAAAACAAAGGACCGCGACAATCACGTAAGGAATTCCTTCTCTTTCGCCATATATTACAGATACAAGAATCGGAAGGCATAGAAATATGCTTTCAAAGCGGAGTACCCAGCCCAAAATGTATCGAACCATTCTTATGTTCATTTTTATCTATCCTCCAGAATATCCGTAATGGCATTGATGTGCTGATTATTCTGTACAACAATGACAGTATCCCCGATTTCGATCGAATCCTGTCCTCCCGGAATCATTATTTTCCCTTTGCGGAAAATGCAGCAGATCAGCACATCTTTTTTCGTGCGAAGTTCACTTAATGGCACACCCACAACCGCAGACTGCGCTGTAATCAGATACTGCAGTGCCTCAGCGCGGTTTAATTTGCTGTCTTCCAAGGTGTACAGACTCTCCATGCTGCTTCCGATCGAAGCTTTCATCGTGCGGACATACTGCAAAATATAATCGGCGGTCAACAGCTTTGGATACACCAGCGAATCCAGATCCAGATCATCAATTACTTCATTGAAAATCACACGATTGACCTTCGTAATAATTTTTGCATCGCTGTGTTTTTTAGCAAACAGGGAAAGGAACACATTTTCTTCATCTATATTGGTCAGGATTGCAGCTCCGTCAACACCGTTTAATCCTTCTTCCAGAAATACGGTCTGATCCGTTGCATCACCGCAGATCAGTGACGCCTGCGGCAGACGATCACTCAGCTCCTCGCAGCGTTCCTTGCTCAGCTCCACAATCTTGACCTGAATACCGGACTGAATCAAAAGCTTTGCCAGATAGAAGGAAATCTTACCTCCACCGACGATCAGCGCATTTTTCACACGATTGATTGGCAGACCAATCTTCTTAAAGAAATTGCCAGCTCCCTTCGGCGCCGCAACGATGGTTACAATATCGCCATTCATAAACGAGTCATCTCCGGTAGGTACGATGATTGCACCCTTACGTTTTATCATACACACCAGAACATCCGGGCTCACATAACTGCGCACAAAGGAAACCTGTTTGTCAACCAGACTGCATTTTTCTGTGATGCGGAAATGCAGCATCTCCAGATAACCTTTTGCAAGAGCATCAATTTTAATTGCAGACGGGAAGCGGAAAATACGTGCCATCTCGACCGCAGCAATCATCTCCGGATTGATTACCATTGCAAGCCCGAACTCTTTCTTCAGGAACTCGGCTTCTCTGCTGTACTCGGGATTACGTACACGTGCAATCGTGTTACATTTGCCGGACTTCTTGGCGATCAGACAGCATAACAGGTTTTTCTCATCCGATCCGGTAACTGCAATCAAAAGATCTGTATCAGCTACACCGGCCTCAAGCAGGCAGGAATTGCTGACTCCGTCTCCCACAAGACCAAGTACATCAAAATCATTTGTCACCGGTGCAATTCTTTCCGGATTCTTATCTATTACCGTAATATCATAATTTTCTGCACTAAGCTGTTCGGCAAGAGAATATCCCACTTTCCCACAGCCTACAATAATAATTTTCATCTGTTCCTCCCTCGAAACATTTGTTATGTTTCCATTCTCAGACGTAATACTTCGGTTTCATATTATAATCTTTTTAAACGGTTTCGTAAAGCATTTTCCGAACTTTCTTTCTTGTAATCTCAACCAGCTGAAGTTTCGTCACATCTACCAGCGTTGTCTGAATCGGATCATGCGACAGATATTCCCGCAGCAGACCCAGCAGTTTATTCGTATCTTCCTCCTGATTCAGGTTGATAAAATCAATCAGAATGATACCGGAAAGATTTCGCAGTCTAATCTGTTTTGCAGCCTCTTTCGCAGCTTCTATATTAATCTTCAAGTAAGATTCATTCTCTTTTTTCTTCGCCACATATTTCCCGGAGTTCACATCAATCACTGTGAGTGCCTCTGTCGGCTGAATCACGAGATAGCCTCCGCAGCCCAGCCACACGCGTTCCTTCAAAGCCCGTTCCATCGTCTTATCCAGATTATACAGCTTTGCAAGTGGAAATGCTGCCTCATTATAAAAATGCAGTTTATCCAGATTCTGTGGCTGTTCATTTTGCAGATACTGCTTCAGCTCCTCATAAATATCAGAATCTTCCACCTTGATTTCTGTAAGTCCATCTCCGTAAATATTCTGTAAGTCCGTTATGTAAGCCTTGGGGGCCTTTTTCAGACAGGAAAAGCAGGTTCTGTTTCGGGCATGGGACAGCAGCATCTCACATTCTGCAGCCAGTGCCTCCGCCTCTTTTATAATGACTTCATCTGAGACCGACCCCGCATTCGTCCTTGCGACCATTCCATATTGTTCATTTGCATAGGGATGCAGCAGAGATTTCAAATGTTCCCGCAGCGCTTTATCCAGTTTTAAAGACGCCCCGACCCTGGTGTTTCCAACACTCAGTACAACATAACGGCCAGTGAATTCAATTTTTGAAGTGACCGTAGGTGCCTTCGTCTTAGACGCCTCTCGGCTGATCTGCACCAGAAGTTCATCTCCGATACAGAGCGGTTTTTTACCGATCTTGTGCGTAAAAACCGGTGTCTGATTCTGTCCGATCGGATAATAACATTCCACGCCGGGCGCAATTTCCACAAATGCAGCTCCGATGTTCGGCACTATATTCTTCACACGTCCAACATAAATATTCCCCAATGCGTGGCAGAAATCATCGGCAGAAACCTCCCTGCTGCAGTGAAGCTCTACGATTTCATCCGCCTCCAGAACGGAGGTAATAATCTTCTGATGCCATTTTGTAATGATTACTTTTCTTTCCACTTTTATTCCTCGATAACCTGTCCCAGTGATTCCAGTGTGACCAGATTACGTTCTCCTTCTTCACCGATATCCGCATACAGATCCAGCCTGTGATTTGCAAATGCAGTCGATTCTTCCGGAACTCCAAGGAAATTGGCAAACGCCTGCATAACAAGTCCCGGTTTCAGATTCTCAACACTTCCGGTTGCCACCTGCAGGTAAAGACTCTCCTCCCGAACCTCAAAGCGATAGATCATGGGTTTGATATCGACTTCCTTTTCACTCCGTTTCGTCTTCTTCACAATCAGAATCTGGTCCTGCTCCATAAATGCTTCTGCTTGTTCCTTCCAGTTTTCTGGAAAAGAACCACGTGTTACAGAAGAAAGATAATCGGCTCCGGCAACGATTGCCATACCTGTTTTCTTTTTTTCTTCTGCAATCTGAAGAAAGCTGACCACTTCCATCCCCTCTACCATCGCATCATTCAGCTGTTTCACAGCCTTTTTTGAAGAAATCGGCCGTGCCAGTTCGATATCGAAATATTCTCCGTCACTCGTCACGCCGATTCCAAGTGGATTTGCAAAGGACATAATCTGATGGGGGCTAAAGCCTTCTGAAAACGCAATCGGAATATCTGCACGGATCATTGCTTTCTGAAAATATCTCATGACATCCAGATGTCCGATAAAGCGCATTGCGCCGTTCTTTCTGAATTTAACTCTTACTTTCAATACAGACACCTCCTCCGAATGTACCTGCACCGCATCCGGAACATTTCTCGCGGCAGTTCGCAGTTACTTTTTCATCCATTGCGTTTTCCCATTCTCGTTTCAGGAAATTCTTCGTCACACCGATATCAATAAAATCCCATGGGAATTTTTCATCCAAGGAACGGGGTCTCGTTGTATAAAAATCAAGATCCGCGCCTGTATGTTCAAATGCTCTCATCCATTTTTCATGGTCATAGAAATCCGACCAAGAATCAAACAGACATCCTGTATGATAGGCTTCCTCCAATGTTTTACAAAGTCTTCTGTCACCTCTCGCAAATGTCCCTTCAAGCATCGTGACATCTGCTTCATGCCAGTTATATTTTAAGCTCTTCCGATTCAGCTGTTCTAAAAATTCATGTTTTACAATATAGGCTCTTCGAATATATTCTTCCGGTGTAAACATCGTTGCCCACTGCAGCGGTGTGAACGGTTTCGGAATAAAGAACGATGAACTTGCTACAATCTGGCATTTTCCATGGCGCTCTTCTTTCGGGATTTCATAATATCTTCTTGCCACCCGATCGGAAAGCCTTGCAATCTCTTTCATATCCTCTTCTGTCTCTGTCGGAAGTCCCAGCATGAAATAGAGCTTAACTCTGGTCCATCCGCCGTCAAACGCCTTACCTGCACCGCCGAGGATGTCCTCCTCGGTCAGTCCCTTGTTGATGACATTTCTCATACGCTGTGAGCCCGCCTCCGGTGCAAAGGTAACACTGCTCTTTCGAACATCCTGCACCTTACTCATGACATCAAGCGAGAACGAATCAATTCGAAGCGATGGAAGTGAAATATTAACCGACTGGTCCTTAAACTCATCTATCAGGAAATTCACCAGTTCCTCCAGCTGTGAATAGTCACTGGAGCTTAAGGAGCTTAGGGAGATCTCCTCATATCCGGTATTCTTAATCATATTGCGCGCATATTCTTTCAGCTTATCTACGCCGCGCTCTCTGGTCGGGCGGTAGATCATTCCCGCCTGACAGAATCTGCATCCACGTATACAGCCTCGCTGAATCTCCAGAACCACGCGGTCCTGTACAGCCTTAATAAATGGAACAACCGGTTTTTCCGGATAGACCGCATTGGTCACATCCGTCATTACCTGCTTCTTGATTGTCGGCCGTGCATGTTCGTTATTCGGCACAAACGCGGCGATTGTTCCGTCATCATTATAAGATACATCATAGAACTGAGGTACATACAGACCTTCGATTCCGGCTGCAGCCTCCAAAAATTCCTGACGGGATTTTCCTGACTTTTTCCATTCTTTATATTGATCAAACAACTCATCGTAGACTGTCTCACCTTCTCCGATATAAAAGATATCAAAAAAGTCTGCCAGCGGCTCCGGATTATACGTACAAGGTCCGCCACCGATTACAAACGGATCTTCCATGCCTCTGTCCAGCGCATGCATCGGAATATGTCCAAGATCCAGAATCTGTAAAATATTGGTATAACACATCTCAAACTGAATCGTGATTCCGAGAAAATCAAACGAACTGATCGGATCCTGCGATTCCAGTGCAAACAGTGGAATATTCTTTTCCTTCATAATCTTATGAAGATCTACCCACGGAGAAAAGACACGCTCACACCAGACATCATCTCTGCGGTTGAACATGTCATATAAAATCTTCATTCCAAGATGCGACATTCCGATCTCATACTGCTCCGGAAAAGCAAACGCAAACCGGATTTCTGTCTCCTCGGGGTTTTTCATCACGGAATTTACTTCATTTCCGATATATCTGGCGGGTTTTTCCACCGTCATTAATATGTCATCGCTCAGCGCTAATTTTCTCATCGATCGCTTCCTTTCTTCTCTTTCGTTTTTCCGGTAAACGTAACGTTCTTCTCTTATTCAAGTATATTCTCAATACTCATCTGTTTTCCAATCTGATGCACAACCGTCTGTGTATCAATATTCGAAACCGTAAGGTCGCTATAGTCAAAAAGCACATAACAAATAAAACAGAGGATGCAGATTGTGATTCGCACCCCCAAAGAACTTTTCGGCTGGGATACTGGTTCACGGTTCATCGGATGAAAAGACGGTGCAGACGTTCCTTTTGTCTGGTTTAAAAGTTCAACTCTTCTCTCATAATCATTCATAACATCACCTGCAGAGATCTACTTCTCTTCATAGTAAGATATGCCTGAACCATGTTTCCTATAACCTGATTCCTTTTCTACCGGTCCGCCAGCTCATTCACAATATCATCCCATGTGATACCTTTCTCCACCATAAGTACCATCGCATGATACAAAAAGTCAGACATCTCATACTTGATTTCTTCCGGGTTTGGATTCTTCGCAGCTATCACAAGTTCCGTTGCTTCCTCTCCAACCTTCTTTAGAATCTTATCGATTCCTTTCTCAAACAAGTAGTTCGTGTAAGAACCTTCCTTGGGATTCAGCTTCCGGTCACTGATTGTATCATACACTTCTTCAAATACCTGAAGCGGATTCTTCTCCACCACCTTTGATCCGACAATCGGCTGGAAAAAACAGGTTGGATTTCCGGTGTGGCAGGCTGCTCCAATCTGATCCACCTCTGCAAGAAGCGTATCGCGGTCACAGTCAATCGTAAGTGATTTGACAAACTGGACATGTCCGGAGGTCTCACCCTTTACCCACAGCTCCTGACGGCTGCGGCTGAAGTAAGTCATCTTACCTGATTTGATCGTATGATAGAACGACTCTTCATTCATATAAGCAAGCATCAGAATCTCTTTTGTCTTATAATGCTGCACAATCACAGGAAGTAACCCGTCTGCATTCAATTTAAATTCCGAGAAATCCATAATACTCTCAAAAGAAGTCATCTGAATTCCCTCATTTGCACAGATTTCTTTGAAATTCAGGAAATCCATATTCTCATCACTGATAAACTTACCGGACACACCCTTGATTCCGTCGCATTTCAATATCTTTAAGATTTCATTCTGCTCCATTGTATCCGTCAATACAACACTTGGAATTTCTGTAATATTCATGACAGAATTCAGGTCCAGACGGTGCATAAAGATAATCTCTGTACTGAACTCATCTATGATATGCTGCTGTTTAAACAATGCATCAAAATCATTTAAAGAGACAGCAATCCTCTCTTTTCCGAATCTCTTCGCTGCATCCTCCACCAAAGATAACGAATCCGGCTTTGAAAAGTTCAACATGCAGCGTTTTGCGCCTGAATATAATACCTTCTTTACATCCTCCATGCGCTTAATATTTCCGCCGGCTGTCATTGGAATACGAATAACGCGGTTGATTTTTTTCATCAGATTGATGGACTCTTCATGTTCTTCATCTTCCTCTGACAGATCAAAAATCAGCAATTCATCCGCGCCCTGATCATTGTAGTGTTTCGCAAGAGCAATCACATCCTCTGCAATTACTTCTTTGTCGTCAAACCATCTAACACCCTTTCCATTTGCAATAAAAATGCAGGGGGTTAATCTTTTATAACTCATTTTCTCGTCTCCTTATAAGCTTCCTTTTGTAGACCATACCTCTTTCATACGCGGCTCGCCCATTGTTGCCGCATCAAGTGCCTTTCCAAATGCTTTAAATACTGCCTCTGCAATATGATGATTGTTGACTCCGTCAATCAGTTTGATGTGTAAATTCATAGCAGCACTATAGGAAATCGCATAGAAGAATTCTCGTACCATCTCTGTATCCATCTCACCGAGCTTCGGTACCGTAAATGTGACATCACAGTTAAAATAAGGTCTTCCGGATAAATCAATGGCACAAAGTACCAGTGTCTCATCCATTGGAAGCATGAAGCTGCCGTATCGCTTGATCCCTGCTTTCTCCCCAAGAGCCTGTGCGACAGCCTGTCCCAATACGATTCCTACATCCTCAATCGTATGGTGGCTGTCCACCTCCAGATCTCCGGTCACTTTCACATCCAGATCAAAGAGACCGTGTCTGGCAAATCCATCCAGCATATGATCAAAAAATCCGATTCCCGTATCAATGTGGTTCTTCCCCTGACCGTCCAGATTGATGGTCAGAACAATCTCTGTTTCTTTTGTTTTACGTGTAACGCTTCCGATTCTATTCATACTGCGCCTCCATTTTCTCTGTTTCCCAACTATTCAAAACGAACTTTTATCGAATTTGCATGTGCTGTCAGCTGTTCTGAAGTCGCAAACTGCTCAATATCTTCATGAATCGCCTCCAGTGCCTCTCTTGAATATGCAATAATACTTGATTTTTTAATGAAATCATCCACTGATAATGCAGAGAAGAATTTCGCAGTTCCGTTGGTTGGAAGAACATGGTTCGGTCCTGCAAAATAGTCTCCCAGCGGTTCACTGCTGTACTCCCCGATAAAGATTGCACCTGCATTACGGATTCTGGTCATAACATCATATGGATTTGCTGTCATTATCTCCAGATGTTCGGATGCGATTTCATTTGCAGTCTCAATCACTTCATCCAATGTATCTGCAACCAGAATATATCCATAGTTGTCCAGAGATTTCTGAATAATCTCTTTTCTGGATAATTCAGCAACAAATTTATCAACCTC
The DNA here is from genome assembly GCA_028694105.1 of Hespellia sp. Classification (GTDB taxonomy): domain Bacteria; phylum Bacillota; class Clostridia; order Lachnospirales; family Lachnospiraceae; genus Hespellia. The sequence continues at coordinate 25,000 of JAQUUC010000030.1, forward strand.
AGCCGAAACCTTTTCTGCCAGTTCCATGCTGGTGGTCACGAGAATTGCCGATGCGAGTTCATCGTGTTCTGCCTGTGAAAGTAAGTCTGCCGCAACATATCTTGGATTCGCTGTCTCATCCGCAATGACAAGAATCTCGCTTGGTCCGGCGATGGAATCAATACTTACATGTCCGTAAACCGCCTTTTTTGCAAGGGCTACGTAGATGTTGCCGGGTCCAACGATTTTGTCGACTTTCGGAATACTCTCTGTTCCAAATGCAAGTGCGCCGATTGCCTGAGCGCCGCCCACCTTGTAAATGGCCGTTGCGCCGGCTTCATTTGCTGCAACCAGCGTGGTTGGATAGACTTTGCCATCTTTTCCCGGCGGTGTTGTCATAATAATCTCATCGACACCTGCCACCTTTGCAGGCATGATATTCATCAGGACCGAAGATGGATATACCGCCTTGCCTCCGGGTACATATACGCCAACTCTCTGAAGCGCCGTCACCTTCTGACCAAGCATCGTACCGTTCGGTTTACTGTCGAACCAGCTGTACTGCATCTGTTTCTGGTGGTAATCTCTGATGTTGACCAGTGCCTTGCGAATAACGGCAAGGAGATTTTGATCTACCAGTTCATAGGCTTCTTCAATCTCCTCTTTCGTGACAAGGATATTCTCCGCGTTGATATCTGCACCGTCGAATTTCTTTGTGTAGTCAAAGATGGCTGCATTCTTTTCCGTCTTCACACGTTCCAGGATATCCGCAACCGCAGATTCATATTTCCCATAGCTGTTCGGACTTCTCTTTAAGAGATCTTCGAGCAGATTGGTTTTTGTCTCATTCGTTAATTTTTGTATTCTCATCCTATGCCTCCTGAACCAACTGGCGTAACTTCACAATCAGTTCTTTGATTCTATCATTTTCCATTCTCATGCTGACCGGATTCACAATCATTCTGGCCGATAACGGACACACTTCCTCAAGTACTTCCAGTCCATTTTCACGGAGTGTGGAGCCTGTCTCAACAATATCCACGATTACTTCAGAAAGTCCAACGATCGGTGCCAGTTCGATCGAGCCGTTCATCTTGATGATTTCAACGGTCTGATGTTTTTTATTATAGAAATAGTCCTTCGCAATGTTTGGGTATTTGGTTGCGACACGAATCAGTTCGTGATGCTGCAATACTTCCTTCGCATCCGCATATCCGCAGACACACATTTTGCATTTTCCGAAGCCCAGATCGAGTACCTCATGTACCTTCCTGCCCTCTTCCACAATCGTATCTTTTCCTACCACGCCGATATCCGCAGCTCCGTATTCTACATAAGTCGGAACATCCGGTCCTTTGGCCAGGAAAAATTTTAATTTCAATTCTTCATTTACAAAAATCAGCTTTCTGGAATCCTTGTCTTTCATTTCCTCACAGGTAATCCCCATCTTTTCAAGAATTTCCAGTGTCTGTTTTGCTAAACGCCCCTTCGTAAGGGCAAATGTCAAATATCTCATAGTTCCTCCTATTTGCAATCCACCTGTTTCTCTACACCTGTTTTCAGGTTGATCATTGTAATGATAAAATCGTCTTCTAAATACATCAGGCTGACTGCCTGACTGCGCTTTCCAAACTCGATATAATCCTCTTTGCTTCTGTAGTCTTCCCTGCGAATCAGCTCAATGTTTTTTCCTTTTGAGCGGAAATCCTTTGCCAGCGAGATTGCCCACTCTCTTGTACTTTCCCCAAACACAATCAAAGATGCCTTGCCGGTATTCACCTGAATCTTCTGGCGCGACAATGCGCTCATCAGCTCATCGACAATGATTGCAAATCCAATAGAAGGCGTCTGTTTGCCGAACTTCTCCATCAGCTGGTCGTAACGTCCGCCACGCACAATCGCATCACCTGTTCCGTATGTATAGGCGCGGAAAATGATACCGGTATAATATCCATAATTACCACTCATGCTTAAATCGAAAGAAATATGGTCCTGTACTCCATAAAGAGTCAGCAGCTCATACATCTTCTGAAGATGTGAAATCGCAAGCTTTGCGTTTAAATTCGGTGCGACCTTCGCCGCCTGAGCCAGAACCTCGACGCTTCCTGTCAGTTCCTGCAAATGATGGAATGCATCTTTGATGGCTGGCTTCACATCCGTTGTATCAAGAATCTCGTCCACGCCAAAGAAGTTACGGTTATTGATCAATGTACGGATTTCCGCTTTTTCTTCATCCTCCAGCCTTGTTTCGATCATCAGACTTTCAATAAAATCGACGTGTCCTACATTAACCTGAAATTCTTCCAGACCGATGCTCTTTAATCCATCGACCACCATCGCAAGCATCTCAACATCCGCCTCAATCGACTCATCACCGATCAACTCGGCTCCCAGCTGGGTATTCTCTTTCAGTCGTCCCTGATAGCTCGAATGATTGATAAATGTGTTCCCTGTATAGCAGAGTCTTGCCGGAAGATCCGTTTCTTCAAACAGCGTCGCAGTGGCTCTTGCAATGGATGGCGTAATATCCGGGCGAAGCACCAGCGTATTGCCGTCGCGGTCAAAGAACTTATATAATTCCTTGGAAGAAATCGTTCCGACTTCCTTACGAAATACATCAAAGAATTCAAACGTGGGTGTCTGAATATCCTGATAGCCATATAAATGCAGCATATTCTGAAGCTTCTCCTGCACTGCAAGCTTCTGCTTACACTCTCTATTGTAAATGTCCCGGACTCCCTCCGGAGTATGTAGCAATTGTTTCATTTTTCTTATTTCCTTTCACTTTATCGTGCTAACACGCTAAATCACTTTTCAAATTATACCCAAGATGTAGCTGACTTGTCAATCCCTAACCTCCAAATCCTTCTGAATACCATCCAGATACGGAACAAACACTCCCTGAACTGCGTTCAGAAAGAATTCCGGATTCAGCTCCTCATAGCGAAAGCTCTTGCGTCCGCCCTCTTCCATGCGATTCCAAAACCGTTTGATTTCCTCGAACCGCATATAGTACATTTCATTTCTTCCCGTATAGTAAATCAGAAGAAACGCGATTCCGCCCTGCTTTTCGAACTTTTCCATGAACTGCATCTGATGCTCGTGCACATTCTGCAGCGGAAATGTATCTGCGTTGCATTCCTTGGCATCAAAGCACACTGGTATTTCCTGTACCACTCCGATGTAATCGACGGTACTGATTTTATCAAAATATGCCAGCGTAATATGGCGGTGCTCCTTATCAATCTTAATCGGAGTGATCGGAGTTGGAATCTTCTGCATGAGTGCGAGACCTTTGCTCTCATACTGTTCATTGGTACGATTGACCATTTCCTCTAAGGTCGAGCCCCGAAGTCCTCTGGAATTCCACGTTGCCATCACAGCACCCCCTTATCCGCCGCAATCCTGCGAAACAGGTCCGGTAATTCTGCCCGGTATTCTTTGCCTGATATCTCAGGCAGGCTCTCATCCAGATTCGGAAGCACCAGACGATAAGAATGAAGAAGCTGTGAGGTAAGACCGTAGGCTTCCTTGTATCTGTCATTGATTTTCTTCTGTCCGTATTTATAATCACCAACAATCGGATGGCCGATGGATGCGAGATGCGCACGAATCTGATGCGTCTTTCCGGTAATCAGATGAACCTCAAGCAGTGTTGCCTGATCCGACGCTTTTAGCGGCCGGTATTCGGTGTGGATCTCGTCCGCCTGCTTTGTATTGTCCGGCAGGCTCCGGGTGACGGACACCTTATTCGTCTTCTCGTTCTTCACCAGATATCCGGAAATTTTCCGGGAATCCGCAATGTGTCCTTCCACCAGACAAAGATAATACTTTTCCAGCATTCGCTCCTTAAACAGCCGGCTCAGCGTCTGAAGTCCGTTCAGACTCTTTCCCGCTGCAATCAGTCCGCTGGTATTACGGTCCAGCCTGTTGCAGATGGACGGATGAAAGGTCACCAGCTCTTCCTCCGTAATCTGTTTGCTTTCAACCAGATAGGAAATCAAATGCTCCACGATAGAAACATCGCACTCCTTCGCCTTTTGTGAAAGCATCCCAGCCGGTTTGTTCAAAAAAATGACATCCTGATCTTCATAGATAATGTCCAGTTTCACACTGGAATCAATCACCTTCAGTTTTTCACCGGAAAATTTTAAAATAGTCTCTTCCGCCAGAAATAATTTCACAGAATCGTGCACCTTCAGCTTTTCATTTCCGGTTGCCTTCTTCCCGTTTAACACAATATTCTTTTTTCGAAGCATTTTATATAAGAAACTTTTCGGCGCTTCCTTCAGATACTTTGCCAGCATCTTATCGAAACGCTGACCTGCCTCATTTTCTGTGATCATAATTTCTCTCAAGTCTGTAACCTCTCAAATCTATAATATTTTAAACCTACTATAGTGAAATACACAGGATTACAGCTTTCATCTGTTCCTCGCGTTCTCTGGATTCATGGTTTTCCACAACAGCAATGGATTCAAGACCTTCTGCTCTGGTGATAAAGGCTTTATATTTGTCAAAAAGCTTGACTGTCAGACCTTCAAAATGATTCTGTTCCAATATCTTTTTGATATGCTTCGCTGCATAGTTTAAATCCACTTTATCACTGTGCGTATAACCACAGATTGTGTTTCCGTAGATTACGATGCTGTCAATCGGCATGATTTTTGACTCACTCGTAATTACCATATCATAGGCAACCGTCAGATGCGTTGTGCTCGCCTCAATCTCAGCCGCAGTTGTCTCCTCAATCGAATGATACGGCCATCTGGTAATGACGCCCACCAAAATCTTACATGCCGGAAGACATCCTAATACTGCAACAACAGTCAAAACATTCAGCCTTGTTTTTGTTGTAAGATATCCGGCCAGAAATACTGCAATGACTAATGCAAATGCTATGACAGTCTTAATGACTTCTATTTTTCTTTGTGCTTTTAGATATCCGGGATTTCCCTTTTCGATTCTCATGATGATTTTTCCCCTTTTCTCCGTTTCTTTCCTTGGATAACTGCCGCGGTCTGATCAGACATTTCTCATCAAATCCGACAAGATCCATACGTTTCTCACTGCGCAGTGCTTCCATGACCAGCTGATAATTTGCAGGATTGCGATATTGGATCAATGCTCTCTGCATTGCCTTTTCATGTGGACTCTTTGGTACATACACCGGCTTCATATCTCTCGGATCCACGCCCGTATAATACATACAGGTGGAAATGGTGGACGGTGTCGGATAAAAATCCTGTACCTGTTCCGGCATATACCCCAAATCGCGGCAATACTCCGCCAGCTCAATTGCTTCCTTCATGGTCGACCCCGGATGTGAGGACATCAGGTACGGTACCAGATACTGTTCCATATGAAGTGCCTCATTGGTCTGTTTAAACTCCTGACAGAATCTTTCATAAACCCGGTTCTGCGGTTTTCCCATTCTTTTAAGAACATGGTCCGACACATGCTCCGGTGCAACACGGAGCTGACCACTGACATGGTGCTGGCAGAGCTCCTTCAAAAAGGAAGATTCCTTATCCGCAAGCACATAATCAAACCGGATGCCGGAGCGGATAAATACCTTCTTTACCTTGGGAAGCTTCCGTAATTTGCGAAGCAGTGATACATAATCACTGTGATCCGCCTCCAGATGTTCACATGGCTGCGGGAACAGACACTGCTTATTCCTGCACGCTCCATGCTTCATCTGTTTACTGCAGGCAGGCTGCCTGAAATCCGCTGTCGGGCCTCCCACATCATGAATATATCCCTTGAACGCGCGATCCTCTGTCATCTCTTTTGCTTCTTTGAGGATGGACTCATGGCTTCTGGTCTGCACGATTCTCCCCTGATGGAAGGTCAGTGCGCAGAAGCTGCATCCGCCAAAACACCCCCGGTTGCTCGTCAGGCTGAATTTAATCTCATCGATAGCCGGCACACCGCCGAGTGCTTTGTAAGAGGGATGATATGTCTTTTGGTATTCCAAATCATAGACATCATCCATTTCCAACTGGGTCAGTGGCTTTGCCGCCGGATTCTGCACCACATATAAATGGTCCGAATACGGCTCTGCCAGTCGTTTTCCGATAAAAGGGTCCGTATTACAGTACTGCGTGTAAAAACTCTTTGCATATTTCATTTTATCGGTTCTTACATCGTCAAAGGATTCCAGTACAATCGCATCATAGACCGAATCCAAGGATGTTGTCTTTACAACCGTTCCATCGATATAGGTAATGTCTCTGACATCCATGCCACTGTGGAGTGCATCTGCAATCTCGACCACAGAGCGTTCTCCCATCCCGTATGACAGGATGTCCGCTCCGGAGTCTAACAGAATCGAGCGTTTTACTTTATCCGACCAGTAATCATAGTGTGCCATCCGGCGAAGACTCGCTTCGATGCCCCCGAGAATAATCGGTGTCTTTTTATAGACCTGCCGGATCAGGTTGCTGTAGACAGTTGTTGCATAATCCGGACGTTTTCCCATCACACCGCCGGGAGTATAGGCCTCCTGATGCCTGCGCTTCTTGGATATGGTAAAATGATTCACCATCGAATCCATATTGCCGCCGGAAACAAGGAACCCCAGTCTCGGCTCACCAAGAACTGCGATACTGTTTTTATCTTTCCAATCCGGCTGGGAAATGATTCCCACAGAATATCCATGCGCCTCTAACACACGGCTGATAATCGCATGGCCAAAGGAAGGGTGATCCACGTATGCGTCCCCTATAATATAGACAAAATCCAGCTGGTCAATTCCTCTGTCTGTCATATCCTGTTTGCAAATCGGTAAAAATTTATTTGGCATCTTCCCCTGCTTTCTTGATTTACGTTCTTATTTCACGCGCATAGCTGCACTCATGAATTTTATCTCACACAGACTATAAGATTTCATAGGTCTGATTTACAATATCATAATAACTGCTGATATAATAGTCTGCCAGTTCTTTTTTTCGTTCTTCCATCGGTCTGGAGAAATCATCATCGACTCCGCACACCTTCATATTTGCATTCTTGCCCGCAAGAATACCGTTTGGCACATCCTCAAATACCAGACAGCGCTCCGGCGTCACCTGAAGCTCTTTGGCCGCCTTGAGATACACATCCGGTGCAGGTTTCCCCGCGCGCACTTCACAGGCAGTACAGATCGTGGTGAACCGTTCCGAGATCTGCAGTGCATCCAGAACCGCTTCCACGAGTTCTCTGGTATTGCTCGTTGCAATTCCAAACCGGATACCCCTCTCCCCGGCATAATCAAGGAATTCCCGGGCACCCTCCTTCAGGGTCACTTTGTGCATATATTTATCAAATGACATCGCGAGCCATTCCGCCTTAACATCTTCCAGCGTACACTTCAGGCTCGGAAAGACATCCAGAAAATACTGGGCGGTTTCCGTGTAGCTCATTCCCTCAATTGCATCGTGGAAATGCGGTGGCATCGTCAGATGATATTTTTTCATATAGTCATGATCGACCTCCGGCCAGATCCACATAGAATCTACCAGACTTCCATCCAGATCAAAAATAACTGCATCTTTATTCGTTAACATTCTTTTAAACTCCTGATTTCTTCTTGTGTCAATTTGCGGTATTCACCCACCGGAAGCGTTTCCTCCAGCGTAAGACTTCCCATACGAATCCGTTTCAGATAGATCACCTTTTTCTGAACCGCCTCGAACATGCGCTTCACCTGATGAAATTTTCCTTCACAGATTGTAAGCTCAATCTCTGATATATCACCGCTTTTTCGAATCACTAACTGCCCCGGCTTTGTCAGTTCTTTTTCACCGATGTCCACCCCTTTGGCAAACAGGATCACATCCGCTTCGGTCACTCTTCCATCCACCTTTGCATAATACACTTTGTCCACATGCTTTTTTGGCGAAAGAAGTCGGTGGCACAGATCTCCGTCATTGGTAATCAGCAGCAGTCCTTCGGTATCCTTGTCCAGACGGCCGACCGGAAAGAGATCTTTACGTTTCTTACTCTCAATCAAGTCCAGAACCGTTCTTTCTTTTTTGTCGGAAGTGGCGGATACGACACCGGCCGGTTTATTAAGCAGATAATATTCCTCCGTCTCATATCCCACCAGCTGGTTTTGGAAACAGACTGCATCACTGTCTGTATTTATTTTATGTTCCGGCTTTTTTATTGTCTCATCGCCGACAAGAACCATTCCTTTTTGAATATACCTTTTCACTTCGCTTCTGGTCCCGATTCCCATATCTGCCAGATATTTATCCAATCGAATTCTCATGACTGACATCTCCATCCCGGAAGATACTTGTTCTTCACACTGCCGCCACCAAGCTTTCCCCAGCCCAGCGGGTAGCTGTCCACACAGATCAGATACCAGCCTTTTGCTTTTGGATCTACAAGCTCGTCCACCTCGATGGTTTCACCTTTAAGATATTTCATAACTCGGTCATCTTCAATCGACAGATTGATTGTATACTTGTATTCATTCTGTTTCAAACACATTGCCAGTGCCTGACTCGGTTCAAATCTCTTTTTTTTCAATTCACCGAGCAGCAGCCCGGTACGTAAAAAACGGATACCTCTGAGATTCGGAAGATCCTTTGGCATATAATAGACACGTTCTCCATGAATATCCAGACGGCTCCATTCCATCTGCCACGATACATTTGCAAAGAACTCCTGCAGCTCCTCCGCAATTTTGACATTCGCCTTTTTTGTCTCCTGCAGGCTTGGTTTTGGTATTCCTTCCCCCTTTTGAAGCAATGCCACGAAATGACCTTCTCCCTGCATTCTCTGTGGCCAGATACGGACCGTCTTTTTGAAATCAGGATGCCCGCTTCCCGTCTCCTGTGGCATCCCCTCCGCGAAGCCTTCGTATGGCTTCATCCCGCAAATGTGAAACTCCGGAAATAAATCCAGGAGATATTCAATTGTCTGCTCATTCTCAAGTGAGTCAAAGGTACAGGTAGAATACAGCATCATACCACCCGGCTTTAACATCTTTGCAGCCTGCGTGATAATACTTCTCTGCAATTTGGAAAAAAATTCCGGACCATGTTCTTCCCAGGCTTTTACCATCTTCTTCTCTTTTCGGAACATCCCCTCACCGGAACACGGTGCGTCAATCAGAATCTTGTCAAAATATTCCGGGAAATATTCCTCCAGCTTTCCCGGTTCTTCACTTAATACCAGTACATTTCCAATTCCGAAGAGTTCAATATTCTTTAACAGCCCCTTTGCTCTGGAACTGCTGATATCATTCGCCACGAGCACGCCGCTGCCCTGCAGCTTCGCGCCGAGCTCCGTTGCCTTTCCGCCCGGTGCGGCACATACATCAAGTACCTTGTCACCCGGTTCTACCGGAAGGCGGTTTGCAGGTGTCATCGCACTCGGCTCCTGCAAATAGTATAATCCGGCAAAATAGTAGGGATGCTTTGCAGGCTGAACCTGATCACCGTCATAGTAAAATCCGTTCTCAATCCACGGAATCGGTGTCAGCGGCCACGGGGAAATCGCAAGGAAATCCTCTGTGGAAATCTTCTTCGTGTTCACACGAAGTCCATAATGACGCTTATCCTCATAACAGGCAATATAATTATCATAATCCTCTTTCAGTAAGGATTTCATCTTCTCTTCAAATGCAGCCGGTAAATACATATCTGTTCCTCCTAAGAAATCTCGAATCTTAATTATAACATATTTCTCATCGAATCTGAACCCCTATTGCCTGACAATGTTGTGCCTCATACCGATTTTTTACCGTTTCTTTTTCATAGCCGATGACACCGTTGTTATCATATGGATCATTAAAATAATACCGTTCTTCATCATATCCTACCAGCAGCATGCAGTGTTCATTGGAAATCCAAGTGAAGGTCTCCCCGCTCTCTGTCAGCTTCCACTCCGGTCCGATAATCGGCTTTCGCATGTTGATACATGCCCAGAATATCACTGGCATATCCTGATCGATGTAGTGTTTTATCAGATTCTCTATTGTATTTCCGGTTTCGTTGATAACTTTATACTTGGAGACTGGCAGAATATGCTCCAGTGCCCGGATGATAACCGGCGCATAGCAGCCATAAGAATCCTCATCATAGGGACTTCCCACAAAAAAATGATTCGGGTCCGGTCCATAAAGAACCTCCCCACGCTTCTCAAACTCTCTTTTTTCTAAATACTCATTAATAAATTCATCAATGCCGATTTCAAATCCAAGAAAGTGCAACAACATCACTGTTGTCACACTTTCACATCCGGTTGGATATTTTATGCTTTGATCAAAATATGGAACCTGAATTATTTTACGCATTTGCACGCTCCATCTTCGCATCTTTTTTCTCTTCACGCTTTTTGATAACTGTCAATACCGCAAACAGAATTGCAAGGCTGATCAGCAGAACCACCCACCAGATCTGGATAATTCCCGCCAGTATGTAACCAACGACACACACTGCCGCCACAACTGCCGCATATTGCATCTGTGTAGATACATGATTGATATGGTTGCTCTGTGCACCCGCAGATGACATGACCGTTGTATCCGAAATCGGTGAAACATGGTCTCCGCAAACTGCTCCGGCAAGTACAGCCGATACTGCAATGACCATCATCTCTGTATTCGTTTTATTGAACATGGCAATGACGATCGGTACCAGAATCGCAAATGTTCCCCATGAGGTTCCCGTTGAAAATGCAAGGAAGATTGCAATGCAGAACATAATCGCAGGAACAATCACACTCGCAGAAGCACTTGTTCCGACAACACCACGGACAAAATCAGCAATACTAAGTGCATCACCCATTCCTTTTAAGGTCCATGCAAAAATCAGAATCGCAACAGCAGGAATCATCAGACGGAAGCCCTCTACAAATCCCTCCATGAATTCTTTAAATGTAACAACCTTGCGCGGCAGATATAACACCAGCATAAACAAAATCGTGACAAACGTAGAGAAAATCAAACTTGTCTCTGCATCACATCCGGCAAATGCATCAATCACATTCGTTGCTCCGCCCAAGAATCCTGTATAAATCATGGCTCCGACCGCTGTTAGAATCAGTACTGCCACCGGGAGCACCAGATCGTATACTTTTCCGTTCGGCTTTGCCTCTTCCTCAAAGTCTTGGAACTCTTCGCCGCCGCTCGTAAATAAATCTCCGTGTTCCGCGTTGATTTCATGTTTTTTCATCAGACCGAAATCAAACTTTGCAATAATGATAAACAGCACCATCGCCAGAGTCAGAAGTGCGTACAGATTGTACGGAATCGTGCGGAGAAACAGCTGGAATCCAGTAATTCCAGCATCCTCCGGCACATAAGAATTCACCGCTGCAGCCCAGCTTGAGATCGGTGCGATAATACAGACCGGTGCCGCTGTCGCATCAATGATGTAAGCAAGCTTTGCTCTGGATACTTTAAATTTATCTGTGACCGGACGCATAACCGAACCGACCGTCAGACAGTTGAAATAGTCATCCACGAAGATCAGTACGCCAAGTCCTGTCGTCGCAAGCATTGCACTTCTCTTTGACTTAATCTTACTTCCCGCCCAATTTCCGTAAGCGGCCGATCCGCCGGATTTCGCCATGAGCACAATAATCATTCCCAAAAGCACATCGAAGATCAGAATATTCAGGTTCATATTCTCCTTCATAATGTCAAAAACGGCATTGAACGCATCCCACGGTACAAATCCCGTATACAAAAATGCTCCGACTAAAATTCCGATAAACAGGGAGCTGTATACCTCCTTCGTAATAAAGGCGAGTACAATTGCCAAAAGCGGCGGTAACAGTGACCACCAAGTTCCGATAAACATTGAGCTATCCATATAAATCCTCCTCCATCTTTTCCTTATATTTTGTCATTATATCGTGATCCGCACTTCCGTGCTTGACGCTGCTGCGCAGCTATCACGATCGCCATTCGCCGTTCGCACTGAACAAGCTGCGCTTGCTCCTGCTCACTAACGCTCATTATATCATCTTTTATTCGACATATAAAGTAGATTATGCTCTGCTTCTCATAAAAATTTGCAGCGCATTTTATGCATTTCCAAAAATCTTAAAATCCAGTATGGATTATAGCTCGTTTCTCTCCCCTCCGGGTACAGATAAACGCCCACATGAAGGTGTACCGGGAACTTTCCGACCGTCCCCTCCTCCTTTCCATAGCCGGAATCTCCCATAAATCCCAGCAGATCTCCGGCTTTGATCTCCATTCCTTCTTTCAGGTTTGCATAGGAGGATAAATGCGCATAATAAAAGTATGCTCCCTTCGGCGCTGTGATTCCGACACGATAACCACCCATTTCCAGCCAGCCCAGATTCGTAATGATTCCATCTGTCATGCTGATCACCGGATAATATCCTCTCCGGTTGATATCAGCCATAATATCGGTCCCTTCGTGTGCTCCGCCCTCACGGTAATTTCGCTCATACAGCCAGGAATCTGTGAAAGACACCGTAGCGGTTTTGTCATTGATTGCTGTCGGAACCGGGAAATATTCCACATCGTCCCACAGTTGTTCACAGACCGTCTCATAGGTTCGATACGAATCGTATCTCTTCCATTTCGTTTCGAAGTCCTCAAACTGTCGTGGGTCATAGGTGCCGCGAAATATTTTCTCTCCAAATCCGGTTTCCAGCAGATACAGCCCGGCAAGTCGGCCGGGATTGTCTTCCTCCCGCTTTAAAAAGTCCAGCATTTCATCCGATAATGAAAGGCTGCGAAACTCTCGGGACATGGCTGCATCCTCCCCAAACCAGTTCTGCTCACCTTTTTTCAGCAGAAGGCCTGTTCCAAGTGAAATAAATAAAGCCGCAAGAAACAGAAGCGGCAGCAATCGGTTTTCGATTCTTCTTTTCATATTCTGCTCCGAATATCACATATCGTTTCTACTCATTATATGATTATTCCTGCATAGAATGAGTAAAAAGGACTGGAATCTGATATGCAGAAAATCAAAGAGCATTCGTTCTCCTCCATTTGTATCCTGCTACTTTTTATTTTTATGCTGCTATTGCCACGCCAGGTCTTTCTGGGCGCAAAAAGCGGTCTTTTGCTGTGGTTTCAGACCATACTTCCCACGCTTCTGCCGTTCTCAATGATTTCCAATATTATGATTGAGACCAACAGCATCTATTACATTTCCAATGCGGTCGGACCGGTTCTGCGGCCTTTTTTCCGCGTATCCTCCGCCGGTGTATTTGCGATTGTCATCGGCTTTCTATGTGGCTATCCGCTCGGAGCAAAGGTCATCGGCCAGCTGCTGAAAAACGATGCGGTTTCCAGAGAAGAAGCCGAATACCTGTTATCGTTCTGTAATAATGTCAGTCCCATTTTTCTCATCAATTATCTGGTCATCTCCGCCCTGCAAAGGGTCTCACTGATGTGTCCGGTTCTGATGATTATGATTGCTTCTCCGATTCTCTGCAGTTTCCTATTTCGTTTTGGGAAATGCAAGAACACAATTCCTGAGTCTGCGACTTCCGACATCCAGATCAAACCTTTTCGCATGAAGATTTTGAATCGCTGCATGATGGACAGTTTTGAAATGATGGTATATCTGGGAGGATATATCATGGCGTTTTCTATTCTCTTTACACTGTTGATTCATCTGCCGGGCTTCGGTTTCCTCACCTGCCTCTTGCCTTTTTTAGAGGTCACAAACGGAATTTCTCTGATTCAGACATTTCCGCTTTCCTTTGCCCAGAGATTCATTTTTACGCTTTCCATCTGTTCTTTCGGAGGAATCTGTGCGATTTTCCAGACCCAGCTGGTTCTGAGCGGTACCTCCTTGTCTGTTTGGAGCTATACGAAAAAAAAACTGGTCACCATGCTGGTCACCAGTTTACTTGCCTGTCTCTATCTGTTATTCATCTAAAAATCCATCGTTAGGAATCTCTTCTGCATTTCCTTCCGGAATGTCCAGTTCAGAACGATTCGTGCGAACCACATCGTAGCATTCCTTCAGGGAATTCACCAGACCGTCATACTTCGTCGTATAGCTGTCTAATGTATGTCCGATGATGCTCTCTGCGTTCGCCAGTAAATCATCGGTATACTGTACTGCACCAATTCGGATATTGTTCGCATCGATGGTTGCATTATCCACAATCTCCTGCGCCTGCTCTGTCGCTGCTGTCACAATCTCATTCGCCTGTGCGTATGCCTGCTGCATAATCTCATGCTCACTGACAAGTTCTGTCGTCTGTGCCTGAGCCTCTTCTAACATCGCATCTGCTTTCGCCTGTGCATCCGCCAAAATAGCGTCTCTATTGCTGATGATCTTCTGATATCTCTTAATCTCATCCGGTGTCTTCATACGAAGCTCACGGAGTAACTCATCTAAATGTTCTTTGTTAACAACAATCTTCGTCGTAGACAATGGCTGGAACTTACAATCTCGGTCAATGTACTCTTCGATTTCTTCAATGATCTGTTCAATTCGGCTACTCATCCTTATTACTCTCCTTTTTCTTTTGGTTAAATGCTAAAGTTACAGCTTCCGGCACAAATTGTGAGGTGTCTCCCCCAAAAGCTGCAATTTCTTTTACTGTTGATGAACTGAGATATGAATATTCCACATTCGTCGTTAAGAATATAGTCTCTACACTCGGTTCCAGTTTATGATTCGTCTGTGACATCTGTAATTCATATTCAAAATCCGTAATCGCCCGCAAACCCCTGATAACAAGCTGGGCATCCATCTGTCTGACAAATTCAATCAATAACCCTTCAAATGGAACAATTTTAATTCCCGGCAACTCTTTTGTTGCTTCTTTTAACATTTTAACACGTTCTTGTACAGAAAACAACGGAATTTTTGCATTATTATTCAGTACTCCGACAATTAATTCATCTACGATATTATAAGATCTTCTGATAATATCCAGATGTCCTAATGTGACAGGATCAAAGCTTCCCGGATAAACACCTCTTAACATGATTTTCCATCCTTTCCGTCCTTCTCTAAGAACAAATGCTTATTTGTCTTGTATTTCTTTTCTTTCACGACCGTAAATCCAAGCGATTTTGCATAAGAAAAATCCGTGTCCAGTGAAGCTTCTACTATAATCATCGCATCTTCCTTCAGCAGATTAGAAATCGCCAGATACTCAAGCACCTGCTTTTCCAGCTCGTTGTTATATGGCGGATCCATAAAAATGATGTCGAATTTCTTGCTGCCTTCCATTCTGTGAAGCGCCGAAAGAGCATCGGCCGACATCGTCACTGCCTGATCGTCCAGTTTCGTGTAAGACAGATTCTCTTTGATGCATTCCATCGCTTTTGGATTCTTCTCTACAAAGACAGCTTCTTTTGCACCTCTGCTCAGTGCCTCAATTCCGATTCCGCCGCTGCCGCTAAAAAGATCCAGAAATTCGCAGTCACATAAATATGGCTGCAGCATGTTAAATAGCGTCTCCTTGATCCGGTCGGTCGTCGGTCTTGTATCCACTCCGTCTAATGTCTTTAATTGTAATCTTTTTGCGCTTCCTGCAATGACTCTCATGTTTTTTCCCCATTCTTTGATAAACTAAGGAAATTTTAGCAGAAAAAAGCACTTAGGTCAATTCCTAAGTGCTTTTCGGCTCTTTATTTGCCAGCCATCTGTTTTTCCTGCTGTTCGATCATTTTCTTGACCATGTATCCGCCAACTGATCCGTTCTGTTTAGAAGTTAAGTCACCATTATATCCGTCTGTCAATGGTACTCCTAATTCGTTTGCAACTTCGTACTTGAATTTGTTGAGTGCACCCTTTGCCTCTGGCACTGCTGAGTTATTAGATGAACTTGTCATGATAAACTTCCTCCTTTTCTTGTAACATGTTTTTGTTTTGTTACGCTCATAGTATATGAAGATTATCCTTTTTTAATCTGCCAGTTATTTCATCTTCTGACAAATTTTTCATCATCCAGTCAGCCGCTTCGTTTGCCTCCTGCAGAATCTTCGCATCCTGATAAATGTCACCGAGACGAAAATCCATCAGCCCGCTTTGGCGGATTCCGAACAGATCGCCGGGACCGCGAAGTCTTAAGTCTTCACTTGCAATAAAAAATCCATCATTTGATTTATTTAAAATCTCAAGCCGTTCCTTTGTCTCTTTTGTTTTTGAAGCAGTCATAAAGATACAGTAGGACTGATACTTTCCCCGTCCGACGCGGCCACGGAGCTGATGGAGCTGTGCCAGACCGAACCGTTCAGAATTTTCAATCAGCATGACGGTGGAGTTTGGCACATCAATACCAACTTCAATAACCGTTGTTGATACGAGAATCTGAATCTCATTTTTTGCAAATCGCGTCATAATATCATCTTTTTCATCCTGCTTCATTTTACCGTGCAGGTATGCAATGCTGCAGTTTCCGTGCAGTTCTTCTCTGAGATTTTCTGCATAATCCATAACATTTTCCGCCTCAAGTGTCTCACTCTCCTCCACCATCGGACAAATCACATAACACTGTCTGCCTTCTGCAATCTGTTTTTCCATAAAGTGATATGCATTCGGACGGTATCCGGTGTCGACCACACAGTTCTTAATCGGAAGCCGGTTCGCGGGGAGCTCATCTATCACAGAAATGTCCAGCTCTCCATAGAGAATAATCGCAAGCGTCCTCGGAATCGGAGTAGCACTCATCACCATGAAATGAGGGGAGTTTCCTTTTTCGGCAAATTTTTCGCGCTGCTTTACGCCAAAGCGATGCTGTTCATCGGTGATGACCAGCGCCAGATTACGGTATACCACTTTTTCCTGAATCAGCGCATGTGTTCCAATGATAATATCCACTTCACCGCTTTCGATTCTTTCATAGGCCAGTCTCTTTTCTTTTGCAGTCATGGATCCCGTAAGCAGCTCTGTTTTCAGCGGCACTCCATATTCGGAAAACATCGTTCCGATCGATTCAAAATGCTGTTTTGCAAGCACTTCCGTCGGTGCCATCATTGCACCCTGACAGCCATTTAATCCGGCAAGCATCAGACCAAGAACCGCCACGATGGTCTTGCCCGAGCCCACATCGCCCTGCACAAGCCGGGACATCACATTGGGCCCGCTCATGTCTTTTTTGATATCCTCCCACACCTGCAGCTGTGCCTTCGTCAGATGAAACGGTAGTTGTTTTAGAAATGCATGGATTTGTGTTTTTTCTTCCATGTGGAAATGGTTTTCCAGCCGCACATTGCTTTCCTTCAGCTGTCTGAGCGATAGAATGAAATCCAGAAATTCTTCAAACACCAGACGGTTTCTTGCCGGATAAAACGTTTCTTTGTTCTTCGGGAAATGTATCGCCTGAATTGCCGTGTCAATTGTTGGCAGCCCGTATCGTCTGCATATCTCTTTGGGCAGCGTATCCTGAATTGTACAAATCTGTCCCAGCGCAGTCCGAACAGCTTTCATGACTGCGTTATTCGTAATTCCGGAAGTCAGTCCGTAAACTGGCTGCAGCGTATCCAGCTTCGCATCGTATTGTGCTGCCGGATAAAAGATTTCCGGATGTTCCATCACAAGCGTTCCCTTTTTGCTGACGATTTTTCCGCGCAGCGTAATCACACCGCCTTTTGAAAGGGTCGTTCGAAGAAATGGCATGCGAAACCAGATGACCTTTAAACTGCCGGTTAAATCCTTTACGTAAAGAGTCGTGACCTGCATATTCCGATTTCCACTCACCTGAACTCTTCCAAAGATAGCACCGGATACCGTCATGACACGGCCTTCTTCCACCTCACTGACCGGAACTGCTTCTTCATATACCTGATAGGAGCGTGGATAATAACGAATCAGATCCCCAACTGTCTCAACACCCAGTTTTCGAAAACTCTGTTCTGTTTTTGCTCCAACACCTTTTATTTCACTGATTTTCGATTGTTCTATCATACCGCTCTATTCAACAGATAATACATAGTAATAAATTGGCTGTCCGCCGCAGTGTGTATCCACATCTGCATCCGGATAGAGTTCTGCGACTTCATCCGCAAATGCAAGTGCTGTCTCTTCTGATACCTCTTCACCATAATACAGACTGATTAATTCTGTGTCTTCATCTGCCAGTTCTGCCAGCAGCTCTTTGGTGGTGGCTTCAATCTCTTTGCCAACTGCAAGAATACCTGCATCACCGATTCCCATGATATCACCCTCGTGAATCTCTTTGTCATCGATGTGCGTATCACGGACTGCATATGTCACCTGACCGGTCTTCACATTTCCAATCTCTTCCTGCATGGTCTCAGCATTCGTGTCAACGTCCGCCTCCGGCATATAGTTGATGATTGCTGTGATGCCCTGTGGAACTGTCTTGGATGGAATGACAATGACATCTTTATCCTTGGTCAGACTCTGTGCCTGATTCGCCGCAAGAATGATGTTCTTGTTATTCGGCAGGATGAAGATATGGTCGGCATTTACCTGATCAATTGCGTTCAGCATATCATCTGTGCTCGGATTCATTGTCTGTCCGCCTTCAATGATATAGTCAACTCCCAATTCCCGGAAAATCTCGTTCATGCCTGCACCGATGGATACCGCGATGAATCCAACGGATTTTCTTGGCTCCTGTTCCTTTTTCTTCTGCTCAGCAGCAAGCTTCTCCGCATCACGGATCAACTTTTCTTCGTGTTCTTCCCGCATGTTGTCAATCTTCATGCGTGAAAGCTGTCCATATGTCAGTGCTTTCTGAATTGCAAGACCCGGATCATTCGTGTGAACATGAATCTTTACAATGTCATCATCCGCGACGCATACAATGGAATCTCCGATGGATTCTAAAAATGCTTTAAATTCCACCTCATCCTTATCTGTGAATTCTTTCTCTGTCATAATAATAAATTCCGTACAGTATCCAAACTTGATATCCGCGGCCGTCTCAGAAGACACACGCGTAACTGTTTTGCCTGCTCCGGAAGAAATCATGCTGTAATCAATATCTTTTCCCTGGAATGCGTCATACGCACCCTTGATAACTTCAAGAAGTCCCTGTCCGCCGGAGTCAACAACACCTGCATCTTTTAATACCGGAAGCATGTCCGGAGTCTTGGCGAGAACCTCTTCTGCATAATCAATTACCTGCGGAATGAACTCTTCTAAATCTTCTGTTGTCTCGGCAAGTTCGATTGCTTTCTCGGCAATTCCTCTTGCGACCGTCAGAATCGTTCCTTCTTTTGGCTTCATAACTGCTTTGTATGCCGTCTCTTTTGCTCTCTCACACGCTGCCGCAAGTGTAGCGGCATCCACTTCCTTCGTCTCTCTGACGCCCTTGGTAAAACCGCGAAGTAACTGGGATAAAATCACACCGGAATTACCGCGTGCTCCACGGAGCGATCCGGAGGAAATTGCTTTGCATACAGTGAGCATCTCCGGATTCTCGATACTGCTGACTTCTTTTGCTGCTGCTAAGATAGTCAGTGTCATATTCGTTCCTGTATCTCCGTCCGGTACAGGGAATACATTCAGTTCATTGATGAACTCTTTCTTTGCCTCGATATTCGCTGCCCCTGCCAGAAACATCTTCGTCAGCATCTCTGCATTTATCGTTTTTGTTGCCACAATGTAGTCCTCCTTAATCAATCACTCGCACGCCTTCAACAAAGATGTTAATTGTATCAACTGACATGCCCGAAAATTCTTCTACTTTATATTTTACATTACTCATTAAATTCTCAGAAACTGATGGAATATTCACACCGTAGGAAACAATCACATGGAAATCCAGTGAAATACTGTTCTCCTCGGATACATCTACACGGATACCATGTGTCAGGCTATCTTTTTTCAAAAGTCTTACCAGACCGTCCTTTACATTAACAGCTGCCATACCGACAATGCCGAAGCATTCTACTGCAACCGAACCAGCATATTTTGCAATTACATCAGGATTTACTGTGATAATTCCAAGGTTCGTACTCATGCTACCTTTCATATTCATACCTCCGATTTTTTTGTGGTCAAATCCACATAATAACATTTATTATTATACTCTGTTTTACTTTCTTTGACAAGAATCATAGTAAAAAAGTGTCTGTGACACTTCAACTCCCCTGCCCCTCATTCATGAGGGGTTAGGGGTTTCTTTTTGTGTTACTTTCATTCATAATAATCTTATGAATATATTACAACGCATATTTGAAGATCATT
>JAQUUC010000031.1 GCA_028694105.1 Hespellia sp.
TGTATTTTGATCCTAAATCCAGCGGGGCAAGAATTAAGAAGCTCCGCACAGCCCACGGACTGACACAGGAGCAGTTCAGCCAGAATTTGAATATCAGTGACAGCCATTTGAGAAAAGTTGAATCCGGTGTGAGTGGTGGTTCCATAGACCTGCTTGTAGAGATAGCAGAATATTTTGACGTTTCTCTGGACTATCTGGTTCTGGGAAAGACGCTTTCTGAGGAGCTTATTCGCAGGAGAATCCATGCGGCAATCAACATCTTGAATACTTGTGTGAATGAATAGACCGCCCTTTAGATGGGCGCTTACCGAGAAAGCGGTGCGCTAAGAATGAAGGGCCATTCACGGTAAAATTTACTTACAGCTAAGAAAACACAGAGCTGATGGCACCTTGAAAATTACATATTCATTCATCAAGTACGTTACTGTCATGGATGCGAAAGCAGCAGCCACATCAGCGGTACGCCAAGATAGCGGAGAGAAATCAAGCGATTTATTTTCGATTATTTGAACAACGGGTTTTGAACTGTTGGAGCGAGAAAGACCGGCGTGAAAATATCGGGCAGCACCCGATAAGGCGAGAACACATGACAGGAATAATGATACTTCCGTAATTCGCGGCCCGATCACAAAGAAGATGGGGAGGTTGAACGCCTATGGAGCCGATTCGCTGCTGGCCGCTTGATGATTTCCCTATGAAGTTGATAACAGCTTCTTTGTTTCAGGGATGTCGAGGACAAATTTGAAACTCACATATTTTAAGAAAGGGCGGCATTGTGCCGCCCTTTGGTACATACCCAATGAAAGGAGGAACCGTCAATGATAAAAGAAGATTGGGCATATCGCAGGGGCGATATTTATTATGCCGACCTGACGCAGTATCTCGGTTCTGAACAGGGCGGTATTCGCCCGGTTGTGGTTGTTCAAAACAATCGGGGAAATTACCACGCACCGACTTTGATCGTGGCTACGGTTACATCCCGTGCAGATAAGAAGTTGAACCAGCCGACACACTTTTTGATAAAGAAAAATGATGCTCTGACAAAGCCCTCTGTCGTGCAGCTGGAACAGCTTTTTACGATAGACAAGCAACGGGTGCAGCGATACTTGGGAAAGCTGACGGATAGAGAACTGCTTTTTGTGGACAGGGCATTGGCAATCAGCCTTTCACTGCCTGCATCAAAAGCACGGAGCTGGTGTAAATAAGATAGTGATGTCAAGGATGCCATAGTACGAAATGGTATTCTTGACTATTTTTTTGAGAAGGAGGTTTTGAGGTGGAAAAACTGATTACCAGAAAAGAAGCGGCTGAGATTTTAGGGATAAGCATTGCTACCCTTGATGCAGCTCGGAATAATGGATTGATTTCGTATGTTCAGTATGTGGAGAATGGCTGCGTTTATTTTACGGATATAGCCCTTCAGGAATATATTGCAAAATGCACACGCAGAGCAAAGCCTGTCGAAAGAAACGGTACTTATCGCAAGCCCCGAAGCACCAAAGTGTGAGCAAATCGACATCCTTGTTGAAATCAGTGCTGTCTGATAAAACAAAAGTGTAGCACAAAAAACTATCACGATGGAGGTGCCGAAAATGGCAAAAAGAAAAATAGTGATTCCAACCTATAGTACCGTGGTGCTGAACGGGATTGAGTATTATAGAACGAGAATCCAAAATTCAGATGGAAAACTGGTGGCTCTCTATGCAGGAACGCCCAAAGAATTGTATCAGAAGGAACTGGTGGCGTATGAGCAGATTGACAATGACACTTTCAACCGGAAATCGCCGACAGTTGGAGAATACTGTGAAAAGTGGCTACTAATGCAGTCCGTTCATGTGAGGGCAACAACCTTAACGGATTATACATCCAAAGTCAGACGACATATTATTAAGGAACTCGGTAATATGCGAATAGCAGATGTTAGTCTGGACGATATTCAGCTTGCACTCGTTCCGGTTTCTAAAAAATCAGCGTCTGTGTATAAGTCGGTAGTTATTCTGTACAAATCCATCTTTCGCGCGGCAAAGCAAAGCCGAATTATTGATAATGACCCGACAATCTACCTTACCGCAAAGGGCGGTGGTGTACCACAGAAAGATAAACCGGCATTGACAGATGAGCAGGCGGCGCGTTTATTGGATGCAATTCAAGGTTTGCCGCCGTATGTGTTTGTCATGCTTGGGCTGTATGCAGGATTACGGCGTGAAGAAATTCTGGCGCTGAAATGGGATTCCGTCTATCTGGATACAGAAGCTCCTTATTTGACAGTACGCAAGGCGTGGCATACGGAAAATAACAGACCGGTAATTCTGGAGGAATTAAAGACAAATGCTGCGTCGAGAAATATTCCACTTCCGAATTGTCTGTCAGAATGCTTGAAAGAAGCAAAGGAAAATTCTACATCGGAGTATGTAGTTGCGAATAGAGATGGCGAACCGCTGTCTTATACGCAGTTCAAACGGCTCTGGACGTACATTGTTACCAGAACAGTCAAGGAACGAAGCTATTATCGCTATGAAAACGGAAAGCGTGTGAAACATACCGTTACGCCCGTTCTTGGAGAAAAAGCTGCCCATAACGGCAAGGTGGTTTACAGCTTGGATTTTGAGGTGACACCCCATCAATTAAGGCATACCTACATCACGAACTTAATCCATTCCTCGGTAGACCCCAAAACGGTGCAATACTTAGCCGGTCATGAGAGCAGCAAAATCACGATGGATATTTACGCAAAGGTCAAATATAACAGACCTGACGAATTGGTGAGAACAATGGGCAGAGCATTTGAACAGTGGGATGCCGTATAACAGGGCAAGCATTCACAATAAAATAGAAAACGATACAAGAGCGAGGCAAGGGTGTCTCGCTCTTTGTTTTACATAATCGACATCATGGATTAAGTGGGTGTTTTCTGATAAAAAGAATGTGTGAACAGGAAACGCCTACGATCAGGAAAGGAGACACATTATGGCTAAGAAGAAAAACAATATTCCAGAGTATGGAACAGTTATGAGAGAAGGGACTTTATATTACAGAACTCGTATTCAGGATGCAGATGGTAAGCGAGTGAGCTTGTATGCCACTACTTGCGAGGAACTATATGAAAAACAGCTGGAAGCACGACGCCAGATAGAGGAAATCATTTTTCGCCGCAAGCATCCAACCGTCGCTGAATATGGCGAGAAGTGGCTGCTGATGCAATCGGCAAAGGTATCTACTTCTACTATGCGAGGATACACCTTCGCCATGAAAAACCATGTTATCAAGCCCTTGGGCGAAATGTATATGGAGGAAGTGACCGCAGATGACATTCGTCTGGCGCTGGTACCGTTGTCAAAGAAATCGGCAGGAATGTATAACCTTGTGAATATGCTTATCAAGTGCATTTTCTACTCGGCAGAGAGAAGCCAGTTGATTCAATATAATCCCTGCGTCGGGCTTAATGCGAAAGGTGGAAAAGCAGTCAAGAAGAAAGATGCTCTAACAGACCAGCAGACAGAGATACTTGTGGATACCGTTAAGGGGCTTCCTCCCTACCTGTTTGTAATGATTGGATTGTATTCAGGACTTCGCAGGGAAGAAATACTTGGACTGCAATGGGACTGCGTGTTCTTGGATGCACCAACACCTTACATTTCGGTGCAGCGTGCATGGCGTTCAGAGCATAATAGACCGGTGGTTTCTCCGGTGCTAAAGACCAAAGCGGCAAAAAGGGATGTTCCAATTCCCAAGTGCTTGATAGAGTGCCTGCAAGAAGCAAAGGCAACATCCATATCGGATTATGTGATTGCAGACAGCGAGGGTCAGCCGCTTTCCGGTTCGCAGTTTCAGCGTGTATGGCAGTATATCGTTGTTCGTTCCACCAAGGAGAGAATCTATTATAAGTATGTAAACGGACAGAGCATCCGGTACAGTGTAAAGCCAACGCTGGGCATGAAGCAAAAAAACAATCCCCATATCCAATACACAATGGATTTTGAAGTGACACCACACCAGCTGCGGCATACCTACATCACGAACCTGCTTTATGCCGGTGTTGATCCCAAGACTGTTCAGTACCTTGCAGGACATGAAAACAGCAAAACAACTATGGACATCTATGCGAAGGTAAAGTACAATAAACCCGAAGAGCTGTTCAGCGTAGTGAACGGTGCTTTTCAGCAATAGAGACAGCTATAAACCAGCACCATTTCGCTGGTTAAGGGATGGGACAACTAAGCACGCGAAACGCTGAAACCCCTGTAATATCAAGGAAAACCGGCACACGGAAAATCCGAGTACGGTCTTAAATCCGCTCGTCGCGCACCACAGTTCTCAAAACGATAATTCAAACGAATATATCAATGATATGTATAGGACATTTTTCAGTAGAAATACTGGGGAATGTCCTTTCTTTTTGTAAGGCGATCTTTTAATAAACCACCTGCTATGCAGGCAATGTCGTCAACTTAAGGTACCAATCATATATCAACACACACAATTGCGAAGAATGCAATGTAATATTTTTAAAAAAATTGCACTATAAATAAGACGGTTGCCTTTTTACAACTGTCTTTTGCAATCAGTGTTTTGGTGATTAAATACAACTTTTTATATGGTTATAATATCGCCGACGTGTATTTTTCTTGTACCTGCCAAATTTTCTATTTGAACGTATGATAGAAAGATTTTTTGTGGCTTCTATTATTAAATTCGTTATTATTTTGTTCCTCATTGACATTGTTGATTTTAAAAGCAATATGGTGCCGCTCTTTATTCGATTTAAAATGTGACTACGACTTTATTGGTACTTATGTTTATTTCTCGGATCCGAAAAAATCATGGAATCAGCTTTAAGTTTTACGATAGATGCCAGATTAGACAAATACATTGCAGCAAAAAATTCTTGTTTAATACAAACCGGCTTAATGCTATTGAAACATTCAATTTCAAGACGGTTCTTTAGCTCCCTGTATTTACTTTCAACACCCCAACGCAAACGATATAACTCTGAAAATTGCTCTATACTTAGTTGTTCAGACATTATGTTGGTAACAAGATACTCTGTTGTTTCATTTTCCAAAAGGAAATGGATACTTCTCAGTGTAAGGGAGTCCTTATTTTTAGAAGTAGTATACTTAAATAGTGAATCATTTGCTTCAAATATTGCTTTCTTAAAACTTTTAGGAATACGCATAAGAAATAGGATTCCCTTTGAATCCAGAAAACGAAACAGATCTTCTGAGGGATATCCTCGGTCAAATACTAATATGCTATTAGGAAAATCAGGTAAAAACGCAGTATGCTCTTTAGCTGATTTTCGTTCATCATACCGATACGGATTGAAAGAAACATCTACAATAATATCATTTAAAACATCATACAAAACTGAGGCTGAAGCAAGAGGTGATATGATTTTGGTTTTATTGGGGTTTCCACCAAATACGTCATAGTTTTCTTTAGATTCTGGAATTTGTATTGTGCTACTATCCACAGCATAAACATGAAAACCATTCCATGTATTCAAATCTGTTTGTTGTTTATAAAATTGTTCTACGGCAAGCCTAAAAAGATCAATAAATGCTGTATGTGAAATTCCTTGTCTTGCTTTAGAGATTGCTTGTTTTGATACAAATTGTGGAATATTTTTGGTGAAACTATCCCTAAATTCAGAATAATTAATAGAAATAGATTTGTGAACAGAACGAAGTGTGTAGTAGATAAGATTAGAAAAGATAGTTTTCTTGAACGAGTAAATGCACTACCAATACGATGTTTTGTGCAAAATTTCCCAGATGAAATTAGTTCGTTGGAACATTTTAAAATTGATGTTAAAGACAGTCTATTCATAAAAGCACCTCACATTGAAAATATAATCAATGTGAGGCGGCATTTTTTGACTATTTTGTCAAGTGTTTTTTGAGAAAATCGTAATGTTTTTTCATACATGTAAATGTCTTAAGCTGACGACATTGCCAGCTAAGCGGGGTAGTGATTGCGCGTTTCTCTAAGCGGTGCATCTGCGAATGAACGCTTGGAACTAAATCTTCTTGATAATTGTCTGGTCAATACCTGCTTCGGCTAACATAGCTATGCAGGGGTGTCGGAATGAAGGGTATGAGTATAGGTTGGCGGAGCATCGGAAGTAAGACTATATTTGATTTTCGAAATACATAAGAAATCATAAGAAATCATATGAAATGCATTGAAATACCAGAACGTTTGTGCTATAATTTGGAGTGCTAATCATATTATAGAAGTGGAGAGAGGATAAAATGGATAATACATATACCGATGGTTGGATTGGAATAGATGAAGCTGCAAAATATATGGATGTTACAAAAGACACAGTTAGAAATTGGATAAAAAAGACTGACATTCCGGCCCATAAAATAGGTAAGTTATGGAAATTTAAGCGCTCAGAATTAGATTCTTGGATTAAGAGCGGAAATAGTGCTATTGATTAGAAAATTGTGAGGAAAAGAGATAATGGATTTAGGTCAAGTATTTACAAATAGAAATGTTGCAAAATATATGGTATCTATGTTTGAATTGGAAAAAAATGCTCTTATTTTAGATCCATGCTTCGGAGCAGGTGCATTTTTGACAGCAAGTATGCTACAGGGATTTACAAATGTTGAAGGCTATGAAATTGATAAAGAATTATATAAAATTGTAAAAATGAAATTCCCAAAACTCAACCTATATAATAACGATTTCTTAGAGGCACCCAATACAAAAAAGTATGATGGAATTATTATGAATCCTCCATATATAAGGCAGGAAAAAATAAATGATTTAAAAATATTAGGAATTACAAAAACAAAACTTAGAAAAAATAAAATATATGAACAGCTGCCTAGTACTGCAAATATGTATATGTATTTTATTTTTAAGGCATTAGATTTATTGAAAGATGATGGGGAACTGGTAGTTATTTTTCCAAGTAGTTGGATGGATGCTAGAAGTGGAAAGATATTTCAAAAAGCGTTAAATTCATGTGCAACAATAATAAAACAGGTGCACATTTCAGGAGAAGTATTTGAAAAGTCAGCTTTGGTAGAAGTTGTAATTTTAAAACTAAAAAAGACTAGTGTTAGGTGCAAAAGTGAGATTGTATTCTTACAAACAAGAGATGATAGTATGTGTGAAGTTATAAAAATGGCTGATTATGAAGACTTGGAATTTGAAATACCATTTTCAAAATATGCATCTGTTCGCCGAGGACTTACTACAGGATACAATGCAATGTATATAAATCCAATATTTAAGAAAGAGGATTCAAAAAAATATCTTGTCTCAATAATTTCTAGTCCCAAATCAATAGTAGGGTATGGAACAAAGGGGGCAGATGTGGATAATTTATTGTATATTCAAGATAGCGAAAATATACCGAGTGAAGTAAAGAAACATATTAAGAAATGGGAGAAAGTAATCCGAAATACTAAAACTCCTAAAACTTTATATAAAAGAATGCAAAAGAATGATAATTGGTACAAGATTAATTTGGTAGATGGTAAAGGAATTGTATTTAGTTATTTTGTACGTAATGATATGAAGTTTATAATGAACAACTTAGGGTGTTTGATACGTGATAATTTTTATATTATTATACCACGGGTTGATGAATATTTAATGATGGCTTTGTTGAATAATTATTTTACCTATTATCAGTTGGAAAAAAGCGGGAAAAAATATGGGGCAGGATTATTAAAACTTCAAAGATATGATATTGAGGCGTTGAAGTTTCCGGATATAAGACTTTTTTCTAGTGATGATAAGGTAGAACTTGTTAATTTTGCAAAAGATTTAGTGGATACAGGCAATAAGGATAATATCATTAAAATTACAGAAATTATGGCAAAATATTCAGGAGAGAGTTTAGAAATGATTAAAAATATGTATGAGAAAATAAGAAAATTTAGACTGGAGGGAAAAGTGTGATGGCAATAGATGTAGTTAGTCTTTTTTCTGGTGGCGGTGGTTTGGATTTAGGATTTAAAGCTGCGGGGTATAATATAATTTGGGCAATAGATAACAACCAAAATGCTGTTAATACTTATAAAGCAAATATTGGTGATCATATAATATGTGATGATATAAACAAAATTGACATAAAGAATATTCCACATGTAGATGTTGTTATAGGTGGACCACCGTGTCAGTCATTTTCCCTTGCTGGAAATAGGAATATAGAAGATGATAGAGGTCAATTGGTATGGAGATACATCAGTATTATAAAAGAAATAAAGCCTAAGGCGTTTTTGTTTGAAAATGTAACAGGTCTTCTGTCGGCTAAAAACGGAAAAGGAGAAAAGATTATAGATTTACTAATAAATGCTTTTCGAGATATAGGCTATACTCTGACAACACAAGTGGTAAATGCGGCAGACTATGGTGTACCACAAAGAAGAAAACGAGTTATTATTGTGGGCATAAAAGGGAAAATAAAATTTTCGTTTCCGAAAGTCACACATAATGAATCAGGAGTAGGGTTAAAGAAGTATGTTAGTGTAGAAGAAGCATTAGATGATTTGCCCAAAGTGATTTATGATGAAAATGGCAGTGTGGACTACTCAGAAATGCCCAAAACAGAATATCAGAAAAGGATGCGTGATTGGAAAACAGTAACAGAACAGTTTATGCCTCAAATGAGTGAGTTGGATAAGTATATTGTAAAACATGTAAAGCCAGGTGGAAACTATATGGATATTCCGTCTGACGTGAATTCTAGTAGGATAAGACGTTTGCAAAGGGATGGTGGCCATACAACCTGTTATGGTAGAATGAAGTCTGATGAACCATCGTATACAATAAATACATATTTCAACAGACCTAATGTTGGATGTAATATACATTATAGAGAGAATAGATTGATTACAGTTAGAGAGGCATTACGATTACAGTCGTTTCCAGATTCGTATGTTGTTGTTTCATCTAGCAAGCAAGGACGAAATTTAATTGTTGGAAATGCTGTTCCGCCTATGTTGGCAGAAATTATGGCAAAGGAATTAAAAAAGTATGTAGAGGGGGAAGTATAATGGTTAGTTATGTAGATTCAGAAGTAAAAACATTTCATCCGTTGTGTGAGGCGGCCCTTAATCAAGCATTGAAGAATTTAAGCCTGGATAGAGAATATGAAGTGCTACATCATCAATACACGGGTACATTGGAGATGGATTATGTTGTTAGAAACAGTCGTACAAAAAAATATCTTTGTGTTATTGAGGTGAAAAGAACACCTGCTGATGTGCAAAGTACTCGTTATCAGGTTCAAGCACAATCATATGTACAGATGAATTCTCCAGAGAATGAAAAACCATTCTATATTTTAACAAATTTAGAGAAGTTGATAAGTTTTCGATACGATACTACAAAGCCACGTGTATATCAGCAAATGCTCTTACCGGGGTTGGAAAATGTATGTGATTTTTCTGTGGATGACGAAAATGAAGTTGTAAATAAGCTTGCGACAATATTTACAAGATTAGTCGATGAGTTTAGAAATGATAGATATCAGTATTTGACTACTCTAGAACAGTTTTTGGATTATATGAATTCAACTATTGCTGACGATAAAAAATGGAAGAGTAGCATGGCGATGTTGATGTATGAATATATAAGAGGCGCTTTTAGCGCAGTTAGAAGAACTGAAATTAGATATGATGTTCATAAGTTCCATAATGATATTGAACAAATATGTATCGAAGCAAATACAGTGGATTTTGATGGGATTTTTGCATATGATAGTGCAAAATATCTTCCCAGACTTACGATGCCGGCATCTATTCTTGCAGACATATATAAATATGGAAATATAAATATATCAGGTGACGCAATTGCAGATGCCTTACACAATATAATATCTGGAGATAAGCATCATGAGGGAGAAGTAGCAACAGATTTGGAATTGGCAAGTTTAGCAGCAGTATTAGCAAAAATGTCGAATGGATTATTGTCTGAAGGAAAGAAAATATGTGACCCTGCTGCAGGAAGCGGGAACTTGATATGTTCTTCTATTAATATTTTCAAGGCGGAACCAAATCAATTAATAGCAAATGATATTAATCCAAAATTGATAGAATTGTTATCGTTAAGGCTAGGATTGAGTTTTCCAAAAGTGATTGCAAAACCGAATGTAGCACAAATTACAACGAAAGATATTGTGAAACTGAATAAATCAGATTTTAGCGATGTAGATGTAGTATTGTTAAATCCACCCTTTGTAGCAGGTATTAACTGTGTAAATAGAAAAGTGCCATTTTATGATAAGATTAAGACAATAAAAGGCTCGGAAGCAATCACAAAGGTGGGGCAAATGAATTTGGGAGCCGTTTTTCTTGAAACTGTTTGCCATCTGGTAAATGTAGGAACAACAATAGTATGTATATTTCCTAAGGCACATTTAACTGAACGGGGTGAAGAAGCAGTTGCATTTAGGAGAATGTTACTTAATCTATTTGGCTTGCATACCATATTTAATTATCCTGCGGAAGATCTTTTTGGTTCTGTTACAGAAGAAACATGTATATTTGTCGGAAAAGTTCTTCAGAAAGCGAATGAAGTACTTGTGTATTCAAGTGACGTCAAAGTGGCTGATATAGATCTTCATGCGTTACAGAACATTACAAGTGGTTATTGTAAAATGGATTTTGCAACAGTTTTTCCTGGTGTAGAGGCTAGGTTGTTTGATTGGTCGGAATTGGATGCAGCAGTTGAAGATGGATGGAGAATGGTATGCAGTGAAATGTCAGAAGCTATTCAGTTCATCGAGGGTAATATTAACCGATGCACAAAGTTAACCAATATTACAAATACAACAAAAGATTATAGGAAAGGACAAGTTGGTGTTAATGGTGGAAGCGATTTGACCTTTTTTGATTCTATTGATGTGCTATATATAAAATATGAGAAAAGCGTAACTTTAGAAGAAGGAATGCGAAATGCAAAGGGCAATGATTTCATATTAAATTGTGGTGACTCAAAGTTTTTGAATTTTAATAGAATTGGAACTGGATTGGCGGCATCAATAACAGGAGATTATACATTGATGACAAGGGATGCAGGAAAGCAACAAAGAAAAGTCAAGACCGCGGCAGAATGGGAAACAATAGCAAAAAAGGACGGAAAGGTGCGATTTTCAAATAATTCTGTTCTTATTCCAACAAAAACAAGAAAAAGTGGTAGAGTGCATTTGAGTAATATACCATTGTATGTATCAACAAATTTTGTTGTGTTTACTTATTCATCTATGGTGGAAGCAGAGGTTGTTGCATCATACATGACGACAATTTTTTACCAGTTGGAATGCGAGGCAATGTGTAAAAATCACGCTGGAGTAAGAAAGGGGGAGGTTGGAGATGTTGTTACTACACATGTACCGATGTTTGCTGCTATTACAACCTTAGACATTTTGAAAATACAGGCTGAAATTCCAAATATTAATTTCTTGAATCTAAATAATCCTACAATATCTAAAATGGACGAAATATGGGCGGAAATTTTATTTGGAACGAATGCAAAAACTTGTCTGGTAGATGCACAAAGATTACTTCGTTTTTTGGCGAATAGACGTAATGCACAATAAGATAAGAGGCAAGAAAGGGAATGTGGATGTTAGTTGATGAAAGAATAACGACGATATTAGTAGATACGTGTGCTTTTAGGGATGCTAATAGTGATTTTATTGGTATTAGCTCAATGCTTTTGCCGTCATTCTTTTCTGTGATTAAGGAAAAAAACATGCTTTTGTTAACGCATCCTATCTTAGAAAAAGAGATTGAAAAGCATATTGAAGATTCTGGTATTTATAAAGATTATCAGAGTCTAGTATCCCTTATAAATAAGTGTAAAGATGTTCTCCGATATGCTAATTGTTATGATGAAGAGTTGTTTTCAAAAATTGCAGATTATAATATAAAAAAACAAACCATTAGAGCGTATAAGAAATATTATAAAAATGCAGCAAAGCTTGATTATCCAAATCCGGAACTTATTTTCGAACTTTATTTTTCATCAAGACCTCCATTTGCACCAACTGGTAAGAAAAAGAGCGAATTTCCGGATGCATTTGTGATTGAAGCTACTAAAAAATACATAAAGGAACACTCAAATGATGTTTTATTAGTTGTTTCAAAGGATAACGATTGGGTTAAGTCATTTGCAGAAGTAAATAGTGTTATTATGTGTGAGTCTATTGTTGAAGCCATTAAAAAGATTAATAATATTGAGAGCATATTGAACGAGGATATGCTTACTGAAATATTTAGAGGTGCTTATGCTGAAATTATATCAGAGGCTCAAGGATGCGCAGAGTTAGAGAATTATTATTTAGATGATTATGAATTATATGAAGAACTAGAAATAGATTCGGTCGAGGTAGTGAATGTTGAGGATTCGTTTGTTCCATTAAAAATATCTAGGGATATGATACTGATAAAAGCTGTAGCTAATGTAAGAGTAGCTGGATGCGGAGAGATTTTTGATGAAGACAGATCGGTGTGGGATAATGAAGATAAGGAGTATTTTATCATTGAATACTCCGATATAGATTTTGATGATGGTGAAGCGCAAATTGAGTGTGAAATTAGAATAAAATTTGATTTTGATAATCTGGAGAAAACTGCACGAGTAGATAGTTTTAAATTTAATAATAGGGGATATATTTATGTGAGTTGTGCAAATGCAGAGATAAGTCCTATTGATGAGGATGAAATGGCTTTAAGATGCTTGCGAGAGGATAGAGGTTATAGTAGAAGAGGATAAGAAATATCAAGAGTGGCTTCGACACTGTCGGTTTCTTGATTGTGCATTACAAAAATTATTTTACTCATAGTTATTATCCTCTTTCATTGAAAAGTGCTATTGGCAGTAGTGGATAGCAATAGGCGGGGCACTGTATATAACAGATATGCAGCAATGTTTTTAGTGAATCCTGTATTTCTGAGCTTCTGGGATATCAAAACGATAATCGGCAATCAAAAATCCCGAAGCATGTGAATTTCGGGGGTTTTCTTTGTCTAAAAGGTTTGACGAAATTCGACCTAATCTGTGCAAATCAATACTAATTTAATATGGATTGTTCTCGTACTTCTGCTTTCACATATTTTTGATTTTTACTGTTTGGCTTATCTGGAATGGGCATTTTAAGTTCGCCGGATTCCACGAGTGGCTTCAGTTTTTTTTGGAAATATTTTCTACTGGAGATATCGAAATGTGCCTGCATCTCATTGCGTGTCCATGCTTTGCAACAAAAATCAAGCGGTTTTACTATTCGCTTATCTTACTCTGCAACTTGCGCTCTATCTTGCACTGTGCCAGAGCGCAAGTTGCAATTTACATTTTTCAAAACCACTCTAAAATCAGTTGGCGTAGAGTAAAATTCCAGCTTTAACTGCTCGGAATATCCGGGGAGTTTTGCTATTTCACTCAAAATCTTTTTCAGTCCGCTGCCACGGCGTTCCATGAATTTCACCTGGTGGAATAGGTCGGCAATAATGGGGGTGCGGCGTACTGAGCCGATGGTGTCAATATGGATTTCACTTCCCATAATGATCAGGTCACGGTGAATCAGATTGCCCTCATATTTCTTATCGTCCAGTGCATCATCAAAGATAGACCCTTTTTCCAGATCAATCCAGCGGATACAGAACAGCTGGGAATTATACACGATATGCTGGTCAGCAAGCAGTTTTCCGGCATTTGTCAAGAAGGCATCCTTATCTGCCAGACCAAATGAAGCAGCAGATTTGACCAATGAGGTGTGGACATTCACAATTGCACCAAAAACGCTGAATGTTTCTGTTGCAGATGTCACAATCAACAAGGGGCAGTCTGTTCCTGCACTTACGGTCAATGTAACCGGCTTTGTAACAAGTGAGAGCGAAAGCCTTACGGATTTTGAAAAACCCACCGCATAGGCAAGTGGAGCAGTTGATACACTGAATACGGCAGTAACAACCTTCACAGTATCGTATGCAGACGGCAATGCAACTGCAAACTATGTTTTTGATAAGAACACAACCGAAAATATTACAATCAATACGGTTACTATTCAAACCGGTGATTATTCATTAGATAAGGATACAGCCGCATGGCAAAAAGAGGATATTATGCTTACCCCTGCAAACGACGATGATAAGATTTCAACCGAGGGCACAGACAGTCAGCAGACGTTCTATCTGAAAAAAGTAGACGGTACGGTTACAGAGAGTAAGACTATTGACTATAAGCTCGACAAAACCGCGCCGACCGACTTGAAAATTCAATATAACAACAGTGGCTTCAAATCCTTCCTCAATATCATAATCTTCGGGATCTTCTTCAAGGAAACCGTTGATGTTATCGTACAGGCAACAGACAGCACAAGCCAAGTTGCAGGTTATCAGTATTATGCTTCAGATACAGAGGTAACTGATTTTATAGGTATTTCGTGACAAAGCAGTTTGTCTTTGACGCAAAAAAGCAAAAAGCTTGTCTATGCTAAGGCAATCGACAACGCAGAAAACGAATCCATCGTGAACTATGAGGGTGGTGTGGTCTATTCCGACAGCACCGTTTCTCCTGCCGCTGCAACATGCGATAAAAATGTTGTGAATCAGGTGGATATTGCTTTTACAATGTTATTAAACGATAATACGCTGAAAGAAATCAAAAACGGCAATGTTACGCTTGTGAAAAACATGGATTATACCGTAAACGGCAGTACCGTTATTGTGAAAAAAGAATATTTTGCCAAACAGACAAACGGTAATGTTACGCTGACCTTCTCGTTCTATCCGATGGGCGTGGAGAACAACGCTTATCTCTCTACAGCAGCCGCTGCTGTAACGGTAAGCGATTCGACACATCGCCACAGTATGGCTAAAACAGCGGCAAAGGAGGCAACCTGCACCGTGGCTGGTAACAGCGAATACTGGCAGTGCTCGGACTGCAAGAAATATTTCAGCGATGAAAACGGCAACACCGAGATTTCTCTTGCAAACACCATTTTAACGGCACTTGGACACAGCTACACAAACTATACCTCTGATAACAATGCCACCTACGAAAACGACAGCACTAAAACCGCAAAATGTGACCGCTGTGATGAAACCGATACCCTCCCAGATTCCGGCACAAAGTTGATTGACGCGACCGCTCCGACGGGCGAAATTAAAATCAGCAAAAGCTCCTTTAAGGAGTTTATCAGCAACATCACGTTCGGTTTATTCTGGAAGGAAAGTCAGACGGTTACGATTACCGGTACAGATGCAGGAATCGGAATGGATAAGATTTATTATCTCAAATCTGAAAAAGCACTCGAAAAAATTGCTGTTGAAGCTCTTTCTGCTGATAGGTGGACAGAAGGCGTAAGCCTTACGTTATCTCCCGATTGGCAGGGCGTTGTCTATGCAAAGATAACCGACAAATCCGGAAACGCACTATATATTTCCTCTGACGGACTGGTGCTTGATGCAACCCTTCCTGTTATTGCAGGTGTGACCGACGGCGGCAAATACTGTAACAAAGCAACCGTATAGGTTATCGTCACCGAAGCAATGTTAGACACCGTTAAACTGGACAGTAATATAGTAACCCTTACGAACAGTAAATTTACGGTTTCCGCTAAGGACAGTGCACAAAAAATCGTTGTCACCGATGAAGCAGAAAATGAAACGGCAGCGACAATTACCGTTTATGCCGATCATGTTTGGGTTGGCGGTAAGGTAACGCCCGAACCGACAACAACGGAAACGGGTGTGAAGACCTATACCTGCTCCGTTAGCAGCGAAACAACAACGGAGAAAATCCCCAAGCTCGCTCCGTCTATCACAGAGGGTGCAAACGGAACCTATCAGCAGGGCAGCAAGGACGGTCTGACCTTCAAATCGAATATTGCACTGGCAGACTTTGAAAGTGTTTCGGTAGACGGCAAGGTGATTGACAAGGCAAACTACACTACCGCAGAAGGCAGCACGGTTGTAACGCTGAAAGCGGATTATCTCGCAACCCTTTCTGTCGGTAAGTGCACACTGGCAATTCATTCGGTCACCGGTACGGCTTCCACAGAATTTACCATTGCAGCAAAAGCAGCTGATCCCGAAAAACCGGGTGACAGCACAAAACTGGGTGCTCACAGTCCACGCAGACCGGAGATGCAGGCAATATGGCTCTTTGGATTGGCCTTTTGTTCGTATCCGGCGGATCGCTGATAACACTCGGAATTACAAAGAAACGCAAAAAGGCAACCAACACATAAGCAAACACGAAAACATCCGGTGGCTACCGTGAAAAGTAGTTGCCGGATTTCTTTATAAAAAACCTTTGACATTTCCACACATACCTTGTATAGTGAGATTACATATAAAAGGGAGTAACCGACGCGAAAGCGTTCCCAATGTCGTCAGTACGGTGAGAAACACCCGGCGTTGAGTAGAACTGGTGAGACTTTTATTGCATTGTAACATGCAATAGGAGTCTTTTTTTTACTTCAATATTGCATAACAAAGATCAGATTTATCAAAACTATTAGAATCAGGAGGATGCCAATATGAAGGAATATTATCAATTATCGGCGAATGAAGTGAAACAGAAGGTCAACGGATACGAGGACCCGATCAAAGAGGAGGACGTAAAGCTCCACAAGGAGCAGTTCGGAGCAAATGAATTAGAAGAGGGCAAGAAAAAAAGCTGGGTACAGATTTTTCTGGAACAGTTTCGTGATTTTCTCGTTATCATTTTGATTATCGCGGCGATTGTATCCGGATTTTTGGGAGATGCAGAAAGTGCAATTGTTATTCTGGTTGTAATCACGATTAATGCAATCCTTGGAACGGTTCAGACCCTGAAGGCAGAAGCTTCGCTTAACAGTCTCAAGGAATTATCCGGCCCGGAAGCGAAAGTGCTTCGCAATGGAGACGTCGTGCTTCTGTCAACAAAGGAAATTACAGTCGGAGATACGATTTTACTGGAGGCGGGTGATGTTGTTCCGGCAGATGGACGTCTGACGGAAAATTACAGTCTGAAAATCGATGAGAGCGCACTGACGGGCGAGAGTCTTGGTGTGGAGAAAAATGAGGATGTGATTGCGGATGAAGTGCCATTGGGAGACCGTTTGAACATGGTCTATTCCGGAAGTTTTGTAACATACGGCCGCGGAACATTCGTGGTTACACATATTGGCATGAAGACAGAGGTTGGTAAAATTGCATCGCTTCTAAAATCGACATCAGAGAAGAAGACACCGCTTCAGGTCAACTTAGACCAGTTTGGACAGAAATTATCTATTATCATTTTGATTTTCTGTGGAATACTCTTTGGTATCAGTGTCTTCCGCGGGGAAAACATTGGAAATGCATTCATGTTTGCAGTGGCACTGGCGGTTGCGGCAATTCCGGAAGCACTCAGCTCTATCGTGACAATTGTTTTGTCCTTCGGTACACAGAAGATGGCAAAAGAGGGCGCGATTATCCGTAAGCTGCAGGCGGTAGAAGGTCTGGGCAGCGTATCAATTATCTGTTCGGATAAAACCGGAACACTGACACAGAACAAGATGACGGTCGAGCATTATTATACAGAGGGAAGAGTGATTGCAACAGATGCGATCAACGTGAAGAAGGACACACAGAACCAGCTGCTGACCTTCAGCATTCTCTGTAATGATTCAACGAATAAAGAAGGGGTGGAAATCGGAGATCCAACCGAGACAGCGCTCGTGAATCTTGGATTGAAGCTGGGAGTAAATGCAGAAGACATCCGCGCGGCATATCCGCGAGAGGCAGAGATTCCATTTGACAGCGACCGAAAACTGATGACCACCGTTCATGAATTTGAAGGAAAACAGCTGATGGTGGTAAAGGGTGCTGTAGATGTGCTGACAGAACGTATGACGAAGATTCAAAAAGCACTGGATGGCGATCAGAGTGCCGTTATAGAAATTACGGCAGATGACATTGCTGCAATCAAAAAGCAGAATCAGGCATTTTCGGAGAATGGTCTGCGTGTTCTGGCATTTGCATATAAAGAGATAGATAAAGCATACGAACCGGGGGTTGAGGATGAAGATGACCTGACCTTCTTAGGCCTTATTTCCATGATGGATCCGCCGAGAGAAGAGTCGAAGGCAGCGGTAACGGAATGTATCAAAGCGGGCATCAAGCCGATTATGATTACTGGGGATCACAAAGTGACAGCCGCAGCAATTGCAAAACGTATCGGAATCCTGCATGAGATGTCCGAGGCATGCGAGGGCGCGGAGATTGATGGATTATCGGATGAAGAATTAAAAGATTTTGTGGAAGGTATTTCCGTTTACGCACGTGTTTCGCCGGAACATAAAATACGTATCGTGCGCGCATGGCAGGAAAAAGGGAATATCGTATCCATGACCGGAGACGGTGTCAATGATGCACCGGCACTGAAGCAGGCGGATATCGGTGTTGCTATGGGAATTACCGGAACCGAAGTGTCAAAAGACGCGGCGGCGATGGTCTTGACAGATGATAACTTTGCGACTATTGTTAAGGCAGTGGAAAACGGCAGAAATGTCTATAAAAATATCAAAGATTCGATTCAGTTCCTGTTATCCGGTAACTTTGGAGCAATCTTAGCTGTACTGTATGCATCGATTGCTGGGCTTCCGGTTCCGTTTGCACCGGTACATTTACTCTTTATCAACCTGCTGACCGATAGTCTTCCAGCGATTGCACTCGGCCTGGAGCCACATACCAAAGAGGTTATG
Organism: Hespellia sp.; assembly: GCA_028694105.1. Lineage (GTDB taxonomy): Bacteria > Bacillota > Clostridia > Lachnospirales > Lachnospiraceae > Hespellia. The sequence goes on from JAQUUC010000031.1 coordinate 18,701, forward strand.
GAGGAAAAACCTCGTCCGATGAATGAGTCGATTTTGACCAGAGATTTCCTCGCAAAAATCGGAAGTGAAGGACTTGTGATCGCGATCATGACTATGATTGGATTCATGATTGGCTATCGCACGGGCGGTGGTGTCCTTGGAAGTACATTTGCATTTGGAATCTTATGCTTATCAAGACTTGTACATGGCTTTAACTGTAAGTCGGACCACCCGGTATTATTTACGAATAAGTTTTTCAATAATATTTATCTGATAGGCGCATTTGCGGTGGGATTTATTTTGATTACGGTTGTTTTGACGGTGCCTGTACTTCATGGAATTTTTAAGGTGACAACGCTCAGCATAACACAGTTATTCATTGTTTATGGACTTGCACTTGCAAATCTGCCGATCATTCAGTTAATGAAACTGATAAAAATCAAATTCAAACAAGGGAAAAACTAAATGGAAATTAGTAATAAAACGATTAAAAAGCTGCGAGGGCTGATTGTATTTACACTCGTCATCCTCGTAGGACTATGGAAATTTAATATTGTTCTCGAGGTGCTTCAGTTTCTTATGGGAATAATCTTTCCGTTTATATTAGGCGGCGCAATTGCCTTTATCATCAATGTGCCGATGTCGTTCCTCGAGAAAAAGCTGTTTAGGCAAGGGGAAAAGAAGAAACGTTTTGCAAGACCAGCCAGTCTGATTGTGACCATTTTTCTTGTCATAGGAGTTATTGCTCTGGTTATGTTCGTGGTAGTGCCGCAGCTTGGCAATACCATTGTTACATTGGGCAATAGTATAGGAGCTTTTTTTCCGAAGGTGCAGGACTGGGTGGGGAGATTCACGAACGAGAATCAGGATATCATGCAGATGATTGGGCAATTAGAGTTCAATCCTCAGTCAGCCATAAAATGGGTCATGTCCTTTTTAGGAAATGGTGCCGGTAATGTCATGAATTCGACATTTACGGTAGCCAGAACGCTGGTGAGTGCGATTGCAACGTTTTTCATTGCATTTTCATTTGCCTGCTATATTCTGGTACAGAAAGAAAAGCTGCATGTTCAGGTGAGAAAGGTTCTGTTCGCATTTATTCCAAAGAAAAAAGCAGAGGTTATAATTGAAATCTGTTCTCTTACTTATAAGACCTTTGCCAGTTTTCTTGCCGGACAGTGTCTGGAAGCGGTGATTTTAGGCAGCATGTTCGTGCTTGCGATGACAGTCTGCCGCATGCCATATGCACTTTTGATTGGAATTCTGATTGCATTTACCGCGTTGATTCCGGTTTTCGGGGCATTTATCGGCTGCGGTGTCGGAACATTTTTGATTTTCATGGTGAGTCCGAAGCAGGCAATTTTCTTTATTGTGTTATTCCTGATTTTGCAGCAGATCGAAGGCAATTTTATTTATCCACACGTGGTTGGCGGATCGGTTGGACTTCCCTCCATCTGGGTGCTGGCGGCGGTCAGTATCGGGGGAAATCTGCTGGGAATCGTTGGCATGATTATTTTCATTCCGATGGCATCAGTTCTATACGCACTGTTTCGCGAATATGTATATCTGAAGCTGAAAAAGCAGCGGATTAAGAAGGTGACAGCGCAGACGGTGGAAGAATATACGCCAGATGAAGTAGAACAGATGAGAATTACATTTTTAAAAGAACATACAGAGCCGGAAGAGTAAGAATCCGGCATGAGGTTTTATCATTCGTATATCTTTACACAACAAAAAATTCCGGCTGATTTTATCAATTAGCCGGAATTTTTGTTTATGTAAAGATTTGATTATTTTGACTGATAATATCCCCAGAAATATAAAACAGGAAGAATAAAACCGATTAATAAAAATGCGGTAAATCCGGTTGCGATAATTGCGGAAACAAAAGAATAAACTTCTAAAAGAAGATAAACGATTGCGGCGATCATAACGAGTTTTTCCTGCTTGGCTGCCACACCGATAATACCGATAACCACCTCTACGATGCAGAGAATCAGGCTGAAAATCATACTGCCTGTGGAAATTGCAGTCCCGGCAATCGCAGTAACGCTTGGAACCGCGAGTGTAATAACAGAAGAAATGGTACCGAGAGCACCTAGTACAATTAACAGGATAGAAATAACTTTAAGTAACTTGTTTGCTTTGAACATAATCAAAAGCCTCCTTTTTTGTCTTGTAATATCTGTAAAATGAATATATACTTATTATAAAGGCTTAAAATGCATTTGTAAATATAAATTTACAGCATTGTAGTAATGTGATATAAAGTTAGTGTGTAAAAGAATACTAAGAGCGGAGGATTTATGGAAGAACTTGTAAGGATCAAGGATATGATGAAAATCTATAATCCGGGTGAAAATGAGGTACATGCACTTGATCATGTGGATCTTACCATCAATAAGGGGGAACTGGTTGCGATTATAGGACATTCCGGTTCCGGAAAGTCAACATTGATGAATATGATTGGAGCGCTCGATGTGCCAACGTCAGGAGAGTATTATCTTCATGGAAAGAACGTGCTTAAGCTCTCGGAGAACGAACTTTCGGACATTCGTAATCAGGAGATTGGATTTATTTTTCAGGGATTTAATCTCATTGCGAATCTGGATGCAATCGGAAATGTAGAATTACCGCTTATCTATCGCGGAGTTGATAAGAAAAGCAGGACAAAGCTTGCCATTCATGCACTTAGCATGGTGGGACTGGAAGAACGAAAAAAGCATAAGCCGTCAGAGATGTCCGGAGGACAGCAGCAGAGAGTTGCGATCGCAAGAGCGATTGCAGCGAGACCGCCGATTATTCTGGCGGACGAACCGACCGGTAATCTGGACTCCAAATCGACGAATGAGATTATGGATATTCTGGTTGGCTTATATAAAGAAGGACGAACCGTTATCATTATTACACATGATGATGAGATTGCGGCAAGAGCAAAACGTGTCGTGCGGATTATAGATGGCAGAATTGATGCTGATTATTATAACGAGAACGTAGACTAAAGGACGAGAAGGGAAGAATGAAATGTTTGGTAAGAAGAAGGAAGTAGAAGAGGCAAAAGTGCAGGAGCTGCAAAGCCCTGAGGAGCAGGAACAGGAAGAGCAGAGTCCTGAGGAGATGGAAGATCTGGATGAATTGGACGAGATGGCCAAAAAGACAAAGAAAAAATTGCCGAACTGGCTGATTCTGGTTGTGGTTGGAGTCATTATTCTGATTGCAGTCGTGGGGCAGGCACTTGCGGGCGGTACGAAGAAAAAGACGATAGCAACTACCGTTGATACGTACAAGGTCAAGACCGGTGATGTGCAGGAAGTAGAGAGTGCGTCCGGTCTGGTGGACAGCGAAAATAAGAAAATCGTATATTCTCCGGTAAATGCGAAAGTAACAGTGTGCAATGCAAAGGTAGGCCAGCTTGTAAAAGCAGGGGACAAACTGATTGAATTTGACACAACGAAGCTGGAAGAAGAGAACCAGACATCTCAAATGGGGCTTCTCCAGACACAGCAGGCGAATTCAGAGGCATATCAGGCAGCAAATAAAGCGGCGGCAGAGATGATTCAGGCGGCAAATGAAGCAAATCAGGAACTCTGTGATGTAGCCAATGCTCTGGCAGACAAGGTGAATGCTCAGGGATCTGCGTGCGATCAGGCGTGGGCAGCTTATAATAAAGCAAAAGCAAATGCAGATTCAACGGAAACGAAGCAGGCTGTAAAGGATGCAAGTGACAAATTAGCCATATATAAAGACGGAAATGGGAATTATACAGATGCATATTATCAGCTGACTTCTGCAATTGAGAAGACAAAAGCGGAATTAGATGAAAATCGGAATGACACCACTCAGGCAGCATATGCGGCAGCGCTAAAAGCGAAGGATGATATTGATAAAAATATTGTGGAGTGGGAAGCAGTAATCTCAGCACCTACATCGGCAGCAGCATCTGCACTCGCAGCAGCACAGGCGCAGGATTCCGTTTATAATGATTTATATTCACAATGGCAGTCTGCATATCAGGCAGCGGTAAGCGGCAGCGGAAGCGTAGATACCGATTCAGTTGCAGTGAAAGGTTCAGCACAGACATCCATGGAGTTGAGTTCCAATGCGGCAGAGCTTGAGGCAATGACAGCAGCACAGTTAGTAGAAGCTGGAAAGAAGGGTCTTTCCGCAGATTTCGATGGTGTTATCGCTGAGGTACAGGCAGCCGTTGATGTGGATGCAATGCAGGGTGCCCCGATGTACACACTGGTGGACACGAGTAAGATGATGGTTCAGATCGAGGTTCCTACAACCGATTATGCGAAATTTAAGGTTGGTCAGGAAGCATCCCTTGTGATTAGCAACAATACATACAAAGGACAGGTTTCGAATATCAATGGTATGGCAACAACGAACGAAAAAGGAAACCAGGTCATCGTTGTAACCGTTAAATTATTAAATGCAGATGCCAACATTGTAATTGGAGCAAATGCAAAAGTATCCATGGTAATCGCGGAAGCAAAAGATACCATTTATATTCCAACGGAAGCGCTGAATGTATCTGCAGACGGAGATTTTGTATATGTATTAAAAGATGGAAAAGTAAAAGAGACACCGGTAACAATCGGTATTTCCTCAGACAGCAAAATAGAGATCAAAAAAGGTCTGAAGAAGGGCGATGAAGTAATCTCGGATACAAGTGTGGACTTAAAAGACGGTATGGAAGCGACAGCTAAAGGAGAGTAGCGATGGGGCAATTTGGTGAATATGTAAAAATGGCTGTCGACAATATTATGGCGAATAAGGGACGTTCTATCCTGACAATGCTGGGAATTATTATTGGTATCTCATCCGTTATCACCGTTGTTTCTGTCGGAAATGGTGTGAAGAAGGATGTGGAGGACTCTTCGGCTGAGCAGGAGGTCAAGACGGTTCAACTTCAGTCAAAACAGGATGGAATGTATCAGTCGCTGATCACGATGGATGATGTGGCAGTCTTAAAGAAACAGCTTGGTGACAGACAAAAAGGTGTTACAGTTTCCGGCAGTGGAAGCGGACAGCTCACTACAGTAAAGGGTGATTTCCCTGTCAGTATCAACTATACAGTGGCAGATGAAGCAAACGACCCGAACACAGAGGGGATGCTGGTCGGCAATTATTTTACGGAGGATGACGAGGCAAATGCGAATGCTGTTGCAGTTATCACAAAAGCCGGGGCAATGAATATGTTTGGAAATACGAATGTCGTTGGAATGTCAATCGATGTGACAATCGACAAGAACATTCAAACATTTGATATTGTCGGCGTAGAGGATATGACAGAGGATGCGATGCAGGCGGAAACAATGACGATGATGGGAGAAAAACCGACCATTACAGTCAAGACGCCATATACGGTTTCGGAGACGCTGGGAGATCCGCTGGAAGAGTTTTCATCGGTAACGATCATCTTATCCTCCTCAGAGGAAGCGGACAATGTAGAAAAAATTGCAAAACAGGTGCTTACGAACAGACACATGGACGAAGATGCAACCTTTGAAAAGTATGATCTTTCTATACTCATGGATTCACTTGGCAGCCTTCTCGATGCGGTGACGTATTTTGTGGCTCTGGTAGCGGCAATTTCATTACTGGTCGGTGGTATCGGCGTTATGAATATCATGCTGGTATCAGTGACAGAGAGAACAAGGGAGATTGGAATCCGAAAAGCGCTGGGCGCACGAATTTCTTCGATTATTACGCAGTTTTTATGTGAGGCGGCAATCATCTCAGGACTTGGTGGAGTAATTGGAATTATCATTGGGTTTGCATTTGCAAAACTGATTGGTCTGGTTTCGACCTCCTTCCATCCGGTCGTAAGTATGCAGTCGGTTATACTTGCAACTGCATTTTCGTGCGGAATCGGAGTTATATTCGGAATCTATCCCGCAAGAAAAGCAGCGAAGCTCAGCCCGATTGAGGCGCTGCGCCAATTATAAAATTACTGGATGTGCTTGACAAGTCCTTGTTGATAATTTATAATCAAAAAATATTATTCTTGAGGGAGTAGTTGGCACGAAATGTGTGGTATGTCAACATACTGGTTCGCATAGGAACCTGGCATATCTTAAATAACGAGACTCATGCATTGTACGATATGTGCTGCATTGAGTCTCTTTTTATGCTCAGATACAGCCATTGTGTCCGGGCTTATTTTATGCGGCGAGAAAAACGGCAGCTCCAATCCGGGCGAAAAAGTACAGAAACAACGATCATAGTGGATAAGAAAGAGAGAAATGACATGGGAATTATTGAAATACTTTTACTTGCGGTAGGATTATCAATGGATGCGTTTGCGGTATCCATCTGTAAGGGGCTGGCAATGCCGAAAATCAATTTTAAAAATGCGGCAATCTGCGGTGTATGGTTTGGGGGATTTCAGGCGCTGATGCCGATGATCGGCTATCTGCTTGGCGCACAGTTTGCGCATTATATCACGGCGATTACCCCTTGGATTGCATTTGTACTATTACTGCTCATCGGTGGGAATATGATCCGCGAAGCGATGGGGAAATGTGACTGTGAGGAAGAGGCAGACCCGAAGCTGGATGTGAAGACAATGTTTATCATGGCTGTCGCGACGAGTATTGACGCATTGGCAATCGGTGTGACATTTGCGATGGTGCCGGTGAGGGTGAGCGCTGTATGGAGTACATTTGGCAATACGGTGCTGGCGGTTCTTGTGATTGGAATCACAACATTTCTGATTTCCTGTATTGGAGTGAAGGTGGGAAATGTATTTGGAACGAAGTATGAGAGAAGGGCAGAGCTTGCAGGTGGAATGATTCTGGTCTGTCTTGGCCTTAAGATTCTATTGGGATCATTTTTTTAACAAGGAGAAATCATGAACGAGATCGAACAATATTATAATAAATTCTGTGAGGATAAACGGTTACTTTCACGCCACGGAACGGTAGAATATGTAACTTCCATGAAATATATCCATGAATATCTGAAGAAGTACGACAATCCGAAGATTCTGGATGTTGGAGCGGGGACGGGAAGATACAGCGTGGCGCTTGCAGAAGAGGGCTATGATGTCATAGCGGTGGAGCTGGTAAAATACAATCTGGGTATATTAAAATCCAAGAAAAGCAGTGTGAAAGCGTATCAGGGAACAGCGGTGAAACTTTCCCGGTTCGCAGATGAGAGCTTTGATGTGACGCTTGTGTTTGGGCCGATGTATCATTTGTTTACATTTGAAGAAAAGCTGCAGGCTCTAAATGAGGCGAAGCGTGTGACGAAAAAAGGTGGAACCATCTTGGTTGCCTACTGTATGAATGAATATGCTGTCATTACACATGCATTTAAAGAACGCCACGTTCTGGCGGATCTTGAGTCGGGAAAGCTGGATGCCGATTTCCGAACACAGACAAAGCCGGAGGATTTATATGATTATGTGAGAACAGAAGACATCGCGGAGCTTGACGCGGCGGCAGGATTAACACGTGAGAAACTCATTTCCGCAGACAGCGCAGCGGATTTTATGCGGCCGTTTTTGAATGCACTTTCGGAAGAAGAATTTCAGGAATTCATACGGTATCACCTCTCGATATGCGAGCGAGGTGATATTCTGGGCGCAAGTGCACATACACTGGACATTTTGCGAAAAAATTAACGCATACTATTTTGTAAAAGAATGGTTGAAGTTCCATGCAAACGAAGTTATAATAGGTAAATATGAAATAGTTAACCAAAGAATAGAAGGAGACTTATCTTATGAAAATGTTATCAATTGCAGAAGAATTAGCAGGCAATGCATATCCGGGACGTGGAATTATTATTGGCAGGAGTGCTGACGGCACCAAAGCTGTGACAGCATACTTTATTATGGGACGAAGTGAAAACAGCCGTAACCGTGTGTTTGTAGAAGAGGGCGAAGGTATTCGCACAGAGGCATTTGACCCATCGAAATTAGTCGATCCAAGTCTGATTATTTATGCACCGGTACGTGTACTTGGTAACAAGATCATCGTAACCAATGGCGATCAGACAGATACGATTTACGAGGGAATGGATAAGCAGATGACATTTGAACAGTCTCTTCGCAGCCGTGAATTCGAGCCGGACGGTCCGAACTATACACCACGTATTTCCGGTGTGATGCACCTTGAGAATGGGACTTACAATTATGCGATGTCCATCTTAAAGAGCAACAACGGGAATCCGGATGCATGCAACCGCTATACATTTGCATATCAGAGTCCGGTGAGCGGGGAGGGTCATTTCATCCACACGTATATGCAGGATGGTAATCCGCTTCCAAGCTTCGAGGGAGAACCGAAATTGATTGGCATTACAGAAGATATTGATGCATTTACAGAGACACTCTGGACCAATTTGAATGAAGATAACAAGGTTTCATTATTTGTCCGTTATATCGATATTGCAACTGGGAAATATGAGACAAGAATCGTAAACAAGAACGCATAAGGAGGACTCATAAGATGAAAGAATTAGAATTAAAGTATGGCTGTAACCCGAATCAGAAACCATCCAGGATTTCCATGGTGAACGGGGGAGAACTTCCGATCAAAGTATTATGTGGAAATCCGGGATATATCAATTTTTTAGATGCATTTAACGGCTGGCAGCTAGTGAGTGAATTAAAGAAAGCGACGGGTCTTCCTGCTGCAACATCCTTTAAACATGTATCACCGGCAGGTGCAGCAGTCGGTCTTCCGTTATCGGATGTGCTTGCGAAGATTTACTGGGTGGACGATCTTGGAGAATTATCACCGCTTGCATCCGCATACGCCAGAGCCAGAGGTGCTGACCGTATGTCTTCTTTCGGGGATTTCATTTCCCTTTCGGATGTGTGCGATGCAGATACAGCGAAATTAATCAAACGTGAAGTATCAGACGGTGTCATTGCACCGGGATATGAGCCGGAAGCACTGGAGATTTTAAAACAGAAAAAGAATGGTAAATATAATGTGATTGAGATTGATCCGGATTATGTTCCGGAGCCAATCGAGCACAAGGAAGTATTTGGAATTCAGTTTGAACAGGGAAGAAATGAATTAAAGATTGATGAAGCATTTTTCTCAAATGTTGTGACAGATAACAAAGAACTGACAGAGCAGGCTAAGATTGATCTTGCGATTTCTATGATTACATTGAAATATACACAGTCTAACTCCGTATGCTTTGTAAAAGACGGACAGGCAATCGGCATTGGTGCAGGGCAGCAGTCCCGTATTCACTGTACAAGACTTGCGGGCTCTAAGGCGGACAACTGGTTCCTTCGTCAGTCACCACAGGTGCTGAATCTTCCGTTTGTAGATGGAATCCGTCGTGCGGACAGAGATAATGCGATTGATTTATATATCGGTGAGGATTACATGGATGTCTTAAGTGATGAGGCATGGCCGACCATCTTCAAGACAAAACCGGAAGTATTTACAAAAGAAGCAAAACGTGCATGGCTTGACCAGCTTACAGATGTAGCACTTGGCTCGGATGCGTTCTTCCCATTCGGAGATAATATCGAACGCGCACATAAGAGCGGCGTGAAATATATTGCTCAGCCGGGCGGATCTGTTCGCGATGATAATGTGATCAGTGTATGTAACAAGTATGGCATAGCGATGGCATTTACCGGAATTCGTTTATTCCATCACTAAGAAATATGGCGTGTGCTTTGTGGTTTCACAGAGCACATTTGCTGTTTTATGAGATAGCAATGAAGAGGAAATATATATGGTAATAGAGACGAGAAGTCCGGAAGAGACATTCACCCTTGGTGAGACGCTGGGACTGGGGGCGAAACCGGGAACGGTCTATACGCTGGTCGGAGACCTTGGTACAGGCAAGACTGTCTTCACACAAGGGCTGGCAAAGGGGCTTGGTATTACCGAGCCGATCAGCAGTCCTACATTTACAATTGTGCAGGTTTATGAAGAAGGGCGTATGCCGTTCTATCATTTTGATGTTTACCGTATTAGTGATGTGGAAGAGATGGACGAGATCGGATTTGAGGATTATGTCTACGGAGAGGGTGTTTCCCTGATCGAGTGGGCGAATCTGATTGAAGAGATTATTCCGGAGAGACATATCGCAATTACGATTGAAAAGGATTTGGAACAGGGATTTGATTATCGAAAAATCACGGTGGATGATTTTTCAAAAATTGATACAGGAGAGGATTAAGAGATGAGAATATTAGCGGTGGAGAGTTCAGGCCTTGTGGCGAGTGTTGCAGTCGTAGAAGAAGATGCAGCGTTGGCTGAATATACAGTGAATTATAAAAAGACACATTCTCAGACCTTACTTCCGATGCTGGATGAAGTTGTGAAAATGATTGAGCTGGATTTAGATACGATTGATGCAATTGCAGTTTCCGGAGGCCCGGGTTCTTTTACCGGACTGCGCATTGGTTCTGCGACAGCCAAAGGGCTGGGACTTGCACTTGGTAAGCCGCTGATCCACATTCCGACACTGGACGGGCTCGCCTATAATTTGTATGGCTGCAAGGATATTGTGTGCCCGATTATGGATGCAAGAAGAAGTCAGGTGTATACCGGACTGTATACTTTTGAAGACGGGAGCCTTCGTGTGCTGGAAAAGCAGGCAGCAATTCCGGTCGCAGAACTGGTGGAACATCTGAATGGCTGGGGAAGACCGGTTGTTTTTCTGGGTGACGGAGTTCCTGTTTACAGAGAGGATCTTGAGGAAGAGCTTACTGTGCCACACACATACGCACCGGCACATATGAATCGTCAGCGCGCAGCCGCAGTCGGCGCACTGGGCGTGAGATATTTCAAGCTGGGTAAGACAGAGACCGCGGTGGAGCATGAGCCGGATTATCTCCGCGTGTCTCAGGCAGAGCGTGAGCGTGCAGAACGCGAGAAGGCCAAAGCAGCTGGTGATAAAGAGTAAGGAAGAACGTGTAGAATATGACTGAGATTAGAAAAATGACGCCTGCAGATGTGCAGGGAGTGCACTTGCTTGAGGAGGAGTCATTTCCGGATCCGTGGAGCGAAAAGAGTATTACGGAATCCTTGGAACAGAGCTTTTCGCTGTGTCTGGCAGCAGAAGAGGAGGATATACTTGTCGGATATCTGATTTTTTACCGCAATCTGGACGAGGGCGAGATTCTTCGTATCGCAGTGAAAAGTGATCATCGCCGAGAAGGTATCGGTGCACAGCTGATTGCGGGTATGAGGAAATATTGTGAGCAAAAAGGAATTCATCGAGTGATGCTGGATGTGCGCGCAGGCAATACGAAAGCCGGTAAATTTTATAAAAAGCAGGGGTTTGTCCGGGATGGGATGCGCAAGCACTTTTACGCGAATCCGGATGACGATGCAGTGCTGATGAGCCGCAGGTATTAAAGCCTGCGGCTCTGTCTCTGCCGGAAATCCAATGAGAGACGGGGCGCGCAGGCAAATGGAAATGCTGCCAGCGTTTTCCACTATGCGAGAACATTTTCTGAGGTTATAATAAGCTTGTAACACATCAGAAAAATGAATTCAGGCGATGACGAGACACACAGGAGGAAGATGATGCAAAAACGAATTGTTTCAAAAAGAAATGTGAGTGAGATAGAGAAAATTATCTGCAACCAGTGCGGCGAAGAGATACCGATGATAAGCGGCAGACCGGCAGCAGGGGTGTGCAGCATCAGGCAGGTTTGGGGATATGGATCTGATAAAGATGGCGAGGTGCATGAGATTGATTTGTGCGAGAAATGTTATGATGAGTGGACGGCTGGATTTGCAGTGAGGGTTTTTGATTTGTGAAAAACCCTCACTTTTTTTGTTAGGGAATGTAAGGAATCCACTAAGTGTGTATTGACAAAGTATATTATACAATATATAATATAGAAAAATGAAGTATATAAAAAATACTCACAGATGGGAGATGGCAAGATGACATTTACGTTAAATGCACCGTTATTTGACTTTCTGGTACTATCGGTTATTCATCAGAGTGACACATATGGTTATGAGATCAGCCAGACGGTCAAGAAGGTATCCGATACAAAGGATTCCACGCTGTATCCGGTTTTAAAGCGTTTGCAGGATCAGGGGCTTGTGACAACATATAATCAGGAATTTCAGGGGAGAAATAGGAAGTATTACAGCATTACAGAAACCGGCAGGGACAGATGCAGAGAAATGAGCGCGGAATGGAAGGCGTTTATAAGCCTAATTGATGAGATTACGGGAGGGGAAAAATCATGACAAAGACAGAATATATGAATCAATTGTCCAAAAAATTAAAAAAATTGCCGAGGGATGCATATCAGGAGGCAATGGAATATTTTGAGGAATATTTCGCGGAAGCTGAGAATGAGGAAACAGCAATCAAAAATCTGGGATCACCACAGGAGGCAGCGGACCAGATCATTACGAATCTTGCAATTCAAAATGTAGATGAAGATGACGGAAACAAAAGTGTTAAGAAAAGCTTTTCGGCAATCTGGATCGGCGTGCTCGCAGTGTTTGCGGCACCTATCGGACTGCCGCTGGCACTGGCACTTGTGATTGTGATATTTGCATTTGTAATTGTGGTAGCAGCGTTTGCGTTTTCAATTATCGTGACAGCGATTTCATTTGTCGGAAGTGCGGTCGTTGGAATTGCAGGAAGCATTTACCTCTTATTTACAAGTCCGGTAAACGGAATCGCAACGCTGGGTCTGTCACTCGTGGCACTCGGACTTGGAATATTAGTTACCTGCGGCTGCATTGTAGTGTGCAGATGGATTTTCCGTGGAATCATGATTTTATTTGGAAAAGTAGCAAAAAGGGGGAAGAAACATGAAAAATAAGAAGATGAGAACAGCACTGCTCAGTGCTGTATGCCTGGTGTTTGCGGGTGTGGTACTCCTGTTTATCGGAATGTTCCTGCTGGGCGGTACTCCGGGATTTTATATAGATGGAACCGGGATTCACACTTCATTTCAAAGGGGTGAGAACCAGTGGCAGATAAAAGAAAAGACCAGAACCGATGCATTCGCGAATATATCCGTCGATGTTGATTATGCGGATATTGAGATTATTGAATCGGATGATTACTATATTGAGTATCAGTTGGAAAACCGCGCTGAGCCACAGTTTCGTGTGGCAGATAAGACATTGTCACTAAAAAACCCAGAGAGTCAGCAGCAGGGACATTTCTCCTTTTTGGATTTTACATTCTTTTCTACGGATAAAGAGCTGCGGGAAGACGTTGTGAAGATCTATGTTCCGAAGAATGCGGATTTAAAGAATATAACCTTGTATACCGGAACGGGTGATATTACACTTAAGGATGCTTTAACGGCAGAAAACGTTTCAATTACAAATGATTACGGCGAGGTTGCCATTGGTACCCTGACCGCGAAAACAGCTGATTTGCAGGTGGAGGCAGGAGATATACGTATTGAGAGTCTGACGCTGGACAGTCTGAACGTAGAGGACGATTATGGGAATCTGCGGGTAGATGCATATGATTGCAGTGAGGCAGAGATAACAATGAGCTCTGGAGATGTAACATTTAAGAATGCAGATTTTAATACACTGGCAGTGGAAAGTGAATACGGCAGTGTGAAAATCGGCGTGCAGAAGGAACTGGAGCAATATCAGCTGGATCTGGCAACGGAATACGGCGAGATTACACTTCCGGATGGAAGCAGGATACAGCAGGATGAAAGCCGTGTCAGCAACAGCAGTGGAACATCTTATCCGAAAGCAGAACAAACAGTTGGAAAATTCAGTGTATCCTGTGAAAGCGGAGATATCAGAATCTTACATGCAAAATAAATAAAAGCGAATCACATCCAGAGGAGGCAGACCTTTTTAAAACAACGCTGACGGCTTGGCAATAAAGCGGAATTGTGCTAAGATAAACGGTAGTAAATAAAAGAATTAGAGGAAAATAGATGTTAGATGTATGTTTATTAGGGAGTGGCGGAATGATGCCACTTCCATATCGTTGGTTAACGGCACTTATGACAAGGTTTAATGGCAGCAGTCTTTTGATTGACTGTGGAGAGGGTACGCAGATTGCAATTAAGGAGAAGGGCTGGAGCACAAAGCCTCTGGATGTGATCTGCTTTACGCATTATCATGGAGATCATATCAGCGGACTTCCGGGCCTGCTCCTTACCATGGGAAATGCAGACCGAACTGAGCCGCTTACGATGATCGGACCAAAAGGACTTGAACGTGTAGTGAATGCACTTCGTGTCATTGCGCCTGAGCTGCCGTTTCCGATTATATTCAAAGAGATTGAAGGACCGGAGCAGACCTTTGAAATGAACGGATACCGTCTCAAAGCGTTTCGGGTGAATCATAATGTTATTTGTTATGGATACACGCTGGAAATCGACCGCGTTGGCAAGTTTCAGGTGGAAAAGGCGAAGGAGCTTGGAATTCCGGTTCAGAATTGGAATGCACTGCAAAAAGGAAATGAAGTTGAGGTGGACGGCAGGATTTATACGCCGGATATGGTTTTGGGAGAACCCCGAAAGGGAATTAAGTTAACCTATACAACCGATACCAGACCGACAGACTCCATTCGTGAAAATGCGGTGGATTCCGATTTGTTTATCTGTGAAGGCATGTATGGCGAAAAAGAAAAAATTAAAAAGGCCAAAGAATATAAGCATATGACGTTTTATGAGGCGGCTGAACTTGCGAAAGAGGCAAAGGTAAAAGAAATGTGGCTGACACATTACAGTCCTTCACTGACCAGACCGGAAGAATATATGGATGAAGTTAGAAGCATATTTCCACAGGCAAAAGCGGGCAAGGACCGCATGAGCATCGAGCTTGATTTTGAACAAGAATAAGAAAACGGATGGTGAAGGTCCGCCTGACCTGAAATGACGAAAGGTGTACGAGATGAAAGAATTAACAAATATTAATATACTGGCAATAGAAAGCTCCTGCGATGAGACTGCAGCTGCCGTTGTGTGCAATGGGCGCGAGGTGCTCTCGAACGTGATTTCCTCACAGATTGCGCTCCATACATTGTACGGAGGGGTGGTTCCAGAGATTGCATCGAGAAAACATATTGAAAAAATCAATCAGGTGATTGAGGAGGCTTTGTCGGAGGCAGGGATGACTCTCGATGATATCGATGCAATCGGTGTAACTTACGGTCCGGGGCTTGTCGGTGCGCTTTTGGTGGGAGTTGCAGAAGCAAAAGCAATTGCGTATGCCAAGAAGAAACCTCTTGTGGGGGTTCATCATATTGAGGGACATATTTCCGCAAATTATATCGAACATCCGGATTTGGAACCGCCGTTTATTTGTCTGGTTGCATCAGGCGGTCATACGCATCTGGTCTGTGTCAAGGATTATGGACAATATGAAATTTTGGGCAGGACGAGAGATGACGCGGCAGGAGAAGCGTTTGATAAAGTGGCACGTGCAATCGGTCTTGGTTATCCGGGCGGGCCAAAGATAGACAAGGTGTCAAAAGAGGGAAATCCGGAGGCGATTTCATTTCCACATGCACATATGGAAGATGCTCCGTTTGATTTCAGCTTCAGCGGTGTGAAATCTGCGGTACTGAATTATATCAATGGATGCCAGATGAAGGGTGAATCGTACAGTCAGGCAGATATTGCGGCATCCTTTCAGAAAGCAGTTGTTGATGTTCTGGTGGAACATTCGATGAAGGCGGTGGAAATGTACGGAATGAACCGGTTTGCAATTGCAGGCGGTGTTGCGTCGAACAGTGCGCTGCGGGCGGCGATGGTTGCGGCGTGTGAGAAGCAGGGGGTGAAGTTTTACTCACCGTCTCCGATTCTATGTACGGATAATGCGGCGATGATCGGTGCGGCGGCATATTACGAATATCTGGCGGGAACCAGACACGGACTGGATTTGAATGCAGTTCCGAACCTGAAACTGGGGGAACGCTAAAAAGAAGGATGCAGAGAGGAGAAACAAAGAAATGCAGAAAGAAAAGTGTACCGCGATTGTATTATCAGCCGGACAGGGAAAAAGGATGGGGACGAAAATACAAAAGCAGTATTTAGAAGTGGATGGCAGACCGATCCTTTATTTTTCTTTGAAAGTATTTCAGGAATCTCCGATTATAGATGAGATCATTGTGGTGGTAGGAGAAGGACAAAAGAAATTTGTGCAGGAAGAGATCGTTGAGCGGTATGGCCTGAATAAGGTGCGCCATATCGTGACCGGAGGCGCCCAGAGATACCATTCAGTGTGGAATGGACTGCAGCTGATTAAAGAGGGATATGTCTTTATTCACGATGGAGCACGTCCGTTTATTGATGAACCGATTATCAGAAGAGCCTATGAAAGTGTATGTGTTCATAAGGCATGTGTAATTTCCATGCCGGTCAAGGATACCATTAAAATGGTGGATGAACAGGGCTTTGTCACCTCGACACCGGACCGAAATCACGTGTGGCTCATGCAAACGCCACAGGTGTTCGAATGCGAACTGGTGAAGAGTGCATATGCCAGTCTGATGAAAAGCAAAATCGCGAATGTTACAGATGATGCAATGGTAGTGGAATTGATGTCTGGACATCCCATTAAGCTTGTGGAGGGAAACTATCAAAACATAAAAATTACAACACCGGAAGATTTAGAGATTGCGAAATTATTTGCAAAAAGAAAATATTAGAAACTTTAAAATTAGTGTTGACAGAGAGCGATACAATATGATAATATACATATTGTCGCTGACATGGAGAGGTATCGAAGTGGTCATAACGAGGCGGTCTTGAAAACCGTTTGTCCGAAAGGGCGCGTGGGTTCGAATCCCACCCTCTCCGTTTGACTGAGAATAGTGGAAACCAGTAAAATTATGGTTTCCACTATTTTTTGCTTTCTGACTTGTCCTAAGATTTTGATTGCCAATATGAAGGTATCAAAATTATCGATGTGGCAAATTGGTTAAAAGAAAGATAAGTGTTTATTCCCCCAAAAATATAAAAGAATGTGGAGGTAATTGTGTGAGAAAAAGAATATATGAAATCATAGAAGTGTCAAAGGAAAAGGATAAAGCAAGCATGGTATACGATTGCTTTATGATGATTGCAATTATTCTGAGCATCATTCCATTGGCTTTTAAAAATCAGAATGAAGTATTCTTGTTGATCGACAAAGTTACAGTATGTATATTCATTATTGATTACCTGTTGAGATTAGCGACAGCAGATTTTAAACTGAAGGAAGGTAAAATATTATCATACATACGATACCCATTCACGCCTATGGCTATCATTGATTTGTTATCAATTTTACCATCGTTAACAGTATTGAATAGCGGTTTCCGCATTCTGAAAGTAGTTAGACTTTTGAGGACTTTTAGAGTGTTTAGAGTCTTTAAAGCATTGAGATATTCGAAGAGTTTGATTATGATACAAACTGTTTTTATGAAGCAGAGGGATGCATTGATTGCTGTTGGAACGCTAGCAGTAGCTTACATTTTTGTATCAGCTTTAATCGTATTCAATGTTGAACCAAAGTCTTTTGAAAACTTTTTTGATGCAATTTACTGGGCAACAGTATCACTGACAACGGTTGGCTATGGAGATATTTATCCAGTTACCATGGTTGGGAGAATTGTTACGATGATTTCGTCGATTTTTGGCGTAGCGATTGTTGCGTTACCAGCAGGAATTATTACGGCAGGATATATGGAAGAACTTGAGGATAAAAAGAGCTTGTGACAAGCTTGCAGGTGAAGTGAATCAATGCAATAAGTGCAAGATTCTAAACTCGGGAGAGTCCCTGCCGGATAGTGGGAAATTTTAAACTCAAAGGGAGCATTTATGCTCCCTTTTATACGTTATGGGGAATATGAAATGAATACAATTAAAATACTATTTTATCACTATGAAAGCAAGAATACCCTGACTTCAATCATTTACGATAAGTAGTGGGATGAATTGTGGTATCAGCCTGTCAGCTGCGGAAAATCGTCAAATGAAATTGCCGTATCCGGCGTCTTTCCAATAAAGACTTAAAAAAGTTTTTCATTTAAGTATGGAGAAAGCTTTTAAATACAGAATATAGCCGAATAAAACACAGCGACAAGTGATTGCAAAAACATGTGGGTGCACGAGATTTGTTTATAACTATTATCTGGAAGAAAAGATAAAGAGATATCAATCCAAACAAGAGTCCATTTCCTACGTGCAGTGTGCCAGAGAAATGAAAGCGTTAAAGACGCATTTGACATGGCTGAAAGAGGTGGATTCGATTGCACTGCAGTTGGCATTGAAGGATTTGGACAGAGGATTTCAGAAATTTTTCAACGAGAAAACAGGTTTTCCAAAATTTAAATCCAAGAAGACACATCGACATTCTTATCAGACGAAATATGTGAATGGGAATATTGAGTATCTGGAAAACCGAATTAAATTGCCGAAACTTGGAACTGTAAAAACAAAGAACAAATTGGTTCCAAAAGGACGAATTCTAAATGCAACTGTGTCGCAAGAACCATCTGGAAAGTATTATGTATCTCTTTGCTGCACAGACGTGGATATTTCTAAGAAAGCACAAACTGAAGCAGCAGTTGGGATTGATCTTGGAATCAAGGAATTTGCGATTATGTCAAATGGCATGAAAATCACGAATTCAAAGTATTTAAAACATTCCATGACCGCGATGTGAATGCTGCACAAAACATCTTGAATGAAGGGTTAAAAATAGCAGCATAGTAGAAAAACTACCGTTGGAACAACGGAAAGTAAAGCCTGTGGAGACTGAGGTTACGAGGTCTGCGAAGCAGGAATCCACCGTCTTCTATAAGCGGTGGTAGTTCAAAATGAGGATGGAATTTTAATCATGAACGTATACGACTTTTTATTAAATCAGGCATTTTTAGAATTGTAAAATCAGGCATTCTTAACATGATATAGAGCAGCTAGGTGGTCACACTCACAAAAGTCAATCCTCAAAATAAATAACTAGACTGACTAAGCCGAACGAACAAATGCAGAGGAATATCTAAATACTGCAAAGTGGTGTATTTTCAATTCAGGAATTCCTTCATTCCGAACATCTCGCGGTATCTTCGCGGAGTATACCCGGTTGTTTGTTTAAATGCTTTTCCCAGATGGCTCTGGGAGGAAAAACCGAGATAAACAGCAATCTCGATATAAGAGTAATGAGAGTAAATCAGCAGATTTTTGGCTAAATTTATTTTTTGCTTACGAATATAATCCGTAAGCGACATATGTTCTACTTTACGAAAAAGTGTAGAGAGATAATTGACATTGACGTGCAGTTCACTGGCAATATCCTTTACACTTATTTTGTCGTGCAAATGCGCATAGATATAGTCCTTGCACTTACTGACATGACTGTTGGCTGGAATTGAAGTTTTGTCTGTCTTTTGTTCTTTCAGTTCTTTGACAAGCTGTGCGTACTGGAATTCGGCGGAGTGAAAGAGATGGAACAGTGTAGGAACATCATTGCACTCTTCCACCTGCTGAATATAGGAATCACTTAAGGAATAAGCGACTTCGGGAATGACTCCGGCTCGCAGTGCAGAACGGCTTGCGAGTGTGATTACAACGATGGCGCGGTTTTTTGCCTGACGGAGAGGATTCTTGGCAAGCGTACCAATCTCACCGAGATAATCCTCTTCCAGACTCCTTTTTAATTGTTCGATATCTCCATTTTCAATGCTTGTGAATTCTCGCACCTCCTGATCGTATGGATTGTGGATTTTCCCATATTCTAAATTATAAAAAACTTGGCTGGAATGCTGTTTGAATAATTCGCTTTCTGTATCGGACTGAACGCAGTTGGATAATATCAATTCCTGTTCTTCATAGGATTCGGTCTGATAGAGATTGTATATCAGGAGAATGAGAGAAATTGTTTTCTGAAAATCAAGTACGGCAACTGTTTCTGGAAAATCGGCATCCAGATTTTCTATTACAATCTGGTGTTTCAGGCTGACAAAATCATGAAAACGAAACGGACCAACTAAGAAAAACTGGTTGAGAACAGGAATGAAGGCATAGTTAATCTGATGATTGATGGATAATAAAACCGGGTCGCAATAAGATTTGACATGAGTTCTTACATGCGCCAGAACAGACGGTGCAATTGCTTCATCTGAAAAGGCAGGGCGCGCACAAAAACGGTGCTGTAATTGTAAGCCGGAAGAATACTGCCTTACAATGGTATGAAGCTGGTAGGATGTATAACGCATCAGATAGGTTTGATTCATTGATTTATGTTCCTCCTTATAGTTTTGAATAGTTTTAGTATAGCATAATGTGTGAGAAATGTAATAAAAAAGTGTGAATTGTAATATATTGTGCGCGGGTGAATCGTTATACTATTGCCATAACGTAACAAAATCAAATTGATTAGAAAAGGAGAGAGAGATGAAAGTAAAAGGTGTAAACTTGGGAAACTGGCTCGTATTAGAAAAGTGGATGAATCCTGCACTGTTTGAGGGCACCACGGCAGAGGACGAATATTGGCTGCCGCGTCAGCTGCCGAAAGAAGTCTATGAGGCTCGTATTAAAATTCATCGGAGCGAGTACATTACAGAACGAGATTTTGCAACCATTAAATCATGGGGATTAGAGGCAGTTCGCATTCCTGTTCCATATTTTATTTTTGGAGACCGGGAGCCTTTTATTGGATGTGTGGAGGATTTGGACAAGGCATTTAATTGGGCGGAAAAATATGATTTGCAGATTCTGATTGATCTGCATACTGCACCGGAAGGCCAGAACGGTTCTGACAATGGGGGTATCTGTGGCGTATGCAAATGGGCACAGAATCCGGAAGAGGTAGAGTTTGTGTTAAATGTTTTGGAAAAACTTGCGCAGCGCTATGGTGAGCGAAAGGGTCTCTGGGGAATTGAAGTCATTAATGAACCTGCACTGGAAGGGTTCTGGGCGATGATGGATATACAGAAACGGTATCCACCGATGGATTCAGAGATGGCAAAGGGATCTGCACCGATTTCCTATGAGTTTATCCGCAGATTTTACCTGAAAGCCTATGATCGTATCAGAAAGTATCTTCCGGAGGAAAAATATGTGGTGATCCATGATGGATTTGAACTTATGATCTGGAAAGATTTTATGAGAGAAGATAAATATAAAAATGTGGTTCTGGATACCCATCAGTATTTGATGATGGCTGAGATGTATGGCTGTGAACAGACGGTAGAAGGCTATTTGGACTATATCAATAACCATTTTGCAAAAGACATGGAGGAAATGCAGCGGTACTTCCCTGTCATCTGCGGAGAGTGGTGTCTGTTCAACTCTCTGGCATGCGGCGTGGACACACATGGCGGACAGACTGTATTGAATGGAGAAGAAGGCGCACTGGTGGATGTAATGACTCCGGAGCAGAAAAAAGGAATCTATCAGACCGTAGCAAAAGCACAGGTAGATGCATGGAATAGAGGATCCGGATATTTTTACTGGAGCTACAAGCTGCTTACGGATACAGTTAATACCCCGGGGTGGATTGGCTGGGACAGTTGGGATTTAGGACGTTGTATTGACTTTGGATGGTTTCCGAAAGAAAGTCTGTAAGAGCGAATGATGGGAGGGAACTGAAATATGAAACGGGAACTTTTATACGGCTGTGCATACTATCTGGAATATATGCCATATGAACAATTAAAAGAGGATCTCGAGATGATGAGCAATGCGGGCATGAATGTTGTCCGCATCGCTGAATCTACGTGGAGTACTTTGGAGCCGGCAGATGGTGTGTTTGATTTTTCATTTATCGACAGGGTGCTTGATGAGACAGAAAAAAGAAATATGAAAGTGATCATTGGTACACCAACATATGCGATTCCTTCTTGGATGGTGAAAAAAGACGCCAATGTGATGGTGATGACAAAGGAAGGACGAGCAGCATATGGGCATCGCCAGACTATGAATATCATGAGCGAAACTTACCGTTTTTATGCGGAACGCGTGATTCGAAAACTACTGGCGCATACTGCAGACAGAGCGCATGTGATAGGATTTCAGATTGACAATGAAACCAAGCATTACGGAAATGCAGGTCATGAAGTACAGACACTGTTTAAGGAGTATTTAAAGGAAAAATTCCATACAACGGAATGCTTCAATGCTGCGTTTGGGCTTGCCTACTGGAGTAATTCCATCCATGACTGGGAGGATCTGCCGGATATGTGTGGCTGTATCAATGGTGGGCTGGTATCTGAATTTGAGAAATTTAAACGGACACTTGCGGCTGAATTTCTGCAGTGGCAGTCGGAACTTGTAAAAGAATACAAGCGTGAGGATCAGTTCGTCACTCACAATCTGGATTTTGAATGGAAAAAGTTTGGTGCGGATATCGCACAGGATGGATATTCTTATGGAGTACAGCCGGACTTAAACCATTACGAGGCATCCAAGTGCCTGACGATAGCCGGCACTGATATCTACCACCCGACTCAGGATGCATTGACTGGTGCAGAAATTGCATTTGGGGGTGATGAGATCCGCAGCCTGAAAAATGATAATTATCTGGTTTTAGAATGTCAGGCGCAGGCATTTAAGTATTGGACCCCATATCCGGGGCAGCTTCGTCTTCATGCCTACAGTCATTTGGCAAGTGGCGCGGATGGTCTGTTATATTGGAACTGGCATTCCATTCATAATGGATATGAAACCTATTGGAAAGGGCTTTTGAGCCATGATCTGAATACAAATCCTGCGTATGAAGAGGCGTGCATGTTTGGAAAAGAATGGAAGGAGCTGGGAAATGAGCTGCTTCATATGAAAAAAAAGAATCAGGTTGCACTTGTAATTGATAACCAGTCTCTGACAGCTCTGGAATGGTTTCCGATTGACCGGGAATTAAGTTATAATGATGTCATACGCTGGATGTATGACAGCCTTTATGAGATGAATATTGAGTGCGATATTGTGGACATCAATGCGTTAGAGATGCAGAAATATCAAATGATTGTTACCCCTGCTTTATATAGTGCCGCTGAGGACACCATTCAGAAGTTCCGTGAATTTGTGGAAAGTGGAGGCATTCTGGTCAGTTCGTTTAAGTCATTTGTATGTGACGAACACTTAAGTGTATATGCGGATGCGCAGCCACATGAACTGACGGAATGTTTTGGGATGAGCTACAATCAGTTTACCGATCCGGGCAAGATGAAGCTAAAGGGCAGGCCGGTAGCGTATTTTGCAGAATTATTAAAGCCTGCCGGTGCAGAAAGTCTGGCAAGTTATGAGCATAAATACTGGAGTGCTTATTCGGGAATTACACATCATGCATATGGAGAAGGACATGCCTATTATATTGGGTGTTATACTGCAAAGGAATCTCTGAAAGAAATCTACAGACTTGCAGCCGGGCAGGCGGGAATCCGTGTGCCTCAAAAGGAGTGGCCGGTCATCATAAGAAGTGGAGAGAATCCGTATGGAAGGCAGCTCCATTATCTGCTGCATTATAGTGAAAATATGTCAGAGACAGACTGTCCTTATGAGAAGGTAAAGGATCTTTTGACGGGAAAAGAATACCGGAAGGGGGATCAGATTCTGCTAAAAGACTGGGACGTTTTGCTGTTGGAGGAAATTTAGACGAAAGTAGATTCGGCTGTAAAAGGCGAGCTTAGGAGGGAAAGAAAAATGATTAAGAATCCGATATTTCCGGGATTTAACCCGGACCCATGTATTTGTAGAAAAGGTGAGGACTATTATGTGGCAGTGTCCACATTTGAATGGATGCCGGGTATCCCGATTTATCATTCCAGAGATTTAAAAAACTGGGAACTGTACACGCATGTGCTGACAGACGATGTACAGGTAGACCTTAAGAAGCTTCCGTCCGCCAAGGGAATCTGGGCACCCTGCCTGACTTATTGTGAACAGGAAGACCTGTTCTACGTGGTCTATGGAGTCATGAATTCCATGAACGCAAGATATTTTGATGTAGATAATTTTGTCGTGGTGGCTAAGGAAATCGAAGGTCCATGGAGCGAACCAGTCTACCTGCATTCGTCGGGGTTTGATGCCTCTCTGTTTCATGATGATGACGGGCGGAAATGGATTGTTTCATTGGAGTGGGAGACAAGAGAAGGCTACGAAAAGCCGGGGGCTATCTGTATGGTGGAATATTCACCAGAACAAAAGCAGATCATCGGCTATCCGAAACGAATCTGGCATGGCGGTACAGACCGTGGATGTATTGAGGCTCCGCATCTGACAAAACGTGGCAATTATTATTATATTATGTGCGCAGAGGGTGGAACCGGATATAATCACTGTGTCACAATGGGACGCGCAGAGCATGTATGGGGACCGTATGAAAAGGATCCAATGAACCCAATCGTCACATCGATTCCGGGGGAATCCAATGAACGGCAGGATCCGGATCATTTGAAACCAAAGTATTACAATCCGGATTCTGTTCTGCAAAAGAGTGGGCATGCAAGTTATGTGGAGACAACGCTGGGGGAAGTCTATCTGGTGCATCTCTGTGCAAGACCATTTGCGCCGGAGCTGCGATGCACACTGGGGCGCGAAACCGCAATCCAGAAAATGATGTGGACAGAAGACGGGTGGCTTCGCATGGCTGATGGCAGTAATCTGGCAAAAGAATATGTGGAAGAAAGTAAGCTTCCGGAGTGTCCGATGCCACAGATTCCACAAAGGGATGATTTTGATTCCGAAGAGCTTGGAAACTGGTATTACGCACCGAGGATCATGCCGCAGCGCTTTGCGGATGTAAAGGCAAGAGCCGGCTATGTGAGAATCCGTGGTCAGGAAGCGCGAACTTCCCTCAATCGTGTCAGCATCCTTGCCAGAAAACTGACATCTGTACACGCACAGATTACGACGAAAATGGAGTTTTTGCCGGAAGTACATCAGCAGAGTGCAGGTCTTATCATGTATTATGACAATATGAACTATATAAATCTGCGGAAATATTACAGCGAGACACTGGGGCAAAGTACCATATCGATTATTCAGATTGAAAATGGAGAGAAGACAGAATTCTTAAATTCCAGAACACCGGTAGAAGATTGTCCAATCTATATGCGTCTCACAATTGATGGACGGATTTCTTATTTCGAGTGGAGTTATGACGGCAGTACATATACACGAATTGGAAAGGAATTTGATACGACGAAGTTCTCGGATGAATACTGTAAATATGGAGAATTCACAGGAACTATGGTAGGACTCACCTGCGCGGACCGGGTAAAGCACCGGCATTATGCAGATTTTGATTTCTTTGAGTACCTTGTGGATGAATAAACTGTTTTTATTACAATCTTTTGAAACTCCCTCTTTACAACTCCATGTTTATTTAGTAATATATTTATTGCGTCAAATCACACGCATGGAGAAGTACCCAAGCTGGCCGAAGGGGCTCCCCTGGAAAGGGAGTAGGTCGTTAATAGCGGCGCGAGGGTTCGAATCCCTCCTTCTCCGTTCTCTCTATATATAAATGTGCACAAATACCGCACTAGGTTTAGCATATTTTATAGAGAGAAGGCATATATATTGTACATCTGAAAAAAGTACGAAAAGTTTGAAAAAAACTCTTGACAGTTACTTGCGGAAAATGATATTATGTTTAAGCTGACTCGTAAGAGCAGGCGGGAATATGATATAACACAAAATGATTTCAAAAATAATCATAAAAGTGTTGACATGATATGTCAAAATATGATATTCTAATTTGGCTGTCGCTTGAGACAGACGGCAAGAGAAATTAAATATTATAAAAAAGATGTTGACAAAGCATTTTGAAAATGATATTATATTCTAGCTGTCGTTTGAGACAGACAAGCAGAACCTTGATAATTAAACAATAGACAAACAACCTTGAAAATTTCTATTAAGAGAAAATTTTTAAAGAACAGTCAGATTGAAAGATCTGACACCCGCCAAGATCTCTAAGCAAGATTTTGGTATCAACAGTAATAACGGGAAAATATTAGCTAGTAGTTAATTTTGACTCATGGATTACAAACACTTTTAACGAGAGTTTGATCCTGGCTCAGGATGAACGCTGGCGGCGTGCTTAACACATGCAAG
>JAQUUC010000032.1 GCA_028694105.1 Hespellia sp.
ATTGTTTTTGTGGTGATTACATTATACACAAAAAGGGAGGTCATTGCTTTTTTATTGCAAAAAGTGATGTGAACCTTGTAACTATAAGGTTTTATAAAAAAAAGAAGGTAGTAAATTTGACACTACCCTCTGTTTGATAGGGGTAAGTATTATGAAAAAGATGGAAAAATCATGATTCCAATTTCAGTGCAGGCACATCATTCATTTGTGGATGGATTGCATATTGGTCAGTTTGTGGAGAAATTACAAAACTATTTTGATGAGATTGAGATTTGAATGGATGGAGGTCCTGAAGAGAACATGATTACACCGAAATTAGAAACCGAAAGATTAATTTTAAGAGAAATTCATTCAGATGATACCGAGACAATTTTTAAGTGTTGGATGCAGGATGAAAATGTATCAAGATATATGTGGTGGAAAGCAAGTAATGACATAAACGAAGCAAAAGAATTCGTGGAATTTGAGATTGGAAACCTGGAAAATGATAAGTGGAACAGATGGATTATTGTTTTGAAAAGCACAAATGAAATCATAGGAACCTGTCTGGTGTTCTTTGATGAAGAGGAAAGACACTGGGATATTTCCTATAATCTTGGTCGAAAGTTTTGGGGAAATGGATATGTGACCGAGGCTATGAATGCAGTTATGAAATATGCTGTTGAAAAAATGAAAATCAGAGAAATCAGTACAGTATATGCGAAAGAAAATCCGGCGTCTGGTCACGTCCTTCAAAAATTAGGGTTTCAAGTTGTAAAAGAAGTGCCTTATGAATGTAATGGCGGAGAAATTGTCACAACGGGGATACTATGTAAATACAAAGCACAATAGAGTTTCAAAAAAATCAATGAAATTCATAAAAGAAGGAGAACTCATAATGAAAATTTCGGAGAGTAAAATATATCCGCGAACTGGAGATAAACAGACTGTTTATTTAAAAAACGTGGTTCACGATGAAAATATTCATATAGGAGAATACACAATTTACAATGATTTTGTACATAATCCCATTGATTTTGAGAAAAACAATGTGCTGTACCATTACCCTATTAACCATGACAAGCTAGAGATTGGCAAATTCTGTTCCATCTCCTGTGGAGCAAAATTTCTATTTACAAGTGGCAATAATACTATGAAATCGCTGTCTACCTATACTTTTCCCATATTTTTTGAGGAATGGGATCTGGATGTGAAGGATATTACATCAGCATGGGATAATAAAGGTGATATCGTGATTGGAAATGATGTATGGATTGGATATGAAGCGGTAATTATGGCAGGAGTTCATATAGGAGATGGAGCCATTGTTGGAACGAGGGCAGTTGTAACCAAAGATGTACCACCATATACGATTGTTGGAGGTGTTCCCGCAAAAGAAATTAAAAAGAGATTTGATCAAAAGACTGTTGATGAATTGCTGGATATGAAGTGGTGGGACTGGGATAGACAGAAGATTCAGAAGAATATCCAATCGATTCAACAGGGGAGGTTGGATAAGATAAGTCAATATGAATGAAAGCGAGAGGAGATGACATAATTGGAGTTTCATGAGAAATTACAAGAACTTCGCAAGAATAAAAATTTGACACAAGAACAACTTGCCGAGATGCTGTTCGTATCAAGAACAGCCATTTCTAAATGGGAATCCGGGAGAGGGTATCCAAGTATAGATTCGCTTAAGGAAATATCAAAATATTTTGTCATATCCCTGGATGATTTGCTTTCCAGTGAAGAAATACTGACTGTAGCACAAGAAGACAGTAAGCGAAAAATCCATTATTTTCAAGATATGGTGTTCGGATTACTGGATTGTTCAGTCGTGATGTTCTTATTTTTGCCTTTCTTTGGAGAAAGTGCAGGCGATGTTATTGAAGAAGTATCGCTCTTATCATTAACGCAGAGTCCGGAATATATTAAGATTCCATACCTGATTATTGTGATTGGTTTAATTCTATGTGGAATTTTGACTTTAACACTTCAAAATTGTACGGCACCATTTTGGGTGAAAATAAAAGGAAAAATGTCATTAGGATTAAGTACACTGGGGACTCTTTTCTTTATGATGAGTCTTCAATCCTATGCAGCCGTGTTTACCTTTTTGTTTTTAGGAATAAAAGCGCTGATGCTGATAAAATGGGTATGACACGAATCGTATCATCTATGTGACACACCAATTCTTTCATATTGTTACACCGTCTTTTATATTGTGTTTAGGCAAAAGCCAAATACGAAAGGAGGGATACAAAATGAAAAAAACAAATCAAAAAAATTATGTTGTAGCAGGAGGATTATTACTTTTGTTTCTGGTGTGGACAATGGCTATTCAGTACGTGGATGTTCAGGCAATCGGACCTAAGAATTCAGAAGTGGGTTTTGCAACCGTTAACGGATACGTTCATAATTTGACAGGAACGCATATGCTGATTTATAACATTACAGACTGGCTGGGATTCGTTCCTTTATTTGTCGTGTTAGGATTTGCAATACTTGGACTTGTTCAGTTAGTGAAGCGAAAAAATCTGTTTAAGGTAGATTTTGATATTTTGGCACTTGGAGGTTTCTACATGATCGTATTTGCTGCATATATTTTGTTTGAAGTGTTTGCAATCAATTACAGACCAGTATTGATTGAAGGGTATCTTGAAGCATCCTATCCTTCATCGACAACATTATTAGTGATTTGTGTTATGCCAACAGCTATTATGCAATTGAATAAGCGTATCAAGAAGAAAAAGGAAAGAGAAGTTGTTCAATATATCATTCTGTAACAAAAACTTTGGATAGTTTCAACAAACGATCACTAAAAGAAAAAGGCGCAGAAGGAGGAACTGATTATGTGTACAAGTATTGTTTCAAATAGAAATAAAACAATCATTGGCTGGAATCTTGATATCCTGAATATGGAATATCAGGTTGTGGCGGAGGATGACAAAGTCTATATAGCTATAAAAGATGAAAAAGAAGGATGGCTTCCGCTTTTTGGAGCTAATCACAGAGGCGATTTTGTTGCCATGCCGACCTGTTGGCCTCATGACGCGAGAAGTAATCCCGTATCAGGAACTGAGCCAAATATTATTAACCTTGATATTGACCTTTTACTTGAAAAAAAGAATCTGCAGGAAATAAAGCAGATAACAGAGACTTCGAAGATTGCCAGTGTACCGGGCGTTACATTTCAATCGCAGTTGTCAGACCGTGAGGGAAATGTCTTACAGATTGTTCCGGGGCAGGGGTATCACTATATAGAAAAACCTGAGTATTCCATTATGACGAATTTTTCTCCATTTAAAGGGAACAGTGAGCAGCATCCTTGGATGGGATGGGATGGGATCGATATGAGACGGCAGTTCATATGCTGAACGACGCAAAGGATAATTTTGATGTCACGGACTGTTTCGAAGTGCTGAAAGCAGTCTCTCAGACAGTGTGTCCAACGGTAGTATCCATGGTATTTGACGTGGAAGAAAATGTGGTATATTGGTGCGAAAATCGGGAATGGAATCGAATGAAACATTGTGGTATGCCAACCGCTTATTGATGGTTCAGGGAGAACCATTTTGCATCATCAGCACCTTTCCTGCTACATTCGGAAAGGTGCTGATGTACGAATTGTTTCCATTAATCAACGTCATGACTGCTGACAATTTTATAATAAGAATTTGATGTTATTCGATAAATGAAAGCATAAAACAGACCGAATACAAGGAAACTAACAACAGTAGTTATGCCAAAGAATAAAATGTTACTTAAATTGAATATCAAAAGCAGCTTTTGGATAATAGGGAAAGCAAAGCATAAATGAATACCCGAAAAGACAAGTGGCATAAAGAATACAGTCAAAAGCTGTGAGTTTATACTTTTTCGGATCTCCTTTTTCGTCATTCCTACTTTTTGCATGATATCAAAACGGCTCTTATCCTCATATCCCTCGGAAATCTGTTTGTAATAAATAATTAGTACAGCTGCCGATATAAACAGCACGCTTAGAATAATTCCGATAAAGAATAACCCACCATACAAGCCATAAAAATCTGCTTGTTCATTTGCTCGACTTTCCCAATTGATTGAAATAATATTTTCACTTGTGCTTAAGAGTGATTCTGACGAATGAGCTAATTCGTTGTATAGCTCAATTTGTTTTTCTTCACTTAAATCGCAATCAGCACCATAGACTAGACCGGCATTCAGCATTTTATTTCCGTTATAATCAGCGATAGAGCTAATTCCCTGAGTGGCATATTCCATATCCGGTACAATGATAAATAAAGTTGGAATAACGGACATTGCAGAGGAGCCATCGCTCCAGAATTTGTCTAAATGCTTAACTACATGAAAAGAATTTCCGCCCTTAAAGCTTAGTGAATTCTCTGAAAACTGAGTCCTTGTTGTATAAGTAAGCACCTCGTTTTTTTCTAATGTTTCGGATTTTCCCGTAATTGAATTGTAATCTTCAAGCGGCACCATATTAATTTGATATATGTTTTTAAAAGAAGCGTCCAAGCTGGCTGGAGTTAAATCTATTACGCCGTTTTCAATTTCACCGCCTGTGGCAATCATTTTATAATATTGACTATTTACGGGCTTAGTATCAAATTTACTAAATTCAGCGTTTATAAAGCTATCTGTATTTTTTATAAATTCGTCATCGATAGATTTTATATCGTTTAATTCAAATTGCAGATTCATTTGTCGTGGATAACGCTCCTTGATTGACTTTTCCATACCAAAATACAGACTTGTGGTTGAGGCAATCATAACCAGAACCATTGTTGCAAGAATACAAATAGCAGCAAGTCCAGAGCCATTCCGCTTCATTCTGTGCATCATAGATGAGACAGAAACAAAGTGGCTTGATTTATAATAATATTTCTTGTTTTTTTGCAAAATCCTGCAAAGTAAAACAGAACCGGATATAAACAAAAGAAATGTGCCGATGATAACAAGCATGACTGCGATAAAAAACAAACTCATTGCTGAAAGTGGATCTTCTACGGTCATAGCAATATAATACGCAACGCCCAGAATAATAACACCTAAAATTCCAACAAACCAATTTGCTTTTGGCGGCTTTTCGCCTGCATTTTCACTGCGCAAAAGTTCAATCGGGTTGGTGATTTTTATTTTTAAAAGTGATTTTAATAATATGAAAACAAATATGACTGCATAGCCAAGAACAGCAATGAAAACGGTGTTCCAATTTATAGATAAGTTGTAATTAGGCTCGCCTTTTATAATATTGACTAAACCAAGCTCTGCGACCTTAAAAAACACTGTTCCAAACAATAAACCTAATACAATAGAGATACTATATGTGATCATAGTGTCCCATAAAAGGATGTGTGCGATGTTTTTCTTGTTCATACCGAGTATATTATAAAGAGCATATTCTTTATTCCGTCTTTTGGCTAAAAAGGAATTCGTGTAAAACAAGAAAAGCAGGGAGAAAAATAAAATTACAGGCCCACCGAATCCCAAAATCATTGTAAGAGATCCTCCGCCTTTTAATCCTGCCACATAGGGAGAAGCTGACAGAGCGGTAATAATATAAAACATCATAACCCATAAGATTGATGTTAAAATGTATGGAATATACAGCTTTTTATTTTTTTTAATACTGCTATAAGCAAACTTAGGATAAAATAATGCTCTCATAATCTGTCACCACCTGTAGCTAAGAGTGTAAGTGTATCTGATATTTTTTGATAAATCTGGTTGTTTGTGCTTTCACCACGATAAATCTGGTGGAATACTTCCCCGTCTTTGATAAATAGGATACGGTTAGCGTTACTTGCAGCCTTAACAGAGTGTGTAACCATTAAAATGGTTTGGCCGTTTTGGTTAATTAAAGAAAAAAGCTTTAATAATTCGTCAGAAGCTTTTGAGTCTAATGCTCCCGTTGGCTCGTCTGCCAAAACAAGCTTTGGTGTTGTAATTAACGCTCTTGCAACAGCTGCTCTTTGTTTTTGTCCACCCGATACCTCATAAGGATATTTTTTTAATATGTCCGTTATTCCAAGCTGTAAAGCAATCGGTGTCAGCACTTTTTTCATTTCATCGTAGGTTTTGCCAGCGAGAACTAACGGTAAAAAAATGTTGTCCTCCAAGGAAAAGGTGTCAAGTAAATTAAAGTCCTGAAAAACAAATCCTAAATTATCGCGACGAAAGCTTGCAATAGCAGAATCTTTTATTGTCGTAAGATCTTCATTCTCTAATAAAACATTTCCGCTGGTTGGTTTGTCAAGTGCCGCTAAAATATTAAGCAATGTGGTTTTACCCGAACCTGATTCACCCATAATAGCAACGTATTCGCCCTCCTCAACAGTAAAATTAACATTCCTGAGAGCCTCAACCTTGTTAGCCCCAAATCTTGTCGTATAAATTTTTTGAAGTCTTTTTACTTCTAAAATACTCATAAATTATTCCTCCAGTCTTTATGATGTATTTATTCTAACAAAAAGGGAAATGTATTGCTATTTCATTAGCTTACATTTCCCACTGCATTTCTTACATTGTTGTAAGAAGTTATGCCGTATCTAATTTAAACTGTGATAAATTAATATGAATTGTGGTCCCTTTGTTAAGCTTTGAGGTGGCGAAAATATTATGATTTAGCCTGCTGCAAATAGTTTTACAAAGGTACAAGCCAATCCCACTTGCTTTTTTCTCTGCACGGCCGGTATAACCGGTATAACCGTTTTCAAATATTCTCGGCAAATCCTCCGGTGCGATACCGATACCGCTGTCTTCAATACAAAGTACGTTGTTTTCTGTCATATAAATTTTTATATATCCCTTTTTCGTATATTTTAAAGCGTTGGACAGCACCTGCTCAAGCACAAAGGACAGCCATTTTTCATCTGTAATTACATGATAATTAATCGGCTCATAAATAAGGCTTATTTTCTTCTCAATAAATTCTGACGCAAATCTTTTTATAGACTGCTTGATCATAGGATCAATGGGATACTCTTTAATAACATAATCAGTAGTATTGGAATTTAATCTTAAGAACATTAAAACCATTTCCACATATTGCTCAATACGAGATAATTCTCCCGATAATTTGCGTGATAAGGCAGTGTCCTCGTTTTGTAAAGAAAGATGCATAGAGGCGATAGGCGTTTTGATTTGATGAACCCAGACCGTGTAATACTGTATCATATCGGTGTATTTGTTATTCATAGTTGTTTGAAGAAAATTCTGTTCCTCGCATAATAATCTGATAATATTTTGATAATCACGATCCTCTATTGTTGATATTTGCGGCAGTTTATCAATCAGATTTGCAGGTGATTTCTCAATACTTTGGAGAAGTGAATGCTTTTGTATAAAACGAATAAAATCAATAAAAATAAAGATGAATCCGAATAATCCACAAATGAAAAACGGGTAGATAACAGCTTTTACTGGCAGATGGTACAAATAGAAGGTAAATGAAAAGATGAAGCAAAATAAGAGATAAGAAAGAAATATTTTCTTTTTTTGCTTTAGATAAAAACATAGTAATTCCATATCAAAGCTCCCTTCAGATTAATCTATGATGTACCCAACGCCAAACTTTGTGGTTATAAAATTTTCAAGTCCAATTAAATTAAGCTTTTTTCTCAGCCTGCCGATATTAACGTTTAAAGTGTTCTCGTCCACAAAAAGGTCGGTCTGCCACAAATGCTCCATAAGCTTTTCACGACTTACCACCTTGCCCTTATGCTCCATTAGTGTATATAAAATGCGGTATTCATTTTTGGTGAGCGATATGGTTTCGTTTTTATAATTCAAGGTATTGTCATTTATATTTAGAAATGCTTCCCGGTGCTGTAAAAGTGTAGTTTCTGCTGTAAAATCGTAGGTGCGACGCAACATTGCCTGTATTTTTGCTATGAGTACATTTTGGTCAAACGGCTTTGGAATAAAGTCATCACCACCCATATTCATTGCCATAACAATATTCATATTGTCAGATGCAGAGGAAATAAATATAATTGGTACTTTTGAAATCTTTCGAATCTCACTGCACCAATGATAGCCATTAAAAAAGGGTAACGATATATCAAGCAAAATTAAATGAGGTTTAAAATCAGCAAAATCAACAAGAACATTCCTGAAATCCTGCACACAAAAAGCCTCTAAATCCCACATTTCAGACTGTTGCTTCATAGCAGCAGCGATTCCCTCATCATCTTCTACGATTAAAATTCTATACATAAAGTAGACTCCCGTGATCTTCAATTGCATCTGGCATTTCACTTACCACCAGAACGCGTTAGATTGTTTATTTTTTCCATAAAATTAAACGACCCGACGTGGTCCGCATCGTTGAGAGGCGTGTCGGGTTCTGCTGTTATTATTATATGCGGAAGGTGCAAAAAATGCAATAGAAATTTTTGCTTGAGTCCCTTTCTCTGCGAGCAGACGGATTGGTTCACGACATAGTACCAAACAATACATATTTGTGGTAAGATATAATATCAAGGAGTCATGAGAAGGGGGAAAATACAAGATGAAGATAGTCGTTATTGAAGATGAACCAATCATACGGAAAGAATTAAAAATTTTATTGGAACATGCGCTTTATGAAGTGATACTGATAGAGACATTTGACCATGTGGCAGATGAGATTTTATCCATACCGGCAGATCTGATTCTGTTGGATTTGAACCTGCCAGACATATCAGGATTTGATATTTGCACACAGATACGTGAAAAATCAGAAATACCGATTATCTTTCTTACGAGCAGGACATCATCTATGGATGAATTAACGGGTATGCTAAAAGGTGGGGATGACTATATAACGAAGCCATATCAGGCACCGTTGTTATTAGCACGAATTGCTGCAGTTCTGAAGCGCACCAATCCATCGGTGTCGAACGAACCATCCATATTGAAGGTGAAGGGAATAGAGCTAAGCTTGGCCAGGGGATGTATCAGCAGTCAGGATAAAAAAGCAGAACTTACGAAAAATGAATTAAAGATATTGAATTACCTGTTTTTGCATGCGGGAGAAATTGTACCAAGATTGGATTTGGTAGAATATCTTTGGGATAATCAGGTCTTTATCGATGATAATACACTTAGCGTAAATATAGCGCGAATTCGTGAAAAATTAAAATCAATAGGAATCGAAGATTTTATTGAAACCAAACGGGGAATGGGGTATCGCATATGAGTTTCTGGTCTTATTTGAAAGATAAAATCTTATTGTTCGTGCTTCAGTTCGTGTGTATGTGTATTCTTGGATTATTTCTCTGCCTGACAGGATATCCGATTGCAAACTTTTGGCTGATTTTCATCGCATGGCTGGTGATCCTCTCGATCTGGCTGACCGCAAACTGGCTGGAGAGACGCCGGTATTTCCAACAGATGGAGAGGACCTTGGAACGCTTGGATCAAAGGTATCTTCTGGGAGAACTGATGCCATCTTCATGGCATTTGGAAGACAAGTTATATCAAAAGATGATTCGCAAATCCAATAAAGCAGTGATTGAACGAATTCATCAGATTGAAGAGGAAGAACATGATTATAAGGAATATATTGAAAGCTGGGTTCATGAAATCAAGGCACCAATTACAAGCATTTCTTTAATCTGTGAGAATCGCAGAAAGCAAGGCAATCAGGAATACAAAACGGTAGGACTTGAAAACCAGAAAATTGAAAATTATGTAGATATGGCACTTTATTATGCGCGCTCGGAGGAAGTGTATAAGGACTATATGATACAGGAGACTTCTCTGGAAACAGTAGTATATGAGGTCCTTTCTAAAAACAGACAGTTTCTGATAGAGCACCAGATACAGGCAGAGGTGGATTGCCCGGACAAGGCCTGCACCGATGGAAAATGGATCTCCTTCCTGCTGAATCAGATGATTCTAAACAGTGTAAAGTATAAAAGTGAACATCCATTACTTAAGATCTATACAAGAAAGACGGAAAAGAGTGTCCTGCTTATTTTGGAAGATAATGGAATTGGTATTCGTCAGGAAGAACTGTCTCGTATCTTTGATAAAGGATTTACAGGCAGCAATGGGCGCTCCCATGAGCGTGCAACAGGTATGGGGCTGTACATATGTAAAAAACTGAGCAGCAAAATAGGAGTTGATTTACGTGCAGAATCTACATGGCAAAAGGGCACAAAGATGATGATAGAGTTTCCAATCAGCACTTATCTTTCAAAAATGTAAGGTTCATGTAAGCAAATCACATACCAAAGCAGCAGATCTGTTGATAAGATATTCTTAGCAAAGACAAAGAAAGAGGCGAATGGAAAATGAACAGTTATATACAAGTATGTGATGTAGAAAAATACTATGGAAATGATTCGAACGTTACGAAGGCAGTAGATCGGGTCAGTTTTCAGGTAAATAAAGGAGAATTTGTGGGAGTGATGGGAGCGTCCGGCTCAGGAAAGACAACACTCCTTAATATGCTCGCAACCATAGACCATGTGACTGCAGGGCATATTTTTTATGAGAATACGGATATTACGGAATTATCGGAGGATGCGCTTGCTGATTTCAGAAAAGATAATCTGGGATTCGTATTTCAAAACTATAATCTGCTGGATACGTTAACAATGGAAGAGAATATCATTCTCGCCCTCACCGTTCATGGAGATAAGAAGAGGGAAATACAGAAAAAAGCTGAGACGATGCTGAATTTATTAGGACTGAATGAGGTTCGTGGCCAGTTCCCATATCAGGTATCAGGCGGTCAGGCGCAACGGTGTGCCTGCGCCAGAGCCTTGGTCAATGATCCCAAATTACTGTTGGCAGATGAGCCGACCGGAGCTTTAGATTCAAAATCAGCCCAGATATTGCTGGAGACATTTACGAAGCTGAACAATCAGATGAAAGCCACGATTCTGATGGTTACACACGATGCATTTTCGGCCAGTTATTGCACAAGAATTCTATTCTTGCGGGATGGAAAAATCTTTCATGAACTGGTGCGTGGTTCAAAGAGCAGAAGAGAATTCCTGCAGGAAATTTTAGATGTCCTGTCCTTGACGGGAGGCGAATTAGATCATGCTGAATAAACTTTCCTTCCGCAATATGCAGCGTTCGATGAAAGACTATCTGGTTTATGTTATGACAATGAGCGTCATCACCGCTTTTATGTATGCGTTTGGCAGCTTGTTTTTTGACCGGGAACTGTCAGGAACATTTGAAATGGCAGGAATCATGGAAGCAATGATCGGTATTGCAACTTTTTTCATTGTGTTGATTGTGGCATGGCTCATCAATTACATGGTAAAGTTCATGCTGGAAAAGAGGAGTGTAGAATTCGGAATTTATATGCTCCTGGGCATGAAAAAAAAGAAAATCGCAAAGCTGTATTTAAAAGAAAATTTTTTGTTGGGCGTTGCCGCATTTATTCCCGGAATTGCTGCTGGAATTTTACTGCAGCAGATGATTATGGCGATTCTGAGCCATATGATACGTGTATCGTATCACTTTCACATAAGCTTAAACGGGTACACCCTGCTGGTTACGTCACTTTGTTATGTGGGCTGTTACTTCCTCGCGCTGCTTCGATGCAGGCATAAGTTCAAAAAAATGAATATTCATGGATTGATGAATGCAGGGCGCCAGAATGAAGAAATAAAGGAATCACACGAAAATATCCGAAAGATCATTTTTCCAGTATCTATTCTTCTGATTATAGCCTTTTGGATTGTTTTTCCTAATTTGTCCAGTATAGGTATGATCCTAATTTTCCTGATTCTATTAGTAATTGATATTTACCTGTTTTATATGGGATTGTCGGCATGGATTATTTGCTATGTCAGGAAGAAAAAAGATGGTATTTATCGTGGACAGAATTTGTTTTTACTTCGGCAGTTTGCATCAAAAGTAAAGACCATGCAGTTTACGATGGGAACATTGACGGCATTGTTTACAGTTGCACTTATGGGAGCTTCTATGGCAATGATGTTCAGCGATTTCCAAAACAAACTACTGGACACGAAATGGCCATTTGATGTGCAGATCAACAGCACGGATGTCCACGATGATTTTGCGGAGGAACAGGAAATTATACAGCAGGACGCAAAAGAGAAAGAACACTATATTTATTATATTTATACCAATGAAAAAGATCAGGCAAATACGTGGATGTACACGAACCTCAGTACTTATGGGAACATGTATGTGAACGAGGACGGAAGTGTCAATAAAAAGGCAGTGACTAAGATGCTGAGCGAAGATGGAACTTATTGCAGATATGATACTTATATGGGACTTCGTGATTACAATCATCTCAGACAAATGCTCGGATATCCGGAAATAACATTAAAAGAGAACGAATATGCCATTCACATCAAGGCCCGTCTGCGTGCGGAAGTGGAACATATGCCGAAGGGATTGGACATAGCAAATGCAGCAGGAGATGGAACGCTGCAGTGCAATGGGATTTATTCCGAACCATTTTCACAAGACGGACATAATGGCGGGGATTATGTGCTTATTGTTCCCGATGCAGTGATACAAACCATGCAGCCTTATTATTCGGAAATGGTGGTGGAACTGAGCGGGGCGGCACCAAAAGATTTAGAGATGAAACTGGATCATCTTGCTGATTCAAAGGACATAGATTCCATGGGACATGCTGCGCCGACGCTGGAGGGGAACAGCTGCAGTGGCTCCGATAATATTGTTGTCTATGTAGCAACAAATCTGGTGCGTGATAATCTGATTCCAGAAGTGAAATATATGCTGGCATCTTTAATCGTACCGGGGTTTTATATTGGTCTGGTGTTTGTCTGTGTGGCCCTTACCGTACTATCAGTACAGCAGCTTAGTGATTCTTCAAAATATAAAAGGCGATACGATGTATTGGGGAAGATTGGACTGGATCATAAGCAGATCAACAAACTGATCTGGAAACAGCTGATGGCATATTATCTTTGCCCGGCAGTCTTTGCCATCCTGATTTCAGGAAATGTGATTTTGCGTATCAGCAGGACTTTTATTCATTCTACAGGCGTGCATACGAATGTTGTGCAGTATTTGGGAATATCGGTCTTACTTTTCTTTGGAATATATCTGGTGTACTTTTTGGCAACCTATGTGGAATTCAAACGGAATATTTATTGTTGAAATTGTCAACCGAGAAAAAGGTGTATTTGTTGACTTTTCCTAAATACAGCGATAAAATATATTATGTATATTTACGTTCAATTGGAGCTGGTTCAAGAACCAGGAAGCAGACAGATACTGATTCGCGATAAGGAAAGCATAGGGGCGGCTATATGAATATGAAATTAACGATGCTCATCGTTGATGACATCGAGGAAAATAAAGCGAGAATGGCGTTTTTTTCTGATGAGTACAGGATTTTGTATGCCGAAAACGGAAAAGAAGCTATCAATATGATTCAAAAGCATGGCGAGGATATTTCGGTCATTCTGCTTGATATGATCAGGCCTGAAATGAATGGAATTGAAGTGCTTAAGTGGATAAAGAAAAGCGTGTACAGTGCGATCCCGGTGATTGCATTAACTGCGGATAAAAGCTGTCAGCTGGAAGCCTTGGAGAATGGTGCGGCAGATTTCCTTCCAAAGTCAGCTGATGAACGGGTGATAAATGCCCGCATTAAAAATGTATGTGGTCGTTTTGCGCTGGAAGAGGAGCAAAAGCTGAACCGGTCACTGGAAATGAACAACCTGATTAACAGCATTCCCGGCGGCATAGCAATTTACCGCATGACAGATCATTTTGAAATCCTGTATTTTTCTGATGGCTTAGCAGCTCTAAGCGGATACACCAGAAAAGAGTATGAAGCGTATATTAAGGGCGACCCTTCCAAAGTCATATATGAGGAAGACCGCGCCCGTGTGCTGGCAACTGCTGAAGCTGCCGTCAAAAACAATGAGTCTATCGATGTAGCTTATCGTATTTGTCTGAAAAATGGCGGGCTTGTCTGGGTGAATTTAACTGCTATTTTAATAGAGACAGAGGGAGAAGGAGTCCTTGTTCATGCGGTTTATCAGAAATCTCCGAAAATGGCACAGTTATATGCCAATCTGGTGAATGAATCCCAGAGTGCAATCTACGTCAGTGACACCGTGAATTATGATTTGCTCTACATTAATCAAAGAGGTCTTGACTGGCTTGGAGTGAGTCGTGAGTCATGTACAGGAAAAAAGTGCCACGAGGTTTTGTTCCATAAGACAAGCCCGTGCAAATTCTGTAAAATTCATTCTATGCACCACGATCGTTTTATGGAAAGAGATTTTTCTTATCCGATGAACAATCGCATTTATCAATCAAGAGGCAGACTGATAGACTGGAATGGAATTGAAGCACATGTTGAGTATATTGAGGATGTGACACAAAACAGAAAAAATGAGCAGAAAAACAAAGAGCTTACAGCTCAGCTTTCCTCTGTCATTGAGCATGTACCGGGCGGTATGTGCGTATATCTTGTTGATCAGAATGGACTCCGTCCGATCGTCCATAATCAGGCCTTTTACAAGATCTTTGGTTATTCCAAAGAAAGTGTGGAATCCGTAGAGCAAAAAACAAACTACTTAAATGTGCATCCGGATGATCTTGCCGAACTTCAGTCAAAGATAAACGATGCAATCCAAAATTCCTCGACCGTGAAACACACATACCGTATTTGGAATGACCTCAGGATGGAATATATCTGGATTTATCTGAATGCCATCATCATAGAGCAAACAGATGGAACAAAGCTCTGCTATGTCAGCTATACGGATGTAACGGAAGAACGCAAGGTTCGCCAGCAGCTGATTCAGACAAAAAATGAGATGCAGGTCTTGATGAAAAAAGAAGAGGAGGCACTCAATAACTACCGAACCTTAGTCAACACCGTTCCCGGTGGAATTGCGCTGTACGAGGTAGAGGGTGATAAGATAGAAACACAGTTTTGCAGTGATGGATTATGTGAATTATTAGGCTGTTCCAGAGAAGAGCGGGAGGAGATTTTCAGGAAGGATGCCATGGCTCTGACCTACAAAGAGGATATTCCTTTATTGGAAGATACGATTAAAAACGCATACAGAAATCACTCAGATATTGAGCTGACCTATCGCATTAACACGAAATCCGGAAAGCCCCGCTGGGTGAATCTGCGCAGTACATATTTAAGCAGTAAGGCTGGAAAATCGACGTTCCATGCTGTATTTACTGATGTGGATAAAATGAAAAGCATCGAAGAAACAGAGAAAGAGCAGCAGCTGCGCTATCAGGTGGCAATCAAAAGTTCCGGGATCAATGTGTGGGAGTACGATATTCAGGCAGATGTTTTAATGGTGGTATCGAATTCTTCCAGAATCAAACAGAATTGTTTCACCATTGAGAATTATATTGCATCAACGGTACAGAACGGATTTGTGAGGGAAGACAGTCTTAACAGTTTCTATCGTATTTTTGAACGGCTGAAAAGCGGCGAAAAAGAAGTGAGTGAAGATATCTGGTATAAGACTACTGACGAAGCAGGCTGGTGGTGTGAACGGGTCATTTACACCACGATATTTGATGAAAAAGGTGTACCTGTCAAAGCATTTGGTGCCGGCAGAGATGTGACCCGCGAAAAAGAAGCCATTAAGAAATTTAATGAAGAAATATCTTATCGCGCTGCTATGCAGGAAGCGAATATGGATTCCCTGAAAATCAATTTGACGCAAAATACGATTATAGAAGGGGAGAGTCCGTTCGGTTTGCTGGGTGAACTGATAGACGGTAATAATGCCGACTTGTATTTTGCTAAAACTGCCGACTATATTTGTGGTGAAAAGAATAAAGAAGAGTACAGAACCCTCTTTAACCGCCAATCGCTGCTTAATTGTTATAACCGTGGGGATTATTCTGTTTCCATGGAATTTACCCGGGTTTTTGATACCGATAGAATTTATTGGATCAAATATAATGTTCATCTGATGAAGAATCCGGAAACAAAAGAGGTGATTGCTTTTATTGTGGAGAATGATACTACGGATGAAAACGTAATGAAGTCTATCATGGAAACCATCACCAGAACAGATTATGATTTTTTTATTGTAGTGGATGGCACGACCGACCGTGCGGTCGATTATACGGTCAATTCCGGGAAAAAACTTTTCATAGAGAATCAGTCATTTCAAAAACAAAACGAAAGACTGATCCGACGGAATGTCTGCGAGGAGGATGTTGAACGGGTTATTGAGGAGTGTCAAATCTCCAGTGTTCTTGAACATGTTGCAGACGGTAATGTTCATAAATTTGATTTCAATATGCGGGATGCAAATGGAAAAATCCGCCGTAAACAGGTGCAGCTCACATTGATTACCGAGGACAGAAAAGCATATCTGATGACGCGGATTGATGTAACTGGTGTATACGAGGAACAAATACGTCATCAAAAAGAGCTGGAACAGGCACTGGTTTCTGCAAAACAGGCAAACCTTGCAAAATCCGATTTTTTAGCCCGAATGAGCCACGATATCCGCACGCCAATGAATGCAATTATCGGTATGACCGAGCTTGCCAAAGATGAAGATAATTCGCCTAAGACGGCAGAATATCTAAGGAGTATTGA
This sequence comes from Hespellia sp., assembly GCA_028694105.1. Taxonomy (GTDB): domain Bacteria; phylum Bacillota; class Clostridia; order Lachnospirales; family Lachnospiraceae; genus Hespellia. The sequence goes on from JAQUUC010000032.1 coordinate 16,541, forward strand.
TTCCTCCAGCCGTTTTTTGCTGGGGCTGATTAATGATATCCTCGATCTGAGTAAAATCGAGAGTGGTAAAATAAAGCTGCTTGAGGAACCCTTCTCTATCGAAGAATTTAAACACAATATAAGAATAGTCATTCTTCCGTTGATGAAGGCAAAACACATTGATTTCACGATGAATTTTGATCATGATGCTGCCTGCATTCTAACGGACAAGCTGCGCTTTACTCAAATTTATTTTAATTTGCTGTCCAACGCTGTTAAATTTACACAAGAAGGAGGACGTATTGAATTCTCCTGCAAGCATATCCCTGACCGTGACGGTAAGCATGGGATTCAATGCATCGTTCGTGACAATGGCATCGGCATGAGTCCGGAGTTTCAAAAGCACCTTTTCGAGCCATTTTCACAAGAAAACAGAGATACGAATTCCACGGAACCGGGCACCGGACTGGGGCTTGCCATTGTGAAAAAACTGGTGGATGCAATGGGCGGTTCCATCAGGGTATCCAGCGCGATTGGAAAAGGAACAGAATTTGTGGTCGAGTTTTATGCGTTCACTGTAGAGGCGGATGCTGAGAAAGAAAAGCTATCCGGCAGTTCGGAGGTAGATATTTCTGGAACACACATTCTTCTGGTGGAAGACAATCATCTGAATGTTGTAGTTGCAAAGCGTCTGCTTGAGCGAAAAGGCTGTCAGGTCGAAGTGGCTGCCAACGGCAGACAAGCCGTACAACAGTTTTCAAAAAGTACGGAGTTCTTCTATGATGCGATCCTGATGGATATTCGAATGCCTGTCATGGGAGGCATTGAGGCAACGGGACAGATTCGCGCGTCCCGGAGAGCCGACGCAAAATCAATTCCCATCATTGCTATGACAGCAGATGCATTTGTGGAGGATCAGGACAAAACGAAAAAAGCGGGTATGAACGCACATTTGTCCAAACCGATTGACCCCAAGCTGCTGTACCGCACACTTTATTCATTCATTTATGAGAATAAGGCGGTGAAAAAGGAGGACGTGCAAAATGATTGATAAACCATCGAAAGACAAATTCAAACACGAGTTGGAACTGTATCGTGCGTCCCAGCTCGGTGGTGTTTTTACCGTTGCGGTAGATGAATATTTCACGCTGCTCTATGCAAATGACAAATATTACCGTATGCATGAATACACGCAGGAGAGCATGGCGGAACGCATCCATAATCACTGCTGTGAATATGTGCATCCCGAGGATTTTCCGAGGGTGCTGCAAACCGTTAATGATACCCTGAATGCCGGCCGTGACTACGCGGAATGGGTGATGCGTATCATCACTGGCAGGGGAAATATCCGCCACATTCTTTGCAGTGGTCTTTTCGCAGTTGTCGATGACAAAACAATCATGTATGGCGTGGTCATGGACATCACCCAGCAGAAGGAAACAGAAGAAGCACTGCGCATCAGTGAGGAAAAATTCCGCATCGCCACCGAAAACTCTGATGTGTCTTTTTGGTCCTATAATTTCAGGACCAAAGAAATTACTCAGACCAAGGCTTCAAAAATGCGCCATGGACATGAAGAGGTGGTGCCTGATGTTCCGGATAGTATCATAGAGTCTGGATTTGTCCGTTCGGATTCTATCGAAGATTTTGCAAACATGTATGAAAAACTGGCGCAGGGTGCGACAACATGCTCTGCAGATATTTGGTTTCACACTCCGGATGAAAAGGGCTGGTGGTGCGAACATATTGATTATACCAACGTGTTTGACAAAAACGGGCGGCCCGTGATTGCCTACGCGGTGGGCAAGGATGTAACGGCAGTCAAGCTGGCGGAGCAGAGATATAATGAAGAAATGGAATATTCAAAAGCAATCCAGCATGAAAAGCTGCTTGCAAAGGGTCGTTCCAATATGACCCAGAATATCGTGGAATCCTATATTGCCAAAGATAATATACGTGTACTGAAAGCCGGAGATTCATACTCCGCTGGTACGGAGCAGCTGGCAAAAACGGCTCTTACCAGGGAGCAGCAAAAACAGATGCATTATATGTTAAGCCGCGACCGTGTCCTAAAGGCATTTGAAAATGGTGAAACACAGTATTCGTTTGATTATCAGCGAAAGAGCAGGGATGGGACGATCATTTGGGTAAACACCACGGTGAAGTCCTATCAGAACCAGCAGACAAAGGATATTATGTCCTTTATGTATACCTACGACATTAATGAGGAAAAAATAAAGGATGGTATAATTCGGGTTGTTTCTGAAATAGAGCATGACTATGTTGCGTATGTGGATTTGAAGAAAAACACATACAAAATGTATATCGGAAAGAAGGAAAATGGTCCGATGCCACCGGAGTACAGCGATGACTATGTGGATTCTCTCATACGGGTTAACCGCGAAATTGTAGTTCCCGAGGACGTAGAACGCGTCATCAATGATATGATGCCGGAAACGATCAAAAACAATCTGAAGGATAAAGAGGTATATTCTATCGTTTGCGGGATAAAGCACACCGACGGCAGCATACGTCAAAAGAGAGTGCAGTACGCTTATTTAGATAAGCCGAGCGAGCAGATTGTCGTAACGCGCAGCGACGTTACAGATTTGTTTCATCAGCAAAAGCAGCAGCACGATATGCTGCAGACGGCGCTCCTCGCCGCAGAGCAGGCGAACAGCGCAAAGAGTGACTTCTTATCACGCATGAGTCATGAAATCCGCACACCGATGAATGCGATCATCGGTATGTCCACAATCGCGGCACAGTCTGTTGGAGATGATGCGCAAGTTGCGGACTGTATTAGCAAAATTGGGATTTCCTCTCGCTTTTTGCTCTCGCTTATTAATGACATACTTGATATGAGCCGAATTGAAAGCGGGAAGGTGCTGCTTAGAAAAGAAAAAATTCCATTCGAGGAGTTTCTGAACGGAATCAATTCCATTTGCTATAATCAGGCCAATGCAAAAAATATTGACTATGAAAATATTGTGGATTCCAATGTGGAAGATTACTATATTGGAGATGCGATGAAGCTCCAGCAGGTGATCATCAACATTGTGTCCAACGCGATAAAGTTTACGCCCGAGAACGGAAAGGTATCGCTCAGTGTCCGTCAGATAAAAAAAGACAAAAATGATGCGGTGATGCGCTTTGTAATCAACGATACAGGCTGCGGCATCGCAGAGAAGTATCTCCCGCATTTGTTTGAACCGTTCTCTCAGGAGAACTCTGGAACTACTGCGATGTATGGCGGTACAGGGCTTGGGCTTGCAATCTGCAATAATCTCGTCGCTATGATGGACGGCAAAATTGATGTGCGCAGCATCAAAAATGTCGGTTCAGAGTTTACGGTGGATGTGAAACTCGGCATTACAGAAGAAACGAAGATGAGATACGCCAAGAAACAGAACTACAATTTTGCGGAACTGAAAGCACTTGTGGTGGATGATGATGTCATTGTCTGCGAGCAGGCGGTGATTACGCTGAAGGAAATCGGCGTGAAATCCGAATGGGTGGACAGCGGCAAAAAGGCAGTAGGCCGGGTAAAAGACAAATGGAACAAAAAGGAATACTATGACCTTATACTGATTGACTGGAAGATGCCGGAGATGGATGGTATCGAAACAGCAAGACAGATCCGGGAAATTGTCGGTCCTGAGGTTACCATTATTATTATGACGGCTTATGACTGGGCTGTCATTGAACATGATGCAAAGCTGGCGGGGGTAAACCTGCTGATGAGCAAGCCGATGTTTAAATCTTCGCTTATTTCTGCATTTGAAAGAGCATTTCACGAAAAGCAGGATGCAGTAAAAACGAATGTGGAGGATATTTTTAACTTTGAGGGAAAAAGAATTCTTTTGGTGGAGGATCATCCGCTGAATGTGGAGGTCGCCAAAAAGCTTCTGGAACGCAAGGGCTTTTGCGTGGAGCATGCGGAAAACGGGGTGCGTGCAGTGGAAAAGTATGCAAAAACACCTGCCGGATATTACGACGCAATCCTGATGGATATCCGTATGCCACAAATGGACGGATTACAGGCGGCCAATGCAATCCGTCACATGAGTAAGGAAACATCGAAAACCATTCCGATTATTGCGATGACGGCCAATGCATTTGACGATGATATTCAAAAATCAAAGGCGGCCGGAATGAATGCACACCTTGCAAAGCCGATTGAACCAAAGCAAATGTTTCAAACCCTGTATGATTTCATTTATGGGAGAAAAGGTGAAAATGATGACTAGACTTAGACGAATGATTTCTTTTGTCACAATCCTTGTATTAAGTATTTCCTTGTTCTCTGTTCCCGTTTTGGCAGCGGAGGGAGAAACAGACGGTAATAAGCGCGTTGTGAAGGTGGCATACCCGGAACAGAAATACTTAAGCGAAATAGATGAAAATGGCAACTACTATGGCTATTCCTATGACTACTTAAACAAGGTCGCAGAGTTTGCAAACTGGAAGCTTGAGTACGTAACGTATCCGGACAGGAGCCTGAATGATCAGATTATGGACAGTCTGGAGGAACTCGGAACAGGTGAGGTGGATTTGCTTGGTGCCATGCTGCAAAACAAGGCACTGGAAGAGATGTATCTTTATCCGGAGAATAATTACGGGATGGTTTATACAACGCTTGAGGTTCTGGACACCAATATTGACATAACGGAAATGAATTTCATGCAGCTGAAGCCCCTGAGAGTTGCGGTGATTGAAAGCGCAGCAACCCGCAATGCAGAGCTTGAGGAATATGTAAAGGAAGCAGGAATTGACTGCGAATATATAGTCTGCGAAACGACAGATGAACAGATTGAGGCTTTGAAAAACGGCAGTGCAGATGCAATGCTGAAGGTATCGCTGACTTTTCTTCCGGATTTAAAACAAATCGCACAGTTTGCGCCCCGCCCATTTTACTTTGCATTAAGCAAAGGAAACGAGGAGTTAGTCGCGGAGCTGGATGAGGCAATTGAGAAAATCCGTATTACCGATCCTTATTTTGAAAGCAGACTGAGCTCGAAATATTTTATCAATACGATTGGTGATTTTTCCTTATCGGAAACCGAAGCAGCATATGTAGCTCAGACACCGAAGATTCAGGTACTGCTGTTTCCTCAATATGCACCGTTTTCATTTATAAACAAAAAGGGGGAACTGTGTGGAATGTCGGTTTCCATATTAAATGAGATCGGTGAAAAAGCCGGCATCGAGTTTGAGTATCATGTAGCAGATGATAATCAGAAGGTCAGCGAGCAAATGAATTCGGATGAGTATGATATTGTGCTCGGTCCACCCCACAGCAATACCTTTGCGGAAGAGAACGGCCTTGTTTTATCGCAGCCTTATCTTGAGGCAAATATGACGATGTTCGTTAATAAGGCCGCAGAAAAAAAGCCAAAATCCGAATGTGTTCTGGGTCTCGTAAACGATGTGCCGGATCCCATTGGATACGATTACAAAGAGCTTCGCTATTATGATACGATAGAAGAATGTCTCGATGCAGTAAACGAGGGGGAAGCGGATTATGGATACGCGACAAGATATACGCTGGACTACTATACCTCGGGCAACAGTCACAGAAATCTGGTCTATATCAACTTATCCGGATATAACCGTGAGGTAGGCTTTTATGTGCCAAATACAGAAAGCTGTGAACTGCTCTCCATCATCAACAAATATATACGCAGTACCTCCCAAAAAGATATTCACAGTCATTTGTCATTGTCATTATCTCAAAAGGACTATGGCGGAGTGAGAGAAATCATAAACAATAACCCGTTGATGGTGATTGCTGTGCTGGTTATATTCTTCTTACTCTTTATGCTGATCGTTCTGCTGACGATTTACAGTAACATGAATAAAAGGAAAAACAAAAAATTACAGCTGGCATATACGGCAAAGAGTGACTTTTTATCCAGAATGAGTCATGATATGCGTACTCCAATGAACGGAATTATCGGTCTGACCGGGCTCACCTTAGACCTTGACGGCTTATCACGTGAGGCCTCTGAGAATTTATCTAAGATTGATGAATCGGCACATTATCTGCTCAGCCTAATTAATGACACGCTGGATATGAATAAAATCGAGAGTAACAAAATCGTGCTGAACCGGGAACCTGCCAATCTTGAGTCATTTTTTAATCAGATGATTGGAGTTGTAAGAGCGAGTGCCCAGCAGAAAAATGTAAAACTGACTGCTGTGCCGGATAAAGAATTAAATACGCTGGTGTACTTGGACAAAGTGCGTGTGCAGCAGATTTTCTTCAATCTTGTTTCCAATGCGATTAAATTTACTCCTGAAAACGGCACGGTTGAAGTTGACTGTGAATGCATGGAGCTGGATGAAAAGCGGATAAAAACAAAGCTGGTCATCAAGGATACCGGTATCGGAATTGACAAGAATTTTCTGCCTAAGGTTTTTGATCCTTTTGAGCAGGAAAATGATCCAACCACTGTTAGTTTCGCCGGAACAGGATTAGGGCTTGCTATTGTAAAAAATCTTGTGGAAATTATGGGCGGAGTCATTTCGGTTAAAAGTGAAAAGGAAATTGGGTCAGAGTTTACAGTAGTGATTTCGTTTGATCTGGCTGATGAAGCGGCAGAGCCTGCAGTGAAAGCGGAAACGTTCGAGGTCTGTCTGACAGGGAAACGTGTGCTGCTCTGCGAGGACCATCCACTCAACACACAGATTGCAACCAAGCTGCTGGAGCAGAAGGGAATGCTTGTGGAACATGCGAAAAACGGACAGGTGGCCGTGGATTTATTCCGTCAGGCTGACGCTGGCTATTACGATGTTATCCTGATGGATATTCGTATGCCGGTCATGGATGGAATCGCAGCAACAAAAGCGATTCGTGAGCTTGATCATGCAGATGCAAAAAATGTGCCGATTATTGCTATGACAGCAAATGCCTTTGATGAGGATGTGGAAAAGAGCCTGAATGCCGGTATGGATGCCCATCTTGCAAAGCCGATTGAGCCGGACAGACTTTTTCAGACAATCTGCGATTTGATTGTACGGTGAGACAAAAGAAAATCCGTTTTCTCTGGCAGCAAAACTCGAGTCAAGGGGTAAAATTTTATTAAATTTAAGTTCATAAAGAATAAGTAAAAGCCATAATGAGAATTCTTAATTTTAGAACCAAACATTCTAAATACGGAGGATTCACATTATGGCTTTTCATAAAGTTGAGATTTGCGGGGTAAATACATCCTCTCTGCCGGTGCTGTCAATTTCGGAGAGAGAAGAATTGATGAAAAAAATTAAAGCGGGTGATACGGAGGCGAGAGAGTTATATATCAAGGGGAATTTAAGGTTAGTGTTAAGTATCATCAAAAGATTTCCAAATGCGGAGGAGAATCCGGACGATTTGTTTCAGATCGGATGCATTGGTCTGATGAAGGCAATCGATAATTTCAAGCCGGAGATGCAGGTAAAATTCTCAACTTATGCGGTGCCTATGATTATCGGGGAAATCAGGCGGTATCTCAGGGACAATAATTCGATAAGGGTCAGCCGGTCATTACGTGATACGGCATACAAAGTCATTTACGCAAAGGAAAAGTATGTGAAGTCCAATTTGAAGGAACCGACCGTACAGGAAATTGCCGCGGAAATCGGTATAACGAAGGAGGATGTCGTGTTCGCGATGGATGCGATACAGACACCGATGAGCCTGTATGAACCGGTTTATACGGATGGAGGAGACACACTGTATGTCATGGATCAGGTGAGTGATAAAAAGAACCGTGAGGAGAACTGGGTGGAAGATATTTCCATCGCTGCAGCGATGGAGCGGCTCAATGAGCGGGAGAAACTGATCATTGTACTGAGATTTTTTCAGGGGAAGACACAGATGGAGGTGGCAAAGCAGATTGATATATCGCAGGCGCAGGTGAGCAGGCTTGAAAAAAATGCATTGCATACAATGAAACAATATTTAGAGGGGTAAAGGGAAATTAATTTCTTGCATTTTTTTATCTATTTGTAGTTGAAATTTGAGAACGTTCATACTATGATAGAGATACGGACGATGAACGTGTTAAGGAGGATAAGACGATGTATGAATATGATGAAGAATGCCTGCTCACCTTTTTGAAAAAACAAGGACAGTTATTCGACGAGCCAGTAGCGGAGACCTTGGAAGAGGCGGAAGCTTTTTTGGAAGACTGTATGGCGATTGTTGTTGACTCTTTAGATGAGGTTAAAGAATTTTTTGAAAACGAAGGAGTAGATGTGGATGAGATGTCTTTGGATGAACTGGAAGAAGCATCTGAAGTATTTTCACTTCCGAACGGACAGTATCTGATCGTAGAGGGGTAGAACGGAATTCAGGAGGCCGCAGCCTAATCAGTTGCGGCCTTTTCTAATGCCTGTCGGATGGCATCTGCGATGACTTCGGAGGTATAGGGTGTTTCCTTGGAATATTCCACGTTGTCAGGATCCTGTGTCTGGTAAATCTGATCCGCAATCTCTTCAAGAGCGGGCTGGATAAGCGGATATGCTGTTGCGACGGATTCTTCCAGATTGGAAAAACGAATGGAGTTGATGTGTGCTTCATCAACAGATACTTCGATTTCCAGCGCATTGTTATTCAGGGTCAGCGTCGAGGTGTAGACGCCGGGACGGTAGTGCTGTGCTGGTGTTTTCGAGTCGTGGGACTGGGAGCGGAACATCAGTGTGAGAAGGACGATGAGGAAGACAGCCAGCACCAGAAATACGATGGTATATATGATTTCTTTCATATGTAATACGATGATTTTGGTTTTTGATCCCATGGGAAAACCTCCTGTCTGCGTTTTTACTATTGTATGACCGGGCAAAATGATTTATTCATCACGTTTCCCGTGACAAACAGACCGGATTCTTGTAAAATATAGTGCAGAAAAGAAAAAAGAGGGAAAAAAGATATGTTTATTATTGTAGGACTGGGTAATCCAAGCAAAGAGTATGAGGGAACCAGACATAACGTTGGTTTTTCTGTGATTGATGAGATGGCAGATAAATATAATATAGATGTAACGACGAGAAAGCACCGTGCTTATATCGGAAAGGGCATGATTGCCGGACAGAAGGTAATTCTTGCGAAGCCGCAGACGTTCATGAATCTGAGCGGTGAGAGCGTCAGAAGCCTGCTTGATTACTACAAGATCGATGAGACACAGGAATTGATTGTCATTTATGACGATGTCAGTCTGGCGGTAGGCCAGCTGCGCATCCGTGCAAAGGGAAGTGCAGGCGGACACAATGGCATCAAGAATATCATCGCACATCTGGGCGGACAGGAATTTCCGCGAATCAAGGTGGGGGTAGGTGAGAAACCACCGAAGTATGATCTGGCAGATTATGTGCTCGGACATTTTACAAAGGCGGAGCAGGAGAAGATGCAGGAAGGATATGACGATGCGATTGCTGCAATCGAATATATCCTTTCAGACAATATAGAAGAAGCAATGAACCGGTTTAACCGGAAAAAGAAAGAAGAATAGAGGATGCAGGTTTTATTTACTCCGTTGAGTGAACTCGCAGATTATGAGGAGATTATAAAAAAACGAAAGCAAAAACACGGAATGCTTCAGATTACCGGATGCATTTCCTCACAGAAGACGCATTTCATATATGCATGCAGCGATGGTTTTAAAAATAAAATCATCGTCCTTTCCAGTGCCGAAAAAGCGGAACAGGTCTATGAGGAATATCGGTTTCTGGATGAGGAGGTCTACCTGTATCCGGCCAAGGATATGCTGTTCTATCATGTGGACATCAAGGGAAAGCAGCTGATTAAGCAGCGGATGGAAGTGATTCTGGCAATTCGGGAGAAGACGGACCACGGCGTGACGATCATTACCACAATCGATGGATTTATGGATGGCCTGCCGCCTTTTGAGCAGGTGAATTCACATGTCTTTACGATTTATAATGGTGAGACGCTTGATTTTACAAAAGTGCAGAAGAGGCTCGCCAATCTGGGCTATGAGCGGGAGGAGCAGATTGAAAGTCCGGGCCAGTTCGCGGTGCGGGGAGGCATTCTTGATATTTTCCCATTGACGGAGGAGGTTCCGTTCCGGATTGAGCTGTGGGGCGATGAGGTGGATTCCATCCGGACATTTGACGTGGAGAGCCAGCGGTCCATTGAGAATCTGTCGGATATCACGATTTATCCGGCAACAGAAATGGTTGACAAAAAGAGCGAACCGGTCAGTTTTCTGGATTACTTCTCGCCGGAAGAAAGTCTGCTGTTCTTAGATGAGCCGGTACGTCTGATTGAGCGTGCCAGAGAAGTGGAGGAGGAATATCTGACCAGCCAGAAGAAGCGGGAGGAGGATCAGAAGCTGGAGCATCCTGATCACGAGCTTCATTTATTCTCACCGGAAGAGCTTGTGGCAAAGATGAACCACTGTTACAGTATCGGTCTGACAACGCTCGAATCGAAATGCGGAGACTTTCTGCTGAAGGAGACCTACCGTGTGGAGACGCGGGCAGTCAATCCGTATAATAACAGCTTCGAGACACTGACGCGGGATTTGAAGCGGTGCAAGCGGCAGGGATACCGCGTGATACTGCTGTCCGGATCAAGGACCAGAGCCAGACGACTGGCGGAGGATCTGCGGGATTATGACCTGAGCAGCTTCTACAGTGAGGATATGAGCCGGGAAGTCGCGGCCGGGGAGATTATGGTTGCATATGGACATGTGGCAGAGGGATATGAATATCCGCTGCTGAAATTCATGGTCATTGCAGAGACGGATATTTTCGGTAAAAAGCGAAAGAAACGAAAACGGAAGATATATGAAGGACAAAAAATCCAGAGTTTCTCGGACCTGAAGGTCGGGGATTACGTGGTGCATGAAAACCACGGACTCGGAGTATATCAGGGCATTGAAAAGATCGAAGTCGATAAAGTGACAAAGGATTACATGAAAATCAGTTACGCGGCAGGCGGCGTGTTATATATTCTGGCAACCCAGCTGGATCTCATTCAGAAGTATGCCGGTGCAGATGCCAAGAAGCCGAAGCTGAACAAGCTGGGCACACAGCAGTGGACGAAGACGAAATCACAGGTTCACCGTGCGGTGCAGGCGGTTGCAAAGGATCTGGTAGAGCTCTATGCCGTGAGACAGGAAAAGGAAGGATTTGTATACGGCGCGGATACGGTCTGGCAGAAAGAATTTGAAGAGATGTTCCCGTTTGAAGAGACGGAGGATCAGCTGCTCGCCATTGATGCTGCAAAAAAAGACATGGAAAGTACAAAAATCATGGATCGACTTGTCTGCGGAGATGTCGGTTATGGCAAGACAGAGGTTGCAATCCGTATTGCCTTCAAAGCGATTCAGGAGGGAAAACAGGTGGTGTATCTGGTACCGACGACCATTCTCGCGCAGCAGCATTACAATACATTTGTGCAGCGGATGAAGGATTTTCCGGTACGGGTCGATCTGATGTGCAGATTCCGGACACCGACCGAACAGAAGAAGACCATTGAGGACCTGAAAAAAGGACTGGTCGATGTTGTGATCGGCACACACAGGGTTTTGTCAAATGATATGAAATTCAAAGATCTGGGACTTTTGATCATCGACGAGGAACAGCGGTTTGGGGTGACCCACAAAGAAAAGATCAAGAAATTAAAAGAAAATGTGGATGTGCTGACTTTGACGGCAACGCCGATTCCGAGAACGCTCCATATGAGTCTGATCGGAATCCGTGACATGAGCGTTCTCGAGGAACCTCCGATGGACCGTATGCCGATTCAGACCTATGTAATGGAATACAACGATGAGATGATCCGCGAGGCAATCGTGCGTGAGATGTCGCGCGGGGGACAGGTGTATTATGTGTATAACCGTGTGCAGGATATTATGGACATGACAGTCAGGCTAGAGCGTCTGGTTCCGGAGGCGAATATTGCATTTGCACACGGACAGATGAAGGAACATGAGCTGGAGCGCATTATGTACGATTTTATTAACGGGGATATTGATGTGCTGGTGTCAACCACGATCATTGAGACCGGACTCGACATTTCCAATGTCAATACCATGATCATTCATGATTCGGACCGTCTGGGGCTCTCCCAGCTGTATCAGCTTCGCGGGCGTGTCGGCCGTTCGAACCGCATGGCATACGCATTTCTGTTATACCGGCGGGATAAGCTGCTTAAGGAAGTTGCGGAAAAGAGACTTGCCGCAATCCGGGAGTTCACGGACCTCGGGAGCGGATTCAAAATTGCGATGCGGGATCTGGAAATCCGCGGCGCGGGAAATCTGCTCGGCGAACAGCAGAGCGGGCATATGGAGGCAGTTGGATATGATCTGTACTGCAAGATGCTGAATGAAGCTGTGAAAAATCTCAAGGGCGAGAATACCGAAGAGACTTATATGACTACCATTGATCTGAATATCGATGCCTATATTCCCGGAAATTATATTCCGAATGAATATCAGAAGCTGGATATTTACAAACGTATCGCCGGAATTGAGAATGAAGAGGAAATGGACGATATGCTGGAAGAGCTGATTGACCGTTTCGGGGATATCCCGAAAAAAGTGGGACAGCTTTTGAATATCGCACATTTGAAAGCACTTGCGCACAGTGCTTATCTGATCAGCGTGGAACAAAAGGGCGAGGAGTTCAAGTTTGTAATGTTCGAGCACGCGAAGGTAGATCCGGCGAAGATACCACAGCTTCTCGAAAAATATAAGGGCGCTCTGACCTTCAAGGTGGATACAAATCCCTATTTTATCTATTTTAAGAAGGGCAGAAATGCAAGAGAGAAAGACGAAGCGGTGTTGGAGCTCGTGAAAAAACTGTTAATTGATATAAAAGGATTGCTTGATTCGTAAAAAAAAGCTATAATATAACGATGAATTGATATGAAAAAGATACAATCAGGAGGATGTTATGAAGTATTTAAACAGAAAATTTGTAGTTGTAGCAGCAGTCGTTCTTGCTATGACATCATTGGGCGGATGCAGCAAATTAAAGGATACAGATGTTGTTGCAACAGTCGGAAAGGATGAAATATCAGCGGGAGTGGCGAACTTCTATGCACGTCTGCAGCAGGCACAGTCCGAGACCTATTATGCAAGTTATATGGGAGATGACATGTGGGAGCAGGAAGTGGAAGAAGGAACTACCTTCGAAGATTCTGTGAAGAAAAGCACGCTGGAAGGTCTGGAGGACATGTACCTGTTAAAGCAGCATGCGTCAGATTATGAAGTGGAGCTTTCCGAGGAGGAGACAGCAGCGATCAAGAAGGCTGCGGACAAATTTGTAGAAGCAAATTCACTGGAAGATAAGAAGATTGTTTCCGGTGAAAAAGAATATGTGCAGGAAGTATTGGAACTTCTGACCATCCAGAACAAGATGGATGCTGCAATGAAAACAGGTGTGGACGAGGAAGTATCAGATGAAGATGCAGCTCAGAAGAGTATGCAGTATGTACTTTTTTCTTACAAGACCACAGATGAGAGCGGCAATGCGGTGGACATGTCGGATGACGAGAAGGCAGAGCAGTTAAAAGCAGCGCAGGATTTTGCGGCAGGGATCCAGAACGGTGATTTAGCAGCTGCAGCCGGTGCGGCCGGACTGGAAGCGACAACCACAACCTTTGATGCCGATGCAACGACTCCGGACAAAGATGTAATCGCAGCCGCAGATGCCGTGACAGAAGAGGGTGGACTTACCGATGTGATTGAGACGGATGCAGGCGCCTATATCTGCAAGGTGACAAGCTTCCTTGACAGAGCTGCGACCGACAGCAAAAAGACAGAGATTGTGGAACAGCGAAAGACAGACCAGTACGATGAGCTGCTTCAGGGCTTCCGCGATGATACAGATATTAAGGTGAATGAAAAGAACTGGAAAAAAATCAGTTTCATCGATCAGGGCGTAACAATGAAACAGGAGACGGAAGAACCATATGCAACCGGTTCGGACGGTACAAGCACATCGGATGAATAATCAGGCGGCCTGAATCAATTGAACCAGAGACGAATAGAATCCTTCGTTTGGCAGATACTAGCAGTAAAGAAAGCCAGTATCTTACAGACGGAGGATTTTTTATGAAAGCAACAGGAATTGTGCGCAGAATTGATGACTTGGGTAGAATTGTAGTTCCAAAAGAAATTAGAAGAACATTACGGATAAGAGAGGGAGATCCACTGGAGATATTTACGGACCGGGAGGGGCAGATCGTACTGAAAAAATTCTCGCCCATCGGAGAACTCGGGGCGATTGCAAGACAGTATGCATATAGTCTCGCACAGACGATGAAATGCGGTGTGTGCATTACCGATACAGAACAGATTATTGCGGCGGCGGGCAGCAAGAAGGAAGAGCTGCAGGATGCGTATATCGAGCCGGAGCTGGAATTGCTGATGAAAGAGAGAAAAACAGTGGTGTCAAAGGAACAGATCATCTGCCCGATTATCAGTCAGGGGGATGTGCTGGGAGCTGTCCTCTTTCTATCCGGCGATGAAAAGCACCCGCTCGGAGAACTGGAAGAGAAAATGGCAGCGGCTGCCGCCGGATTTCTGGCATCCCAATTAGAAGGGTAAGGCATATTTTTCATTTTCTGTCATATAATTTAGACAGGAGGGATGCGTATGGATAAAAAAATGAAGTTCAAAAGTAATGACAAGCTTGCAGCAGTACTAAAATCACTGTTATGTTCCTATTGTGTGACTGGAATTCTGCTGCTGGTTCTTGCATTTTTACTTTATCGTTTCCGCTGGAAGGAAAGCCAGATCAATGTTGGAATCATCGCGGTATATGTGATTGCAACCCTGCTTGGCGGCTTTGTCTGCGGAAAATTAGTGAAAGTGCGAAAGTTTTTGTGGGGGCTGGTCATAGGAGTCTCTTATTTCCTGCTGCTGCTTGCGGTGTCGCTGATTGTCTACCGAACACTCCAGCAGGGCGGAATCCATCTTCTGACTACATTTGCACTCTGTATGGCAGGGGGAATGCTCGGGGGAATGATATCATAAAAAAACCTTTTAAGTTTGAAATAATTATGATATACTATACGACAGATGAAATGTAAAGGAGGATATACCATGAAACATATTAAAACATTAAATACACAGACATTGACAAATACAATGAAAAAAGGTGGATGTGGAGAATGTCAGACATCTTGCCAGTCAGCATGCAAGACATCTTGTACCGTTGGTAACCAGACTTGTGAAAACAAGAAATAAAACGTCATTTTCGCGGATAAAAGTTTCGAGATGAGAATGTGAAAAGGCAGCGGCCTAGGTCGCTGCTTATTGCTTGTTATAGCATAACTTTGACAGATGGAGAAAGAGAGGTAACTGGATATGATCCACCAGTACCAGAATAATGGATATAATATTGTGTTGGATGTCAACAGTGGTGCAGTTCATGTTGTTGACCAGCAGGCGTATGATGTAATCGCCTGTCTAAATGAGATGAATGCGGACCATACAGCTGACACATTGAAAACAAAAGAAACAGAAGATACTCTTGTGAAGCAGCTGAGCGGCTATGACGCGGAAGAAGTAAAGGAACTGTTGGCGGATGTAATTGCGCTCACAGAAGAAGGCAGGCTGTTCACGAAGGATACCTATGAGAATATTATTGAAGATGTGAAGCAGAGGAAGACCGTTGTGAAGGCGCTCTGTCTGCATATTGCCCATGACTGCAACCTTGCCTGTAAGTACTGTTTTGCGGAAGAAGGGGAGTATCATGGAAGACGTGCACTGATGTCTTATGAAGTCGGAAGGAAAGCACTGGATTTCCTGATTGCGAATTCCGGAAGCAGACGGAATCTTGAAGTGGATTTCTTTGGCGGAGAGCCGCTGATGAACTGGCAGGTTGTCAAAGACTTAGTCGCCTACGGAAGAGAGCAGGAGAAACGATTTGACAAGCATTTCCGATTTACAATTACAACCAACGGAGTGCTTCTGAATGAAGAGATTCAGGATTTCGTGAATAGAGAGATGGATAATGTGGTTCTGAGTCTGGACGGACGAAAAGAAGTAAATGATAACATGCGTCCCTTCCGCAACGGAAAGGGCAGCTATGATCTGATCGTTCCGAAATTCCAGAGACTGGCGAAGAGCCGGAATCAGGAGAAGTATTATATCCGCGGAACCTTTACCAGAAACAATCTGGATTTCTCGAAGGATATCCTTCATTTTGCAGATCTGGGATTTGAGCAGATGTCGATGGAGCCGGTTGTCGGACCGGATACAGATTCCTATGCGATCAGAGAAGAAGATCTGCCGCAGATTTTTGCGGAATACGATTCTCTTGCAAAAATTATGATCGACCGCGAGAAACATGGAAAAGGTTTTAATTTTTTTCATTTTATGATAGACTTAGAAGGTGGTCCGTGCGTATATAAACGCATGTCAGGCTGCGGTTCGGGGACAGAATATCTTGCAGTAACACCGTGGGGAGATCTGTATCCGTGTCATCAGTTCGTAGGGGAAGAGGATTTCCTGATGGGAAATGTTGACGATGGAATCGTAAAGCCGGAGATTGCAGATAATTTCAGAAGCTGCAGTGTATATACGAAGGACAGCTGTAAGAAATGTTTTGCCAGATTCTACTGTAGTGGCGGATGCATGGCGAACTCTTATAAATTCCACGGAACAATCCACGATACATATGAAGTGGGATGCGAGATGGAAAGAAAGCGCGTAGAGTGCGCAATTATGATAAAAGCTGCGATGGCAGATGAAGGAGAGGAAAGTTAAATCATGAACGTGAACATGAAAAAGAACAGAGGCATTGTATACCTTATTCTGGTAGCACTTGTAATCGGTCTGTTAGGCTTTATGACAGCTGCAGGCATCGGAAATGGTAAAGTAGGTGCGGCAAAGAACATCAAGCTTGGTCTTGACCTGGAAGGCGGAGTCAGCATTACATATGAGACAGTTGACAAGAATCCGTCAGCAACAGACATGAGCGATACGATCTATAAGTTACAGCAGCGTGTTGATCAGTACAGTACAGAAGCAACGGTCAATCAGGAGGGTGATAACCGTATCACCATCGAGATTCCGGGTGTGACAGATGCGAATACAATTCTGGAAGAACTTGGTAATCCGGGTACCTTGTATTTTATCCGCCAGAATGGAAGTGACGGATCAGCCAACTATCAGGCAGACACTTCTGCAGAGAGTGGATATTCTCTGACAAAGACCCTCGAGGAATTAGAGGCGGATGGAAGTCTTCTCTTATCCGGCACAGATGTCAGCAGTGCATCAGCAAAGACACAGACGGATTCTACGACACAGAACAAAAAGTATGTGGTATCCTTAAGCTTTACAGATGAAGGAACAACGAAGTTTTCAGATGCGACAACAAGTGCATATCAGGCGAGTGAGACAATTGCAATCTATTATGATGGCAGCCTGATCAGTGTTCCGAAGGTAAACGCAGCAATCACAGACGGACAGGCAATCATCGAGAGCTCGGATATGACTTTCGAAGAGGCGGAGACTCTGGCCTCTCAGATCCGTATTGGTGGACTGAACCTTGAGCTGAACGAACTCCGGTCCAATGTGGTAGGCGCACAGCTTGGACAGGCAGCGATCTCAACCAGTATCAAAGCCGGTATCATCGGACTTGCAATCGTGTGTCTGTTCATGATCTGGGTATACTTACTTCCGGGTCTTGCAGCCAGCCTTGCGCTTATTATCTATACAGAACTGATTCTTGTATTTTTAAATGCATTTGATCTGACACTGACACTTCCGGGAATTGCCGGTATCATCCTTGGTATTGGTATGGCAGTGGATGCAAACGTTATTATCTTTGCCCGTGTCCGTGAAGAATTAACAGCCGGAAAAGCAGTAAAGACAGCATTGAAATCCGGATTCCACAAAGCACTGTCCGCAATTTTGGATGGTAATATCACAACGCTGATCGCAGCGGTTGTATTGTATATGTTAGGTACAGGTAGCGTAAAAGGATTTGCAATCACACTGGGACTGGGTATCGTGATTTCCATGTTCACAGCACTTTTTATTACACGAATCATTATTTATTCAATGTACGCAGTCGGTATCCGTTCCACGAAAGTTTACGGCAGACCGAAACCGGCGCGCAAGCCAATTGATTTCCTTGGAAAGAAAAAGATTTTCTTCGGAGTTTCCCTTGCAGTTATCGTTGCCGGATTTGTTGTCATGGGAGTGAATGAAGCTTCCGGAAATAAGATGCTCAACTACAGTCTCGAATTTGAAGGCGGTACTTCGACAAATGTAACGTTCAATGAAAATTATACAATTGAACAGGCTGAGGAGAAGATTGTTCCGGTCATCATTGATGCAACCGGAGTGAAGAGTGTTCAGGTTCAGCCGGTACAGGACAGTAATGCAATCATCTTCAAGACAACTACAATCGATAATGACCAGAGAGCCGCTTTTGATGAGGCTATGGTCTCAAAATTTGATGTGGACAATTCATTGATTACCTACGACAATATCAGTTCTACGGTAAGTTCGGAGATGAGAACAGATGCAGTCCTTGCAGTCGTTGTTGCGACCATCTGTATGCTGATTTATATTTTCTTCCGTTTCAAAGATATCCGTTTTGCAGGAAGTGCAGTAATCGCACTGGTACATGATGTGCTGGTTGTACTTGCGTTCTATGCGGCGGCAAGAGTATCGGTCGGTAATACATTTATTGCATGTATGCTGACACTGGTTGGTTATTCCATCAATGCGACCATCGTTATCTTCGACCGAATCCGCGAGGAGATGGGAGAGAAGAAACGCAGCGAAGATCTTGAGCTGATTGTAAACCGCAGTATCACAAGAACGCTGACCAGATCGGTATATACAACGTTTACAACGTTCGTTATGGTAGCGGTTTTGTATATCATGGGAGTGACTTCCATTCGAGAGTTTGCCCTTCCACTGATGGTAGGATTTATTTGCGGTGGATATTCATCTGTATGTATAACAGGTGCTTTATGGTATGTGATGAAGACAAAACTGGTAAAGAACAAATAAGAACAATGGGGCTGTTCACTGAATGTGACAGCCCTATTTTTTTATCTTGTTGCCAAGTATACAAATGAAGGAGTCTGAGCGAGATGGCAAAATGGTTTTTAACAATGAAAAAAGCAGATTTTGGCGGAATTGCGGAGCAGTTTCACATTTCGCCGATTATTGCGAGATTAATCCGGAACCGTGATGTGACAGAACCGGAGGATATCAAGCTCTATTTAAATGGTACGATTGCGGATCTCTATGATGGGATTTTGATGAAAGGTGCGGATCAGGCAATTGCGATTCTGATGGAGAAGCTTCAGTTCAATGCAAAGATCCGGGTGATTGGTGATTATGATATCGACGGGGTCAATGCAACCTATATCCTGCAGGAAGCACTGGGCGGACTGGGGGCGGACGTTGATACCGACATTCCGGACCGCGTAAGAGACGGCTACGGTCTGAATCGAACTCTGATCGACCGGGCAGTCGCAGATGGGATTGATACCGTTATCACCTGCGATAATGGTATCGCGGCAGACGCGGAGATTGCATACGGCAAAGAAAAAGGGCTCACCGTCATTGTGACCGACCATCATGAAATCCCGTACGAGGAGGCAGATGGAAAGAAGATCTACCGGCTGCCGCCGGCGGATGCTGTGGTGGATCCAAAGCAGGAAGGGTGCGAGTATCCGTTCAAAGAATTATGTGGCGCGGCAGTTGCATACAAGTTGATGGAAGCATTGTATGAAGCGATGGGACAGGATGCGGAGGACATTGATTATCTGATGGAGAATGTAGCCATTGCCACGGTCGGTGATGTCATGGATCTGACGGGAGAAAACCGTATCTTTGTCAAACAGGGACTGGAAATGCTGAAACGCACCGGGAATCCCGGACTGCGGGCGCTGATGGAATGCACGAATATCCGCCCACAGAATCTGAGTGCCTATCATATCGGATTTGTCCTTGGACCCTGCATGAATGCCAGCGGCAGACTTGACACTGCAAAGCGAACCCTTGCGCTGCTGAATGCATCGACGCAGAGGGAGGCGGCGATGCTTGCGGGAGATCTGAAAGCACTCAATGACAGCAGAAAAGAGATGACAGAGCGTTATGTGGAAGAGGCGGTGCAGCTGGTTGAGAACACAGATTTAAAGAAGGACAAGGTGCTGGTCCTCTATCTGCCGGACTGTCATGAAAGTATCGCGGGTATCGTGGCGGGACGTTTGAGAGAACGGTTCTACAAGCCGGCATTTGTGCTGACAAAGGCAGAGGAAGGTGTGAAGGGGTCCGGACGTTCGATTGAGTCCTATCACATGTACAAAGAACTGAACCGGTGCAGTATGTACCTGACGAAATTCGGTGGTCACAAAATGGCGGCGGGGCTGTCAATGGAAGAGACTTCCATCGATGCATTCCGAAAGATGATCAATGAGCGGACCACCCTGACAGAAAGTGATCTGGAAGAGAAGGTGTCCATCGACATGCAGCTCCCGCTGGAATATGTGACCAATCAGCTGGTGGAAGAGCTGGAGCTTCTGGAACCCTTCGGCAAGGGCAACCGCAAACCGCTGTTTGCAGAAAAGAACTTAAAGGTATTACAGCCGAGGATTATAGGAAAAAATGCCAATGTTCTGAAAATGAAGGTCGAGAATGAGCGCGGATTCAAAATGGATGCAGTCTATTTTGGGGAGGTGCAGGAATGTCTGGACTGTATATTGAAGAAAGAAACCATGGCATTTACCTTTTATCCATCAATAAATGAATATATGGGGCATCAAACCTTGCAGATTACAATTGTCAACTATCAATAATATGTGGTATACTTAAAATTATTTAATGAAAGAGTAAGTACGATACTGGAAGAGAAGGGATAACGATATGGCAGAACAGATCAATCAGGACATAATGAATCGAAATTTAAAAATCGTAGATGGTCATGCAGTGAAAGAAGAAAAAGACTATCAGAATCCTGAACAATTATATCAGGTTTTAATTTCGCGCGTCCGAAAGTACCATCCTTCTGCGGATATCTCCATGATTGAAAAAGCATATCAGATAGCATGTAATGCCCATAAAGAACAAAAGAGAAAATCAGGAGAGCCATATATCATCCATCCCCTCTGGGTTGGGATTATTCTGGCGGATCTCGAGCTCGACAAGGAGACGATTGTTGCCGGAATGCTGCACGATGCAGTGGAGGATACCACGATGACGCTGGAGGAGATCGCGGCGGAGTTTGGCGAGGAGGTCGCACTTCTGGTTGACGGTGTCACGAAGCTGGGGCAGTTATCTTATTCTGCAGACAAGCTGGAGGTGCAGGCAGAGAATCTGCGTAAGATGTTCCTCGCCATGGCGAAGGATATCCGTGTCATTATCATCAAGCTTGCAGACCGTCTTCACAATATGCGTACACTGGAATTTATGCGCCCGGAGAAGCAGCTTGAGAAGGCGAGAGAGACGATGGATATCTATTCACCGCTCGCACAGCGTCTCGGTATTTCCAAAATTAAAACAGAGCTGGATGATTTATCCCTCCGGTATCTGCACCCGGATGTCTATTTTCAATTATTACAGGATCTCAATGAGAGAAAGACGCAGCGGGAGGAATTTGTGCTGCAGATCGTCGATGAGGTTTCTCATCATATGGAAAATGCTCATATCAAGGCAAAGGTATATGGGCGTGTCAAACATTTTTTCAGCATTTACAAGAAGATGGTGAATCAGGATAAGACCATTGATCAGGTCTATGATTTGTTTGCGGTCCGGATTATTGTGGATTCCGTGAAGGATTGTTACGCTGCACTCGGCGTGATTCACGAGATGTACACTCCGATTCCGGGACGGTTTAAGGACTATATCGCGATGCCTAAGGCGAACATGTACCAGTCACTTCACACCACGCTGATGGGACCGTCCGGCCAGCCGTTCGAGATTCAGATCCGTACCGAGGAGATGCACAAGACGGCTGAGTATGGTATCGCGGCCCATTGGAAATACAAAGAGAGCGGGAACAGTGAAATCAGTCAGCAGAATGCGGCAGAGGCAAAATTAAGTTGGCTGCGACAGATTCTGGAATGGCAGAAGGATATGTCGGACAATCACGAGTTCCTCAGTCTGTTAAAAGGCGATCTGGATCTGTTCGCGGAAGATGTCTACTGCTTCACCCCGAACGGTGATGTCAAGAATCTTCCGAACGGTTCAACCCCGGTCGATTTTGCGTACTCGATTCACAGTGCGGTCGGCAACAAGATGGTGGGAGCCAGAGTCAACGGGAAACTGGTCAACATTGATTATAAGATTCAGAACGGGGACCGTATTGAGGTTCTGACTTCTGCAAACTCCAAAGGTCCGAGCCGTGACTGGCTTAAGATTGTCAAGAGTACGCAGGCGAAGAATAAGATCAATCAGTGGTTTAAGAAGGAATTTAAAGAAGAGAATATCGTCAGGGGAAAAGAGATGATTGCTGCTTACTGCAAAGCGAAATCAATTCCACTTGCAGATGTGACAAAACCGAAATATCTTCAGATCGTCCAGCAGAAATACGGCTTCCGCGACTGGGAATCTGTGCTGGCTGCAATCGGCCACGGCGGAATGAAAGAGGGCCAGATCGTCAACCGCCTTGCAGAAGAGTATGAGAAGGACCATAAAAAAGAGATTACAGATGAGACTATTTTAGAAAAGCTTTCTGAGGCGAACAGACAGAAAGTGCATATCACAAAATCCAAGACTGGAATTGTGGTAAAAGGAATTGATGATATGGCGGTGCGTTTTTCGAAATGCTGCAATCCTGTGCCGGGAGATGAGATCGTCGGTTTCGTGACGAGAGGACGCGGCATGTCGATTCACCGGACGGACTGTGTCAACATGATTCATTTATCCGAGACCGAGCGTGTGAGACTGATTGACGCAGAGTGGGAAAGTGGACAGGAAGGCGAGAGTGAAGGCCAGTATCTCGCGGAGCTGAAGATGTTTTCCGAGGACCGTACCGGTCTTCTGATGGAGATTACGAAAATATTTACAGAAGCAAAGATTGATGTGAAATCGTTAAATGTCCGCACCAGCAAGAAGGGCACAGCTACCATTGATATGGGCTTTGTTGTTCATGGACGCGCAGAATTGGCGAAGGTTACAGAGAAGATGCGTCAGATTGATGGCGTGATTGACATTCAGAGAACGGCAGGTTAACAGATGTTAAAAATAAAAAGTTATGTATTAGGTCCGGTTCAGACAAACTGTTATATTGTGATGAATCCGGCAAACAGAGAATGCATCATCATCGATCCGGCACAATGTTCCAAGAAGGTAGTGGCAGATCTAAATGCAGAGGGCTGGAGTCCGAAAGCGATTCTGCTGACACACGCGCATTTCGACCATATCGGCGGGATTGACGGGTTTGTCAAAGCGTATCAGATACCGGTCTATGTGCAGACGGAGGATGAGAGGATGCTTGCAGATGCAGAGCTCAATATGTCTGTCCATATGGGCGGCGCAGTCACTTACAATAAAGCAGTCTGCGTTCATGACGGTGAGCATTTGAAGATTGCGGGATTTGATATCAGGGTTTTGCATACACCGGGACATACACCGGGTGGATGCTGTTATTATATTCAGGAGGAGGGTGTGCTCTTTAGTGGAGACACGCTATTTTGCAGATCGATAGGAAGAAGTGATTTTCCGGGAGGCGACGGCCTGCAGCTAGTGTGGTCGATTCACGAGAAACTGATGGGACTTCCGGAGGATACGAGAGTATATCCGGGGCATATGGATGAGACGACGATTGGGTTTGAAAAAGAACACAATCCGTGCATTTAAAGATAAGACGGTTAGGAGCGGTATGATTCAGATTAATTGTAAAGATGCTTTATATACCTACGATATGTATCACATCACAAAAGCATTTTTTCCAAATGAAGAGATTAAGCAGCAGGTAAATGAAAGCCAGGAACCACTGATTCTTATGGAATTGCAGAGTGGTTCTTTTTGCGCCTTGTGCGAAGAAGTGCAGCAGATTGAGAGCGCGAGCGAGAAAAAGCATTACGTGAACCGCAAATTATATGAGTGGCTGAGTGAGTATAGCGGAAATCAGATGGCGTGGGGGATTCTCACCGGAATCCGTCCGACGAAGATGCTGATGAACCAGCTGGAAAAGGGAATGAGTGAAACAGAGACGGTAGAGTGGATGCAGGAACGGTATTTTGTGTCGGAGTCCAAGACGCGGCTTGCCCTTGAGATTGCAAAGCGTGAGAAAGCGCTGCTTGACAGACTGGATTACCAGAATGGATTCAGTCTGTATATCGGCATTCCGTTCTGTCCGAGCATCTGTTCTTACTGTTCCTTCAGCTCGTCACCGATTGCGGAGTGGGAGGACCGGGTGGATGGATATCTGGATGCACTCTGCCGCGAGATTACATTTGTTGCTGAGAAGTCCAGGCAAAAACATTTGAATACAATTTATATCGGAGGTGGAACTCCGACAACACTGAGCGCGGGCCAGCTGGACCGACTGCTCTCACATGTGGAGGCGTCGTTTTCTTATGAAACGGTACTGGAGGTGACGGTGGAGGCAGGAAGACCGGACAGCATCACGCGCGAGAAGCTGGAGGTGCTGAAAAACCACGTCGTAACCCGCATTTCAGTAAATCCACAGACGATGCAGCAGAAGACGCTCGATGCAATCGGGAGGCGGCATACGGTGGAGGATATTCGAACTGTATTCGTAATGGCAAGAGAGCTTGGTTTTGACAATATCAATATGGACTTGATTGCAGGGCTTCCGGGGGAGCAGGTTTCGGATATGGAAGATACGTTGCGCCAGATAAAAGCACTCGGGCCGGACAGCTTGACCGTTCACTCGCTTGCCATCAAACGAGCCGCGAAGCTCGGGCGTGAACAGACGGAGATTCTGCATGGCAGGGAGCTGGAGAAGATGATTGATCTGGCAGCTGACATGGCAGAGGAAATGGCTCTGGAACCGTATTATCTTTACCGACAGAAAAATATTGCCGGCAATTTTGAAAATGTAGGCTATGCAAAGGTTGACAAAGCCGGAATTTACAATATACTTATTATGGAGGAAAAACAGAGCATCATAGCGGTTGGCGCGGGAGCGTCGACAAAGATTGTTCTTCCGGAAAAGATAAAGCTCGACAGGGGAAGAGAGACGAATATCATCCGAATCGAGAATGTAAAAGACATTACGGAATATATGACCCGTATTGATGAAATGATAGAACGAAAAGGAGAATGGTTATGGCATTAAAGAAAAAACCGGTTACTGGCATGAAGGATATGCTGCCACAGGAGATGGAAGTCCGCAATTACGTGATTTCACTGATTCAGGAGACCTATAAGGATTTTGGTTTTACATCGATGGAGACACCCTGCGTGGAGCATATCGAGAATCTGTGCAGCAAATCAGGAGGAGATAATGAGAAGCTGATCTTCAAGATTTTAAAGCGCGGTGAGAAATTAAAGATTGATACAGCAGAGTCAGAGAATGATCTGGTGGATGGAGGTCTTCGTTATGATCTCACGGTTCCACTGTGCCGCTACTATTCGAACCATGCAAATGAGCTGCCATCACCATTTAAGGCACTTCAGATGGGAAACGTATGGCGTGCGGACAGACCGCAGCGCGGACGGTTCAGACAGTTCATGCAGTGTGACATTGACATTTTAGGCGAGTCCTCAAATCTTGCAGAGATCGAACTGGTACTTGCAACTACGACCTTACTTGGCAAACTGGATTTTCACAATTTTACGATCCGTATCAATGACCGTAAGATTTTAAAAGCGATGGCGGCCTACAGCGGATTCTCGGAAGCAGATTACGATACTGTATTTATCATTCTGGATAAGATGGACAAGATTGGTCTGGACGGTGTCGCGGCGGAGCTGGAAGAGAATGGTTATGCGAAAGAGTCTGTAGAGAAATATCTGCAGCTGTTCAAAGAGATTACCAACGACATCGAAGGTGTCCGTTACTGCAAGGAGAAGCTGGAAGGCTTTTTGGATGCAGAGACAGCGGATGGTCTGGAGCTTATCATCTCAAGCGTGGAGAGTGCGAAAGAGGCTGACTTTAAGATGAGCTTTGACCCGACACTGGTGCGTGGCATGTCGTATTATACTGGAACGATTTTCGAGATTTCCATGGATGAGTTCGGCGGTTCGGTCGGCGGCGGTGGACGCTATGACAAAATGATTGGCAAATTCACCGGGCAGGATACACCTGCTGTTGGATTCTCCATTGGATTTGAACGCATTGTCATGCTGCTGTTAGAGCGTGGTTATGAGATACCGACGAATAAAGTCAAAAAAGCATTTTTGATTGAGAAGAATATGCCGGCAGCCGGCATGTTAAAGGTTCTGACACTCGCGAAGGAAGAGCGCGCAGCCGGCAGACAGGTTATGGTTGTTAACATGAAGAAGAATAAGAAGTTCCAGAAGGAACAGCTTGCAGAGCAGGGATATACAGATGTTGTAGACTGTTATGCAGATAAAGTGGAGGAAATGTAAGATGGCAGAGTCAATGCAGGGATTAAAAAGGACGAACAGATGCGGAGAACTCACGAAGGCAAATGTCGGTGAGACTGTAACTGTTATGGGATGGGTACAGAAGAACCGGAATAAGGGCGGAATTGTATTTGTGGATTTACGGGACCGGGCAGGTCTTCTTCAGATTGTATTTGAGGAGGACGAGGTGTTAATGGAGAAGGCTTCCAGGTTGCGCGCTGAGTTTGTTGTGGCAGTTGTGGGCAAGGTGGTAGAGCGTTCCGGCGCAGTCAATACGAATCTCGCGACAGGTGAGATTGAAGTGCGCGCAGAGCAGCTTCGCATTTTATCAGAGTCAGAGACACCGCCGTTCCCAATCGAAGAGAACAGCAAGACCAAAGAAGAACTGCGTTTGAAATACAGATTCCTGGATCTTCGCCGCCCGGACCTTCAGAGAAACCTGATGATGCGCAGCAAGGTTGCGACGCTGACCAGAGCATTTCTTGCGGAAGAAGGATTTTTGGAAATTGAGACACCGACTATGATCAAATCAACACCGGAGGGTGCAAGAGATTATCTGGTACCAAGCCGTGTAAACCCGGGAACCTTCTATGCGCTGCCGCAGTCACCCCAGCTGTTAAAACAGCTGCTCATGTGCTCCGGATACGACAGATATTTCCAACTGGCACGCTGTTACCGTGATGAAGATCTGCGCGCAGACCGTCAGCCGGAATTTACACAGATCGATATGGAATTATCGTTTGTAGATGTGGATGATGTCATCGATGTCAATGAGAGACTGCTTCAAAAATTATTCAAAGATGTATTAGATGTAGAAGTATCGCTTCCGATTCCAAGAATGACATGGCAGGATGCGATGGACCGTTATGGCTCAGACAAGCCGGACACTCGTTTTGGAATGGAGCTTGTCAATGTGACGGAGACGGTAAAAGACTGTGAATTTGTCGTATTTAAGGGTGCCATTGAAAATGGTGGAACGGTCCGTGGTATCAATGCCAGGGGACAGGGAATGATGCCGCGCAAGAAGATTGACAAGCTGGTGGACTATGCGAAGGATTTTGGCGCAAAAGGACTCGCTTATATTGCACTGCAGGAAGATGGAAGCATGAAGTCTTCCTTTGCAAAATTCATGACGGAAGAAGAGGTGTCCGCGCTTGTAACAGCAATGGACGGACAGCCGGGGGATCTGCTTCTGTTTGCTGCGGACAAGAATAAAGTAGTATGGGATGTGCTTGGAAATTTACGTCTCGAAATAGCAAGGCAGTTAGAATTATTGGATAAGAATGAATATAAGTTTCTGTGGGTGACAGAATTCCCACTGATGGAGTGGAGCGATGAGCAGGGAAGATTCCTTGCCATGCATCATCCATTTACAATGCCGATGGACGAAGATATTCCGATGCTCGACACAGATCTTGGCAAAGTGCGCGCAAAGGCATATGACATCGTATTAAACGGTACGGAGATCGGCGGGGGAAGTGTCCGAATCTACAATACCGAGATTCAGTCCAAGATGTTAGAACTCTTGGGATTCACACCGGAGCAGGCAGAAGAGCAGTTCGGCTTCCTTCTTCGCGCATTCAAATACGGAGTACCGCCGCACGCAGGACTTGCTTAC
>JAQUUC010000033.1 GCA_028694105.1 Hespellia sp.
TGCTTTCTGTCAGCTGTCAGGTAAGTAAAGTGTACAACTAAATGCCACTTTTTGTGAAGTGGAAGTTTGTGAAAGACTAAAATCCACTTACGCCCATTCAAAGTGGAAATTAACTTTTCACTTCAGTATCAAAAAAGAGGTTTATTGTATAGAAAAAAATATATTGTTATATCTAAAAGCTGGTGTTATAATTCTTTCAAAGAGATAGCATCTGCTTTCTTTTTGGCAGTATCAACTGCATTCATATATCTATATTTATATAGAATTTCAGGCATATCGCCTATGTTTCAAACGTGTTTAGAATAATAATCTGAGGTGTCAATCAAACACAGTTTCAGTGAAAGGTACTTGTTACATGAGAAAAAAGATAGGTTATTTCTCCCAAAATGTAATCGATCTGCTTGGTCTGGATATTCAGCCCGGTACATCTATCTATATAGCAGATACTAATATAACGCATATGAAAATGTCACATCCCAGTGATTTTGAAAAATATGGAGGTGATATCGAGCAGATAATAGCTTATCCTGACTATGTAGGTAGAAATGAAAAAGATGATTCGATTGAATTTAGCAAAGAATATGTATTAGATGGAGAGTATGTAAAAGTTGCTGTTCGCGTAAGCAATGGAAATGTGTATTATGCACGGTCAATGTATATTCTTAACCCGAATCGAGTTCGCAATTTTATAAAAAAGGGTACTTTGAAAAAACTTGACAAATAGTCCGTGTGCGGTATAATTAGACTACAAAAACATAAAACTATATTGAATGAAAGCAGAGGACGGAACGGGC
Organism: Hespellia sp.; assembly: GCA_028694105.1. Classification (GTDB taxonomy): domain Bacteria; phylum Bacillota; class Clostridia; order Lachnospirales; family Lachnospiraceae; genus Hespellia. Next base: position 795 of record JAQUUC010000033.1, read on the forward strand.
AGCCGTCGCCCTAGTTGGAGATGTGGGAATGTCACCCCACCTATTTCATTCGTATAACAATAAGGCGAACAACTTCGGTTGTTCGCCTTATTGTGTTGTCATCTCAAACATCTGGGGTTTTGCTAATATTACAGATAGGTATAAGAAAATGATAGGAAGGTTAGAATTCGTCATATAAATTATTAAGAAAAGAGACTGTATTTTCAAAATAAATATATTATGATGACATCATCGTAATTGGCCGATACGAATAGAAAATGGTGGTGAATCATGGCACTTCAAGACAATTTGAGAAAATCAGGTGAGACATACAGAGCAGGATATACCTGCTCACAGGCAGTGTTTTGTGCATTTGCCAAGGAAATGAATCGGGAAGAAGTATTTGAAAAAGTGAAAAAAGCTTCAGAAATATTTCAGAAAGAATACGGTGGAATCACATGCAAAGAAATCCTTCGAGGAGAATGTCCAAAACAGTTCGGATGTGGAATGAAGGTGAAAGATGCAATACTAATCATCAGTCAGATTTTAGAAGAAAGAAAGTAGAACGTCATCAGGACTCTGCCTGTGGGGCAGACACTTCGTGACAAGAGATGGAGGAATTAAGAGATGAATCAATTTACATTTTATATGCCAACAAAGGTTTTATTTGGAGAGGGACAGTTATCCCATTTACATGAGCAGGAATTGCCGGGAAAGAAAGCACTTATCGTAACATCGAATGGTCAGTCAACTAAGAAATTTGGTTATCTGGAAAGAGTACAGAAGGAATTGGAGCAAGCTGGTGTTGCTCATGCATTATTTGATGAAATCAGACCAAATCCAACGAAGGAAAATGTTATGGACGGAGCAAAAGCAGTGAAGGACAATGCCTGTGACTTTGTAGTCGCGCTTGGCGGTGGCTCTGTTATGGACTGCGCAAAATGTATTGCACTTATGGTTACGAATCCGGGTGATATCTGGGATTATTCATTAAGTAAGGCAGGCGGCAAAAAAGCGGCTATGTTTGATGCAATTCCAATTGTTGCCATTACCACATCGGCAGGAACGGGAAGTGAAGTGGATATCGCAGCTGTTATTACAAATGAAGAGACAGAAGAAAAGACTGGTATTTTCTTCCCATCTATGTTCCCAACACTTTCGATCGTAGATGCAGACCTTATGGTCAGTGTGCCTGCAAAATTAACAGCATATCAGGGAATGGATGCATTTTTCCATGCTTCTGAAAGTGTCATCAATAAGAATGAACATCCTATGGGTGAAATGTTTGCATTAAAGGCAATTGAACTGATTGCTGCAAACTTGCCAACAGCGTACAAAGATGGGGATAACAAAGAAGCAAGAGCAAATATGGCACTGGCGAACACACTTGCTGCTTACTATATGTTTTGTACTTCTGCCCACACGATGGAGCATGTTATGGGAAGCTCTCATGATGAATTAGTTCACGGAGCAGGACTTATTATGATTGCACATGAATACTATGATTTCTTTGCAGAGAGAAAAGCAGCCGAGGAACCGATGATTAAGATGGCAAAAGCGATGGGAGTTGAGAACCCGACTTCCGGAAAAGATTTTATTAAGGCGTTAGATGAGCTGATTGCAGTTCTTGACTGTTCAGAACTTAAGATGAGCGATAACGGAATTACAGAAGACGAACTTCACACATTTCCACAGAAAGTACATGAAGTGCTTGGCGGAGATATTACAGCTGATCCGGTATTATTATCTGATGCAGATTACCTTGAAATTTTTCGGAAATCTTACAAGTAAGATGTAAGTGGCGATGAAGAAAGCTGATTAGTCTTAGTCGTATTTAGAATTCAACAAATAAAGAAAGAATGAGGATAGAGAATGAAAACAACAAAATTAGAATTGAGCAAATTACATGAGAAAATCGATCCAATCGTGGCTATGCGTGAGCAGTGGTATCTGGTGACTGCAGAGAATGATGGTGTGGTAAATACGTTGACAGCCGGATGGGGAGCGCTTGGAAACCTCTGCGAGAAGCAGACTGCAATTGTATATATTCGTCCACAGAGACATACGAAGCAGTTCATGGATGCAAGCGGCAGATTCACGATGACTTTCTTTGAAGGACATCAGCAGGAATTATTATTCTTAGGAAGCCATTCCGGTGCAGATATGCCTGATAAGATTGAACAGTCTGGATTACACAGCGCAACCGTAGATGGTCAGCCGACTTTTGAAGAAGCGAAGCTTGTGTTGAACTGTAAGACAATTTACAGTGACGCATTGAAGCCAGAAAACTTTACAGATGAAACACTCGCAGAAGCAAATTTCCCGGATAAAGATTATTCTGTGATGTATATTGCTGAAATCGAGAGTGCGTACGAAGTGACGCAGTAAGGAAAATAATAAATAAGAACAAGGCATTGGCAGATTATATTGCCAATGCCTATTCTGGGATTTGGGAAAGTGAAGATTTATGAAAAAGAAAATTTTTGTGACAGCGTGTATGATACTGTTGATTTTTGTTGTGGTTTGTCTGGTATTATCCAGAAGAGCTTCAATGAAACAAAATAATACGGTAGATGAATTAAATCAGAAGCCTAAAGCAGAGGAAGTGTCTAAAGCACAGGAAGTAAAATCTGATGACAATTTACAAGCACAGACAGGTACCACAGAAGATAATAAAGAAACAACACAAAAAGATAGAATACTGGAGATTTCTTTTGATTATAACAGGGAAAGTACGCAGGCAACCAATCAGTATGCCGTTTGGATTGAAGATAATGAGGGAAATGTAGTACGGACACTATACGTCAGCAGTTTTACAGCGACTGGCGGATATTCTCAGCGTGAGGACAGCATTCCGACATGGGTGGAACATGCAAATCCATCAGAAATGTCATCAGAAGAAATTGATGCAGTATCCGGTGCCACACCTGGTACTGGAAGAGTTACATATCAATGGGATGGAACAGATGATAATGGAACCAAACTTCCTATGGGCGAATACACATTTTGTGTGGAAGGAACTTTATATTGGTCCAGTGTGGTGACATTTTCGGGACAAGTTGTACTGGGCGCGGATGAGGACACGGATATAGATATCCAGGCAGAATATAGTGAAGATACAGATACAAACAGAGATATGATTCAAAATGTGTCTGCGAAATATGCTACAATATAGTAAATGAAAATTTACTATATTGTAGAATGAAAAATGAGTAAACATAATAAGATAACGAGGAAATGAAATCATGACAGAGTATGAGAAATCACAAGCGGGCTTACCACATATCTTTGATACACCTATGGTTGAAATGTATAATCAGGCAGCAATATTGTCAGATGAATATAATCGTCTTTCACTTTCTGATGTGGAAAGACAACAGGAACTCCTTGGCAGGCTGTTAAAATCAAAAGGAAGTAATGTAAGAATCATGCCACAATTTCATTGTGAATTTGGTAGTAACATCACGATTGGAAATAATGTGTTTATCAATTTCAACAGCATTCTAATGGACAATTCAGAAATTGTGATTGGAAATAATGTGCGAATTGGACCGAATGTAAGTATTTATACAGTCAATCATGCCGTTGATCCAGATGAGCGGGCAGAAGGGATTTGCATCAATCAATCCGTACATATATGCGATAAGGTATGGTTTGGAGGAGATGTCAAAGTACTTCCCGGAGTTACCATTGGAGAAGGATCTATTATTGGTGCAGGAAGTGTCGTGACAAAGAGCATTCCGGCAGGCGTGATAGCAGTTGGAAATCCATGTCGGGTTATACGAAGGATTACTGAACAGGACAAGTTAAATATAGAAGAATAGCAGATGAAGTTGATTTTTAGGAAAGAAAGGATTGAAAACCTATGAAAGTATTATTAATAAATGGAAGTCCACATGAAAAAGGCTGTACTTATACCGCATTAAATGAGGTGGCAAAAGCATTGGAAAAGAATGGTATAGAGACACGGATTTTCCATATTGGGAAAAAATCAGTGAGAGGATGTATTGCCTGTGGAGCCTGCCAAAATCTCAGAAAATGTGTGTTTGATGATGATGTGGCAAATGAAATGCTCTCTCTTATGCAGAAAGCGGATGGAATTGTTATTGGTTCGCCGGTATATTATGCAGGACCAAATGGTGCTTTGTGTGCATTGCTTGACCGGGCATTTTTCTCATCAGGTGCAGATCAGTTGGCATTTAAACCGGCTGCAGCGGTTGTCAGCGCAAGGAGAGGCGGAACGACGGCTGCGTTTGAACGCTTGAATAAGTATTTTACTATGAATCGTATGCCGATTGTATCCTCACAATATTGGAACGGCGTGCACGGATTTTCACCGGAGGATGTGATGCGGGACGAGGAAGGCCTGCAGACAATGCGGACACTCGGGCATAACATGGCATGGATGCTGAAAAATATAGAGAATGGAAAACAGTCACTGCCCGAGATTGAACCGTGGACGCCGACCAATTTTATCAGATAGGATGAGAGGAAGTACGATAGGATGTCTGAGTATGGAAAAAAGAAAATGGATGTAAATCAACCAAACGCAATTAAGGTGAGAAATGCAAGGGTTCATAACCTGAAAAACGTGGATGTGGATATTCCGCTAAATAAAATTGTGGGAATTGCAGGAGTGTCAGGCTCTGGGAAATCTTCTCTTGCGCTGGGCGTTTTATATGCGGAGGGTTCCAGACGATATCTGGATGCATTGTCTACCTATACAAGAAGGCGCATGACACAGGCGCCAAAGGCTCAGGTAGATGAGGTGCTGTATGTTCCCGCATCCCTCGCACTACATCAAAGACCTGGGGTTCCCGGGGTGCGAAGTACATTTGGAACAGGGACGGAACTTCTTAATAGCTTACGTCTGATGTATTCCAGACTTGCCAGTCATTGCTGTTCCCACGGACATTACCAGAATCCGAGTGTGGCTGTTGCAGCAGGACAGGAACTAGTCTGTCCAGAGTGCAAAGAGCACTTCTTCGGTCCCAGTGCGGAAGAACTGGCATTTAACAGTCAGGGTGCATGCCGGACTTGCAGCGGAACAGGAATTGTCCAGACCGTAGATCAAACCACACTGGTGCCGGATGAAACCCTTACAATTGACGAAGGGGCGGTTGCACCATGGAATACACTGATGTGGTCCTTGATGACAGATGTATGCAGGGAGATGGGGGTTCGCACGAATATTCCGTTTTCTGCACTAACAGAAAAAGAACGTGAGATTGTGTTCCATGGACCTGCTGAGAAAAAACATATTATCTACAAGTCAAAGAATAGTAATCAGGCGGGAGAAATGGATTTCACATACTACAATGCAAACTACACAGTAGAAAATTCTCTTGCGAAGGTCAAGGATGAAAAGGGAATGAAGCGTGTAGCGAAATTCCTTAAGCAGGATATCTGCCCAGAGTGTGGTGGAACCAGACTTTCCGCGGCTGCAAGAAAGCCCAAATTATGTGGGATATCATTGGACGAGGCATGTCAGATGACATTGAGCCAGTTAGACTTATGGGTTGAAAAAGTGCCGGATTCCATGCCAGATGATATGAAAGTAATGGCAATATCGATTTGCGATTCCTTTCGCTCAGTTGCAAAAAGACTGATTGATCTTGGACTGGGCTATCTTACACTTGACCGTGCGTCATCCACACTTTCCACCGGAGAACGTCAGCGTATGCAGCTTGCCCGTGCAGTGCGCAATCGGACAACAGGAGTCCTTTATGTGCTGGACGAGCCATCCATTGGTCTTCATCCATCGAATATCATTGGCTTGAACGGAGTGATGCATGACTTGATTGCGGATGGTAATTCGGTGATATTAGTGGACCATGATCCGCAGATTCTGTCGGAAGCGGACTGGATTGTAGAGATGGGACCGGAAGCGGGAGCCGATGGCGGTCAGGTAATTGCAGAAGGAAGTGTTCCGGAGATTGAAGAGAATCACATTTCTCAAATCGGCCCATTTTTATCGGGGAAAGCAAACAGTTATGCAAGAAGCAGACTTTCATCAGAAGAAGTATTTCATTATGGAAAGATACAGATGTCCACAGATAAGATCCATACGGTGAAGCCGTTAGAAGTTGATATACCAAAAGGCAGACTGACTGTAGTTACCGGAGTATCAGGTTCGGGAAAAACGACTATGATTCTGGAAAGCCTGATTCCTTCCTTGGAAGCTGTACTTGAGGGACGAAAATTGCCGGGACATGTAAAAAAGATTACGTCAGACGGAATTCGTCAGATTAAATTGATTGATGCGACACCTATTGGAATTAATGTACGTTCGACCGTAGCAACCTATGCAAATGTACATGACGAGCTGCGCAAAATATATGCGAAAACGCCAAAAGCCAAAGAACTGCAGCTGAAAGCAGGTGCATTTTCCTACAATACAGGAAAGCTGCGCTGCCCGGTCTGTGATGGAACAGGAACCATCAGTCTGGATGTACAGTTTCTTCCGGATGTTGAGATTATGTGTCCGGAATGCAGAGGGTCGAGATATGCGAAGGAAGCATATAGAATCAAACGCGTAAATAAGGCAGAGCAGGAGTATTCTCTGCCGGAGCTGATGGATATGGATGTGAAACATGCACTTGCAGCAAGTGAGGACTTGAAGTCTGTGCATCAGCGCCTGCAGATTCTGTACGATCTCGGGTTGGGCTATCTTACTTTAGGAGAAGAGACACCAAGCTTATCTGGTGGGGAGGCACAGCGCTTGAAACTTGCATCGGAAATGGGACGACAGCAGGAAGATGCAGTATTTGTATTTGATGAACCGACAATTGGGCTCCATCCTTTGGATGTGCGCATGTTATTATCTGTTTTTGACAAGCTTGTAGAGAAAGGAGCCACTGTCATTGTCATAGAGCATGATTTGGATGTGATTCGAAATGCAGATTATGTCATAGATATGGGACCGGGAGGCGGAAGTGATGGTGGACGTATCGTTGCAACCGGGACGCCGGATGAGGTTGCTCAAAATCCGGAAAGTATCACTGGAAGATTTATCGTGAAATCCAAAGAAGATAGAATTTGACGGGAGGAAAAGAATGGAACAAGATAATTTATTTGGACGAAAATTGCCAAAATTAGGATTTGGCTGCATGCGTCTGCCGGAAGGGCAGGACGGAGAATATATTGAAAGTGAATGTCAGGAAATGTTTGACTACGCGATGGCACACGGAATCAATTACTTTGACTCTGCATGGCATTATGTCGAATCACAGCTGATGATTGGAAAATGTCTGGAAAAGTATCCACGAGAAAGTTACATACTTGTTGGAAAGCTATGTTTTTATGATGGAACATTAGAGTCAATCAAGGCAGCAGAGCAGGCATTTGCGAAAGAACTGAGCGATGCGCGCACCGACTATATGGATTTAGAATTGATTCATGCACTGGGAAATCCGGGCTCGTTAGAGCGAGTAGACGCTCTGAATGTGTGGGGATTCATGCGTAAGCTTAAGAAAATGGGAAAAGTAAAGCACATTGGAATCTCTTTTCACAGTTATCCGGAAAATTTGGAGAAGATTCTTAAAAATCATCCGGAAATCGAGGTTGTGCAGATACAGGCGAATTATTATGACCATAACACGGATGGCGCAAAGGCGGTTGGCGGAAGTTACGAGACCTATGAGATATGCAGGAAATATAACAAACCGATTATTATCATGGAACCGGTCAAAGGTGGAACTCTATCGACGATTGCAGAACATCCGGAAGTGAGAAAAATGTTAAAAAAAGCGGATCCGTCTAGGAGTCCGTCAGCTTGGGCACTTCAATATGCAGCATCACTGGATGGGGTATTGACAGTTCTTAGTGGGATGTCAACCATAGAACAGATGAAGGAAAATTGTGAGATTCTGGGAGAAAAATTCATTCCTCTTAATGAAGAAGAAAAAGATATGCTTGCTGAAGTTGCTAAATTGGTAGAAAGTAAAAAGCCGGTAGGCTGTACGGGTTGCCACTATTGTACGGACAAAGGCTGTCCTGCAGGAATTAAGATTCCCGAAGTACTGGCTTGCTTGAACATGTTGAATCAATTTAATAATCCACGTATGACAAGAATGAAATATTATCCGGCAATTGAAGAAAGCAGTCCACGGGACTGTATCAGTTGTGGAACCTGCGAAGGTGAATGTCCACAGAAGTTACCGATTATGAAATTGATACGCGAGGCAGATGAGAGATTATATATAGGCAATGATATTGACCTTTGGGCGAATCATTGACTGATTAAAAGCAAACAGTAAAAAACTCCGTAAATAGTGAACATTGGGTACATATCATACCACGCTATTTACGGAGTTTTTATATTTAGTTATTTATGTTTTTCACACTTTTGCGTATGATTAATTCAGAGGAAACCTGAGTAGTAGTGTAATAATTCTCAGTCCTGTTCATCTTTTGAATTAAGCGTCGTGTTGCAATGCGACCAACATCCATTCGATTCACACGGGTGGTAGTCAATGGTGGATCAAAAATCTCACAGGCTGACACATCGTCATAACCTATAAATGATATATCGTCTGGAATACTATATCCGGCCTCCTTTATTGCTTGCATTGCTCCGAGTGCTATAAAATCCAAATCTGCTAAAAAAAGTGTTGGCATCTGAAAATTAGCGGGCGGATTCGCAAGGAATTCTTTCATCTGATTGTATGCTCCTTCAATTGAACATGGAAGTTCAATTACGGGATGATTATATTCATCTAAATTGTAGGTGCGGATTCCTTTCATAAAACCATCAAAATGATGTCCGAAGTTATTGATGAAAACTTCACTTTTCAAGAATCCTATGTTGCGATGTCCAAGTTGATATCCATAATCAAATGCTCGGAAGATGGCTGTCTGATTGTCCAAGGCAACGGAGTCAACATCTGCCAAATCAAAAGAGCCGTCTAGTAAAACAAGCGGAATGTTAAGAGAACGATAATGAGATAAGTCATCGTTATCGATTTCGGTTGCCATGACAACAATTCCGTCAATCTTAAGAGAACGTATATATTCAATATATTCATCAATGTTTTGTCCAGGTATATAATGTGCAATTGTGAGTGCATAATTGGATTTCATTGCTTCTTGTTGGCATGTCTCGAGTAAGTTCGAAAAAAACGGTTTGTCGTTTATAACATGTCCATGTTTTTTGTGCACACTTAAAAGAATAGATCCAACAGAATTATTTCCGCTATAATTTATAGTAGAATGTGGCGCGGGAGATAGTGAGAGACTTTCATTTATTAGTTGTATTACTTTTTGCCGTGTCTCTTCAGATACACCTGGGCGATTGTTAATAGCCAATGATACAGCAGTTACGGAAATCCCTAGTTTTTCTGCAATTTCTTTATTTTTAATTCTCATATTTGTCACCTCGAAAGTTCAACTTATTATCCAAATGCATATATTTCTCTTTTATAGTATATTGTTTCTTTCTTTTTTGCAAGCATTAAGCATATAAGACAATAACTATTATAAACTGGAAACGCTGCTTCGAGGTACAATATATGCGGATATTTGGGTGGTGATATGTGCCTGCATTGGGTTCTGGATTCTTTCGTGAAGTACCTGAACAGCTATTTTTCCGATATCATCTCGATTAACATGAATCGTGGTGAGCGGAGGCTGAAACACCTGACTTGCTGAGATATCATCAAAACCAATAATGGAAATATCTTCGGGAATGTGATACCCAGTTTCTATTAAAGCCTTAGAAGCACCCAATGCAATATAATCCAGATCACATAAGAAAATGCTTGGGAGAACGATGTCTTCGGAAGATAAAATTTGCTTCATGTCTTCATAGGATTGGTTAATACTGCAGTGCAAATAGAAACATGGTCGATAATAGTCTTCTAATTCAAAATGTCTTAAAGCTGAGCGATAACCATCATAACGATGATCAAAGTTACTGATAGATACGCTGCTTCGAAGATATCCGATGCTCTTATGACCAAGATTGTACGCATAAGCAACGGCTTGAAACACTGCATCTTTATTGTTTATTGTTACTGAATCAAAGTCAGATAAATCGAAAGAAGCATCAAGCAAAACCAGAGGTTGAGAAAGAAGATTGTAAATTGCTAAGTCATCTTCTGTCATTTCGGTTGCCAAAATAATTGTTCCTACTATATTGGATAAAGAAATGGATTTTACAAAATCTTCTAAATTCATTTCATTAGAATAATGAATGATGTTTAACTGATAACTATGAAACATGGCTTCTTGTTGTATAGTTCCTATTAAATTGTTGAAGAATGGTTTATCATCAATGATTTCTCCGTGCTTTTTATGAACAATAAACTGAATGGTAAAATTTTGTTGCATATAATTCTGATGGAAGTCTCCACTTTTTAACACGCGAACTTTTTCTCGCGTTTTGTCTGAAACACCAGGTTTGTTGTTGAGTGCTAAGGAAACTGCGGTAACGGATATTCCTAATTTTTGAGCAATGTCTGCATTCGTCATAAAATCCTCCTATATATATTAAAAAAAATTAAGCAAATAATTAACAACATAAAGTATACTTAATAAAATAGCACTAAATCATTAAGAAGTCAATTAAGATAAAATATAAAATAACATAAAAAATAGAACTTAATTAGTAATAATAGCCAAAAAGATTAAGCGGAGTTTATTAAAAACAAACAAACTTAATAGAACTTAATCAAAATCCATTGACATACTTAACGAAACGAAGTATTGTTAGCTTAACAAAAATAAATAAAAAATTAAGTGGAGGAAAAAAGATGGCAAGAATAGTACATGGAAATCATCCATTCAATGTTCCAAAAGATCAACCTATGAGAATCGGAAGAGAGCAAGTCGGATACTTTACATATCCTGATATTGAGTTTTTAGGATCCAGTGATCTTAACACATTGTTTATAAGTACAGACAAATTAACGCTAGGATATTATGAACTTGCACCGGGAGCACAATTTTCACCAGCAGATCATCACCCAGGTGATGAATGTTATTTCTTATTAGAAGGAGAGCTTACAGAAGTGAATTGTTTTTCTGGACAAGCTTGTACATTAAAAGCAGGAGAATCAATTTTGATTCCTCATGGAGCCGCACATGGTGGATATAACTTCAGCAATAACAAAATGAAAGCGGTATTTGCTTTAGCACCGAATATGGTAAAACCAGGAACACAGACTTTTCCAACTGATTTGGCAGGAAAATGGAGAGTGATTGGTGGTGGAAGTCAAGAAGGTCAGGGGTTATATGAAGGGCATTCCGCATACGAACAGCCAAGATATTTGGGCACGATTGATCGATTAGGCAGCTGGCCTGTTGCAGATGAAGAACATAGAAAAGAACCTAAATATTTGAGAGTTGCTCATGAAGAAGATAAGTTATCCATTGTAAATGGTTATGACAATCCGTATCTGATGAAGTTTTCATTCAGTACGCAGTACATCCACTTCGGAGAAATCATTCTTCCGAGAGGTGGGAACTTCTGTAGAATCAGCGATCCAGAAAAACATCAGGGGCAGACAGCCATTTACGTTAATTCAGGATATCTGTCAGTAATCATCACAGAAACCAGAGAAACTTTTAAAATTCATCCAAACGAAGTAATGTATATTCCGGAGAACTGTGAATATCAAATGATGAATTATGAAGCTGAACAGGTACATGCAATTTTTGCGATGTCTGCATTGTAAAAGCTGTATATATAGAATAGTGGAGGTGAAAACGTGTCAAACAATGAATATGTTCTTCAAATGTCTAATATAAGTAAAAGCTTTTCGGGAGTAAAAGTTTTGGATTCTGTCAAGTTGGATGTGAGACCTGGAGAAGTTCATGTACTGATAGGTGAAAATGGTGCTGGTAAGTCAACATTGATGAAAATCCTGATTGGTATGTACACAAGAGACGAAGGAACAGTCATTTATAAAGGTGAAGAAATTAAAATCAGAAACACAAAGGAAGCACTTGATGTTGGAATTACAATGATTCATCAGGAACTTTCGCCAATATTAGAAATGACAGTTGCAGAAAATATTTTTCTGGGAAGAGAATTCAAAACGAAAGTAGGATTCGTAGACCAGAAAAAAATGAAAATAGAAGCACAAAAGCTTTTTGATGAAGTGGGAATTTCAGATATAAAACCATCAGCTAAGATGAAAGAGTTGAGTACAGCACAAACCCAAATGGTAGAAATTGTGAAAGCGGTTTCGTTTAACGCTGATTTAATTATCATGGATGAACCAACATCGTCAATTACGGACAACGAGGTAGATAAATTATTTTCTATAATTAGAAGATTGACAGCTAAAAATGTAGCCGTTATTTACATTTCACATAAATTGAATGAGATATATCAGATAAGCGATTCGATTACAGTTTTGCGAGATGGTGAGTACATAGCTACAAAAGCTACAAAGGAACTTGATAAAGATGAATTAGTCCGATTAATGGTGGGGCGTGAATTGTCTGATTTATATGTGACGGAAAACCATAGTCAGAGCAATGTTGTTATGTCGGTGAAAAACCTTACGAATGGCAAACTGTTTAAAGATATTAACTTTGAACTCCATAAAGGAGAAGTACTTGGAATATATGGATTGGTAGGAGCGGGAAGAAGTGAAGTCGTAGAAACCATTTTTGGTATGCGGGGAAAATATGAAGGAGAAATATTTGTTCACGGAAAGAAGATTGTAATTAGTAGCGAAAAAGATGCGATTAAAAACGGAATTGCTCTTGCGACAGAAGATCGCAAGGGAACAGGAATTTTTCTTGGACTTCCAATAAGAAACAATATTTCGATGGCTTGGTTGAATAATCTTACAAAGTTAGGCTTTGTAAACGGTAAAAAAGAAAAAACAGAAACAAATATAGTTGGAGACAGATTAAAAGTCAAAGCTGCAAGTTACGCAAATGCAGTCGGAACACTTAGCGGAGGAAATCAACAGAAGGTTGTACTTGCAAAATGGCTTTTAACTAATCCGGATGTTTTGATTTTAGATGAACCGACAAGAGGAATTGATATTGGTGCAAAAGCAGAGATATACAAAATAATTGAAGAACTGACGAGTCAGGGAAAATCTGTCATAATGGTTTCTTCTGAAATGCCGGAAATATTGGGAATGAGTGACCGTATCATGGTTATTGCTGACGGTGAAAACCGAGGAGTATTAGAACATGAAGAAATAAGTCAATTATCGATTATGAATCTTATAGCCAAAGTATAGCAGGAGGAAAAAAAGTGAAGGAAAAAAATTTTGACTTAGGTAATTTCCTAAGAAAGTTTGGTATCTACTTTGTTTTGATTTTAATGATGATTATTTTATCATTTCTTTCGAAATCATTTATGACAGTTAGTAATATGATGAACATTCTAAGGCAGGTATCGGTCAGCGGTATCGTTGCAATGGGAATGACATTGGTTTTAGTAACAGGTGGAATTGATTTGTCGGTAGGATCGATGATCGCATTTGCAGGAGTTATTGGATGTACGTTTGCTCATCCGGATCCGTCGTATCCGCTTATTGTAGTCATCCTGATTGGGCTGGCAGCTGGCGCGCTTTGTGGTTTGGTGAATGGTCTGATTGTAGCCTACACTGGTGTAAATCCATTTATTGCAACGATGGGAATGATGACAATTGCAAGAGGCGCCACACTATTATTTACAAATGGACGTCCAATCAACGATTTATCGGAGAGTTTTCAGTTTATAGGAAGAGGAACGGTGGGATTTATTTCAACACCAATTTTATTCCTCATTGCAGTCTGTATTATTTCTGCGTTGATTTTACATAAAACAAGTTTAGGAAGATATATATTCGCGGTAGGTGGAAATGAGAATGCTGCAAAAGTATCAGGTATAAACGTAAAAAAAATTAAGATTTTTGTATATATTTACTCTGGCATACTTTGTGGTCTTGCAGGATTATTACTTGCATCAAGAACAAATGCGGCAGCTCCAAACGCAGCATCAGGATATGAATTGGATGCCATTGCGGCAGGTGTTATTGGTGGGACAAGCACAAGTGGCGGACGAGGCGGCGTTTACGGAACAATTGTAGGTGCATTGATTATGGTTGTTCTTAGTAATGGCTTGGATATGTTAAATGTTTCTTCGTATATTCAACAGATCGTGAAAGGAATCATCATTATTGGAGCTGTGTGTATCGACCAGTTCAGTAAAGGAAAGGATTCATAAAAACGAATTTGAACGAAAGATTAACTTTCGTCAAATATAAAAAATTTCAAGGAGGAAATGAAATGAAAAAGAAATTTATTAGCGCAATTCTTAGTGTGATGATGGTAGGATCTTTACTACTCACCGGATGTGGTGGAGAAAACTCCAATGAGACAGCAGGGGCAGGATCGACAAGTGCCGCAGCTGAAAACAAGGAAACATTCACAATTGGCTTTTCTGATTTCTCATTAACAGCTGAGTATCAGGCAAAATTAAGAGATGAAATTCTTGATTACGCAGAAAAGACTTATGGAGATGAACTGGAATTTGTTGTTCTTGATGGTGAAAGTGATTCGGACACTCAGAACTCTGGTATTGACAATTTAATCAGTCAAAAGGTTGACTTGATTATTATGGTTCCGTTTGATGCCGAGCAGCAGATCCCTGCAGTTCAGGCCGCAGTAGATGCAGGTATTCCATTGTTAGAAGTATGTCTGCAGACAGCAGATGACGGACTTAGAACATCTTTCGTGGGTTCAGATGACACATCTTCAGGAGTTTTAGAGATGCAATGTCTTGCAGAGGCAATGGGCGGCAAAGGCAATGTTGTTTATTTACATGGACCTACAGGTCAGGATTCAGAAATCAAGAGACATGAAGGTGCAAACCAAGTTCTTGAAGACTATCCGGATATTGAAGTTGCAGCGGAGTCAGTATGTAACTGGGATCGTGCAGAAGCAATGACAGCAATTGAAAATTATGTTCAATCTGGTATGCAGATTGATGCAATCTTCTGTGAAAATGATGAAATGGCACTCGGTGCTTACGCTGCGATTGAAGGAACTGATTTAGAAGGCAAGATTCACATTGGAGGAATTGACTGTATCTCTGACGCACTTCAGGCTGTTAAAGATGGTAAATTGGATTGTACAGTACTTCAGGATGCAAAACTTCAGGCTTCAGAAGTTGTAGAAGCTGCATATAAAGTACTTCATGGCGAAGACGTTGAAGAATATATCGAAGTACCTTATCAGTTAGTAACAAAAGATAATGCTGATGATGAATATTTCAACAACTAAGAAATTGTAAAACGAATAATGAGGCGGACCTTTTGTCCGCTTCATAAATGAAAAAGGAGGGTCAAGTCCATGCCGGAGATTTATGATCATTTAGGTAATCCTGTCAAACATGCAAGAGCGAGAATTAACGGTTTAAGAATGCATTATGTAACAGCTGGACAAGGAGAGCCATTATTATTAATACACGGAACACCTAAGACACATTTCTATTGGTATAAATTAATCCCAATTTTAACAGAAAAATTCACAGTGATTGCACCAGATCTTCGAGGTTTTGGAGATACGGATAAACCAAAAGCAGAACAAGGATACGATTCTTTAAGTAATGCAAAAGATCTTGCGGATTTGATGGCGGGATTAGGATACGATAAATATTATGTTCACGGTGAAGACCGAGGAGCTGAATACGCATATGTACTTGCGGCTACACAAAGAGAACATGTGAAAAAACTTGTAATAGGAGAGCAAATTCTTTCGGGATTTGGATTGGAAGAGTCAAGCTACTTTATAGAAGAGAACCTAAATGCAAGGATTGAAAATAGAGGAACATGGCAATGGCATATACCATTCTTCTGGATTGCAGATGTACCCGAATTCTTAATTGAAGGAAAAGAAAGAGAATTCTGGGAATGGTGGATGAGAGCAGAGATGTGGAATCCAAATGCACTTGGTGAAGAGGCTGTCACAGAGTGGGTAAGACGACTGAAAGAACCAGGTGGACTGCGCGGAACATTAGAGACATATCGTGCAGGAATAACAAACGCGAAAATTAACAAGGAACTTTCTGAAAATAAATTAGAGATGCCAGTATTATGTATTGGCGCTCCGGAATTTTCAAACACTGGAGTTGAGACGTGTATGAGTCAATTGTGCTCAAATATTGAGAAATCAATTATTTTTGATGAGTGTGGACATAGTCTTGCACTTGAAGCACCGAAACGTCTTGCAAAAGAGTTAATTGAGTTCTTTGCTAATTAATAAATATTTTAAATTGAAAAGGAGAAAAAAGATGAAAGCATTTAATTTTTATTTAGATTCAAGAGTTATTTTTGGTGAAGGAAGACTTGCAGAATTAGGCGAGATGAAATTACCAGGAACAAAGGCACTTTTAGTAACAACAAACGGTAATTCAGTAAAGAAATACGGATACCTTGATAAGGTAACAGCGCTTCTTGCCAAACAGAATGTACCATACGTTCTTTATGACAAAATCATTCCAAATCCAACAGTTAAAATTGTCGATGCAGGTGCAGCACTTGCAAAAGCAGAAGGCTGTGACTTTATTGTAGCACTTGGCGGAGGCTCGCCAATTGATGCATCTAAGATGATTGCAGTTATGGTTAAAAATCCAGGAACAATCTGGGATTACATCGGTGGTGGTACAGCAAAAGGACAGCCAGTAACTAATGGAGCTATTCCTATCGTTGCAATCAATACAACAGCTGGTACAGGTTCTGAAATTGATCCTTGGGCTGTAACAACAAACGAAGAAACAAACGAGAAAATCGGTTGGGGTATTGAAGACTGCTTCCCTAAAATCGTAATTGAGGATCCAGAGCTTACAGTTTCTGTACCACCTACATTTACAGCATATCAGGGTCTGGATACATTCTTCCATTTATCTGAGTGTTATATTTCTTCCTTAGATAATGAATTAGATGAAATGTTCGCATTAAAAGGTGTTGAACTGATTAATGAATACCTTCCAAAAGCAGTTGCTGATGGAAATGATATTGAAGCAAGAAGTAAAGTAATGTTTGCAAATATGCTCGGTGGATATACGCAGTTTATTTCTGGATGTGTTTCTCAGCATGCAATGGAACACGCTATGAGTGGAGCTCACCAGGATCTTACTCATGGAGTTGGTCTGCTTCTGATCTGTGATGAATACTTTGAATTCTTTGCAGATAAACCGGGATATGCTGAAAAATACGCAAAAATGGCAAAAGCAATGGGCGTTGACGTAGAT
This sequence comes from Hespellia sp., assembly GCA_028694105.1. Taxonomy (GTDB): domain Bacteria; phylum Bacillota; class Clostridia; order Lachnospirales; family Lachnospiraceae; genus Hespellia. Next base: position 17,977 of record JAQUUC010000033.1, read on the forward strand.
TCACTGCCAGAGGATAAGAAAGCTATGGCATTTGTAGATGCATTAAAAGCGTTAAAGAAAGCTTGTAATGTTGCTGATTTAAAACCTGCAGATTATGGAATGAGTGCTGATGAAGCTGATGATCTTGCAAAACTGGCAAGAAGTATTATGCCTGATATGTTCATGGGACCAGATGCTCATGATGTATATGTAACAAGCGAAGAGGAAGTTGCTTCTATCTTCAGAAAAGCTTTATCAAAATAGTTATATGAAAAGTAAATAGAACAGATTGTAATTGTTTATCTGCTCCAAACAGAGACATCGGATTCTATTCGGTGTCTCTGCTCACATAAGGGGGATATTGTGGAAAAAATTTTAAGTACTGTATTACCAATTATATTGATTTTGGGATTGGGATATTATTGTAAAAGAAAAGAAATCCTGAGCGACAAGGGAATAGAAGGAATTAAAACACTTTCTATCAAATTCTTATGGCCATTGGTCCTGTTTTATGCATTTTTCACAGCAAGTTATGGAATAGAGACGATTCTATATGCAGGCGTAAATTTTGCAACGAATGCAATCGCTTTTGCAATCGGAATCTTTATGAGACCAAGGGTGAAAGAACATGGTTTTAGTTATCCATATTTGTTGAGCGGATTTGAAACTGGCATGATTGGATATGCAATGTTCACATTATTATTTGGAGCGGGAAATATTTCATACCTTGCGTTATTAGATGTGGGGCATGCATTATTTATTTTTCCGATTTTTCTGAGTTGTCTTAATATGGAACAAGGTCAGGGAACGCTTAGGGATTCTGTAAAAGATATGTTGAAGTCAACAATCATGATTGCATTGGCGATAGGTATGATAGCCGGACTTACTGGTATTGGAGAAGTAATTATGAATAGTCAGGCTGGTATGGTAATTGAAAGAATATATAATCTCGCATCATCTGCAAATGTTGTAATGATTTTAGTGGTTATGGGATATAATTTGTCATTCTCGTGGAAGCAGGTGAAAGAGAGTGCAAATGTGATATTGGTTAGAATGTTAATTATGGTTTTATGTGCAGTTGGAAGTTTATGGCTGATTCAGATATTCGTACCGCTCAATGTTTATCTGGTTAGTGCAGTAGTAGTTACATATATCATGCCGCCAGTATATATGCTTGCAGTATATGTAAAAGATAAAAAAGAAAATGAGTTTATGTCAACAACGACAACAATATATACAGTCTTGACGATTATTGCATTTTTGATAATGACAATATTTGTAAAGTAAATGGCAGGAGGTTAAAAATATGAGTGTGAGTGCAAAAGAACGTGCGTCTTCAATTCACGCGAAAGGTTATAGCTGTTCGGGAGCTGTCTTGGCAGCATTTGCAGATGAATTAGGGATGTCAGACAGACAAGCGGTGAGAACTGCCGCACCAATGGCTGGAGGAGCAAAAATCAAATGTGGAGCAGTACTTGCGGCTGAATATGTGCTGGATAAAAAAGCGAATGAACAAGGAAATTCATCAGCAGATTTCATCAGCAAATTTGAGAAACGATTCAAAGAAGAAAATACATCTGTGATATGTAGAGAGTTAAGAGGCGGTCTGGGTGCTCCGCGTCTTAGAAGCTGCAGAGGTTGTGTGGAGGACTCGGCAGATATATTAGAACAGATGCTAAAGGAATTATAAGAGGAAAAAGCGATGAAAAAAAGAACAATAGGAATTGAATTGGGGTCAACGAGAATTAAAGCAGTTTTGATAGATGAAAATCATAAAGTACTCGCAAGTGGAGGCTATGACTGGGAAAATGAATTGATAAATGGTGTTTGGACATATGATTTAAATGATGTCTGGACAGGCCTGCAAGAAGCATATGCTCAAATGAAAAATGACGTATGGAAACAATATCATGAAGAACTTACAGAAATAGATGCAATAGGGATTAGTGCCATGATGCATGGATATATTGTTGTAGATAAAAACGATGAACAGCTGGTCCCATTTCGAACATGGCGAAATACAATTACCGGTGAAGCATCTGAAAAACTGACAAATCTTTTTCAATTCAATATTCCGCAGAGATGGAGCATTGCGCACTTGTATCAGGCTATCATAAATGGAGAAGAACATGTGGAAAACATAAATTATCTTACTACATTGTCAGCATACATACACTGGCAGCTGACCGGTGAAAAAGTAGTTGGAATTGGTGATGCATCCGGAATGTTTCCGATTGATATGAAAACACAGGACTATGATGAACAGATGATTTGTGAATTCAATCAATTGATAGAAGAAAAGAAATACGGTTGGAAACTAAGAGATATATTGCCAAAAGTGTTAAGTGCAGGTGAATCTGCTGGAAAATTAACTGAGAAAGGTGTAAAACTTTTAGATCCTACTGGAAAATTAAAAGTTGGAATTCCAATGTGTCCACCAGAAGGAGATGCTGGAACGGGAATGGTAGCAACGAACAGTGTTCGGCAAAGAACAGGAAATGTATCAGCCGGAACCAGTATTTTCGGTATGGTCGTTTTAGAACAGAATCTTTCTAAAGCATATAAGGAATTAGATATTTGTATGACACCGGATGGTAAACCGGTAGCTATGGCGCATTGCAATAACTGTAGCTCAGATCTCAATGCATGGGTAAGTCTTTTTAGTGAATTCTTGAAAACAATGGATATTCAAATCGAAAAAAGCATAATATTTCCATCATTATTTGAAAAATCATTGGAAGGAGACATGGATTGTGGCGGTCTTATGACTTATAATTATTTCTCCGGCGAGCATATTACAGGGTTTGATGAGGGAAGACCATTATTTACAAGAAGAGCAGACGCAAAATTTTCGCTTGCAAATTTTATGCGTGCTCAAATTTATTCTTGTTTTGCAACACTCAAAATAGGGATGGACATTCTGCGCAAGAATGAGCATGTTCAGTTGGATGAAATAATGGGACATGGAGGAATGTTTAAAACAGAGGGAGTTGCACAGAGATATCTTTCAGCCGCTGTAAATACGCCGGTAACAGTTATGGAAACAGCAGGTGAAGGTGGTTCATGGGGAATTGCAATATTGGCAATGTATATGCTTCAAAAGAGTGAGACTGAGCTGTTACCTGATTATTTATCGAATAAAGTCTTTGCTAATATGAAAAAAGATACAATATCTGCTACAGAAGAAGAGACAGAGGCTTTTGAAAAGTTTACGAATAAATTCGTAAAAGGAATGCTGGTTGAGCGTGCGGCTGTGGAGAACCTGTAAAATGGATGACATCTTAAATTGTGCAATTGAAAAGCTTGCTGTAGAGTTTACTGATTTAAACTGGAATTATAGAAAGGAATCATCGAGCGTAAAAGGCGGGACCGTTTCATGCTGGCCGGGGAACATAGACGAAGATATCATTGTGTGTGTTTTAAAAAGCAGGCATTTTAAAGAAACATTTCATAAGCAGAATTTCTTTTTCTTCAACTTTGCGTACAGAGGAGATTATCAGGCTTATAGTGCGGAAGAAAAAAATTTAATCACAGTGAATGAAGGTGGATGTTATATCGGACAACCTAATAGTGGATATGCATTGCAGGGAAATGTGTCCTTGGAAAAACCACAAATTATAATAGTGGGAATTCTTATTAAGAAAGAAGCGTTTTTTAGAGAATATTTGTCGGTGATATCAACGGATGCTACTATATTTAATTTCTTTCTTGAACCACAATTAAATCCGTTTTCTGAATCTTTTATTTGCTTAAAATTTGAGACGGATATGCCAATACGAGACATCATAGAAATAATGATTGTTGAATATGCATTTGGTGAGAATGGGATACAATCCATTTTGAAACCGTTGTTTTTGACACTGCTTAAACTGATTGAAAGAAGACATAGAATGGAATTGCCGAGAAAAGAGAATTATGGTTTGGCAGATCGAATTGTACAGTATATTACTGAGCATTTAGATTATATTTGCCTGAATGATATTTCGGAGAAGTTTTCTTATCATCCTAATTATATTTCCAATTTGCTGCGTAAAGAAAAGGGAAAAAGTTTTTCGGAAATTTTACTTGAAAAAAGGATGGAGAGGGCAGCAATTATGATTCGAAAAACAAAATTAACAATAGAAGAAATTGCTATCATGGTCGGATATAAGGACATTAGTAATTTCTATAAAGCATTTCAAAGATATTATCATATATCACCACGCAAATATGCTTTATCTGGGCAATTGTTGTCACTAGCTGATAAATCTTAAGATTCACCAATAAAAGTGTGGTGAAATAACATTTGAATAAACTGTGAATCGTTTAATATTAACATATCATTTAATTAACGTTGATTAAAAGTCACTACTAACAAAATTAAAATATTTAGCGAGGAGAAATGGTATGAGAAAAAGAGTTTTGGCAATTATATTGGCAACAGTATTATGCTTTGCATTTAGTGGATGCGGTAACACAGCACAGACGGATGGAGCAGCAGATGGTTCGAAAACGGACTCAGAAGAGACTACAAAACAAAGTGGGGAAGAGATAACGATAGGATTTTCTAATTTTTCATTTACAATTGAATATCAAGCAAAATTAAAAGATAAACTCGAGGCGGCAGTACAAGCAAAGTGGGGAGATTCAGCAAAAGTGGTAAGTACAGATGCGGAACTAGATACCAGTAAACAAATTGCTGATGTTGAAAATTTAATTTCACAAGGCGTGGATGCAATCGTATTGGTACCTCTTGATGCGGAACAATTAATTCCAGCAATTCAGGCTTGTGTAGACGCAGGAATCCCTTGCTTTGAAGTTTGCCTGCAATGTAATGATGATATTAGAACATCATTTGTTGGGTCCAATGATGTAACATCTGGAGAGATGGCTATGGAATATATGGCTGAAAAGCTTGATTATAAAGGCAACATTGTTCTGTTGGATGGAATTGCAGGTATGGATTCAAATATAAAACGTATGGATGGGGCACGAGCAGTTATCGAGAAGTATCCTGAAATGAATATTGTAACAGAAAAACTTTGTAACGGAAGCAGAGATGAAGCTATGCAGGCAATGGAAAATATTATTCAATCAGGTAAAGCGGTAGATGGAGTATTTACGATTTGCGATGAAGAAGCTTTAGGAGCGCTTGCAGCGATTGAAGGAACGGATTTGGAAGGTGAAATCTTGATTACTGGTATTGATGGTGATGCAGATGTTTTAGAAGGAATTAAGAACGGGAGCATTTTATGTACATCATTTCAGGATGCAGGTCTTCAGGCAACAACTGTTGTTGATGCAATTGACAATTATTTGAACGGAAAAGATATAGAAAAAGCATATGATGTTCCTTATCAACTGGTTACAGAAGAAAATATTGATGATTCTTACTGGACAGAATAATAAAGTGAGGTTGTTCTTATGAAGAAAGAACTAGATGTATCAGTTGAGGAAGACGTTATCAAGGTGATTCCGGATGTTGTTTTTTCGCAAGTGCCAGATTATTTTGGAGAAATGGTAAAAAACCTTAAACTTGATTTGATTCTTCCATTGACGCAGAATGAAAATAGCAAAAAGAGACCGCTAATCATATGGATCATTGGTGGTGGATGGAGAGCGATAAATAAGAGCAAATTCAACGGCGAATTGGTACCATACGTTAAGCAAGGGTACACAGTAGCTTCGATAGAATATAGAGTCAGCAGCGAAGCTGTTTTCCCGGCGCAGATTATAGATGTGAAAGCAGCAATACGATATCTCCGAGCCAATGCTGATAAATATAATCTGGATCCTGAACAATTTTTTATTATGGGTGAATCAGCAGGCGGACATCTTTCTGCTCTTGCAGGGACAGCTGGAGATGTTGATGAGTGGAACCATGGTCAATATAAGAACATAAGCAGTAAAGTGCAAGGGTGTATTATTTTATACGGAATATGTGATTTTGAGAATAAACCATTATATCCAGTTCCAGAACTTTTTCATGATCTTGCACCAGAAGAGTTACTGGTTGGTGGAAAAATTCCTGCTCATACAGACGTTGCAAAAGCTATGAACCCACTGACATATGTAAGCGATAAAACACCCCCGTTTCTCATTTTTCATGGGCTTAACGATTGTGTGGTGCCGTATAAACAAAGCGAAACTTTGTATGAGGGATTAGTGGAAGAAAACGTAGAGGCAGATCTTTATTTAATAAAGAACGCAAATCACGCAGATTCAAAATTTTATCAAAAAGAAGTACGTGATATTATATTTGAGTTTTTGAAGGAGAGAAGATAATGAGAATAATAAAAGTACAGCCATTGACACACGATATATTTTCACCATTTGGAGATTTCTACAGTATGACAAATCCGGAAGGATATGCACTCCAAGGAGATTTGCATCGTTTTTTTCCAGACCGCATAGCAGAGACATACACGACCAGAGTTGGATTTTCTCCAATTATGGTAAAAAAACCTGCAGAAATGAAAATCACACAGTTAGAGTATCATACAACGACCCCTGAGATAATTATCCCGCTAAATGACGATATGATTTTGCATGTAGGACCTGCATCTGCAGGTGTGCCAAAGCCAGACCTGACCAAAGCGTTTTTTGTTCCAAAAGGAACAATGATTAAGATGAAATCAGCTATCTGGCACTTATGTCCATTACCAGCTAAAGAAAATGAACTTCAAGCTATGATTATATTGCCAGAATGTACATATGCCAATGACTGTACAGTGGTAGACCTGAAAGATGACGAACAGTTCATCATAGAAAGATAGCAAATGTCAAAAAAATATCAGAGTGTATAATCTTACAAAAAGTTTAAGTGCCCGCTCACTGAAAAAAGGCGGTAAGTAAAGGCAAGGAGTCATAATGTATTCCTTGCTTTTTTGTTGTCTTTTTCACACCTATGTGTTATAGTAACACTTACATTCATCCGAAATTCTATTCGGAGAATCATCTGAGATTTCTGGCGTCTCGCCGAAAATTCAATCAAAGATTAAAGCTTTAAAACATGTTGCAATGAGGAGATTCTATACTTATAATGAAAGGAAGAAATGTATGGAAGAAAAGAAAAAAGTACAGTGGCATCCTGCGTTTGCGCAGGCGCTTCAGATTGAGCTGGAGGAAGAGTCAGAGAATCTGGAGTTCGAAGAAGAGCATCTGCTTGGAAGCAAGCCAATGCAGATTGATGTTCTGGTTGTGAAGAAAATAAGAGATATTGCAATCAGGAAAAACATTGGAAGGATTTTTCGAAAACATAATATCATCGAGTACAAAAGTCCGGAAGATTCATTTAGTATCAATGATTTTTACAAGGTCTATGGATATGCTTGTTTTTATCAGTCAGATACGGAGAAAATCAGTGTGATAGATCCAGAAGAACTGACGATTACAATTGTGTGCAATCAATATCCACGGAAAGTAATCAAGCATCTGGAAGCGTGTCGGGGAATAAAGGCACATCGTAAGGAAAAGGGAATCTACTATCTGGAAGGCGATCCGATTCTGATTCAACTATTGGTTACAAAGGAACTCACTGCTGAAGCGAATCTGTGGATTCGAAGTCTTCGGACAGATATCACATCGGAACAGGAAATCAGTTACATATGTAATGAGTATGAAAAGCATAAGTCATCAAAGAAGTATGCTGCAGCCATGGATGCAATCATGCGCGGCAATTGGGAAAAAATGAAGGAGGTAAAGTATATGTGCGATGCAATTAAGGAGTTATTTGCAGAAGAGTTAGCGGAGTTGGAGATGATAAAAAAAGAGCGGGAGGCAGTTAAAAAAGAGAAGGAAGCTGCTGAGAAAGAGAAGGAAGCCGCTGAAAAAGAGAGGGAAGCTGCTGAAAAAAGGAAGGAAGCCGCCGAGAAAGAGAAGAATCAGCTGTCATGTCTGATAGCTGCAATGGGGGAAGCCGGGGAATCTGAGCAGATTCCAAGACTGGTAAGTGATGCCGAATTTTTACAGCAAATGTTGGAAAAATATCAGATTCAATAATGTCGGTCATTTGTACTTCTGTGTACTGGTGTCTTTTCCCTTCTTGCCATAATAAAAGGCCTCCTATGATTTTATTTTATCATAGGAGACCTTGGATATCTTAATTTACAAAAAAATTTCACAGCCTCTTTTCGGCTGAAAAATACTTAGTGGCAGCTATCGCTTCCACATCCATGATCGCCGCAAGAGTGTCCCTCTTCATGTGAATGATGATTGCACATAGTATTCGGATCAAACTGCAATTTTCCCTGAAGGAAGGAAGCTACCTGTGCGTCGGCATCTCCGGAAGCTCCGGGATATAATTCGATGCCTGCCTCTGCAAGTGCGTTTCTGGCACCACCGCCGATACCGCCACAAATCAAAACGTCGACACCGCCGCCGAATAAAAAGCCTGCCAATGCGCCGTGCCCTTGTCCGTTGGTATCAACGATTTCAGAGGATTTGATTTCTCCGTTCTCTACCTCATATACTTTAAACTGTTCTGTGTGTCCGAAATGCTGAAAGATTTCTCCATTTTCATAAGTTACTGCGATTTTCATAGTTGATTCTCCTTTTTCTTTTTTGCTGTCACAGCAGGATTTTGTTTGATTACACAATTCATAATTGCCGCCCTGAATATGCAGGCTGGCACCTTCTACAAGAAAGCGCGCCAGTTTTTTTCTGGCTTCTGCGTAGAGCACTTGAATGGTTGTTCGCGAGACATTCATCTGAGCTGCGGCTTCCTGCTGGCTGTTCCCCACGTAATCAATCAGGCGGAGTGCTTCATATTCCTCGATAGTAAGGAGGATGGTAATGGGATGTTCGGGCCGATTCTCCGGATGGAATTTCTGATATCCGGGCATGCGGCATACGAAACGGCTTTTATTAGGTCTTGCCATGTTTGGAAATCCTCCTTTGATTATGAATTTATTTTGTATTCTAAAACCTATTATACAGCATTATTAACATATGTCAATAACCAAAAAGCAGCAAACAATAAAGAAGATATGGCGATAATCTGCTAGTATTCAATTGCCGAAGTTACCCAGTAATGGTATAATAGAGTTAGTTTACAAGAGAGGAAACAGGGAAAATGATTTATTGGATTATTGCAACAATATGTGCATTTTTCATCAAGGGTCTTTGTGGTTTCGCAAACACCCTTGTTTTTACGTCTATTTTAAGTTTTGGTGTGAATAATATCAATATTTCACCGGTAGAGCTGCTGTTAGGATATCCAAGCAACCTGATTATTGGATGGAAGGAACGGAAAGCAATTGACTGGAAAGTCTGTCTGCCACTTACTGCACTCGTTTTAATTGGTGACATTCCGGGAATGTTCCTGCTGAAGAATGTAAATGCCCAGTCCATCAAGATTGTGTTTGGTTTTGTCATTATCGGAATTGGAATTGAGATGCTGTTTCGGGAAATGAAGCAGAAGAAGACAAAGAGTCATCCGCTTATACTGCTGTTGTTAGGACTTCTTTCCGGTGCACTATGCGGACTTTTTGGTATTGGTGCACTTCTGGCAGCGTACCTTGGGCGTGTCACAGACAACACCAAAGCATTTCGCGGAAATATTTGTATGGTATTTATTATAGAAAATGCATTTCGTATTGCCGCATATACTATAATGGGAATTCTGACATTTGATTTTCTGAAACAGGCAGTATTGTTGATCCCTGCGATGCTTCTGGGTGTTTATCTGGGAATAAAAAGCAATGAACATTTAGATGATAAGGTGATTAAAAAAATTGTAATTGTTATGCTGATTCTGTCGGGAATCGCATTGATTGTTAATAATATTGTGCTATAATTCGAGAATGTATAAAATAAAAAAAGAGAATTTACAGACAGAGAAAGGACCGGATTTGCAGATGACAAAAAAACAACTTGCACTAGAAATAATACAGAGATTAGAAAAAGAATATCCTGATGCAGGATGCACATTAGATTATGACCATGCATGGAAACTCTTAGTGAGCGTCAGACTCGCGGCACAGTGCACGGATGCGCGGGTAAATGTCGTAGTGGAAGGATTATTTGAAAAGTATCCTTCCATCGCGGCACTCGCAGAGGCAGATGTCAATGATATCGAAGCAATTGTAAGACCGTGCGGACTTGGGAAAAGTAAAGCGAGAGACATCAGTGCATGTATGAAGATGATTCAGGAAGAATTTGATGGAAAAGTACCGGATAATTTTGATGACCTGATGAAGCTTCCCGGTGTTGGACGCAAGAGTGCAAATCTAATTATGGGAGATGTCTATGGAAAACCGGCAATCGTGACAGATACGCACTGTATCCGGCTGACGAACCGTATGGGACTTGTCAGCGGTGTGACGGAGCCAAAGAAGGTAGAGATGGAGCTTTGGAAGATTATTCCGCCGGAAGAGGGCAGTGATTTCTGCCATCGCCTCGTTTATCATGGAAGGGAAGTCTGTACGGCGCGTACCCAGCCATATTGTGATAAATGCTGTCTGGAAGATATTTGTAAGAAAAAAGGATTGAATAAAAAGACCACGAAAAAAGCAGTGAAGAAGACAAACAAATAAGAAAGGACGAAAAAACATGAATTACACATTATCAAATGGACATTTAGAGGTTGGATTTACGGATTTCGGAGGAACTCTTTCTTCCATCAGAGATGAGAAAGGCACAGAATATCTCTGGCAGGGAGATAAGGCCTATTGGAGTGGAACCGCGCCGGTACTTTTCCCGATTTGTGGAAGCATCCGCGATGACAAGGCAAAGATTGGCGATGGCTTGGAGACCGCGATGCCACGTCATGGAATTGTGAGAAAATCTAATTTTACATTTGATGGAATGAGTGATGATACCATTCATTTTTCCACTGAGAGCAATGAAGAGACATGGAAGAAATTTCCGTATGACTATAAGCTGACAACCTATTATGAACTAGTTGGAAAATCGGTCAATGTGACTTACGGGGTGGAGAATACGGGAACAAAGGATATGCCATTTTTCATTGGCGGTCATCCCGGATTTAATTGTCCACTGACAGAGGGGGAAGATTACAGTGACTATTATGTGGAATTCGAAAAGGAAGAAAACTGTACTGTCCCTACACCTGTAACAGAGACGGGATTGATTGATGTGGAGCACAGAACACCGTGCCTGAGTCATGAAAGGACAATGGATTTAAAACATGAACTTTTCCATAAGGATGCAATTATCTTAGACGAATTACAGTCTAGAAAGATCAAGCTTTTATCGAAGAAAAATAAAGTGGGTGTGGAGCTGGATTTTGCAGATTTCCCATATATTATTCTCTGGTCAACGGCAAATGACGGACCATTTGTGGCGATTGAGCCGTGGGTGGGACTCTCGACCTGCAGTGATGAGAGTGACGTGTTTGAAGAGAAGAGAAATGTGCAGACGGTTAAACCGGGTGAGAAGAAGGCTTATACATTCTCGATTACAATTTTGTAAGACAAGGGGACGGTTCTACTGTTCGATTTTTGCAGAGCAAAATCAGACAGTAGAACCGTCCCCTTGTCGTTCCCTTGTCTTACCGCATCTGCTTTGGTGTGATTCCATATTTCTTCTTAAATATCCGGTTAAAATAAGAGACATTATCAAAGCCAACCATATTTGCAATATCAAGAACAGAAGCAGACGAGGTTGTCAGCAGTCTGGCGGCAATCGTCAGCCGATAGTTATTGAGATATGAGACGAAGCTTTCCTTCATTTGCTGTTTGAAGAATTTCATGAAATGAGATTCACTATAATAACAGAGTGATGCCATCTCGGATAATGTAATTGGCTCGGCATAATGTTCTTCTACATATTTTACAATTAACTTAATTTTATCAAGATTTTTCTGCTCCGTATTACGCGGGGCTTTTTTATTGTGATTCGAGACTATTATGAAAAAGAACTGATAAAGATATCCCTTGACAGCCAGCTGATATCCAGCAGGGTGTGTGGAACACATATCGTCAATGGATTGAATGACAGCCCGGATTTCTTCATAGTATGACAGAGAAGAGTGAATATAGCAGTCTGTCAGCAGATTTCCGCGAAAGAGCGGCTGCAGGTAGGCACTTGCGCAGAGATCATCCTTCTCGGAAATGAGGAGCTTTTTCCGAAAGAGAATATTCTCATATTCCATTTTGTGGCCGGCATCCTCCTCGATGGAGTGAAGTTTCCCCGGCAGAACGAAAACAATATCGCCGGCAAAAACCGGATATGCTACCAGATCCACATGGACAAACCCCTGCCCTTTTTTGATAATAATGAGTTCGATTTCATCGTGCCAATGTATCGGTACACAGGAAAAATCGAGTGGAATGGTACATAAATATGTATTATAGGGAAAACTATCATCGGTATGGATTTTATCTTCCAGTAATTGCTGGTATTCGTTGATATTCATGGATGCACCTCTGCTGTGAGATATAGTTGTCAATGTGACAGCAGCCATAGGAACCGTCCCCATGGCTACTTGTGAAGTATGATAGTATTGTACTATAAAGCAGTATGATTATGCAAGAAATAATAAAAAAGTGATTGTATAATACTGAATAGAAAATTGCAAAAATCGCTTTGGACGAAGCAGGGCAACAATGGAAAGCAATCAAAAAGAAAGGAATACACCATTATGAATTTAGAAATGAGATTGAATGATTTATTAGGAAAAAATATTGCAGACAGTACGGACCGAGAAGTTTATGAAGCACTTCTTACCTTAACACAGAGTGAGGCAAAAATCCGTCAGAGAGAAGAAGGTAAGAAAAAAATCTATTACATTTCCGCAGAGTTTTTGATTGGTAAACTGTTATCTAATAACATGATTAACCTTGGAATCTATGAGGAAGCAAGAAATGTTCTTGCGAAGAACGGCAAAGACATTTGCAGCATCGAGGAAATCGAAGTTGAGCCGTCTCTTGGAAATGGAGGACTCGGAAGACTGGCATCCTGTTTCCTTGATTCAATTGCAACACTGAATCTGACAGGCGCAGGAATCGGTCTGAATTATCATCTGGGGCTGTTCAAGCAGGAATTTGCTGCAAACAAACAGAAGGAAATCGCTAATCCATGGATCGAAAATCCAAGCTGGCTCATAAAAACAGAGAAGAGTTATCCGGTCCAGTTCAAGAATTTCAGCCTGAATTCAAGAATGTATGAAATTGCAATCACGGGCTATGAAGGAAGAACCAACAAATTAGAACTATTTGATATTGATACCGTGGATGAGCATATTGTACATGACGGAATTACATTTGATAAAGACGATATTACTAAGAATCTGACCTTATTCCTCTATCCGGACGACAGTGATGAGAAGGGCAGAATGCTTCGAATTTACCAGCAGTATTTTATGGTCAGCAACGCGGCACAGCTTATAATTGAAGAGTGTGAGAAGAAGGGCAGCGACCTCTATGATTTATATGATTATGCAGTAATCCAGATCAACGACACACACCCGTCTATGGTTATTCCGGAGCTGATACGTCTTCTTACATTAAAAGGAATGGAAATGGATCAGGCAATTGAAGTAGTATCTAAGACCTGCGCATACACAAACCACACCATCCTTGCGGAGGCTTTGGAAAAATGGCCAATGCATTATTTAAAGGAAGTTGTTCCACAGCTGGTTCCAATCATTGAAGTATTGGATGATAAAGTAAGAAGAAAATATGAGGATGAGAGCGTGACTATTATTGACCGCAATGACATTGTACACATGGCGCATATGGATATTCACTACGGATTCAGTGTAAATGGTGTCGCAGCTCTTCATACGGAAATCTTGAAAGATACAGAACTCAACAATTTCTACAAGATTTATCCGGAGAAATTCAATAATAAGACCAATGGTATCACATTCAGAAGATGGCTCCTGCAGTGTAATCCAATTCTTGCAAACCAGATTACGGAATGGATTGGGGATGGATACAAGAAAAATGCAATGGAACTTGAAAAGTTAGAAGCACTGATAAATAATGAGGAAGCACTTGATAAGCTGCTTGCAATCAAGAAAGAAAATAAGACAATGCTTGCAGCATATCTGAAAGAGGCACATGGCATTGAACTGGATGAAAATGCAATCTTTGATATTCAGGTGAAAAGACTTCACGAGTACAAGAGACAGCAGATGAATGTATTGTATGCTATCTGTAAATATCAGGAAATTAAAGCCGGGAAGCTTCCGGCTCATCCAATCACAATTATTTTTGGCGCGAAAGCAGCCCCGGCCTATGTGGTCGCAAAAGAAATCATTCATGTGATTCTCTGTCTGCAGGAAATCATTCATAATGATCCGGCAGTAAGTCCATATTTAAATGTTGTGATGGTTGAAAATTATAATGTGACACTGGCAGAAAAGTTAATCCCTGCCTGTGACATTTCCGAGCAGATTTCGCTTGCATCCAAAGAAGCCAGCGGAACCGGTAACATGAAGTTTATGCTAAACGGAGCGGTCACACTTGGAACCGATGATGGAGCAAATGTAGAGATTCATGAGCTTGTCGGAGATGAAAATATTTACGTGTTCGGCGCGTCCAGTGAGGAGGTAATCGCACATTATCAGAAGAGTGATTATGTATCAAGAGACTTCTACGAGCGAGATGTTATTTTAAGAAATGCGGTCGACTTCTTAACTGGCGAGGAAATGAAGAAGGTCGGAGATGAAGCGTGTCTAAATCACGTGAGAGAAGAACTGCTGAATAAAGACTGGTTTATGACATTCCTTGATTTCGAAGATTATAGAATGAAAAAAGAGCAGGCCTTTAAGGATTACGCGGACCGCAGGGGCTGGGCAAAGAAGATGCTTTGCAATATCAGTAAGGCCGGGTATTTTTCGTCGGACAGAACGATTGGAGAGTATAATCGGGATATCTGGAACTTGTAATTTCCGGTTCGTTGAGAAAGTTTTGAAGGCGCATGTGTCTGCATGGCACACTGTATTTTCATTCAAACTTTCTCAACGAAATAAAAAACAGCTTGTCAGGCAGCAGAGAGTGGAAGTACAATGAAAACACAAGCAGTATGTAACAGGGGGAGGACTTTATGAAGGTATTGATTGTAGACGATGAGCGAATTGAGCGAAACGGAATCAAATTTTTATTGGGAAATCGCAAAGAGGAACTGACTGTTTTTGAGGCGGCAAATGGCAGAGAGGCTTTGGAAATGCTGAAAAAAGAGCGCATGGATATTCTGTTTACGGATGTCAAGATGCCGTTCATGACAGGTACGGAGCTGGTGGAGCAGGCCCGCGGGCTGCAGCCGGATATTGAGATGGTCATTTTCAGTGGATATGGGGAATTTGAGTATGCCAAGCAGGCGATAAAGTCTGGCGTGGAAAACTATGTCCTGAAGCCGGTGGATCCGATAGAATTTCACAGTACCTTTGATAAGCTGAAAGCCAAGATCGCGGACCGGCAGGAGAGAGAGCAGGCATCGCAGGAGACGCAGGTTGATCTGGAACGCTATTTCCTTGGAAAATATATTTATCAGGGGACAGCGGAGCTGCTTGAAAAAATCAGGGAGCGCGTGGATATCAGCGAATGGGAAAAGGTACGGGCACTTTTTCTGATTGAAAGTGACGATAATTTTTTCGAGGAGCAGGAGTTTTCGGCACAGGAAAAATTGTGTGAAGAATTAAATCAGAAGGTGGATTTTTTGAATCTGAGTCCGGAGCGGGAGCTTTGTCTGCTAAAGAGTGAGTGCGACTATCCGGTATTTGCAAAACACATCTGTGAGGTTTTGAGCCGTGCATACGGAGAAAAATTCTATGTCGCAGCGGGAAACCGGTTAGATTCTATCCATGATATGCCGGAAGCCTTTAAGGATCTGGATATGCTGATGGAAAATAAATTTTACCGGAAGGATGACCGTGTGTTTCTTTCACAGGAAAAGGCAGAGGATGTATCGGCGGAACAGTTCATGAATGATTCGATCGGATATATGATTGAGGACATTCATCTCAATGATCTGATCCATTTACAGGAACATTTCAAGGGGCTGAAGAAGAGTGCGAAGAGCTTTCAGAAGTATTCGCAGATTTATACAAAGTTCCTATTTTCAAATCTCGTGAAGGAATTGTATTCGCAGCAGCATCTTGAGGGGCGTTCGCTGGAAGAATCGATTCAAAAGATTTATGAGCTGCAGTCGATGGAAGAGGTGTTAAAAGAAATCGAAGTTATGATCGAGGCTTTCGAGCAGCGGCTTGATGAGTCAAAAGAAAATTCCAGAGATGAAGTTGAACGTGCGAAAAGCTATATTTACGCTCACTACAGCGAGGATATCAGCGTTGAGATTCTTGCGGAGCAGGTCTATCTGTCACCCGGATATTTCAGTTACATTTTTAAGAAGGAGACGGGGCAGAACCTGAGCCGCTTTGTGAAAGAGTATCGAATTGAGCAGGCAAAAAAGCGGCTGGCGGAAACGAACATGAAGATCGTGCAGATTTGTCAGGAGACAGGCTTTTCCAATGTATCCTATTTCATCAAGAGCTTTCGTGAGTACTATGGGTGTACACCGGAGCAGTTCCGTAAGGGAGAACTGAAAGATGAATAAACTGATCCAGAAATTTAATTCTCTAAAGATAAGAACGAAGCTGATGATTCTGCTGGGAATTGTCGGCTTAGTTCCGATTGCGCTGCTGGGAGCTACGCTTTCAATCAATGCACATAATACCGTTATGGAAAACAGAAAGACGGATATGCAGAATTCGCTGCAGCAGGCAACGGCATCGGTGGTGTCGCAGGTAGCGGTTTGTGAACAGATGATGGACTATTTTGTGTATGACCAGAATGTCATTAATTTTCTGGAATGTGATCCGAATGAGAAAACGACGAGATATGGATTCTATCAGGAAGTGTGCAACACAATCAATGCATTGGAATTTCAGAATCTGATCATGCGGCAGGTGACCATCTACTCAGAAAACATTTCCCAGTCCTTCGGGGAAGAGACGCAGCCGCTCAGTGAGCTGACACAGCAGGAATGGTATCCGCAGGTGGAGGCGGCAAAAAGCGGAACCTTTACGTGGGTCTATGACGATGAGGGTATCAGTATGATTGCCATCCGGGAGATGCCGAGCTATAAAGATATCAAAAGCTATCTGGTAGTGACGTGCAACATCCAGTCGCTGCTGCAGAGCTTTGAGCAGCTTGCGATTGATGAGCATGGTGTGACAGTTACAGGCGATGAGGAAATCTGGAATTATTACGAAAAGAAGGGAATGGCATATTCGAAGGAACAGGCAGATTCCTATATTACAGTGGATGAGGAAATACGGGAGCTGGGGATGAAGGTCAGCTACTACACACCGAAGGAAAGTATTGGAAGTGGATCGTGGAAAACCGTGGTTGATATTCTGCTTCGGATTTTGCTTTGTGTTGTGATAATTTTGCTTCTGGGTGGATTTTTTGCCAATTATATTTCCAAACCGATTGAGCTTTTGACGAAGGACATCCAGAATGTGGACAGTGATAACATGGAGGTGGGTATTACTTCGACCAGAGAGGATGAAATCGGTAGTCTGATCCGCAGCTATAATCATATGATGAAGCGGATTCAGGAATTAATTCAGGAAAATTATCAGACGAAGATTTCCCAAAAGGAATTTGAAATGAAAGCACTACAGGCGCAGATCAATCCACATTTCCTCTATAATTCTTTGTCGATGATCAATTGGAAAGCAATCGAGGCGGATGAGCAGGAAATCAGCCGGATAACGCTGACACTGTCTTCCTTTTACCGGACAACGCTTAACCGCGGGAAGACGATGAATACGATACGAAATGCGGTGGAGAATATCCGGTCGTATCTGGACATCCAGCTCTGTATGCATGATAACAGCTTTATCGTACATTACGACATTGATGAGAGCGTATATGAGTACTACATTCCGGCACTTATATTCCAGCCGTTTGTGGAAAATGCACTGGAGCATGGTCTTGATATTAAGGAAGATCCGGATCATCAGATGTGGATTACAATCGGACAGAACGAAAAGGATATTCTGATATCCATTTCCGATAACGGTGTCGGAATGGATGAGGAGGAATCGGCGAAAATCTTGGAATATGATGCAAAGGGCTACGGTGTCAAGAATGTAAATGACCGGCTGCGTCTGCATTACGGTGAGGAATATCAAATTTCAGTGGAGAGTATTCCGAATGAGAGGACCACGATATCCCTTCGTATTCCAAAATCGGCAAAGGGGGAGTGACGGTATGAGGAAATCAAAACGCTGGAATGTGACGGCGGCACTCATATTTACGGGGGCTGTTCTGGCATTTGCCGGACTGCTGTATCTTCGGTCGGTAAACGAATCCGCAAAACGGGATGAGAATCAGATGCAGGCCTCGGCGGCATGGAAAAAAGCAGCGACCACACCGATGGCGGCATATCCGGAAGCAGTCACATATACATTAGGCAAAATGACCGGCGATCACAACTCAAACATGCCGGAAGGGGATACATATGAAGACAATGCGTACACCCGTTATCTGAAGGAGAAGCTGAATATTCAGAACGAGGATGTTCTGGAAGCAACCGAAGATGAGAACTATGATTTGATGATCCGGCGTATGGTCATCGAAGGAAATATGCCCGATATCATGGTCGTGAATGACTATGATTATCTGACGAAGCTGATTGAAGCCGATTTGGTGGCGGACCTGACAACCGCGTACGAGAACTGTGCGACACCTCTGATTAAGAGCGTTTACGAGAGCTATGGAGACGGGCTGCTGGACTCGGTTATATTTGACGGCGAAATGAAAGCAATCCCATCCACGCAGGTCTATCCGGGGTGCAGTCTTCTGTGGCTGCGCGATGACTGGAGAAAGAGTCTCGGACTTGGGGAGCCGCAGACGGTGGACGATGTGGAACAGATATTGCTTGCATTCCGGGCGAATAAATTCGACGGGCAGGAGAATGTTGGAATTGTGAGTACGGCAGGTCTGGTCGGACAGGAAAATGCAAACTATTCTATGGATCCGGTCTTTGCTGCATTTGGTGCATATCCGCAGACTTGGATTAAGGATGAGAGCGGGAGCTGGCAGTATGGCTCGACGAGCAGCCAGACAAAAGAAGCGCTTGCCTGTCTTGCAGACTGGTACCGGGAAGGCGTTCTGGATGAAGATTATATGATGCGGACGCCAACAGAAATTGGGGAGCTGATTCAGAATAACCAGTGCGGTGCATTTTTTGGATGGTGGTGGGCACCGAATAATCCGCTGCGGACTGTGCTGGAATCGAATCCGGATGCGGTGTGGGTACCGTATCTGATCACAGATGAAAATGGAATCGTGAACTCATATGTGCCCTATCAGAGTGCAAAGTATGTTGTTGTGAAAAAGGGGTATGAGCATCCGGAAATTGCCGTGAAGATGATGTCTGCATTATTTGATTATGCGCGTTATAAAGAAACGTCAAAAGAGATTGAAGATTATGCGACCGGTGTGGACATTACAGCAAGACCGCTGGTCATTAACTGTGATTACAGTGATGCCGTGTTCCTGACAACCAGTCAGATGGCAGCTGCGCTGGAGGGGACGCAGAGCGTTAGCCAGTTAAACGGTCTGGAGCGTGCATATCTAACCCAGTGCCAGCATTATCTGGATGGAACGGTGATAGGTGAGACATGGTCAGCCTACGCTTCCCGTATACAGGCAGTGCAGCTGATTGAGAAAGGAAATGTCCGTTACATCAATGAAGACTATGTGCAGGAGACACAGGGGATTCAGTCGCGGCAGCTAAAGGATATGGAAGTGCTTGCATTTATGAAAATCGTGACCGGGGAGGAGCCGGTATCCTATTTTGATACCTTTGTTAAGGAGTGGAAAGCGAACGGCGGCGAGGAGCTGGCGGAAAAATATTTAGAATAACTGTCTGAAAACAAATTCTGGAACATGAATCTTGAAAAAAGAACATGTTTCTGGAATTTGTTTTATTTTTTATGTGAATAATCTCTCCTATAATGAATCTAACAGAACGAGGACAACCCGTTCAAGACAAGATTCAAGAAAAGAGAGGAAGAAATTATGAAAATGAAAAAAGTGTTATCCGTAGTATTAGCAGCAGCTATGGTAGCTGGACTTGCAGTTGGCTGTGGAGGCTCGAAGAAATCGGCAGAATCAGATAAAGGTTCTGTTTACTATTTAAACTTCAAGCCTGAAGTTGCAGAAGTGTGGGAAAATATTGCAGCAAAATACACAGAAGAGACCGGCGTGGAAGTGAAGGTTAAAACAGCGGCATCCAACCAGTATGAGCAGACCTTAAAATCAGAAATTGCGAAATCAGAAGCTCCAACCTTATTCCAGATCAACGGACCTACCGGTTACAACGCATGGAAGGATTACTGTGCAGACCTTTCGGATTCAGAAATTTACGGAATGTTATTAGATCAGGATCTTGCAATCAAAGATGGTGACGGCGTATACGGAATCCCATATCTGGAAGAAGGATACGGAATCATCTACAATCAGGAGATCATGGACAAATATTTCGCGCTTGACGGAGCAAAAGCAGCATCAATGGACGAAATCAACAGTTTTGATAAATTAAAAGAAGTATCCGAAGATATGACAGCAAAGAAAGACCAGCTCGGTATTGAAGGTGTATTTGCATCGACCTCCTTTGCACCCGGTGAAGACTGGAGATGGCAGACACATCTGATGAATCTTCCGATTCATTATGAATACGAAGATGCAGACGTGACAGACGAAGATGAGATTTCATTCAAATACAGTGATAACTTCAAAAACATTTTCGATTTATACCTGAATAATTCTTGTACAGAGCCTTCTATGGTAGGATCAAAATCAGTGGATGATTCCATGTCAGAATTCGCATTAGGCAAGGTGGCAATGGTACAGAACGGTAACTGGGCATGGGGACAGATCAGTCAGGTGGATGGAAATGTCGTAACAGAAGATCATATCAAATTCCTTCCAATCTACACAGGTATGGACGATGAAGAGTCTCAGGGAATCTGTATCGGTACAGAGAACTATTTCTCAGTAAACAGTGAAGCATCAGAGGCGGACCAGAAAGCATCTCTTGACTTTGTAAAATGGGTATTCAGCTCAGAGGAAGGAAAGAAAATGGTAACAAATGATCTTGGTTTCATCACACCATTTAACACATTCTCAGAAGAAGAGTCACCGGCAGACCCGTTAGCAAAAGAAGTAATCAGATATATGAGTGACAAAGACCTGAGTTCTGTATCATGGGATTTCCAGACATTCCCGAGTCAGACCTTCAAAGACAACTATGGAGCAGCACTTCTCCAATATGCAACGGGCAGCGAAAAGTGGGATCAGGTTGTAGAAGATACAGTTGCTGACTGGAAAGCAGAGAAAGAAATGGCAGCAGAGTAGGAAGGCTGGCGTGTCTGAAACACACAGCCTGTAAAGAAAAGGAAGGTCTACAAATGGAGAAAGCATATAAAAAATATTTTTGGCTTTTTGTTCTTCCGACATTGATTGCATTTACACTGTTCTTTGTGATTCCATTTCTTATGGGAATTGTATTATCATTCTGTAAATTTACAACAGTCACAAATGCGCATTTTGTCGGACTTAGCAACTATATCAAAGCATTTTCAAATAAAGATTTCTTGAACGCACTCTGGTTCACAACGAAGTTTACAGTCGTAGCCGTCCTCACAGTCAATGTGTTTGCATTTATTCTTGCATACGCATTGACCAGAGGCATCAAGGGAACGAATCTCTTCCGTACCACATTCTTCATGCCGAACTTAATTGGTGGTATCGTTCTTGGTTACATCTGGCAGCTGATCATCAACGGTGTGCTTGCAAAATTCGGAGTGACAATCACTGCTGACCCGAAATATGGTTTCTGGGGTATGGTGATTCTGATGAACTGGCAGCTGATTGGTTACATGATGATCATTTACATTGCGGGTATTCAGAATATTCCGACAGAACTGGTGGAAGCGGCGAAGATTGATGGTGCGAGCAAACTGCAGGCATTGTTCAAGGTGACAATTCCGATGGTAATGTCTTCCATCACAATCTGTCTGTTCCTTACACTGACAAACTCATTTAAACTGTTCGACCAGAACTACGCACTGACAGCTGGCGGACCGGCAAAGAAGACATCCATGCTTGCGCTGGATATTTACAGTACATTTTATGGCAGAAATGGATGGGAAGGTGTAGGTCAGGCAAAAGCGGTTATCTTCTTTGTACTCGTCGGCATTTTGGCACTGACCCAGCTTTACTTTACAAGACGTAAGGAGGTTGAGAGCTAATGAAAGCAAAAAAGAAAAATGAAGAGCCGATGACAATGGAAGTATCCAAAGGTACCGGAGCTGTGATGACAGTGATTCTTTCTGGTGTGGCAATCGCATTTGTGGTTCCAATTTTCTTAGTTCTGATGAACTCATTTAAAAATAAACTGTATATCAGTGACGCACCGTTTGCACTTCCGACCGCGGAGACATTTGCAGGTCTTGGCAACTACATCAATGGTATCGGAAGAACCGGACTGGTTGCTGCAGCGGGACGTTCCGCATTTATTACCGTATGTTCGGTAATCGCAATTGTTCTTCTGACCTCCATGACTGCATGGTGGATCACCAGAGTTCACAGTAAGATTTCAAGCGTTTTATATTACCTGTTTGTATTTGCGATGATTGTTCCATTTCAGATGGTAATGTTTACATTATCAAAAGTAACGGATATGCTGGGGCTTGGAAATATGTTTGGTATTGTGTTTGTATACGTTGGATTTGGAGCCGGACTATCGGTGTTCATGTTCGCCGGATTCATCAAAGCAATTCCAATTTCACTGGAAGAGGCAGCAATGCTTGACGGATGCAGCCCAATTCAGACATTTTTTAAAGTAATTGTACCAATTTTGCGGCCAACCATGATCACCGTTGCAATCTTAAATGCGATGTGGGTGTGGAATGATTATCTTCTTCCAACGCTTGTATTAGACAGTGATGCACCGACGATTCCAATGGCAGTCCAGTATCTGAGAGGCGGATATGGTTCTATTGATATGGGTGCTATGATGGCAATGCTCGTACTTGCAATCGTACCGATTATCGTGTTCTATCTGTCATGCCAGAAATATATTATAAAGGGCGTTGCGGCCGGAGCCGTTAAAGGGTAAGATAATATTAGAAAAATAGATGAGGAGACAAAAGAGATGAGAGAGAGCGGAATATTACTCCCGATATCTTCACTTCCTTCCAAATATGGCATTGGTTGTTTTTCAAAAGAGGCTTTTGAGTTTGTAGATTTCTTAAAAGCGGCTGGTCAGAAAAAGTGGCAGATTCTGCCACTTGGACCAACCGGTTACGGAGATTCACCTTATCAGTCTTTTTCTACATTTGCAGGCAATCCATATTATATTGATCTGGAAGCACTGATTGGCTGGGGATTGCTGACAAAAAAGGAATGTGATTCCTATGACTTCGGCAAAGAGGAAGACTGTATTGATTATGAAAAAATGTATGTTGCAAGATTTGCGATTTTAAGAGCTGCATTTGAACGGTTTCAGGAGAGCCGGTCAGGAGAGATGTACGGTCAGGTTCACATTTCCGCGAACGGAGATGATGAGTACGGACAGTTTACTTCGGAAAATGCTTACTGGCTGGAGGATTACAGCCTTTACATGGCGCTGAAAAAACAGTTTAACGACAGAAGCTGGATAAAGTGGGAGCACCCGTACCGTGTGCGGGAATACTCTGCGATGCAAAGAGCGCGCGAAGAACTGCGTGAGGAAATGGATTTCTACAAATTCCAGCAGTATATGTTCTGGAAACAGTGGAACAGCCTGCACCGTTATGCAAATGAGCGTGGAATAGAGATCATCGGAGACATTCCGATTTATGTCGCATTTGACAGTGCAGATGCATGGGCGAATCCATTGCTGTTCCAGTTTGATTCCGAGAACCGGCCTTTGGCAGTGGCGGGATGCCCGCCGGATTCGTTTTCGCCGGAGGGACAGCTTTGGGGAAACCCGCTCTACAGCTGGGTCTATCATCAGCAGACAAATTATGACTGGTGGATCAGAAGGCTTGCTTACTGCTTCGAACTGTATGATGTAGTGCGGCTGGATCATTTCCGTGGGTTTGATGAATATTATTCGATTCCGGCTGAAGATAAGACCGCTGAGAATGGTCACTGGGAGCAGGGGCCGGGATATGATTTCATCCGTGTAGTTAAGGAACGGCTCGGCCATGTGCGGATTATCGCGGAAGATTTGGGCTTTCTTACGGATTCGGTCAGAAAGCTTGTCAGTGACAGCGGCTATCCCGGAATGAAGATTCTGCAGTTTGCATTTGATTCGCGGGAGGAAAGTAATTATCTTCCGACTCATTATGATAGAAATTGTGTGGTCTATACCGGAACACATGATAATGATACAATCGCCGGGTGGTATGAGCAGCTGGGTCCGGCTGATAGAGAGATGGCGCTGGAGTATATGAATGCATATCATTTTGAGGATGAGGAAATGCCGGTGGAATTTATCCGGCTTGCGATGGCAAGCGTCGCTGATTTGTGTGTGATTCCGATGCAGGATTATCTTGGGCTTGGAAGTGAGGCAAGGATTAACAAGCCGTCTACGGTTGGGAAGAACTGGAAGTGGAGACTTTTGCCGGGACAGGTGACGGATGCAGCAGCAGACGTGATTGCCCGGATGACCCGGATCTACGGACGGTGAGTTTGTGTTTTGATTTAAATGAGCCCGCCTGGTATTGCAGTCTGTGAAGAGGCAATATCAGGCGGGCTCGTTCTCACTTATATTTCTTGTTCTTATTAATATTCATATCGAAGAGATGAAATAAAAATAAAACACCAAAAAGAGCAAGGGTTATTTTGATACTCATCGCAGAATCAAAGAAATCAATGACAGCTCCAAGCAAAAACGGAATTGCCCATATCATAAATCTTTTTCCGGTAACCCTGCATATTTTATGTGCATCAAGTCCGGAATAGTTCCCTGTCAAAAACAGGATGTTTCGATCTGTTTCTTTCGATTTATAAAAATACATCCCTATACCAAATAAAATTAGTGCTGTCAATAATTCTGTAATCAAAATACCAATCATCATATGCCATCATTCTCCTTTTCGATAAGCCCGGTCTATTTCTCCGGTACAATTTCCAGCCAGTATCCGTCTGGATCTTCAATAAAATAAATTCCCATCGCCTCATTTTCGAAGCAGACGCAGCCCATCTCTTTATGTTTTGCAAGTGCAGTATCGTAGTCATCCACTTCAAAGGCAAGGTGGAATTCGTTGTCACCGAGGTCGTAAGCCCGGTCCCAGTCACGAAGCTCTGTGAGTTCTAACAGATGTGGCGTGGTTCCATCGGTCAGATATACAAGGGTGAAACTGCCGTCAGAGGCTTCCTTTCTGCGTTCTTCCTTTAATCCGAGAGCTTCCTCATAGAAAGCAAGGGATTTCTGTAAATCTTTTACGTTAAAGTTATTGTGTGCAAATTTAAAATTCATAATTCTCCTCCTAAAATGTGTTATATTTGATAAAATTCTTTTCCAACAATTTTCTCGCGGTATGCCTCGGAAATGTCCATGGCAAGCAATCGGTCGATGACGGATGTATCTTTCCAGAAATGCATCGGATAGGCAGTCTTTGTGTTGGTGTGGCGCATGAAGTAGTCAAATCCCATGTAAAAATTGTCCTCCTGCCTTGGGTCAAGCACAAGAAATGCTGCGTCGATCGGATGAGACGGAATGGAAGCAATCTCATTCTGGAATGCGGCTGTCATTTCCTCATATTCCTGCGCGCTCTCGCCCGGCCATGTCCACCACTGAAGATCACCGGCGTGATAGATCCGTTTGTTTTCTGCCTGAATAAGAAATGCGACACCTTCATCCGTTGAATGAAAGGTCTGTACTTCTAAATCACCAATTCTCCGGGTGGTACGTTCCGGCAGAAAGATAATCCGGTCATAGACTTCCTTGGAAATGCCGTGACGCAGGAAGAATTTTTCTTTGAATTTCTTGGCGATGTCATACGAAAGAATGTAGGTAATGGAAGCGTACTTGTCTAAAAGCCTGAAAATCTCCATGTTAAAATGGTCATGGTGAAAATGACTGACGAATACATAAATGTGTTTGCCGTGTGGAAATTTTGGAATGGTTCCTTCAAAATAGTCGAAAAGAAGGATGTTGTGATCTAATTCCACCGAAAATCCACTATGTCCAATATATTGAATGTTCATAAAGCCTTGTATGATAATTAGGAAGTTAATTATCACACATTCCTTTCTTTTTATTATCGTGGTTATAATACATTCAGATACTGTGGACTTTTGATTAATGCCCTGTAGCTTTGACTACTCAACTGGAGTG
>JAQUUC010000069.1 GCA_028694105.1 Hespellia sp.
CCTGTAGCTTCTTCTGGTCCAGTTTTGCGATATTCAGCCGGTGGTGTATAGTTGTTCTTGAAAATCCTGTTTTTTCTGCTATCTGCTCCTCCGTATCCCCCAGATCCAGCATCATCTGGAATCCCTGTGCCTGCTCATAGATCGTCAGGTCGTTTCTCTGCATGTTTTCTTCCATCATGGTGGAAAACTGTTCCTTTTTGCTTAATCCCTCGCTTACCCGGCATGGGACTTCCTCAATTCGTGCCAGTATGGCAGCCGCTCTACGTCTGTGCCCGATGATAACCGTATACTCGCCTGGCTTGTCTTCCTGCGGCACTACGGTAAGGTTCTGCAGGATGCCTCTTTTCTTTATGGAATCCGACAACTCCGTTAAATCTCCCAGATTCTTTCTTGGATTGTCCGGATGCGGGTGTATGTGCTCCAATTTAATATTAACGATCTTATCTATTCTCTTTTTCCTCCTGTTTTCTGATCTGTTCCAATATCCCTGTGCTGTAAACGTGACTTTTCCTATGTGTGAAGGCTATTTTGTGTCCCTCTGCTGCCTGGTCTAACTGCTGCCACAATTCCTTATGCTTGATCTCCTTCCCCTTGGAGTTCTTCCAGTTATTTTCCTTCCATTTCTCCCGATTTTCCCAGTTCGCCTGTATCCAGGCAAGGTCCCCTGTGATCTCTGTCTCACACGGTACTTTCAGGCGTTTCAAGGCTTTTATGCATGCCATTAATTCTAACTGGTGCGGCGTTACCTGCTCTGCCTTCTCGAACCCTTCCCTGGTTTCTGCCTCCTGGCCCTTCCAGTATTCCAGGACGTATCCCAGATACCCATCCCTGGGCTTCGGACATTTCTGGGTGGTCGTTATGTATATGCCTACCTGTTTCAACTTTTAAATCCTCCTATTCAGCCGGATCCACGTGTAATGCCTGTACTTATAACCTGTTACTGGATTTATCCCCTCTACCACAGATTCCTTATCCAGATAAAATCCTTTGCGTGGCCGCGGCGGCTCTGTTATCTCTCTTCCGTCTATGATCTCCTTCTCCGGCTCTATGGTGACCATATTCTTGCTACAGGAATAGGAACACTCCTTTAGGCTCTCATCTGTCTGTGGTGTCTTGCATAGATATGGGGCAAGATCTTTGAAGTCTCCCTGTTCATAGAGCAGCTGCATATGTACGCCACCATAGGTCCAGTGCTTTCGAACAATCTGTTCGATTCCCGGCACGTATGTGATCAGCAGGTGGCAATGGACAGCTTTTTTCTTTCCCATCTCAATATTTTTCATCCATTTGACTTCAAATCCATCTTTTTTACATTCGTCCCGCACTCTCCGGATGAATTTCGTAAATTCCTGTTTTGCCTGCGCCATGGTAGGCGGCCGCTTATCCTTGGCGCAGGTCAGCGTCATGAAATAATCTCCCTCCTGGAAGTTTGCCTTTATCTTCCTCCGGATCCGCTTCTCCTTATTCCTCTGGTTCTGCTTTTTTATTTGCTCCGGCGTAGCCTTTCTCTTTTTCTGTCTTGGCTCACCCCTGGCTCCGTATCTCCCATTCAGATACTCCTCTACCTCAATACTATTTTTAAACCGATATGTCTTTCTTCCGTATGGCATCGTGTCTCTCCTGTCGTAATCTTAATATGCTTAACAAGTGCTAAAATGGGGCTGACCCCCCCATTTTACTTGACTTTTCAACCCCTCGATGCTATACTTATTTTGTGAATTTAAGAATGGCATCGAAAGGTGTTTTGCAGGTACGTTTTCCAGAATGTACCTGCTATTTTTTTATTCCAAATTCGACCTGCAGTTTTTCAAAGTCCGCTCCGCTTTTGCAGTTCTCGTAAGCGCCCAGGCGGTTGACCACATCCCCGAAGATATCCATGGTCTCTGTCCGCTCTCCGCTGGTTATCCGGATCTCTTTTACCATCCCCATGGGTGCCCGGTACGTCTCTCCATCCGGATTAATTCTGGTCAGTCTTCCATTCATTGCCCTTTTCCCTCCTTTTTGTATGTTTTTCCGTCTCTGTCTATGTATACAAAACGTTGCTTGACAGACTTCTCTTTTTGTGGTATTCGCCAGCGCATAAACTCCTCTTGCTCGTCCTGGACTGCTGCCAGATTATTTCTTTTCTGCCTGGCTGCGCGGTCCTTCCTACGCCGCTCCCGCCGGATCTCCCGGATGTATTCGTCTACTGCTGCCAGTACCAGGAAGCAGATCCCGAATGCCAGAATATCCAGCAGGAACATGGCGAACATGGTCCTCTGCGGTACCCAGATCTCTTCCCGCATCAGCCACGCCACCAGGGCGCTTATTAGTACGTTCTTTAACTGACTCATTTCCGATTCCCCGCTTTTATGTATTTCTTATAGCGTTCCAGCACAGACGTACTGGTTCCATCTTTGTGGATCTTTCGGATGTCCGATATGATTTCATCCTCCAGTACCGTAAGCCACTCAAGCAGATCCTCCCTGCTATGCGCATAGTTCTTGCAGTGTCCACCACTGTATTCGATCTTATATGTCATGCCGTATCCACCTTTCCATCATCCACCACTACTATCCTGTCATTCCATCCCATGATTTTAATCAATTCTTCCGGACGAAACTCCGGGACGTACTTACGTAGATTCTTATTACTCAGCCTTTTGTGATACTTCATATAATCCAACATCACTAATGTATTGATCAGTACAATGTTCCCATCATCAATAATTGCATACTCATTATATCGACCACCATCGATTTCACTTTGTATACCTTTCATTCGGTTCCCGACTGTGCTAACGCTTACACCTAATTCCTCTGCCAGCTTGTGCTTTGGCATATACGGATATCCACGGATTGATTCCGTATACATCATTCGTCCTTCATTCATATGATCTCCTTCTTCCAATTTTTTTGTAATTCGATTCTTTCTTCCTCTTTTTCCTTTTCCAGTTCTTCTATTCTCGCTCGCATCGTCTCGATTACTCCTCGGTGGACGTTGATCATCTCCCAGTTCGCTTGTACTGATGCCTCGTAAAACAATCTATAGTAGATATTTATCATTCCTTTGGTGTTATCTAACTCATTTTTTGTCTGTAGGAATGCATAATGTCCCTGATCTGCCACGAATCTAATATTTTCCAGCCATTCCTCGGATATTTCTGCCGAAAGCAGTTTTTCCAATTCCCCCGAAGAACCAGTCTCTTTCGCCATACTGAATATCAAATCAGCAAATTCCTTTGTTCCGGCAATGCCTCTTAATACCTCAATTTTTTTCATTCTCATTACATCCCTTCTTTTGTATCTATCTTCTCCGTGCTATAATTCCATTACAAGGCACTGGCATGCCCGAGTAATTTTGAAAGGAGAAATCCTATGCAATTAAATATTTCTTGCCTGAGGGACATCCTGTTGTATTGTGAGTCCAGTGTGCCCATGACAGAGTCCCTTTCTTTTGATGGTGTCCGTTTAAATCAGCTATCTGCTGCCCTCACTGACTATTCCAAAAGTGATATTGCTTATTCATTGATTATGTTGGACGAAGCAAATCTGGTTGATTGCTATTTCGTTAACGCAGATAATGGTATTGTTGATGCACTCCTCTACCGCCTTACCTATAGCGGCCACCAGTTTTTAGAGGAAATCAAGCCTGAGCCAGTTTGGAACAAAGTACAAAAAGTATCTGGATCTATTGGTTCAAAATCCTTAGATGTACTTTCCAGCATCGCATCTAGTATTATTAGTTCACTTATCCAGGGAAATCTATCATGATTTGTGGAGGAAATCTGCAATGGATCTTCTTATACCTTCATTGTGGATTTCTTCCATTTTCTTTCCTTCTGGAACATCGTTGTACTTCATTCCCATATAAAATAGCAGTCCTCTCACTGCAGTCGCATACAGAAACCATTTAACTAATGCCACTATGCATATTGCCGTTATTGCTATCGCGTATATGTACATCTCTGTACCCCCTCTCTGGGATTAAATTATTCTTGTTAAATCTCTTCTGCGCTCCTATACTGTAACTACAGGCGTTGCACCGCCGAGTACATAAGAAAGGAGGACCTTATGTCTAAAAAAATTGATACAGCCTATTTAGAAGAATGCCGCAATGAAATAAAGGCATTCATTGATGACATCCCATCAGACGGAAAACCAGAATCCTCACGTGATGATTTTAAGCGATACGCTGATGCTGCCACCCTTACATTTTCTTATCTTTTTAACAAACTTATTGATGACGGCTATTTGAATTAACAAATTTTTTTCGCTACTTCATCAAGGAATTTTTTCATATTTCCTTCTTGAACTATTTTCACGTCTTTTTTGTGCTCCAGGTCATTTCTTATGGCCTGGAGTTCTTTTCTAATTGCACTTAACTCTTTGTATATCTTTCTCAACACTCTCCTACACCTCCTTCTCTGCTTTGTAAATATCATTTGCTCATCCATCTACTCAGTGTTATAATTTCATCACTGGAGGTTATGATATGAAAAACTACACTTTAATTTTCACAGTAATTAACGCCTGTTTCGCTCTATTCAGTGTCATAAGTGCAATCTCCGTTGCCATTAACACCAGAAAGCAGACAAAACTACTTGAGGAGCAAAATGAATCACTTAAGACCTCTGATTTTGCATTAACTACCCATTTGGATGGTATAGCCCATTCTGTCTATTCTGTCCGGGACGAAATCAGAGATACCTCACTAAAAGGAAAATGATCGTGCATATTGCTGCTCCAAATGTACAGAGCAAATTGATAGGCATTGTTCTTTCCTTTTTTCTTTGCAAGCTATTTATCTCTGCCTGCAGCTCACAATATTTATTCCACTGATCTTTGTCCACCCTACCACACCTCCTTTTTCTTCCTTTACTTTTATATTGACCTGTTAATACTTTTGTAATATACTACAAGCAGAACAATAGTTCGATTACATTATAGATAGGTGGTGATAATATGACGTTTGATGGTGCTATAATCAAAGAGCAAGGTATTACTTTTGCAATTGCTATTGTAAAACCGTCTGTTCTTAACAGTTCTGAGAGAGAGAAAGTAAGAATGGGGTTTGTTCCTGTTTTTGGAAATATTCCTATCATTCTTGCATCGCAGGATTCTTCTGGTAGATTCAGATACAACGGCAGAACAGACATAGTGAAATTCCTTTCTAAACTTTCTCCTCGCCAGATTCCGTGGAAAACATATACGGTAAGTTAGATTTGCTCAATATCGTTATATGTTTTACTAACATCCCCTCGTGCCCTTTGCACACCATTTTTCTCTGTGTTGCACCCGGGGATGTTTCCACGTCATCCAGAACTTCCCCCTCTTTTTTACATCCTAAATATGCACATTTCATAATTTCACTTCCTTCCCTGCTTCATAGATGTCATTTGCAGTCACCCCAAGAGTTATTGACAATTTAAGAATGTCACATGCCTTAATTAGTCTGCGACCGTTCAGCATATCGTTTAACTCCTGTTTTCCGTACCCTGCTTTCTCGGCTACATAGACTTGCTTCAATCCTTTTTCTTTAATTATCTTCGCGATATTTTCGGCCGCAGGCGAATTATAATTCGCAATTCGCATTTTCTCACTTCCTTTCATACGCATTTTGCTTTCTTTTTCTTGATTATATATTCGTTTCGCTTACTTGTCAATATATTTCAATAAAATAATTTGCGTTTTGCGTATTTTTTATATTGGTTTATTCATATTTTGCGTTTATAATGTATTTCATAAGAGAGGTGATCATATGGCATTTTATGATAGATTAAAAGAAGCCCGCATTAATGCAGGCTTTACACAAGAACAGTTATCTGAAAAATTAGGTATCGCAAAATCTACTTTATCTGGTTATGAAAGTGGAAATAGAGAACCAACCGTTGCAACTATTGCGAAATCCATCGATATTCTACAAATTGATGCTAATTTTCTCTATCAGGATGAAATGGATGCCCTCGGTGGAAATCCCATGCAACTCAAATATAATGAAATGGAGCACATAAAAAAGTACCGTGACCTCGATGATCATGGCACTGATATGGTAGATACTGTATTAGAAAAGGAATATGTTCGATGTGCGGAATCTCATGATTCTGAGATAGTCCTCAATGCAGCCCATGATGATGGCGCTACCAAAGAAGAGAAAATTAATGCTGATAAAATCATGATGGACGATTCCGAATGGGAGTGATCTAATTGACATACGAAGAATTACTAAAACACGCTGATTCAACTGGTGTTATTGTAAAAGAAAAAAGTATTCCTGGATATAGTGGCCGCATCTATAAGAACAGGATCGCAATACGTAACGGAATTGAAACGCAAGCCGAGAAATCCTGCGTACTGGCTGAAGAACTTGGACACTACTTCACTTCTTATGGTGATATCATGAATCAAGGCGAAGCAGTTAATCGTAAACAGGAATACCGGGCACGATTATATGGCTACAATCTCCGTATTGGGCTTCAAGGACTTATCCGAGCATACGAATATGGTTGTCAAAGTAAGCATGATATTTCTGACTATCTAAATGTGAGCGAAAAATACCTGCAGGACGCCATTGATTGCTACAGTAGGAAGTATGGTTTATATACCTGCGTGGATAATTACATAATATACTTCGCGCCGAATCTCGGTGTTATGAAACTAAACTAAGGAGGAATTCTATGGGATTTAGTGATTTTCTGAAAAATGCCGCTGACAAAACTACACAGATGGTAAAATCTGAAATGGATAAAAAGGCAGAAACAAAACAGTACATTGCTGAACAGAGTAAACTGGTCAGTGTGTCCTTTCAGATTAACAATGGATTTCAACAAGTAAATGGCTCATCTACTTCTACCATGTTTCAACGATGTGACGGAACAATTTACTTTAATAACAATTTTTATGACCGCTTTATTTTTACAGATTATATTTGGAGTGGTCCGCGTTTTGAAACGAACACTGTATCCAGTACTAATATTGATAGTCGTGAAACTACAAAAGGCAAATCTGGTAAGATGGCTGCTGGTGCTGTAATCGGCACATTCCTTCTTCCCGGAGTAGGTACTGCTGTTGGTGCTGCTGTTGGTGCTGGTGGGAAAAAGAAAAAAATAAAAAAGAACAATCTGCAACAAATAGCACGCAAAAACAAATAGAGGTCATTACTCCTGCAACTTTGAAATTCAGGAATACCGAGACCAGAGAATCTGTTAGTATTGTAATCGGATGTAATACATTAATCGATAGTCAGATAAAAGGCTTTCAAATAACGCAGGAACAGTCTATTCGTGATATGTCCAAGGATACTGTTGATGCTTTAAATGGGATTAAGGCATTGAAAGAATTACTTGATATTGGGGCCATTACCCAATCAGAATTCGATAAAAAGAAGGAGCAATTACTAAATAGTTAATCGTTGACATTAGCTTCTCGATATTCGTCACTCGGTTATAGATTGCTATTTGTCTAAAATAAAAACCGCCCCGGTGCTACCAACACCAGGACGGCAAGTATATACCCGAAGATATACACCAAACTCATAAATATTGTATCATCTTCGGACAGCCATTGCAAGAGAACGAAAGTTCGCTGGCTGTTATTTTTATACGGTTTTATAGATGTGTTGTTTAATAAATCGCACAAAGGAGGATGATACTATGTGGGTAGAACAATTAGATAATGGAAAATTCAAATTCGTAGAGCGCTATACGCACCCCCTAACAGGCAAATCCAAGAAGGTTTCTGTTACTCTTGAGAAAGACACGTCCCAGACACAAAAACTCGCCCAGAAGACGTTGGACAAGCGTATAGAGAAGATTCTGGACAAGATAACAACCTCCACTAAAGAATATACCTTATCTGAATTGGTGGAAGCATACCGGGCCAATCAGTTGGCATCTGTGGAATATGCTACTTATAGACGCAACTACTTCGCGTGCAACACAATCATGAAACTGTTAGGTAAAGATATTCTGGTTGATCGGCTTACTGGAAAATACATCACGGATAGATATAGAACGTCTGGGAAAAAACCAGGCACCGTAAATGAATCTATGGAACGCTTCCGCGCACTGATCCGCTGGGGATATGAAAATGATATGATAAGTGACATAAAATTTCTGGATAAAGTGAAGAATTTCAAAGATGATCCGCACCGGGTGAAAATCGAGGATAAATTCCTTGAAGGTAACGAACTGAAAGCCGTGCTTGCTGATATGAAGCATGAATGCTGGAAACTTCTTACGGAATTTTTTGCACTCAGCGGATTAAGATTTGCCGAGTTGTCCGCTCTGGAGGATAAAGATGTGGATTTGAATCATAATGTGATGCATATAACAAAGGGATATGATTCCGTTAATCGACTTGATTCAAAAACAAAGAACTCTGCATCTTATGATGATGTGCATATCCAGCCTGAACTGGCTCATGTATGCAGACAGATCCGCGTGTACATGATGCGCTGTAGACTATGTTTTGGTGTAAAAAGTAAACTGTTCTTCCATGACAACGATGGCGGCCATGTCCATTACTATGCCTACAATAAATATTTAAAAACACATGCGATGAAGATTACCGGGAAGTTAATAACGGCTCACGCGCTGCGCCACACTCATGCATCCCTCCTTTTCGAACAGGGATTTTCCATTGATGAGGTTGCCAGAAGGCTGCGCCACGGAGATAGTCGGATCACTCGACAGATTTATGTGCATGTAACCAAAAAATTAAAGGAAAAAGACGGTGCCAAACTGGACGCAATAAACATATTATAGTTAAACCTGCCCCTTTTGTGCCCCTTTTCTTGAAATAGTTCTAAATTGACCACACGCAACCTGCTGTATTACTGAGCAATACGGAAAATCATTCAGTGCTCATCTCCTGCATTTTTTATTGCATCGGCATAATATGAGAGTGCTTAAAAACGTTGAAAATACTGCGTTTTTGGCATTCTCTTTTTTTACGGTCTTCCGTAGTAAACAAAATTTCTGCTCCCTTTTTG
>JAQUUC010000070.1 GCA_028694105.1 Hespellia sp.
CATAACCCGGTATATTCTTTCTTGATATCGATAATGTATTGTTCTGATAGGTACGGATTATCTTCTAGTACCGTTTAAAACATCATTTCCACTTGCATCAATCACAAAATAACTGTTTCCGTCAATCTCTGATGCCTGCTGCAAAACACGATTCCAATCATCCACTGATGTATCATTTAAAGCCTGTCCGACACTTTTGGTTAAATCAATCTTCGACGAAAAATAGATGGAAAATGCATCCGCATCCCGCGATGTAATTTCAGCTAAATTCTTCGTATCACTCTGAATGTGCATTTTTGCGATCTTTTGTGCATAAATGGCAAAGGAAACCGCAACTGCTACGACAAGAAGTACAATACTTATAATCTGAGTCGAACCATATTTCCTTCGTTTTCTTTCCATCAGTCATCTCCTCCTGTCCCTTATTCCCTCGTCTTCTCAATCATGGCATCCAGATTCTGTATTGCCTCATCCGGACTGGCGCCCTGCAGCATCTTCAAACCAGACTGTTGAATCCAGTTCTGCAGTCTGGCAGTCAACTGATAGTTTACGGAGGGGATTGCTTTTCCTTCCGAGATGATCTGCGTCACCGGGGCAAGAGACTTCGCTTCTATTTCAGATCCTTCCAGCGGTGACAGCGACCCCTGCTTTTTCACATAGGATTCGATACGACTGCGCTGTGTACAAAATTCCACGAAATCAAGAGCAATCTCCTTATTAGAGTTCTTCGCATTCACACAGAGCAAATGATCCGGTGCCGATAATACGATACCCTCGCCACTGCTGACCGGAATTGGATACACTGCATAATTCAGCTCCGCATTTTCTTCAAGAATAGACGCATTTAAATCACTTGCACCTAATAGGAACGCGCTTTGACCTGAGGCAAAATC
This sequence comes from Hespellia sp., assembly GCA_028694105.1. Taxonomy (GTDB): domain Bacteria; phylum Bacillota; class Clostridia; order Lachnospirales; family Lachnospiraceae; genus Hespellia. The sequence goes on from JAQUUC010000070.1 coordinate 894, forward strand.
CTTTTCTGCCTGTTCTGTCGTATCATATGTCAGTGCCGTGTTCCGGTCTATGTATCCCAAATCCAGCAGCTTACTCAGATTCTCAAAACCTTCCTGAAAATATGTTCCATAAGCTGCCTCTCCATTACGAAGTTTCGCCTGTCCCTGACCGTTCTCTGAGCTATAAATTTTTGCGAGTCCGTCTGCATAAGCATATCCTGAAAACGGAATCAGCTGAGAGGATGCAACCGGGGTCAGTCCCTTCTCTTTTAGTATTCTGCAGTCTTCCAGAAACTCCTCAAACGTTTCAGGGACCGTCAAAGCATAGCTCTCAAGCACCTCCAAATTGCAGTACAGACCAATTACCGTCCGTTCCATTGGAATGCCATAGTAGTGCTGATCCGATAATAAAAATGCCTTTTCCTCTTCCGCGTAGGAATCCCAGCTATCCAGCGTATCCAGTGGTTCCAGATAATGATCTTTTACAAGTGTCGGCAAATAACCCGCATAAGAGAAAAAGATATCGTCTCCCTTCCCCGCAGACAACCGTTTCGATAAGAGCATATTATAATCGACTGCCAAGGAAGGATCAATTCCTTCATAAACAATGTTCACATCCGGATGTTCCTTCATATATGCTGTAATCAGTTCTTCTACCGGGATCATTTTGGCAGAAGCATTGATATTTCCGAAAAAAGTAAGTGTTGTCTGACTTGCCGCCTCTGATTCATAAGTAACAAACCCCGCTTCTTTATTACTGCAGGAAATAACAGAACATATCAAAGTGCCAAATACTATAAGAGATACTGCTGCCCGAATCCATCGCCGATATCCGCCTCGTGTATTCATCTGCCCTCTACTCCTTTTCTTTATCCTTCGTATATTTCGATTTCATGATACCTCTATTATACACTTTTTTTTCGTTTGCGCATATATTATACTGAACATGCCAACTTTCAAGACTCGCTCGCGAGTCTTGAAAGTTGGGGATTCGGTAAAGAAGACTCCCCGCGACCTGAATTGCCAGTTCTCTGGTCGGCAGAGGAGTCTTTTCATCTAAAAAACATCAAAAAATCAAACATTTACCGGTACTGGAACATCCGGCAGTTTATTCGATTCATTATTACATTTTCTCCAGATTTCCTTCGCATCACTTGTTGGATTCTCCCTGATCATCCTGCAGACCAGTCCTACAAATTCTTCCGATTCTTCCAGATGTTCCGCAATCGTCTTCTCATCCAGATTCTTTGTCACTTTTGCCATAATTAATTTAATTACTCTTATGCTTTCGCCTTCTTCTCGTCCTTCTTCACGCTCATAAACCTTTTCTTCCCACGCCTGCATATATTTCACCCCTGCTTCTTCACTGGCTTTGACCCTTTTTACACACTCATGGATTGTCTTAATTAACTCGCTGTTGGATTCTTCTGCCGTTTTATCATCTGTGTTCTCAACATATTTCAGAAAATGTATCAGCTCCTCACTGACCTGATCCGCATTCTTTCCTTTCGTGTTCAGAAAAATGCGAGTTGCCCCGTCTGCAAGGTGCAGCTCTGGCACTTCTTTGCATCTCGCTTGAAACGTATACTGATATTTTCCATATCCGAAGAGATCAAACGGTGTGATCATGATGATGTATGAATCGTTTAAAAGATTATAACTAATGGAACCGGGTGGAAGCAGACTGGAATCAATCAATGACTGATAAAAGCGGGAGCGTTTTTGCAAATCAGATTTCCTGCTCTTTTGCATTTCTGTATTATAGACATTTTCCTCAGCATCCATGGCAAACACATCCAGCCGGACTGATTTTAAATACGGCAGTGTCTGTAATTGTTTTTCCACCTCATTTTCCGGCAATAGATTCACTGCATTCCTCATAATAATCGATAGGACAGCCTGATGTGCTTCCGGGTCTTCCATCGTTTCATCAAATAAAAAACGATCTGTTAATTTTAAGTCCTTAAGTAGTGTAATCGGTTTGTTCTGTTCTTCCATTCTATCTCCTTTTCTGTAGTAATCGGCCCGAACTACAAAAAGAATCAAAAATAAGAACTTTCTATCTCTAGTATATCAGACCTATTGTCATTATGAAACTGTTACTTTTTCCTTTGAGATTTTTGGCAGAATCGCCATAAATTTCAGAATTTCTTTTACAACTGAGAATGTTGTAAGTTTTTGTATCGTATCATGGTTTATTGGATAATGCAAGCCTGAACAAATGTTTATTTAAGGACATTATCATTACCACAAGCTAAGCTGGTGGTAATGATTTATGATTCTACGAGATCCTGCCGCTCTCCATCTCCCATACAACATCCGCCACATTCATGGTAGACTTTCTGTGAGACACCAGTACGACCGTCTTTCTCTCACACGCTTCTTTCAGCGATTTCAAGATGATCCCCTCATTTAATGAATCCAGATTACTGGTCGGCTCATCCATGAGCAGCAGCGGCGCATCGTGTAAAAATGCCCGCGCGATTCCAATTCGCTGCTTCTCCCCGCCGGACAGCGTATCTCCTAACTCCCCGACTTCCGTATCATACCCGTTGGGCAGACTCATGATAAAATCATGGATCGAAGCTTTCTTCGCTGCCTCTATAAGCTCTTTTCTGTCTGCTCCCGGTTTGCCGACCGCAATATTATTCGCAATGGAATCATGGAACAGATGCGTTTCCTGCGTCACATAACCTTCTGTATCCCGCAGGCGGTTCGTTGGTATCTTCTGCACATCACTGCCGGATACCAAGACCTTTCCATGATCCACATTCCAGAACCTCATGAGCAGTTTTAACAGGGTGGATTTGCCGGACCCGCTGCTTCCGTGAATGCCTGTGATTTTCCCCGGCTCGATCTGCAGCGAATAGTCCTCCAGAATTTTTTCCTTATCATAGGCAAATGTAACATGCTCTGCGCCTGCTCCGAGAAATGCTTTATCCCCCTGATAAGCGCTGGTTCTATCGTCCATAATCTCTTCCACCAATGGCTCTTCCTCCAGAATGGACAGCACACGCTCTCCGCTTGCAAGTGTCTGATTCAGATTGTTGGACAGATTGGACAGTGCGATTGCCGGCCCAAAAGAGCCCATCATCGAGATTACCGCCAGTACCAGATCCATGAAAGTCACATTTCCATTTTGGTATTGGAAAATCATCAGGAACAATACCGCAAAGGAAAACAGCAGCACCACCAGATTTGTAAAGGATCTCTGCTCCCCCTCCAGCCGGCTCAAATCTTCCTGAATCGCTCCCAGTTGTCTGGAACGTCCGGTGATTGCTTCTTTTCGCTCCTGCCCCTTGCCATACTGGATCGTCTCGTCCAGTCCACGCAGGGAATCCAGCATAAAGCTGTTCATGGCGCCAAAAGCATTTCGGAAATTCATGCCCTTCTCACCGCCGCCCCGCCCATTCATCAGCGGAATCACAACGCCGACCACCACATATCCCAGCAGCGCAATCACGCCTGCCCATACGGAAAAATGTCCAATGAAAATGGTCATAATCACCGAGGTCACAAATGCAATGGCAATGGGTGAAATGGTATGTGCGTAGAACACTTCCAGCAGCTCAATATCCGTTGTAATAATAGAAATCAGATTCCCCTTCTGTCTGCCCTCCAGCTTCGCCGGGCACAGCTTTCTCAGTGCCGCAAATACTTTATTTCGAATGATTGCAAGCAGCTTAAACGCAATAAAATGGTTGCAGTACTGCTCCGCATAATGGAAAATCCCACGGCACACTGCCAGTACGACCAGCAGGAAAAACAGGCTCCGCAGGCTCATGCCAAGCAGCGTTCCGCCTCCTGCAAACATCACGGTCACTCCCATATTTTCCAAAAAGGTATGAATGATTCCGTACCCTGCCAGTATGGTGAGGAAGATTGCACACAGATAACCGAGGACTCCAAAGAATACCGCCACACACATCACCGGAAGGAGTGGTTTTATAAGGGTAATCAGTGCTCTCATAATCTGAAATCCACTGCGTCTGTCTTTCGTCTCCTTACTCATGCGCTCACCTCCATTTCCGGCTGCTTTGCTGCGTACTGCTCCATGCCGTGCTGATACTGGTACAGCTCATGATATGCGCCCTCTGCACGCATCAGTTCCTCGTGTTTCCCCTGTTCCATAATCCTGCCGTCTTTTAACATATAGATTCGATCTGCCTGCACCACATTTGCCAGACGATGGGAAATCATAATGACAGTTCTTGTCTTCGCAAGTTCATGAATTACATTCATAATCAGTTCTTCACTTTCCACATCAATATTCGAGGTCGCCTCGTCAAAGATATACATCGGTGTATCATGAAGCAGCGCCCTTGCAATCGCAAGTCTCTGACACTGTCCGCCCGAGAAATTGCCACCCTTCTCCTGCACCGTGGTCCCCAGTCCCTGCTGGCTCTTTAAGAAGCCGTCCAGATTCACCTTTTTGAGCACTGCCCAAAGTTCCTCATCTGTGGCATCCGGTCTTCCCATCCGCAGATTGTCTGCCACCTGCCCCTGAAAGAGGTAGCTGTTATGGGTCACCAGTGTTACGTGTGACATCAGACTGCTTTCATTGATTTTCGAAAGTGGCTGTCCATTGATGGTAATTGTTCCGCTGTAACCCCGATTTCTTCCCATCAGGATGCCTGCGATGGTGCTCTTTCCACAGCCGGAGGTCCCCACCAATGCAGTAAATGTACCCGCCGGGCAGGACAAGTCCACCCCTTTTAGAATCTCGCGGTCTGCTTCATAACGGAAATGCACCTGCTCCATCGACACTTCGATACTCTCTCCGGCAATCTCACCATCTTTTTCTTCCTGCTCCGGCAGATCTAACAACGCAAAGATCTTGTCACTGGCTGCCATTCCATTCATCGCGATATGGAAGAAGGAACCAAGCATCCGCAGCGGAATAAAAAACTCCGATGCCAGCAGCACAATCGTCAGCGTCCCCGCAAGAGAAACATTTCCTTTTCCATATTCCGTCAGTGCGACAATCATCCCGACAGCCGCGCCGCCATAAGCAATGATATCCATCACACTGGTGGAATTAAGCTGCATGGTCAGCACCTTCATGGTGATTTTGCGGAAATGCTGTGACTCTTCATCCATTTCCTCCGCTTTCTTCTCATCTGCCTGATAGATTTTCAGTGTTGTCAGCCCCTGCAGATTCTCTAAAAAGCTATCACCGAGATTCGTGTAGATACCCCAGTATTTATTCAGGAGTTTCTTGGCAAACTTCTGAACCGCCATAATGGATATCGGTATCAGCGGCACACAGATTAGCAGCACCGCGCTGGCTTTGAGGTTGACAAATGCAAGAATTAAAAACAGCGTGAGCGGAGCCAGCAGACTATAAAAGAGCTGCGGCAGATATTTTCCAAAATAGGTCTCTAACTGCTCCACTCCCTCGGTGCTCAGCTGTACGACCTCGGAAGTGGATGTCTTCTCTCTGTAAGCCGCTCCAAGGCGCAGCAGTTTGTCGTAAATCTTCTCTCTCAAAATCCGTTTCACATCCACACTCGCCGCATAGGATGCTCTGGATGCCATCTTATCGCATAGATACCGCAACGCCATTGCACAGGCAATGACCACCGCCGAACTGTAGATTGCCGCAGTTCCTGCCATTCCCTGAATGGTCTTCTGCAGCAGATCCGCGATCGTGAACACCACGACCGTCTGGGCAAGCAGCGCCATCCACTGCCAGAGCACATTGTAGACGATGTATTTTTTCGCATGGGACAACAGCCCCACCAGTCTCTTTTTAATCATGTATTCGTTTCCTTCTCTTTTTCCTTCACTTTATTCTTTTCCCACAAACTGCACACGACATGCCAGAGGGCCATCCCCGGATGGTAAAAGAGCATTCTCGGTCCCGAAAACTTCATGACCTTACGAATCAGCTCCCGCATCTCCGGTTTATAACAATGTACCTTGCAGTTTGCGCAAAATGTCTTCTGCTCCATAAAAGGGCAATGCTCACTTCTCGCTACCGCATAGTCCCGGAGCTTCTGACAGACGGGGCAGAGCCTTTGACTGCTGCCTGGCCCGCGGTCTGTGACTCTGTCCTCTGCCGGATGGTTCTTCTGACAATATAATACAATCATCTCCTCCACCACCCGCTCTTCTCTTTTTCTTTTCCTGTCAACCGCTACTGTTTTCTTCTCTTTCATACTATGATTGATTTTTCTACTCTCTTTCATTCTTCTGTCACAATATTCTGTGGCACCTTCACAGTGTGTGCATCCTCTGGTTTCAGTGTCTTCACCCGGAAGAAGAAATACAGCAGATGGCAAACCCACACAATTGCAATACAAATTCTCCCTACCGGAACCCGGCTCATCATAACAAAGCCAAGAGCCATGACCACCGTTGCAGTTCCCACAATCGTCAGCTTCGTTTTCATGGTCATCGCCTTTTGCTCCACAAAGCTCTCCAGATATTTTTTATAGACTTTGGTGTTCACGAACCATGTGTGCAGCTTCTTGGAACTTTTTGCAAAGCAGAACGCTGTCAGCATATAGAACGGAACGGTCGGCAGTATTGGCAATATAATTCCGATACTGCCCAGTGCCAGACTCAAAAAGCCCAGCACCACCCACAGGACTTTTAACGGATTTCTTTTCATTTTGTGTTTCATATGTAATCTCCTTCTACTTTGTTCTTCACTGCATCAAAATGCTGCCAGATATCATATATCTTTTTTTCATAAAGCCAAAAAGAAAGGGCCAATCTACACAAGGCAAATTGGCCTATCCTAATTTAATCGCAAAATAATTATATCAGCAAAGCTGACCGAATCTCGCACCAAGACTCGCGAGCGAGTCTTGAATTTACTGTTAAAGCTCTTTCACTGAAAAGATTAAGCGTTACAATCGTATTTGTCTGACAATATCAGGCTGTGGCAAATTGCGCGAAAGAAATCTCCGTTCCATTTGCGTGCCTTCTGCAGATATTCACAGCCTTACTCATTACCGCTGCAAACTGATCATCCTTGGTGACAACCTTTAGAAGGGTGTGATCTTTTGTTACTTCCACGGATTCCACATCTTCCAACTGTTTCATTTCCTTTTCTATTAGCTTTACCTGCTCATCTGTTACCTTCTTTGAGAAGCGATAATATCTTCCCATAACTGTCATCTCTTTTCTGATTTTTTGTTAGTTCTCTCTAACTCCTTTCAGAATACACCCGTCACAAAAGGATGGCAATATCAAGGTGTGTTATTGAGATATTATCTCATCTAGAAGCGAAAAACTGTTTTATTCAATTCTCAATCGTTCTATCACAGTATCTTTCAAATCCCGCTTATATGCCCAAACAGGAACAGCAAGGCAGACGGCAAGGACGATGGCCGCTATCAGCAGCATCGGCAGAACGGGATAACTATACACAGCATACGAAACCTGTTGCTTAAAGAAATGCTGCAGGGAAAAATATATGACAGTACCCAATGTGGCTATCAGTCCAAAAGACAATCCCCAGTAATAGCGCCCATTCAAAGTATAAACTTTTCACTTCAGTCTGTATAATATTTCTCGTTTTCGTGCATAATACCCTTGCAAACATTTCTTGTTTTCGTGTATAATTACCTTATAAACATTTCTTGTTTTCGTGATTGATTGGAGGATAATAATAAATGAGAAGAAAAATATATCAGAAATTGTGTGATTGGAAGAAAGAAAGTAATGGAGAAAGTGCATTGCTCATCGAAGGTGCAAGACGTGTCGGGAAAAGTTATATTGCAGAAAGTTTCGGCAAGGAACAATACGATTCTTATCTGCTCATCGACTTCTCCAATATTACAAAACAGATTCTGGATGTATTTGAAAATGATTCTATGGATCTGGATCTTTTTTTTAATAAGCTTTCTGTTTTTTATGGGATCACCCTTGTAACAAGGAAGTCGTTAATTATTTTTGATGAGATACAGATGTATCCGCGTGCAAGGCAGTTGATCAAACATTTTGTTGCTGATGGTCGATATGACTACATTGAAACAGGCTCTCTTATTACTTTGAAACAAAATGTTGAGCACATCGTTATTCCTTCAG
>JAQUUC010000071.1 GCA_028694105.1 Hespellia sp.
GAGGCACCTGGTCGGGTGCAAATGCAGGCGGCGTAGTTCCTACATATATGAGCGGCGATCCCTTCAGCTTGAGATCTTCCTGTATATCAATTATGCCTGCCTGTATTGTACTATACTCGCCTTTTGCGATCAGATTCTTCAGCGCCTTGATTTCATTTTTCAACGCATTTATTACGGATGCAATCGCATCCTCCTCTGATTCCCCTGATTTTGCGGCCAAGTCGTTCTGAATTGCCAGCCTTGCAGCATCGGCAGCTGCTGCAGCTTCAAGTGCCGGCTGTTTGATACTCTGAATCCATTCCTCTTGAGTTCCAATCGTTGGATCAAGTGCCAGGGCAATCTGATATGCATCTTTGCCTCCAAGTTCAACCTCCGTATATGCCGGTTGTCCTTCCACTCTGACACCAAGTCGGGTACCATTCCAGGCGAATTCGAGCGAATTGCCGGTCGCGCCTTTCAGGTCCGTGTACACGAAGTCTGGGTCACCCTCGAATTTCAATCCGAGACGGGTTTCATCCCAGATGAATCGCAGGGGTTTCGTAGCCGCTGCAGCATCATTCGCGGCCTCGGTTGCTTCAATTGCGAGCAGTGCCTTGCCGTTCGCAAAAGCGGCTTTCTGGTCTGCAAAAACGGCCGCATCTGATGCCTGTTTAGTTGCATCCTTCACGAATTGCAGTGATACCCTGACGCTGTTGTTTGATGCGTCCACACCCATCGTGTGCAAGCCCTCTAATGTGCTGGCAAGTGGTAGTGTACTCAACTTCACGGCCTGCAGGTTCGCGGAAAAATATTGTCCGATGAGCTGATTAATTTGATTGATGTCTTCAGGAAGTAGTGCCATTTCTGTCAATATTTAAATCGATTAATTTATCATCTTCTGTAAGTATGTATCCGGATCCGTTGAGCCCGGCAAAAAATTTGATGTGTATTGCCGTCACATTTTCGCGAAATGCAATTTTTTGCGGTATGACGGCGCTGTCGGATAATATCGTCTGCGCGGGTACAATTATTTTATCATTTACGATGTTCATACGAGTATGTGATCAGTGATTGATTCCACAATGATAGTCTGGATCTTGTCCGGAAAATTCACATCGGGAATATGAAAAGTTTTCCGGCATTTAAGGACTCCTTTTCCCAGCCTGGGACGGTCGAATACAAGCAGAAGGCTGCCGGCATATGCCACGGCGTTGGTTAGAATCCCGTTCACCTGGCTCGCCTTGACAGATCGCCCGGTGTGTACGTAGTACTCAATCTCCCAGTCGTAAGTTGGTACAGGAATTGTAGCTCCGGTTTCATCGTAAAACCCGACTTCCATTTTCAGATCGCTTTCGGAATTGATTGTCATATCTTATTATATTTCAATGATTACGCCAGACTCAGTCATCATATATTCGCCGGTCTCAGCGGCGGGCGATTGCCGATGATCATCCAGGTTAATTTCCACCATTTCACCGTCGCCGCCCCAGTATCGGAATCCAAAACGGAAATCACTTTCCCTGAGCAGATTTTTTCCACCCACACGCTCTTCGTTTTTAAATTCCAATACGAACTGGCGGATAATTCCAGATATGTAGATATTGTTGACATATAATGACGTGCCCCTCATATCCAGGCCATGGACTCGGAGGTTTGTAAGATCGCCAATTTGGGCGCCGATATTATTCAGGCCTATTTCCCAATCATCCATATCCTTCAGATAGCGCTGATAATTACGCGACTGATAGCTCGATGTCTGACGGTCCTTTCTGTCCGGATTATTGTATGCAGCAAAATGCATTGCAGGCTGCGGATGATATTGTTTCGGATAGCTTTCCGAAATTGGACGCAACGTGTAGCTGAATTTCCGGTTCCGGCTGTCCAGGATCTCATATACCCGGAAATACGATGTGGCAAAACCGGCAAAAGCGCGATTTCCTTTGCTGTCATCAAAATCATCAGCCGCATTGTCTTCTGCGTTGAATGAGTGGAAAATACCCATGCACCCGTCGCCGGCAGCAATGGTGCCATATTCACCATCCTCCAGTTTCAGGGTTACAATCTGATTCACCGTGTCAACCGATTCAATGATGCCAGCACCGGGAGAGCTCCACATGTCACCCACCACCACTTCTGTACGGTTAAAACGCAATTCAGGAACCTCCAGGAAAGAGCGGAGAATAAGCGAATGAAGTTCTGCCTCACCTGTTTCCGTTATGCGGCCGCCCATGCCGGTGAGACCGGGAACAAAATCTTTCCCGAACTGAATACCTTTCAGAAATGTGATCATTCCATTTGCTGAATCATCTTTAATTTTTGAAAGAAATTCGGTTGAACCGTGTTCTTTCAGAAATTTCTCCACTTCTTTCATTGTTTTCAGCGATGAAAATACGCTGTAATCAGAGGCAGCTTCAGGGGATGTTGATCTCAGAACATTCACCAGTTCGCCGCCAGCCTCTCCTGCTGCTATCTTCTGAAATACTTCAAAGACGGCAGCAGAAAGGATAGCTCCCAGGGTGGTGACTGTTGGATCCTCGCTGTTGGGATCGAAAGCGGGAAGAATTACCCCCTCGTGAAGTTGAACACGTGGGTACTCAGACAGCCGAGGGGGTAAAGAAAAATCCGGCGAATCGACATTTGGGATGATGATCTCTGCCGGGATGCTTTCCTGGTTCCGGATCAGGTTTAACATGGCTGACGCGGCATCGTCAGAAAAGCGGTACACGAAATTATAAGATGATGGCAAATCGGAAGCGGAGTACTTTACATCACTTTCAGACACGACGATGGGTCGGATGGCCGCCTGGTGATAGACATATTTTTTTCGTGACGGGAAGAAATCAAGTACCCACCTGCGCTCATAGTCATCGAGGTAACCTGTGTTTTTATTGTATGTTCTTTTTGTGTCAATCTGATATTCTGATGCAACATCATCGACTGTGGAGACCTTATGTTCATGATTTCCGGTAAAATCAGTTTCTCCTGATGCGCGGAATGTATCGAGTCCGCCAAGTGAGTTTTCGAAGAGGAACCATTGCTCCTGTTCCGACTTTGCTTCGCTGTACAGATATCTCTGTATGTATGTCAGACGGTTACCGAGTGCATCCTCTACCCACACATCGTAATAAGATGGATATGTTTGTGCAAGTAGGCCAGAAATGACAGCGTACTGCAAATTACAAGTGAAGGCCTTCCCGGCGTCACAAGCACCCAGATTAATGTTTTGAACTGTGTTGTCCGGGAAGGTTGCCTTCAACATTATGTTACATGCTTCCTGAGCGTAATATGTGAGCCACTCTGGGGAGTAGTATGTTACCGGCTTGGAGGATGGTTGCCAGGTGAGGAAATTTCCACGCAACCAGTTTGAAACTGTGTCGGCCAACTGGGCCACCCCGGCGCGGATTACGCGGAAGGAAACAGGTGTACCATCTACCGTAGCGACGAATGTCTTCGCGATAGCAGTCTGCTCATAAAAATTGGCGTGAGACAGTGTATAAGATAGCCGGCTTTCCACGATATCGCGTACATCAATGGTAGCCTTTCCGTCAACGCCAGGCTCATACGTTGCTTCCAGCAGCACAGTGGCCCCATCGGTCAGCTTGAATGTAATCTGACTGCCCGATGAAACAATGAACTTTTTCATGCTCCCAAGCAATGATAAGGAATCGGGTTGTTGTATGATTGCCATTAATTTATCCTATTATATATAATGTAAATAATTACTGCAAAAACGAGAGTGGTGGAGAGAATCACCCAAAACCAGACAGCGCCCTGGATAGGTCTTGAATCAGTTTTACTGTGTATTGTTTCCTGTACGGTTACACTGGCTGTATCGCGGGAAATTACATCCTTATCCGAAGTGGCTACGGAAACTGTTCGTGTGTTTCGCTCTTCATTATCCAGGTCGGAATGTCGTCGATCCCACCACGTTTCCGATACTCGTCGTACAGCTCCTGTTGAATCGAATTCAGTAACCCGGGAGTATTGCCGCTCAAGTTCAGATACAGTTCTGTTGATTCTTTCATCTCTGACTTCAACATTTCGAACCGAGTCTGTGCTTCGTTCAATGCGTGTAGTTGAAGATTGAATTGTTTCATTTCTCTCGATGTCTTTCGTTGCTCTACAACTGACAGCACCAATACAAACAAGAACAATACAGATAATGAGATATATAAAACCATGTTTCATATTTTTATTTTGTTAAAACTCAATCTTAACGTTGAAGCTGGGACAGGCCTTAGCCGCAAATTCGTTATGTCCGTGAACGGTAGCACCCGGATATCTTTTCTGCAGTTCTGCAACCAGTTTTTTAATGGCCTCCCGCTGTGCTGGCGTGCGGGTATCCTTTGCCTTCATTTTTGCATCTGTACCGCCAATGTAACACACGCCAATGCTGGTGGCATTGTGTCCAACTGTGTGTGCGCCAATTTTGCTTTCAGGACGGCCTGGATGAACCGATCCGTCCAGGTATATCACCCAGTGATACCCTATCTCGTTGAAACCACGATCACGGTGCCACCGGCTAATATCATTCACCGTCACGTTTCGACCTTCAGGAGTGGCAGAACAATGCAGTATTATTTTATCAATTTTCCTCATCTTCGTGCCCTCTATTATTTTTAAACATCAGTCCTAGGTGTCTTTTTAAATTGAAAAACACTTCAGTACTTAGTAGTTCATAAATGAACCTGATCGCCTTATCCTTCGGAAATATGATTGTGGCATTTTTAAAGGCGTTTGTAAAATAGAAATAGGATACGATGAGTGTGAAATATACGATTAATATTTCCGGTAAATCAGGCTTAAAATAGGTTATCAAAAACACCACAAAAACAACAACGACGTAAAATCCAAACAATTTCACGCCTTCTTTTGCTTTGACCATATCAAAGCCTTTTTCCACTGCTATATCCGCAGCCATTCCGCATAAAAAATTGAATGTGAAGCCTGCAAAAAGTGCAATAAATGCGAACGCAAAGTCAGTGATGATGCTGAAGAACCCCGTTATCAGGAGTGCGATCAGGCTTTTCAGTTGGGCGGCTACGTCGATGTTATTCATACAGTTAATTTTTTGTTCCATTTTTATTCAAATTTGGGGATTTTATGGTGGTTGTGAAAGGACAAAATATTTACAAAAGGACTGCTTCCAAATAAGTAGTTATCATTCCTTCACCAACTTTTGTATAAGAAAAAAGGGTACCATATCCATATTCTACAGCATATGTCATTTCATAGTATCTCCCGCCTGCAGTGTATTGAGCCGCGGTTGGATTATTCGGAAAATAAGCTGTTGGTTCCGATTTATATTTAATCATTTCAAACGTTCCTGCAGGCGGCACATTTGAAAAGTTTCTTTCAATTTTCAGTAACCATTTATATGCACTATCTGTAAAGTACTCACTGGTATATTTTGCCCGTGTTATGGGTTCCTGCAGGTTAGTAGTGAGGAACGCGCATTCTTGTGGAATTCTTTTTCCAGGGATATATTTTATTTCGGATGGAATTAACTTCTGCGAATTCAATTTAACGCATTTATAGGAAGATAGCATCATTTTTAAATCTTCCGTCAAAAGTAAATCACCCCGAACTTCAAGAAGGGCATTCCGTAACAGATCATCATACTTCCGCCAGAACCTTTCAAAAATTCCATCCTCACCATTATATGCCAGACTATAATTCCACATCTTTTGCCCAGCCAGATCATAGTTATGTATTGTCCCTGTATTGAAACCGAGGGTTGAATCGAGGTAATAAAATGAAAGCATAGCGGCCAACTTCTGGTGTTCAGTACTTTTTACGCCGTCATTACTTTCTTGCTGTTCATCATCGAATATTAGCTTTGTTCTTAATGCCCGGGCAGAACCAACATATGGATACAACACGTCCTTCATTGCGGTAATTGCACCACCTTCACCATTTTGTATAACAAACACACTCCTAATAACTTCACTGATAGTATCAGGGAATGTTTTTTCCTCTTCGGAAATTACATCACCGGAAAAATAGTTACAGTGTAGTGATCCTAAACGTTCAGTAATTTCTCGATCACCTTTGAATCCAATCCGATACACTGATCCATCAACATTTTGGATTCTAGCGCTGGGAAATTGTTTTGCCAGATCACCCAGCGTTTCAAATCCATTTCCCACGTTAGGCTCATATCCGACAAATTTATTTTCCGAATCAGGAGCATTTAATATTTCAGACTTTAAACGTATCTGCCGGTAGTTGTTATGATAATCTATTGATGTGTCTCCAATTAATATTTCAGTTAGATCAACATTCGAAGCAGTAAGGCTTGCATCGAAATATACCAGTCTGATTTTCTTATTAATCTCATCGGGTATTACCTCATGATTAAATTTGCGAAAGATGTCGAAAAACTGATTTATCGTGAGATCCGGGATAATATCCACATAATCTATTCTTCCCAGGACAATTGTGTCCACGTTGTTATTCAGAAAAACCATTTTGGCAAATGGATCATTATCCATGAACGATGCATCAAGCTGGTAACCAAGGTATGAAGCAACCTCCTGAAGAACATGACTTACTTTCACAAATGGAGTGATGTACATACCCTTTGGGATAATTACTTCTTTTTCATCGATTGTAGTCTTCCGCTCGATTGCATTATAAAATCGTGATGGATTCGTATGATCTACGTAGTTAAGGATAGCATCATCAGATGAAACCATGAAACAGCTAAACCGATCATCGTTATTTGTTAGTAGCGAATAGACAAAACTTACTGCAGCATCAATGCTATTAAATGACACCAACTTATCTTTAAAAATATCCTTAAGAGTCAGGTTTTCCATGCGCTCATAGAAAGCACCTTCATTCAGGTAAAATGAGGTTTGAATCGGTTGTTTCCTTTGGGCTGACAAAACAGCCTGTCTAGCATTCATGAAAAAAGATCCACTTTCAATGCTGACATCAATCCTACCCTCTATTTTCTTTTTGTTCCCAATATTTGCAGGTTGACCCAATAAAGTCATATTCCGCTCAGTTGGAGGAAGAGAGCATGGCAAACTTTGTTCCCCCATCTTGTGAAAGAATGGATTTGTACGAGTCATTTCCAACTGAAAATCTGTTGGAAGATCATATGTCTGTCCGGATTTATGCGTAATTTTCATGACCTCGTTCCTATTTGTTGTGACTTATTCAATAGATCCTGTTTACGTTGAAGGTCCGAGAGTACCACAGAAGCTCTTAGAGGATTATTTTTCAGGTATAATAGCAATTCACGGATATCTCTTTTCAGCTGTAAATCTTCATCATTTGATCTATTACTTTGGAAGTTCCCTGGAGTGCTTGTCGGTTGTGATCCTGATGATGGCGAACTGCGATCAATGAATCCCCCTGATTCAAATCCCGCCATACGGGCACGCATGATATGGTTTAGATCTATTGTGCGGATGTTGCCGGCTTTCTGCGATTCATCCAGTAACTTGATAAAAGGAGCAATCGTAGGATTCTGCAGGGCATCGTTGCTCGCTACCCACTCTGCAGATCTACCGGTAGGGCCATCTCCCACAATCACGGTAGGGCGATTTATAAATCCGCGTTTATTAGGGTTGAACGTGGCAATGTATTTTTTCTTGTCCTGAGCACGGGTGACATCAATAAAACCGCCATCTTCTCGACCTGTAACAACGTATGTGCCGGTACTGACACTATTCGTTGATTCCTGCGATTTTTTTGAATCTGTTGAAAATGCAGAACCAATGACCCCTTTCACAGCTGCAAATGCTGCCTCAATCAGTGCAATTTTAATGGCAGCTTTGGCCATTGCTGCCGGATTGAGCATGCTCTGAGCTAATCCCTGTGCCGTAACACCTACAATAGCAATTTGTACCTGAGCTTTCAGAGCGTCTAGCGCCATGTCTATGAGTGCTTTAAGAGAAGATTTTACAATATCTTCGTTCCCGCTTATCACAGCACCAAGGGTTTCTCCTATCTGCACACTGAAGTCTGAATAAAGTTGTGCCTGCTTTTTTTGCTGCTCTTCTTGTAATTTAGTCTCTTCGTTATTCTTATCGATCATAAATTGAAGGAGCCTTTCTCTGCTCGCCATTTTCTGATCATCTGAAAGATCACTTATTTCGAGAGCCCGGCGTGCGAACTTTTCATCGAGTGCCAGTAGTGCATTCCTGTAAGCTTCCTCATCGAGCAGTTTATTAGCATATTGTTCCATCAGAAGCAATTTTTCTGCCTGGTATTCTTCATCCTGCTCAGATAGTTTCTCTGCCGCACGTGCTTCTCTCTGAATTTTTCTTTTCTCATTCAGCGCAGTTTCCTGTTCCTCAAGCAATATAGCTTTGTACTCGTTGAACTCCAGTTCTGAAATCGCTTCCTTTTCGAGAGACAACTCCAATTCTTTCAACCTGTCAGCATACCTGTCTTTGATTCCCTGTAATTCCTGATTGTCCCTATCCATGAAAGACGATCGAACTGTATTGGCCATGGCAATGCGCTCTTCATTTAGCTGACGTTCCTGATCGAGTGCTGCTATTTTTGCATCGAGGACCTGCTGTTCAATGTCAATTCGCTGATCTCTTTCCAGACCAGCTATTTCCAATTTTTTATTCAGACTTTTCAATGAGGCCTGCTCGAAAGCTTTTTCATATTCTTCACGCGTGATTTTCTGTTCAGCGAGCTGTTTGGAAAGAAGTTTTACTTCCTCTTTCATGGCATAATCAACATCCGCGATTTGTCTGTCCAGGGCTTCTTTTGCGGCTGCAGTTTGAGCCTGTTTGTCGGCCCGGATACGCTCCTGCTTTTCGGCCTCCATTTCCCGGGTACGCTTCAATTCATCAGCTTCAAGCTTATAAACAAGTCCACGCTGTTCGGCTAGCTTCCTGTTCATCTCTTCGGTCTGCTCTTTCCTGGAGGCCTCGAGTTCTAGCAGGTTTAATGATATCTT
>JAQUUC010000001.1 GCA_028694105.1 Hespellia sp.
GAAATCTAAATAAAGTGTTTCGCTCGACTTGCATGTGTTAAGCACGCCGCCAGCGTTCATCCTGAGCCAGGATCAAACTCTCGTTAAAAGTGTTTGTAATCCATTGTTCAAGATCAACTACTAGCTCGAACTATAAATAGTTCAATTCATTAATCTGTCCCGTTATTACTGTTGATACCAAAATCTTGCTTGGAGATCTTGGCGGGTGTCAAATCTTTCAATTTGAC
Organism: Hespellia sp.; assembly: GCA_028694105.1. Classification (GTDB taxonomy): domain Bacteria; phylum Bacillota; class Clostridia; order Lachnospirales; family Lachnospiraceae; genus Hespellia. The sequence continues at coordinate 228 of JAQUUC010000001.1, forward strand.
TGTTCTTTAAAAATTTTCTCTTATAGAAATTTTCAAGGTTGTTTGTCTATTGTTTAATTATCAAGGTTCTGCCTGAAACCCTTGTATTTACTGGATTTCTTTGTTTTCGCTGTTCTTTGCGACAACTCATTCATAATATCATGTAAGTCATGTATCTGTCAAGAACTTTTTTACATTTTATTTTTTCATTTGTTGTCTGTCTTTTGCGACAGCTCTAATAGATTATCACATTATGACCTTATTTGTCAACACATTTTCGAATCAATTTGAATATAATTTTCATTGTGAATCACACGGCAATAGTCATGCTGCGAAAGCTATTTAAATCCGCCATTTTGTGACGGACTTAAATAATATCACATCTCTCATTCTGCTGTCAATGCTTTTCTATATTAAGTTCATCGCTTCATTGATATTAGATACACCCGCGATCTCTATTCCTTTGATATTCTTCACTGCTTCTTTTGATACCGCCGGCATAATCACCGTACGAAAGCCCAGTTTCTTGGCTTCCGCAACACGCTGCTCCGGCATGCTTACCGCACGTACCTCACCGCTGAGGCCCACTTCGCCAAAAACAATTGTCTTTTCATTAATGGCACGGTTCTTGTAACTGGAAATAATCGCCATCACAATTCCCAGATCGATTGCAGGTTCATTCATTTTGATACCGCCCGCTATATTGACATAAGCATCAGAATTGGACAGATGAAGCCCTACCCGTTTCTCCAGCACCGCCATCAGGATATTGACACGGTTATAGTCCGTTCCGGTCGCGGTACGTCTTGGCATTCCGAAATTACTTGAGCACACAAGTGCCTGAATCTCGATCAATATCGGACGCGTTCCTTCCATAGAACATGCCACAACCGACCCGGACGCATTTTCCGGCCGGCCGCTCAGCATAAACTCTGACGGGTTCTCCACTTCAGTCAATCCATTTTGCCGCATCTCGAATACACCGATTTCATTGGTGGAGCCAAAGCGATTCTTCACCCCTCTTAAAATACGATAGGACGCATGCCGGTCTCCCTCAAAATACAGTACTGTATCCACCATATGTTCCAATACTCTTGGGCCCGCCACTGTACCGTCCTTCGTTACATGACCAACCACAAAAATCGTAATTCCCAGTCCTTTTGCCAGCTGCATCAGTACATTGGTAGATTCCCGGACCTGCGAGACACTTCCCGGTGCGGAACTGACTTCTTCATTATACATTGTCTGAATCGAATCAATAACCACCACTTCCGGTCTGCGTTTTTCAATGACATTTCGAATTGTATCAAGATTCGTTTCGCACAGTAACAGCAGTTTTTCCGTAAATTCACCCATACGGTTTGCTCTAAGCTTAATCTGGGCAAGGGACTCCTCTCCCGATATATATAATACTTCTTTCTTTGTCGCCAGTTTCTGGCACACCTGCAGCAGCAGAGTTGATTTACCGATTCCGGGATCACCGCCAACCAAAACCAGTGATCCCGGTACGATGCCGCCTCCGAGCACACGGTCCAGTTCTTTAATCGTTGTCTGGATTCTGCTTTGATCTTCCGAGCTGACCTTCGTAAGTGGAATGACCTCCGCATCGCGTGCCGCCTTTACCGTCGTACTTTTCGAGGTACTGATCTGCTCTTCCACAAATGTATTCCATTCTTTACACATGGGGCACTGCCCAAGCCACTTGTTCTCTTCATGTCCGCAATTCTGACAGAAAAAAACACTTTTCTTTCCTTTTGCCATTGTTTTTCTTTTCTCCTTAAGGCAGCCGAAAGAACCTGCCACAGACAGCTTCTTCGGACGCATAGCGACACAGGACGAGCACAGATACAATACATCCGGTGCCCGTCCCATCTTCTTCAAAACTCGTTCAGTCTGTTAACTTAGCTTTTTAAAATTCTTACTCCTGCGCTTTCGCCTTCATTCAATTCCGTGCTGACACTCAGCTTGCCGCTTAAGTTCGTTGTCATTTTCCCAGCGGTCTCGCCATTGATATATACTTCATACTCACTGTCCGGCTCCAGTTCTAATGTAAATTGTACATCATTTGCCGCTGATACCTGAAAAACAATCTCTCCCGCGGTTGCCCTGAAATTCTCAACTGCTGTTCCCGGCACCGATTCGTATACGAACATACCGTTCTTCTCCAGTTTCGTGATCTCTGCGAATGTCTTTACTTTGTAGATATCCCCTTCAAATTCAAAATTATCCATCTTTGTCTTGGATGGTAATGTATAATCCCCAAAACTTAATGTTCCATTCCCCTCTGCACGTAATAATTCTTTGACTACTGACATCTTCGTTTCCTCCTAGGTATATCTTAATTACTATCATTGGTTCTTGTTAATAGTATAACTGATTCTTTTCTTATTTTCTACTGCTTTATTGTCTTTACATAAAATTTAATTTCTTTTTTAGAAACTCCGGCCTCCACCGTTGAGTTTCTCGTAATCTCACCATTTAGAACCGCTTCTGCCATCTTGTCTTCCAGCTCTGTCTGCAGAGCACGTCTCAACGGTCTTGCACCGTATTTTACATCGGTTCCTTTCTCGACAATCAGCTTTTTGGCCGAATCACGAATTGTCAGGGAAATTCCCATCTGATTTTTCACACGCTTTGTGAATTCTCTGCACATCAGCCCCACAATCTGTTTCATTTCCGGTGTTCCCAAAGAATGAAATACAATAATTTCATCGATTCTGTTCAGGAACTCCGGTTTGAACAGCATCTTCACTTCATCCATCACATTCTGTTTCATCCGCTTGTAATCATCTTTTGCATCTTCTTTTGCCGCAAAGCCTAATTTTTTCGGATCTACAATCGCCTTTGCCCCTGCATTGGATGTCATGATAATCACCGTGTTGCGAAAATCCACTTTGCGGCCCTGAGAATCTGTAATATGTCCATCATCCAGAACCTGCAGCAAAATGTTAAATACATCCGGATGTGCCTTTTCAATCTCGTCAAACAAAATCACCGAATATGGATGTGTTCGTACCTGATCGCTGAGCTGTCCGCCTTCTTCGTGTCCCACATATCCCGGTGGCGATCCAATCATCTTGGATACGCTGTGCTTTTCCATGTATTCCGACATATCCACACGAATCATAGCTTCTTCATTTCCAAACATGGCTTCTGCAAGTGTCTTGGAAAGTTCCGTTTTACCCACACCGGTCGGTCCCAAGAATAAGAAGGAACCAATTGGGCGTTTCGGGTCTTTCAGGCCGACTCTGCCTCTCTTTACCGCCTTCGCAACGGCTTTGACCGCCTCATCCTGACCGATGACTCTCTTGTGCAGTATATCTTCCAGCTTCTGCAGTCTTGAATTCTCTGATTCCGTAAGCTGCTGGAGTGGAACTTTTGTCCACACAGACACAACATCCGCAATATCTTCTGCCGTCACTTTGACTGCCTGACGTTTGCTCTTCTTCTGGAATCTGCTTCTCACACTTGCAAGGCTCTTTGCAACTGCTTTCTGCTCTTTGTCCAGAAGCGATGCCTCTTCAAAATTCGCGTTCGCAATCTGCGCTTCCTTCTGAACAATCAGCTCACGCAGCGATTTCTCAAGGCGCGACAGATTTTCCGGAACCTTATAGCCCCGAAGTCCCACACGGGAACACGCTTCATCCAGCACATCAATTGCTTTGTCCGGAAGATTCCGGTCATTGATATAACGCTCCGACAATGTCACCGCCATCTGCAGTGCCTCGTCTTCAATCTCCACTTTATGATGTTCTTCGTATTTTTTCTTGATTCCCTGCAGAATCAGCAGACACTGCTGCTGGGTCGGTTCTTCCACTGTAATCGGCTGAAAACGGCGCTCGAGTGCCGCGTCCTTCTCGATATATTTCCGGTATTCCGCAATCGTAGTTGCTCCAATCAGCTGCAGCTCGCCTCTCGCCAGAGATGGTTTTAAAATACTGGACGCATCAATCGCGCCTTCTGCGCCTCCCGCACCAATGATTGTATGGAGTTCATCCAAAAACAGAATGATATCAGAGTCTGACTGAACCTCCGAAATCAGCCCCTTCATCCGTTCCTCGAACTCTCCGCGATATTTCGAGCCCGCAATCATGCCGGGCAGATCAAGTGTGTAGATTTTTTTGCTGCGCATACTCTCCGGCACAACGCCTTCCACGATCCGCTGGGCAAGACCTTCAATAATCGCAGTCTTTCCCACTCCGGGTTCGCCGACCAGACATGGGTTATTTTTCGTTCTGCGGCTCAGCACCTGCATCAGACGGTCAATCTCCTCCTGTCTGCCCACAACTGGATCTAATCGCCCTTTTTTGGCATCCTCCGTCAGATTATTGCAGTATTGACGTACCGTCTCACCTGCACCTTCCGCATCCCCCTGAAGCTCGGTCTGATACTCTTTCACATCCGCCCCGATTGCATTCAGAATGGAAACGTACAATTTCTGCAGATCGATATTCAGCGTGATTAATATTCTGGCTGCCACACAATCCACATCATGGATCATTGCCAGAAGCATATGCTCCGTTCCGATTGCATCCGAATGAAGCACCGAAGCTTCCTTTTCACTATTATCTAATAAGTAGTCCAGTCTCGGACTGTTTTCCGGCTTTTCCTTGTAGATTACATCTGTTGCCGGCGAAATGAGTTCATCCATCAGCTGCAGCAGACGGTTCTCCTCCACACCCATCATCGCAAGCACCTGCCCTGCCACGCCTGTATATTCTTTTCTCAGTCCAAGCAGTAAATGCTCCGTTCCAATATAAGGATGGTCAAGTTCTCTTGCAACCGTCCTTGCGTACTTCATTGCTTTCTCAGCCTGTTTTGTGTATTGATTCTGCATGATATCCTCCTGTCTTACCTGTTGTCTTACTTATAATCCTCATAAATCTCATCGACCAGCTCATGAATCTGAGCTCTGCCGATGTTCTTACAGCTCGCTTTTGCCAGAACAACCCTGAGCTGTGCTTTTACATTTTGCAATTCCTGCAGCTGGTTCCGGTCAATTGCAATAACCGCCCCTCTTCGTCCGAGCTGGATAAAACCTTCCTGCTTCAGTACGGTATAGGCTTTATTAACCGTATGCATATTAATTCCGATCATATCCGCCATCTGTCTGACCGACGGCAGAGAATCACCTTCCAGAATTGTCGATGTTGCAATCCCCATGATAATCTGATTCCTCAATTGAATATAAAGTGCTTCTTCGCTATTCACATCTATCTCTATCAGCATATTTCCACCCTCTTTTGTATATTTTCAGCCATGTACTGACACATCATCAGAAAACTGATTTTGTTCTATAGAGAGTATATCATCTTTTTCTGTATTATGCTATAATAGAAAACGCTTTTAGGAATTAGAAACTGAGGAGGAAGAATATGTTAAAAGTATGGATTAACGGAGCAGGTGGCCAGTTAGGCCAGGCTCTGAATGATGTGATTGATCATATGGAATTTGAAATTTTCAATTCAGATGTCAATGAACTTGATATCACAAATGTCGATGATGTCCTTAGCTTCGGAAAAATCAACCGTCCGGACATCATCATCAACTGCGCCGGATTCACCGATGTGGATGCGTGCGAGAAGGACCCGAAGACCGCATACCGCGTCAATGCACTTGGAGCCCGCAACTTAAGTATCGTTGCCGGACAGATTGGTGCCAAGATGGTACAGCTTTCTACAGACGATGTGTTTGATGGCAAAAGCGATTCCCCCTATAAGGAATTCGATTTCGCAACACCGTGCTCTGTATATGGCAAATCAAAACTTGCCGGTGAGAATTATGTGAAAGAATTTACAAGCAAGCATTTTATTATTCGAAGTAACTGGGTGTACGGAAAGCGTGCGAACTTCGTCCGCGACTTTATCAAACTGTCCCAGACACAGAAGTTGATTTCCATCGCTTCTGATCAGTACGGTTCACCGACCAGTGCAAATGAACTTGCCAAATTCATCTTATATATTATAGAAACGAATGAATACGGAACTTATCACGCGACCTGCACCGGAAGCTGCAGTCGTTATGCATTTGCCAAAGAGATTGCACGTCTGACGAACAATGACGTACACATCGAAGCTGCGCCATCGGCTGAGGCTCACTTAACTTCAATCAGACCGGCTTACGCTGTCCTTGACAATTTCATTCTGAGTATCGATGATGTCTACACATTTCCTGACTGGAAGGATGCTTTAGCTACTTATGTAAAGGAAATGGAGGATTAATATATGGCAGAAAACACAAACCAGAAAAAGAAACTCGGACTTACTACTAAGATTTTTATCGGACTGATTGCTGGTGCTCTGCTCGGCGTTATTTTAAATATATTTGTACCATCCGGATACGTCAAAGATACCATTATCATCGAAGGGGTCTTTTATATTATCGGTCAGGGCTTTATCCGCCTGATGCAGATGCTTGTCGTACCACTCGTATTCTGTTCGCTCGTATGCGGAAGCATGTCGATTGGTGATACGAAGAAATTGGGGAATGTCGGTGTCCGCACCTTGATTTTCTATTTATTCACAACCGCACTTGCAATTACGGTTGCCCTTTTGGTCGGTAATCTGATCAACCCGGGGATCGGGCTGGATATGTCCGCAGTCCAGCAGGCAAGTACGGAGATTGCAACACAGGAAGCAGCAAGTTTTGCGGATACGATTCTGAATATCATTCCCACGAACATTTTCAACGGATTATCCAGTGGAACCATGCTGCAGATTATTTTCTTCGCGCTGTTCCTCGGAATTATTTTAGCAAAACTTGGAGACAGAGCAGGTATTGTCAGCAACTTTTTCAGTCAGTTCAACGACATCATGATGGAGATGACAATGATGGTTATGGCGGTCGCTCCGTTCGGTGTATTCTGTCTGATTGCCAGAACATTTTCAACACTTGGCTTTAGCGCGTTTATCCCGATGCTAAAATATATGGGTGCCGTACTGCTCGCCCTTGCAATCCAGTGTTTCATCGTATATCTGGGACTGCTCAAAGTATTTACCGGATTGAATCCATTCATCTTTATCCGGAATTTCTTCCCGGTCATGGCTTTTGGATTCTCTACCGCTACTTCAAATGCTACCATTCCATTATCGATTGAAACGCTTGCAGCGAAGATGGGTGTTTCGAAGAAAATTTCTTCATTCACGATTCCGCTCGGTGCCACAATCAACATGGATGGAACTGCCATCATGCAGGGTGTCGCCGTCGTCTTCGCCGCGCAGGCATTTGGCATTGATTTAACTATGGTAGACTACATTACAGTCATTGGCACTGCGACACTTGCCTCCATCGGTACGGCGGGAATTCCGAGTGTCGGTCTGATCACGCTGACCATGGTATTTAACGCAGTCGGTCTTCCGGTTCAGGCAATCGCACTGATTATGGGTATCGACCGAATTCTTGACATGACAAGAACGGCAGTCAACATTACCGGTGATGCTGTGTGCACCACAATCGTAGCAAACATGAATAAATCACTTGACCGCGAAGTTTTTAGGCTCTCACGTCAGAAAACAAAATAAAGGGGCTGTAAAAGAAGCCTCCTAAAAGAGAAAAATCGCCAGACATCATGCATTTGCACGGTGTCTGGCGATTCCTATTGAACGACTTTTTTACAGCAATCAGGCTTTGGATGCTTCAATCGCATCAATCACTTCATCGTATTCTATTTCCAAATCTGAGAATAACTCTTTCGCATGTTCGACATCCCCGGCGCGCAGCAGCTCTACTACAGCATAGAGATGTTGATAGAACTGGTTCATGCTGAGGTTTCCCGTAATTCCTTTTAGTGCATGCGCATGGCAGAATGCAGATTCAATATCGCCATTTTTCATGTCTTCTCTGCATTCCTGAAAATTGGGATCCTCTACAAATTTAAACAAGAACTTACTGTACAAATCCTCTCTTCCAGAAAAACGTTTTATACCTTCCAAAACATCAATTCCAACTGCATATAACACATCAACCTTCATTTGTGATTTTCCTCTTGTTCTACGCTTCGTCAATTGCCTTCCCGATATCATTTCTCATATATTTGTTATCAAACTGAACCCATTTTGTCGCTGCATATGCATTCGCTCTCGCCTCTTTGAGTGTTGCGCCCTTTGCCGTCACGCCGAGAACACGTCCGCCGTTTGTCACAATCTGATCTCCATCGAATTTTGTCCCTGCATGAAAACAGTAATATCCGTCGTGTTTGTCAAATTCTTCTAATCCACTGATTGGAAGTCCTTTGTCATAGGAAACCGGATATCCGTCTGATGCAAGCACGACGCATACCGCCGCATTATCCTCAAACTGAAGATCAATCTGATCCAGCGTTCCGTCAATGCAGGCCTCCACAACTTCCACCAGATCATTCTTCATACGAGGAAGAACTACCTGAGCCTCCGGGTCACCAAATCGCGCATTATATTCCAGTACCTTCGGTCCATCGCTTGTCAGCATCAGTCCAAAGAAAATAATTCCCTTGAATTCTCTTCCTTCCGCCGCCATTGCATCCACCGTTGCCTGATATACATACTTCTCACAGAATTCTTCTACTTCTTTTGTGTAGAACGGACTCGGAGAGAATGTTCCCATTCCACCGGTATTCAGCCCCTGATCCCCATCTTTTGCACGCTTGTGATCCTGTGCGGATGTCATGGTCTTGATTGTTTTTCCGTCTACAAATGAAAGGACAGATACTTCACGTCCCGTCATGAATTCTTCGACTACCATCGTGTTGCCGGCGCTGCCGAACTTCTTATCCTGCATGATAGACTGAACGCCTTCCCTTGCCTCTTCCAGTGTGTTGCAGATAAGCACACCTTTTCCAAGTGCAAGTCCGTCTGCTTTTAATACGATTGGAAATTTCGCTGTCTCTAAGTATGCAAGTGCTTTTTCCGGATCATCGAAATTCTCATATCCCGCTGTCGGAATGTTGTATTTCTTCATCAAATCTTTTGAAAATGCTTTAGACCCCTCTAGGATCGCCGCATTTTTCCGAGGTCCGAAGGCGCGGATTCCCGCTGCTTCCAGCTCATCAATCAATCCGCCGACCAGTGGATCATCCATTCCCACAATGACAAGGTCAACCGCATGTTCCTTTGCAAATGTAACAATCTTGTCAAATTCCATGGCCGTGATTGGAACACATTCCGCCAGTTCCGCAATTCCGGCATTTCCCGGTGCACAATAGATTTTATCTGCCTTCTCGCTCTTTGCAACGCTGTAAGCAATCGCGTGCTCTCTTCCGCCGCTTCCTACAATTAATACCTTCATAGGTTTCTCCTTTTCGTATGTCACTATTCTATGATTGTCTTTCCGTCTGCCACTTTGACTCTGTCATTTGCGATCAGATCAATCGCCTGTGGCAGAATCTTCCATTCCGCCTGTTCCATCACGCGTCTCTGCAATACCTCCGGTGTGTCACCGTCCTCCACATATACAGCCTTCTGCAGAATGATCGGACCGGTATCCGTTCCTTCATCCACAAAATGAACGGTTGCACCCACTACCTTGACACCGCGCTCTAACGCTTTCTCATGAACCTTCAGCCCATAAAACCCTTTTCCGCAGAAAGACGGAATCAGAGAAGGATGAATATTAATCATTCGATTGCGGTATTTTGCTATCATCACCTCCGGAATCACTACAAGAAATCCGGCAAGGACGATCAGATCCGGCTGCAGCTCATCTACTGCCGCAAGAAATGACTCATTGAATAAATCGCGGCTTTCAAAGTCCTTCGGAGAAATGCAGAGGCTTGAAATGCCTGCTTTCGCTGCGCGTTCCAGAGCATAGGCATTTTTGTTGTTGCTGATAACACCCACAATCTCGGTGTTTGTAATATTTCCTTTATGTACTTCATCTATAATAGCCTGTAAATTCGTTCCGCCTCCGGAAACCAGAACCACAACTCTTAGCATAAAGTAACTCCTTTGTCTCCGCTTTCGATATGTCCGACAACATAAGGCTCTTCGCCTGCCGCTTTGATTGCTGCCATTGTCTTATCAACATCAGCTTCCTCTACAGCGAGCACCATGCCAAGTCCCATGTTAAATGTATTGTACATTGCCTGTTCTTCGATATCGCCATCTTCTGCAAGCATCTTGAAAATCGGAGGAATCGGATAGCTGTCCTTCTTTACAACTGCATGTGTGCCTTCTTTTAACATACGGGGAATATTCTCATAGAAACCACCGCCCGTGATATGGCTGCACGCAACCACGCGGACACCTGCATCTTTGATGCTGCGGAGAGCTTTTACATAAATCTTTGTCGGAGCAAGCAGTGCTTCGCCAAGTGTTGTTCCAAGACTGTCATAATAAGTCTCCAACGCTTCTTTTTTCATGTTGAATACTTTTCTTACAAGAGAAAATCCATTGCTATGTACACCGGAGGAAGCCATACCAATCAGTACATTTCCTGCTTTTAATTCTTTTCCAGTGATTAAATCTTTCTCATCGACAACACCAACTGCGAAGCCCGCAAGATCATATTCCTCTATTGGATAAAATCCCGGCATCTCTGCAGTCTCTCCGCCAATCAGTGCCGCGTTTGACTGCTTGCAGCCTTCTGCCACACCACTTACGATCGTCGCAATTTTTTCAGGCTCATTCTTGCCACATGCGATATAGTCGAGGAAGAATAAAGGTTCTCCGCCTGCACAGGCAATATCATTCACACACATTGCCACACAGTCGATACCGATTGTGTCATGCTTATCCAGTGTGAATGCTAATTTCAATTTCGTTCCGACTCCGTCTGTACCTGATACCAGTGTTGGTTTTTCCATATCCTTGAACTTCTCCATTGAGAATGCTCCCGAAAAACCGCCAATGTTCGTCAGTACTTCTGATCTCATTGTCTCCTGTACGTGTTTTTTCATCAGCTCCACTGATTTGTAACCAGCCTCAATATCTACACCTGCGTTTTTGTAATCCATAATCTTCTCCTATTCTTCTTCCCTGCTCTCTGGCAACGGCGTTTTTATTCTTTTGTTTTCTTATTACATCTCTCTGATATATTCAGCGTGTCCGATTTTATCTAATTTCTCGGCTTTTCCCTGTACAGTTTCTTTCATTTCCTTCGAATGTGCTTTTAATCGCTCCAGTAATTCCGGATCAGACATTGCCAGCATTCTTGCTGCCAGAATCGCCGCATTCATACCGCCGTCAATTGCAACGGTGGCAACCGGAATTCCCGGTGGCATCTGCACGATTGAATACAGTGCGTCTGTGCCCTCTAAATTTTTGCCTGACATTGGGATTCCAATGACCGGCATCGGGAAGATTGCTGCGCACATTCCCGGAAGATGTGCTGCCATTCCAGCCCCTGCAATGATCACTTTAAATCCTTTTGCCTCCGCACTTTTCGCATAATCGAAAAATACATCCGGCTCACGATGTGCCGAGATAATGGTCATCTCATAATCAATTCCCAACTTTTCCAGCATGTCTGCTGCTTTCCCCATGACCTTAAGGTCTGAGTCACTCCCCATAACAATTCCAACTTTTGCCATGTGTTTTCCACCTTTCTGTACTTTATTTTATCAATTCATCAAATGGTTTATTCAGGATTTCTGTTCCATTTAGGACAAACCGTCCATCTTTCAATAGTATAATATCTTTTCCCTCTTTTGTCACTACACAGATTGATTCTAATTCCTCATACGGAATCGTAATATCTGTATGACATCCGAAATAAGCTTTTGAGACATCTTCTTTTCGCAGCGAGGAAATAGAATTGTCCTTCGCGATAATCTCTTTTCCATTCGGGTTGTACACACGAATATCCTCACTCCAGCTGTAACATGTATCTCCCACCGCAAAATGAGGTCCCATCTTCTCTGCAATCAGAATCGGCATCTTCTCTTCGATTCCATAATTCTTTGCAGTCACATAGGCTGTCGTATTGGTCCCGATTGCAAACTCACCGATTGGAAGCGTCTCATGGCTGTGCAGAATATTATCACGGATGTAATCCCTGTTCTGCTGTTCTGTGTCAAAATTAGTACAGCTGTAATCTGTAATCTTTCCATCCTGAAATGTAATCTTCAGATTCTGATACTGCAGTTCATTTAAATATACCCGGCTGACGAAGAGAATACCATCCGTCCCTTCAAGCACCGGTGAAGTGAATGCTTCCCCTACCGGGATATTGACATCAGCCACGCAGTTCTCGAACTTCGTCTCCTTCTCCGGATTGGACAGAGGCCGCAGCTGTACCTTCAGATTGGTTTTGTTGTCATCCTTTCCGAGAATGTGTACATATTCGCCCTGATCAAGCGCATCAATCAGGGTCTGCTGTACCTTCTCATACACCTTCGCATCCAGCGTATTGATACGGATGACCTCATCAAAAATCTCACCATATTTTTCGCCAATCTCCGGAACCGGATATGCAACAATGGTAAAGCTGCGTTCCTCCCCTTTGATATACTGGTTCGTCAGCTGTCCCGACTTGTTATCATACAGAACAGAAAGTTCCTTTTGTGCGTCGGTGAGACTGACTGCTTCTGTCTTGTTGGCCGGAACAAACGGCCGCTCTCCAAATATCTCCATCACCGCCGGCCCTGCAAATCCTGCCGCAAGCTCCCTATACTGTTCAAATGTATTCTTCGTCACTTCCAGCTTTCGCTCCACCAGCTTCTTGTCCAAAAACAGTCCCTGATCACTTCGATGATCATACTCATACTGCTTGTTCGCAATCGCTCCGCAATATCCGATTTTGTATTGTTCCCGCTTCGTGATCACACTGCTGGCCGCACGGTAAATCGTTGGTGCAAGCCCCATCTTTTTGAAATTCTCAATGGCAAGTCTGATCACTTTTTCAAAGCCAAGACTGTAGCGGATATTAACCGTCGATTTCTTTGACAGGTCTTTTCCCGTGTTCACAAATCCAATACGGTATCCTTCTGTATAGACATCCGCCATCTTCTGCAGAGTCTCCTGCGGAAGGCTTCGCAGATGCGCGGCTGTTCCCAGTTCGTTTTCTGTAATATATTCTCCGAACCGGTAGAGATATGCATCATCATCCAAATCTGCATTCAAAATAATGTCTGTTGCAAAGGTGCACATTGGATCAATCTGTTCCAACACACGATCTGCCTGAAACACATCGCAATAGTCACTGACATACCAGTACAGAATATCCTTCACGGTTTTTTTCAGGGGCTTATCATCGCCCTCGAAGCAGGTATATATTTCCAAAAACAACTCGTTACAGATGGACAGATATTCGATATTCTCTTCAAATGCATACGGAATCTCGCTGCGGATCTCTGTGTATAAAAAACAGAGCAGCTGACCGTAAGATGGTCCGAGTTTTTGCACCGCCACAGAAGGGTTCGCATAACTCTTTTCATAATTAGATTCCAGAATATCCTCATACAGCTCCTGATTGACAGCCTTCTTTTGCGCGAGGCTAAGTGTCTCCCATTCCTGTCTGTTCAACAGCCGGTATATTTCATCTATTTTCAAAATAAACCGCGATACCTGTGTGAAATAATCCCGAAACTGCTCCCCGGCACTCTCTTCCGCCGGAATCTGACTGATTCGTTCCACCGTCAGGTCGTAACGCTCTTTAATTTCTTCTGTGAATTCCATGTTAGATAAGACCTCCTACAAATATAATTCCCATGCCCAGAACAAGAAGACCATTACATATTCCCCCAATACGGCAGGTTATGTAATTCTTATCGCGTTCCCGCCGGCCCTTGATGGCTGCATAAATTCCATGTGCTGCAAGCAGAAATGCTATGATGCCGAAAGCTCCGATGATTCCACCGGCTTTTCCACCACATAAAAACGAAATCAAAATACAATACAGCAAGAGACCCGCCGAACCACCGGCATATCTGCAGGAGCGTATCCCCATAGTGGAATGTCTCCGCTTCACCTGCCCGAACCGTCTCTGGCCTTTTTTTCTCCGCTCCCGTTCTTTCTCACGTTCCCGTTCTTTTTTTTGATTAGTATATTCGTTCCTTGCCTCTTGAATTTTTTCTTTTATCTGATGATTTGTTTCTTGTATTTTTTCCTTTAACATGAGCTCTCCTCAAAGCATAAAAAATTGCAAATATGAGATGTCCGATGATGCCGCCAATCGTATTGAGCAGCAGATCATCCACATCAAAACTTCCCACCTTCGTAATCAACTGGAATATCTCGACACAAAGGCTCAGTCCGAACGTACACAGCAGTGAAGCAAAAAAGCTCTTATACCTGCTGGCCATCGGAACAAAAAATCCAAGTGGAATAAAAATCAGTATATTTCCCGCCAGATTTTCGAACACAGCAAACGTACCCAGTGTTGCCTGATTCTCCCAGAATCTGCGGATTTCTTTGAACAATACCAGATTATAACGATAGTTGCTCATCTCTCCGCTTCGTCCATACCAGTCTGAAAATATAAGAAAGTAAACCAGAAATACAAGGTAAGAGGCAAACAGAATCTTGCCCGCTATTCGCATTCTTTTTTCCTGATGCACCCTCAATTTCTCACTCCATATTGTTCATAATATGCGTCGATTGCATCCTTTAATGTATCATCAATCAACACATCTCCATTACATTCTTTGTTGTATAAATGTTCAACAACTTCTTCCATCGATACAATTGCCTTTGCTTCAAATCCGTACTTCTCACGAATCTCATCCAGTGCACCCATCTTACCGCCAAGTCCTACTTCCATGCGGTTTAAAGAAACCATCAGTCCGAGAATCTGAACATCTCCCTGCGCCTGAATAATTGGGAAGGTCTCTTCGATTGATTTCCCCGATGTTGTCACATCTTCAATGATAACGACCTTGTCTCCATCTTTGATTTTGCTTCCGAGAAGGATGCCGGTGTCACCATGGTCTTTTACTTCCTTGCGGTTCGAACAGTAACGAATCTCTTTTCCGTACAATTTTGAAAATGCAATTGTCGTTGCAACGGAAAGTGGAATTCCCTTATATGCAGGACCGAACAGGACATCGAAGTCGCATCCGAAATTATCATGAATCGCTTTCGCATAATATTCTCCGAGTCTCATGAGCTGTGATCCGGTCACATATGCTCCGGCATTCATAAAAAATGGTGATTTTCTGCCACTTTTCAACGTGAAATCTCCAAACTTTAATACATTGCTCTCTACCATAAATTCAATAAACTCACTTTTATAGCTTTCCATTTTATTCTCCTTCTTATTCAAATTTTTATTTTACCAGCCCAACCATCTCGCTCACTGACTCGAAATGATTCTGCTTCATATATTCCTCGATTCCATCTGCAATCTCCATTGTCACCGCAGGATGGAAGAAATTCGCTGTGCCGACTGATACCGCACTCGCTCCCGCAAGAATCATCTCGACTGCATCTGCCGTATTCGTAATTCCGCCCATGCCGATGATTGGAATCCGAACTGCATTTGCAGCTTCATATACCATACGGACTGCAATCGGATGAATCGCAGGGCCGGACACACCGCCGGTCTTATTCGCCAGAACGAATGCTCTCCGGTTGATATCGATCTTCATACCGGTCAGAGTATTGATCAGGGATACCGCGTCCGCACCGCCAGCTTCCACCGCTTTTGCCATCTCTGCAATGCTGGTCACATTCGGACTCAGTTTCATAATGACAGGCTGCTTTGCATATTTTTTCACTGCCTTTGTTATCTCTTCCGCCGCCTTTGGATTCTGCCCAAAAGCGATTCCTCCCTCTTTGACATTCGGGCAGGAAATGTTAATCTCCAGCATATCAATATCTTCCGATGCGAGACGTTCCACCACCTCACAGTAATCCTCGGTCGATTTTCCACAGACATTGACGATAATCTTTGTGTCATATTTACGCAGGAACGGGATATCTCTCTCGCAGAATAAATCAATGCCAGGATTCTGCAGACCGACTGCATTCATCATTCCGCCATAAATCTCTGCCACGCGGGGTGTCGGATTACCCTCCCACGGAATGTTCGCCACACCCTTCGTCGTCACAGCGCCAAGCCGGTTCAAATCCACGTACTCCTCAAACTCCGCTCCGGAGCCAAATGTGCCGGAAGCCACAGTAACCGGATTCTTCCATTCTACCCCTGCAATGTTCACTTTCATGTTCATCAGATCTCCACCTCCGTAGATAAGAATACCGGTCCGTCTTTACAGATACGTTTGTTATTCACATTGCTGTGATGATCTTTTTCTTTTGATTTACAGACACACGCAAGACATGCTCCGATTCCGCATGCCATACGTTCCTCCAGGGAAATGTAGCACTCTATATCCTTCTCTTCTGCAAACTGTTTGATTGCACGGAGCATCGGAGTCGGTCCACATGCAAAAATCATATCTGCAGATAAATTGTGCTCAGCAACTGCATCCATGACATTTCCTTTGGTTCCCACACTTCCGTCTTCTGTGGAAATGTATACCTCGCCGTTTGCTTCAAACTGCTCCTTCAGGAATGTCTGGCTGTCCCGGTAGCCTGCCACAATCTGCTTCTTCCCGCACTTCATCTGCTTTGCGAGCTCGAGAATCGGAGGGACTCCGATTCCGCCGCCCATAAGAAATACACGCTTTCCCGCTGCTTTTTCAAATGGAAATCCATTGCCCAGAGGTCCGATCACAGGAAGTGTATCCCCCGCCTGCAGCTTTGAGAATTCTTCCGTTCCGGTGTTCTCTCCGGTCACACGGTATACAACTCTGAGTTTTTCATTCTCCGCATCAATTTCACAGATACTGATTGGACGCGGAAGCAGCTTGCTTCCATCGTTCGTATACATCGAGATGAACTGTCCCGGCTTTGCGCTCTTTGCAGCTTCCGTCTGAATCCACATGCTGAAGATTCCATCTGCCAGCATTTCCTGCGATGCAACAACTGCTATTTCCTTTTTTTTATTCATCTGTTTTATTCGCTCCTATTTGTCATCTTTTTATTTCCTCAGGTCTTCGGCTTCCCCTGACTGAGCCTTCCCCTGACTCTCGCACTTATCTCGCCTCAAGTGCACCGCCAATGTCTGCGATCATTGCCTCAACAGCTGCTCTGGATGCATCACCGAAGTTCTCTGCGCCAAACTTCTCATATGCTTCCTGTTTGTATGCCGCGATGATTCCACGGGAAGAATTGACAATCGCGCCAAGTCCGTCCTCATTGAAGAAATGTACCAGATCTTTTCCCTGACCGCCCTGTGCACCGTAACCGGGAACCAGAATGTATGATTTAGGCATAATCTTACGAAGGACTTTTCCCATCTCCGGATAAGTCGCACCCACAACTGCACCTATGTAGCTGTAGTCTTCGCCCATACATTCTTCGCCCCACGCAGCCACCTTCTCGCCCACAAGCTCGTAGAGCGGTCTGCCGTCAATCAGCTGGTCCTGAAACTCTCCGCTGGAAGGATTCGAAGTCTTAACCAGAATGAACAGACCTTTATTCTCTTCCTGACACACCTTGATAAACGGATTGACTCCGTCACTTCCGAGATATGGATTCACGGTTGCAAAATCTTCATCGAACGGCACATAAGACTGGCTTCCAACCTGCACTCTTCCAAGATGTCCGACCGCGTATGCCGCAGATGTCGATCCGATATCGCCCCGCTTGATGTCACCAATGACAACAAGATCTTTTTCTTTGCAGTAATCCACTGTCTTTTTAAATGCCATAAGACCCGGAATTCCGAACTGCTCATACATTGCGATCTGTGGTTTTACCGCCGGAATCAAATCACAGGTCTTATCTACGATTTCTTTATTGAACTGCCAGATTGCCTCCGCAGCTCCCTCCAGTGTCTCTCCATATTCTGCAAATGCTTTTTTCTGTACATGCTCCGGAATGTAGCCCAGCATCGGATCGAGTCCAACAACAATCGGTGCTCCCGTCTCTTTAATCTTATTCTCTAATTTGTTAATCATCTCTTCGCCCTCCATAAAATTACATATGTAGCTAGTTTACCATATTTGACACAAAATTTAAACATACACATCGACAAAAAATGGGATAGTTGTCATAAACTATCCCATCAAATCTGCCTATATTTATTGTTCTGTCTGCTGCATCTGTCCCGTCACAACTTCCACCGCCTTGTCGAGCTGGTTATCTGCGTCAGGATTTTCTGCATTTTCCTCATATTCCACTTCTACATCCGGGGCAATTCCCTTTTTGTTGACACTGCGTCCGTTCGGTGTGAAATACTCCGCCGTCGTAATTTTTAAATACGTTCCGTCCTGCAAATTCAGGATGGGCTGTACCACGCCCTTTCCGTATGTTGTCGTTCCGACCACCGTACCGACTTCATAATCCTGCACCGCTCCGGTAAAAATTTCAGATGCGCTTGCGCTGTTCCCGTTCACAAGAATCGCGAGCGGTTTGTCGAACCCGCTGTCATTTTCACAGGTATAATCGGTTCGCTTACCGTTCTTATCCTCTGTGTATACGATCGTTCCCTTCGGAAGCAGCAGCCGCAGCATATCGCAGGTAGTCTCTACATTTCCGCCCGGGTTGGAGCGAAGGTCAATGACAAGACCTGCCATTCCCTGATTTTGAAGGTCACTCAGAGCGGTCGAAAACTGATCGTAGGTCACCGTATCAAATTCACTGACACGGATGTATCCAACGTTATTTGCTCTCATCTCGTAATTCACGGTCTGCTGCTCAATCTTCGCTCTCGTTGCCGTCACATCCACCTGATCCAGCGAATCGCCGCGATACACATGAAGAACCACATCCGTTCCTTCCTCACCTTTGATCCAGCTCACAATCTCAGTCAGATCTTCGTCTTTGATTTCATGATCATCTACCTGATAAATGATATCGCCTTCTGTCAGTCCCGCTTTCTGCGCCGGTGAGTCATCATAGACATTCATGACGACCACATAGTCCGTGGTCGCATCCTGCGACAGAACCGCACCTACACCACTGTATTCTCCCGATGTACTCTCCTCGAGAATTTTCGATGCTTCCTCATCGTAATATACCGAATACGGATCATTCAACCCGCTGATATATCCTTCATAAATTCCATTCTGCAAATCTTCATCTGTCACATCGTACAGATAATAGCGGTCTATCAGTCCGCGAAGCAGATTCAGCTTCGTCTCAGTACTGCTCGTTAAGACCTCCTTGTTCGAAGATCCCACACCGCCAAATATTTTAAAGTATCCGACAGTTCCAATCACAGCAACCAGAAGGAACATAACAAGGGCGCCCGTGAGCGCCCCTTTTAAAAATCTTCTGTCCTTCTTTGGTTGATCCATTTGATATAATTCTTCATTCTGATTTTCCATTTTAAGTCCTGACTTTCTTTTATAAATATCCTCTTGGATCTACAGGTGATCCATTCTTTTCCACCTGGAAATGTAAATGCGCTCCAAAGGAATGTCCTGTATTTCCAACCCTGCCAATCTGCTGGCCTTTTGCAACACTCTGTCCTGCGCTTACGCACACTGCGGAATGATGCATATATTTTGTGACCAGTCCGTTGCCGTGATCAATCACGACCCAGTTACCCGCGGTTCCTGCCCATCCTGCCATGATCACCGTTCCGGCTGCGGCCGCATAGGTAGGCGTTCCTTCACCTGCCGCATAATCACGGCCGTAATGATAGGTTCTTCCATCCAGACTACGTGGTCCGAATTCACTGGATATGTACGCTGACGGGCAGGGATTTGTGAAGTATCCATTGCCACTGACAACATTTCCGCCGCCCGGTGTAAATGTTCCCGAACCGGACGAAGCATTCGCCGCCACATTCGCCGCCTCCTGCTTTAATTTTTCAAGTGTCTCAGCATTGTCTCCGATTTCGCTCTCAATATCGGCAAGTTTCGTATTACTGTCATCCAGCAATGCCTGCACCTCATCATGCTTTGCCGCAAGCTCCTCCTGCATCACCGTAATCTCATCATACTCTGACTGAAGTGCCACTTCCTGCGCTTCAACTTTTTTGACTGTATTCTGATACTCAGTCAGCATCCCTCTGTCATACGAGGACACCTCCTGCACATACTCCGCATTGCTGATGAAATCAGCCATATTCTCTGACTTCATCAGAATCTCAAGGAACTGTGATTCTCCGGATTCATACATATATTTGATGCGAAGCTTCATGTCATCATACTGTTTTGTCTCAACAAGCTTTGCCTCAACGAGCTTATTCTGTGCTTCGTCAATCTCCGCCGCTTTTGTATTCAGTTTTTCCTGTGTTTCGCTCGCCTTTACCGCGATTGCATTAATCTGGTCCGTGAGCGAAGCCTTATCTGCTTCTGCCTTTTTCTTCTGTTCTTCCAGCTCCGCTGCTTTTTCCTCAGCGTCACTGATTGATGTGGCATTTGCACTTAACCCCATTGATATACTCAGCACCATGACCAGAACAATGCTCAGCACTCTCCTCTTTCGCTTAGTCATACTTTTCTCCTACGCTTTCAGATGCTTACGTACAGTAAAGATACTTCCGATGAAACCAATACCGACTCCAAGCAGCAGTCCAATCGGCAGTAACTGTGTATAAACTCTGTCAACCGGCATAAATGTGATGATATTGTTCAGCAGGCTGAATTTTGTCATAATAAAGGTAACGGCCTGACCATACAGGAAATATAAGAGCACCAGTGGAATGATTGCTCCAAACAGTCCAATCAATACACCTTCAATGATAAACGGAGACCGAACGATAAAGTCCTTCGCTCCAATATATTTCATAATTGCAATCTCTTCCTTACGGACTGTAATTCCCATTGTAACAGTATTACTAATCAGGAAGACTGATACAACTAAAAGCACAAGAATAATTGCGATTGCAACATATCCTACCAGAACATTTACGCTGGACAGCGTATTTGCAACAACATCTGACTTGTTAACCTTACGGACACCGTCCAGACCGGAGGCATACTCAACCAGATCCGACTGCGTCTCTGATAACGATGTGTCATTCACACTGATATTCTCATCCTTTGAAGAACTCTTCATATAGACCGAATAGTTATCCGACCCTGCAAGCGGGTTGTCATCTTTAAATCCTTCCGCTAATTCCGGGTTGTCGCTAAAGTACTGCTCTTTGTAGCTTTCCCATGCTTCATCTGCTGATACATATGTCACTTTCGAAACATCATTGCGGGCCTTTAAATCCTCGCCGATTTTATCAATCTGGGCCTGCGTTGCATCCTCTTCAAAAAATACAGTGATCGCAACACCCTCCTCCGCTGATTTTACAATATACTGAAAGTTCACTACGATTGCAAAAAACAATCCAAAAATAAAAATACACGCCGACATCGTCGCTAACGAAGCGAGTGAGAACATCTTATTTCTCCAGATATTCTTCACACCCTGTTTTCCTACGTATCCTACTGTACTAATCCTCATTTATATACCCACCTTTTTTTTCATCACTGACAATAACGCCCTGCTTCATTGTAATTACACGTTCATTCATCTCGTTTACGATTTCCTGGTTATGGGTAACAACTAAAACAGTCGTTCCTCTATCATTCGCTTCCTTCAGAAGACTCATAATCTCCCATGAGTTCGTCGGGTCAAGGTTACCGGTCGGCTCATCAGCCAGAAGAATTGCAGGTTCATTTACAATTGCTCTTGCAATTGCAACACGCTGCTGCTCTCCGCCGGAAAGCTCTTTTGGAAATGATTTGTATTTCTGAGCAAGCCCTACCAG
Source organism: Hespellia sp. (assembly GCA_028694105.1). Taxonomy (GTDB): domain Bacteria; phylum Bacillota; class Clostridia; order Lachnospirales; family Lachnospiraceae; genus Hespellia. Next base: position 21,837 of record JAQUUC010000001.1, read on the forward strand.
AGAAAGTGCCGCCGGTACTTTCTTCTTGATCACACGTGTTGACTGCTCAGTAACACGAAGCGCAAATGCAATATTCTCATAGATATTGCGGTCTTTTAACAGACGGAAATCCTGAAATACAACCCCGAGTCCTTTTCGGAACTTCGGAATCTGTCTGTGCTTCATTCTTGTGAGATTCTGTCCATTGACAATGATGGATCCTTTGGTCGGCTCTAATTCTTTCATAATCAGACGAACCAGTGTGGATTTACCAGATCCACTGTCTCCAACGATAAAAACGAATTCTCCCCGTTCGATTTTTACCGATACTCCGTTCAGGGCAGCATTACCCTTAGAGTATTCTTTTGTAACATCCTTTAATTCAATCATATGCTCCTCCTACTTTGTATACCTCTTAGTATTCTAGTGTTTCCATATATTTCATATATTTCACTACCATAAGAGCTATCTTAAATGTGATAGCATCCTCGAATACGCGCAAATCAAGACCCGTACTCTTTTGTAGCTTATCCAACCGATACACTAATGTGTTTCGGTGAATATATAATTGTCTGGACGTCTCTGACACATTCAAATTATTTTCAAAAAATTTATTAATTGTCGCAAGTGTCTCCTCGTCAAATTCGTCCGGTGATTTCCCCTCAAAGATTTCTTTGATGAACATCTTGCAGAGCGGTATCGGCAGCTGATAGATCAAACGGCCGATTCCCAGCGCACTGTATGCCATGATGCGCTTCTCATTAAAGAAAATCTTACCGACATCAAGTGCCAGCTTCGCTTCTTTGTATGACTTCGATACCTCTTTAATATCTCCGACCACTGTTCCATATGCAATATGGGCTTCTTCCTTCTCTTCTGTTCTTAGAAGGTCATCCATCTTCTGTGCAAACTTCTCTAATTCTTTCGGCCCGTCTTTTTCAGCGAGTTCTTTCACAACGATAATATTCTTCTCGTCAACCGCGGTTACGAAGTCCTTGCTTTTATTTCCCAGGAGGCTCCGGATGTGTTCCAGCGATACGCTGTCTTTTTCATGAGTTGTCTCAATCAGGAAAATTACACGCCGCACTTCGGTGTCAATATGTAATTTTTTGGCACGGTTATAAATATCCACCAGCAGCAGATTATCCAGCAGCAGGTTCTTGATAAAATTATCTTTATCAAAACGCTCCTTATATGCAACTAAAAGGCTTTGAATCTGGAACGCAGCCATCTTCCCCACCATATATACATCGTCGCTGTCTCCACTGACCATCACCACATACTCCAGCTGCTGTTCATCAAACACCTTAAAGAACTGACTGCCGGCTATCACCTGGCTGTCAGCCGGTGATTCAACAAATGCTGACACCAGACTTTCATAATTGTCTGCCTCCTCCATGGTACCTGCCAATAATTTGCCTTCCATGTCCAAGACACCAAAATCAATTCTGGAAATGCTCTTCAATCCTTCAATCGTATTTTGAAGTATCTGATTAGAAATCATACTTTTCCCTCCGCTCACTCTATCTTGTGTACATTTTTCACAAGTCTTTTCCTGTCGATAAACGCATAAAACGTCACACTCATTTTATATCTTAATGCAAAACGCCAAAAAAATAAAGAGTAAATAGGTTTTTTTAATGCAATTTCTCATATTTTTCACAGTTATTTTAGATTTTTGCGCTATACAATCTCCACAAAAGCAGTATTTTCTATGATTCTCTCTGATCCTGTACAACTTTTCGACGAAACAGAAGCTTCATGAGCAAAGCCTGCAGCCCCCGTCCTGATCTGGTATCACTTCCGATTACACCGCTGCTCATACCAACCCACAGCTTTGCGTTCATCCATGCACGATTATCACTTGCAAAAAACTCACGGACAGGTGTTGATAAAAAACCAAGCACACACTCCACGCCTGCGGCATTAATATGATTCACAACCGATTCCTCCGACAAGGTCTGCTCCGAGAGTATGCCCTCTCCCATAATCTGCATTCCATGATAACGTTTGCGGACATAATCAGACACCTTCTGCAGCTCATCTTCTGAATCTGCCAAAAGATACACTTTGGTCCTTCTTTTTTCCAATTGTCTGGCAAGACTCTTCCAGAACAAGCCTTCTTCAATCTCTTTTAATGCAGATTCACTCTCGATTCCGGCAGCCTTTAAGATTTCCGGATCGCCCGGAACCACAATATCAAACTGCTGGATTGCATCCTGGAGCTTTGGCTGTTCCTCCGCCTGAAGCAGAGTATCCATGGACACCACCTCAATCAGATTCAACGACTCCGACTGAAAGTACTGCTGAATCTTTTTCATGGTATATGCGGTCTTGCTGTTACTTATCTGTATATTCAAAATCTGAATTGTATCATTCATTTCAATCACCTGTTTTTCCTCAGTCGTGTTATTGTAACAAATATGCTCTGATTTTTCAACCTTTACTTTCCGTCCTGCCGGTATCTGCGCTTCGTCACCAGTCCGCCTATTCTTCCTGTCTCCTTGGAAGTCAGCGACTTCCAGCCCTCCTGAAGGACCTTGTCAAGCAGCCCCAGTTCTTCTGCAATTTCATATTTTGCACGCTCATGTTCCTCTAACTTATCCAGACAGATTTCTTTTTTCTTCTTTTCCATTTTGTTTGCTCCTTTGGCTTTTTTCAAAGTATTTCCAAAAGAAAAGGAGGTATTCATCCCGTGAACACCTCCAACAAACTTCTTCATATTAAAACAGTACTTCTTTACTCTACGATACTCGGCTCATCCGGAATAATGATCGCTGCAATGATATATGCAAGGATTCCCGGTCCCACGCAGGCTATCAGTACCCATGCCAGTCGTACCAGAGTTGGATCAATATTGAAATATTCTCCCACACCTCCACATACACCACAGATAGTTCGATTTGTTTGTGAACGATATAATTTCTTTCCACTCATAATAGTTTCTCCTTTCTGTTATTCAAATGATATACTTACTTCTCCAGCACCACATTCAATATCGATGTTATTGGTGGTGTTATTATCAATGGTTCGATCCGATACGATACCGGAATAAGAGTTGTCTCCAATTTTCACTTGTCCGATACCACATTCAATACTATAGTTGAAATTATCTTCTGCTTCAGATGTAACATATACCACCTGTCCGGCGCCACATTCAATGCTCATATCCCGCGCAAGGACATCCCCGATGGTAACTTCTCCCGCTCCGATGGAAATTGACATTTCATCAAAAACCTGATCCTGCGGCACATAGATAATTAATTGGCCAAGGTCATGTGCGTGCCATGTTCCTCTCTCGGCATCGATGTTGAGTTCCCCGTCGGACTGGTCAACAGAATAGTCGGTGCTGCCCGCCACACCGCTGGAATCAACCCGAATGGCTGATCCGGAATACGGTTTGATGACCAGACTTCCCGCTCCAAAATCCACATCCAGTTCTTTCACACCTTCATACGTTTCTGTATCTCTCAGGTCAGATGTTTTCACTTCTTCTCTTGCAATTTCTTTGGAGGCGTCCTCATCTCCATCAGAATTGTATCGGTAGTCTGTGCTGCTTTTCATTGAGATACTGTCACCAAATGCATCCCTCACATTCGCCAGCGTAACCCCCATCACCAGACCTGCTGTACAAAACCCCAGACCGATCATTGCAATAACCGCACATACAATCCAGAATATTTTCCATCCTTTTTTCATATTCAGCCCTCCTCTTTTTTATCTGCTTTTCCATAAATCGGACGACGAATCAGGTTTACAATTCCGCGAATCATCGCCGGATAGACAACCATACAAAGCTTGATACTTGCCACTGTCGCAATCAGTCCCAGTATAAAGATCAGAATTCCCGAACCGCTTGTCAAAAGCGCCACCGGAAGTGCGACCGCTATTTTTGTTAGACCTACAATAAAAATAACAAAACCGGTGATCATCAATGCAATGGAACCGATCACAAGACCGATAAAGAGTCCAAATGCGGCAAACAGCAATGCAACGGCTACGCCAAAGACACCGGCAAGCACCGGCCATACCACCGTGCAGGCTGCAATCGCAATCAGAATGATCAGAACGATCTTCAGCGGTTTGCTGGTCCATGCATTTGCCTGCCGGGAATTTCCCGCACCTGCATTTCGCTGCATCGGAGCATCCTTTTTCTCAAACCGGGTGTCTGTATAACCATTCTCACTGTATTCACTGCTTGCGTCCTGACCTTTTACATCTGCCTTGATCGTTGCAGCGACTTTCTGCGGACTTACAAGCTCCGCAATCACCTTCTGCTCATTCTCTTCGCCTGCGTCATTAAAATAATCAAAATAAAATGTCAACGCTTCCGAGCGTTCTTCCTGTGGCATATCCTGCAGCAGTTTCTCTAATTCACTCATAAACTCTATTCTATTCACGAAGCGTCACCTCCCTCAAATAATTCACTGATTTTTTTCGAATAATTCTTCCATTCCACTCTGTACAAATTCAATTGCGCCATTCCCTTTTCTGTCACCTTATAATATCTTCGGTTCCTGCCGTCAAACTGCATGTCATATACTTCCAGACACTCATCCTTCTGAAGCCTTCGGAGCACCGGGTAAAGCGTTGACTCCGATACATCAATCGCTTTTCGTACATCCTGCGTGATTTTATATCCGTAGGTGCCCTCTGCCTCTCTTGACACGACCGCGAGTACAATCGCATCCAACAGTGCTGCCCCTGTATTAAATATCATATGCATACTCCTTTCTGTCTAATACTATTTCGTTTTCTATACTATACAACGTATAATATTGTTTGTCAATACAGTATTATACTTTTTTTAAATAAAAAAGAGATGCACCGGACCTGTACCTGCATGCGTCACAAAAAAACAGACACGAATCATGTAAACAGTTTACACAGATTCATGCCCGTTATTCTTATCATGTATCGTCCGCAACAAGTGCTGCACTCCGCTCGTCAATCTTCTCCTGCACCCTTGTCTTTTCGTCTCCCTCCAAAATCGCTGGCTGATAATTATTGTAGCCGGAGGCCGAGGACACACTGCATGGTATCGTCTGATACACATCATCCTGCGCTACCTCATCCCCCGTCACTGTAAATGTCTGCTGGAAAATCATCGTATCATAATCGGAAGGATTATCATTTCCGCCAAAGCAGAAATTGCCCAGACTATACGCAATATACCTGCCCTTATACTTCTCCACTCCCTGCAATACATGCGGATGATGCCCGATCACAAGCGTTGCCCCCTGATCAATGGCAGCATGTGCAAGTTCCACCTGCACCTCATTAGGCTTCGTATCTTTCTCCACTCCCCAGTGGAAATTCACGATAATTACAACCGCACCATCTTCCTGCACTTTCTTTATGTTCTTTTTCATATCAGTGACACAATCTGCGCCATCGTTTAATTCATATACCCCAACCAGTCCTACTTTCACACCTTTTACATCTGCAACCACGGTATCGTCATATCCGAAATATGTAATTCCTGCACTTTTTAGATTCGTCTTCGTATCTTCATAGCTTTGTTCTCCGTAATCCCTGCTGTGATTGTTGGCCAGATTCACAGCATCAATTCCACCTGCTGTCAGAATCTCCGTATAGGACGGATCACCTTTGAACGCATATGTTTTATCGGCACGGGCCGTCTCCGTTGTTAATGTTCCTTCAAAATTGGCAACGGTCAAATCATCCGCCTCAAAAAGCGATTTCACATTCGCCATGAAATAGGATGCATCCTGACTATTATAATAAGCCGTAAAGGATGTATTCTGATTAAAGGATTCGTCCGTTCCCAATGTACAATCACCCACACTGTTGATCGTGATTGAAACCGGGTCCGGTATCGCAGCTGCTGCAGCTGCCTCTGCCGCCGCTTTTTCTGCAGCTTTTTTATTCGCCTGAACACCTTTGACAATCTTGACAGGTATCCAGATGATCACAAAAAGCACACACGCCATAGCAAGCAATACGACTGCGCGTCTTACGTGCAGCTTTATCCGATGCAATTTTCTGCGTCTCTCCCATTCTTTTCTGGACATCCGCCTTCTTTTGTTATTTTCCCCCGCCATAAGTTTTATCCTCTTCTCAAATTGTAATTACTCTCTTACATAAATCCACTATATCGAACGTCTCTCCGGAATGATATGATTCCTGATTTTTCATTAAAACGATCCGTCGCTTTGCGCAGATATTCGATTATCTGTAACACTTCCTTCTCATCCTCTGCCATATGAACAATTACAAATTCATCACCGGCATATCGTGCAGCAATTCCATCTTCCAGTGCCACACTTCGCAGAATCTCTCCAACAAATGTGATCGCCTCATCTCCCACCTGATGCCCGAAACGGTCATTGATGCTTTTAAACTGGTCAATATCCAGCATAATTCCCGACAGCGTCTTTTTCGTTGTCTTCTTGGACTGAATCAAAATGTAATTGCTCAGATACTGTCCGGTAAATAATCCGGAAAGCGCATCAATGTACGACGCCTCATTCTGCACATTTACATAAAGCGACACCAGACCAATTGCAACGCCGAGCCATACAAGAGATACTCCATAAAACAGATACTGCAGTATACTTCCTATGAAAACCGGAAGCATAAAAATAACCGCCGGAAGAAACAGGTATCGCCCTACTTTTTTCCGATATAGGTAAATCAGGGCAACCCCATAGATCAGATAGCAGTATGTAATAACATACGGAATGATATACAAGCTTGTACGACTGTAAACATTCCCAGCAGAAATCCGGTAAAATACCGGTGTAAACCAGTTCACAATACTTGCTGCCACCACAATCACAGCAGGGATTGCCACAAACGGATATATTTTCTTTATCCTCGCTGTATCTTCAAAAAGCTTATAATCTGCATACACCGTCCAGACAAAGGAAAAAGTAATATTAACAGAATAGAGAAGACTATTTAAAAAGAATGATAATACACGATACCCCGGAAGCATCTGACCGTCTATGATAAAGGCTGCCGTCTCAGCAACACAGAGCAAAATAGTCAGCGTCACCATTGTATAATATATTTTCTCATCCAAAAGACCATAACGTGTTGTTCTGTGCTGACTAATCAGTACAATAACCATCAACAGAACAGCTGAACAGTTCGCAATCAAAATTGATTGTAAATTTATCACAGGATTTCCTCCTCAGGTCTTACATCTTTGAACCACAAGCCACACATTCTTGTTTTCTTATTCTGGTTTTAATTATAGATGTATTTCAGGCTGGATTCAAGCGATTTTAGAATTTACTTATAAAGTATTTTGCAATAGAATACGCCAAAAAACGCCACTACTTTCGCAGTGACGTCCAGACGGTCGCTTTATTTTTTACTTGAAATAAATTTGCTCCTCTAATAATCCGCTCGGCTTTTCTAACCCACTACACTCAAGAATATATTCTTTCTTGGCATCCTGATTTCTTATCTTTACATACATTTTTTCATCATTAACTTCAAGCACATTACCTTCGATTCTAGATAGATGCTGGCCATTGCTATTTGCAGTTTTATCATTTTGGCTTTTTTCTCCGTCTTGAATATTCACACCCACTGTTTGCACCTTCGTCACTTCCATATCTTGTTTATCATTATAATGCATACTCACTAAGATAGCACATATAACGCCTGCAAACATTAAAATAGCACATATCATTTTCCTCATCATGTTAACGTCACTCCATACCTTTTTCTTGATAATACTTCCATGTTCATATCTAGTGTACCGTAGCAAAAAAGAGCAAATACAGTTGCAAATATCTTTGTAACAATTGCAAATTCAGTAAAAAATAAAAAAGGGGCTGTAAAAATCTAGACGCGTCTAGATTTTTCATTTTCCTAAATCTTTAAATCCCCTTAAAATCAAGGTTTTTGTGTGGATTCTTCTGTCAAATAATCTAGACGCGTCTAGATTATTCATCTTCACGTCCCATTATTTGATCCACCAAATATTTTAATTCCTCTTTATTTGGCAGGTACAGTTCATATCTTGATACAAACAAATTACTATCCATCCCATAAGTAGCATATTTAACAAGTAATTCATCCTTTTCTCTAGAAAGAATTATGCCCACTGGTGGGTTATCATCTTCTTCATTTTCTTCTTCGGCTATATACCCTAAATACATATTCATCTGTCCCACATCTTCGTGCTGAATTGCTTCAACTTTTAAATCAATCAATACAAAACATTTCAAAATACGATGATAGAACACTAGATCACAACGATAATGCCGATTGTTAATCGTCATGTTATATTGTCTTCCAACAAAAGTAAATCCTTTTCCTAATTCCAACAAAAATTTTTGAAGATTATCAATAATTCTTGTCTCTAATTCGCTCTCGTTATAATCTGAATTTTCTGGTATTTTCAAAAACTCTAATGTATAAGTTTCTTTTATGATATCTTCCGGTCTTTGGATTTCCACTCCGTTTTGAGACAACGCTAAAATGCCTTTTTTATCTCTGCTGGCCGCCAATCTCAAAAACAGTGAACTCTTCTTTTGTCTCTGTAGTGTTCTCACACTCCATTTTTCTACGATACTCTGCTTTTGATAAAAGCTTCGCTCTAGCGGATCTTCGATTCGAATTAATTCACAAATGTGTGACCACGTCAACTTATCTTTCAATTCCTCAATTCCGTCCGGATAAGATATATAAAATTGACGCATATTATATAAATTTGGTCTACTATATCCTTTTCCCAAACGTAAAGTTAAATCCTTTGCCAACTCCTTTAACAGCGAAAGTCCATATTCTGCTTTACTTTGTCCTACCTGCTCATACTCGACAATATATTTTCCTGTATCCCAGTATGTTTCCATCTGGCTTTTACTCACAGCTTTTGCAGCTTCTTCCACGCCCTGTTCAACCCTTTTGGAAATCACATTAACTAATTTTTCATACTCGTTTGTATAATCCGGTCTTGTAATTTCTTTCATTTTGACTCCCTTTCCAACTTCACGGATCAAATCTATGAACCCATCTATCCTACACGATATTATAACTTATTATACTAGACAATACTATAAATTTTTTGTAATATTCCAGCGTTAAATTGGATGTTCCTTTTATAAAGAATAATCACTCATTATAATTGCCTTGCTATCTTTTTCCCTTGTAATCTGAAAGATTGAAAAAACCGCCATTACGCATGTAATGACGGTTCTAGATGTTTTTATAAAGTCATGTTGTCCGCAGACATCCTATGTCTAAGACTTAGTCTTGTACATATGGCATAAGTGCGATATGACGTGCTCTCTTAATTGCTACTGTAAGAGCTCTCTGATGCTTTGCACAGTTTCCTGTGATTCTTCTAGGAAGAATTTTGCCTCTTTCAGAAATATACTTTCTTAATTTAGCTACATCTTTGTAATCAATTTCGTTATTCTCTTTACCACAGAATACACAAACTTTTTTTCTTCTACGTACTGGGCCTCTTCTTTTGAATCCGCCTTCTCTTTTTTCGTAAGCCATTTCATTTACCTCCTAATTTAATTTAGGGAGTAGATATCACATTGAGGTTCTTCGAGACTAGGCTCGAAAAGACCTCGCCAAGTTCCGAAGAACAACCTTCACACTAGCTTCGGGAATACCTCAGCAAGTGTTCTAGGTTTAGTTAAATGGAAGTTCCTCATCAATTCCGTCTGGAATGTTCATGAATCCATCACCTGCATCAGCACTTGGAGCCGGTGCCGGAGCACTGCTCTGGAAGCTTCCGCGGTTCGCATCGCTGGCCGCTTTACTTTCAGCAAATTCCTGCTCTTCTACTACAACTTCAGTTGTATATACCTTCACGCCATCTTTATTCGTATAGCTTCCTGTCTGGATACGTCCACAGATTGTGACACGCATTCCCTGACGGAAATACTTCTCTGTAAATTCAGCAGACTTGCCGAATACAACACAGTTAATAAAATCTGCTGTTGCTTCTCCGTCGCGCTTGAATCTACGATCAACAGCTAATGTATATCTGGCAATTGCCAAAGCGTTCTCGCCTTGTGAATATCTTACTTCCGGGTCTCTTGTCAATCTTCCCATTAATACTACTTTATTCATATAAGCCTCTTTCTAAGCTTCCTGTCTAACAACTAAAAATCTAAGTACATTGTCCATGATACGGATACGTTGTTCAACTTCCGCAGGACATGTAGAATCAGATTCGAAGTGGATGAAGTAGTAAAAGCCTTCTTTCATCTTCTGAATTTCGTAAGCTAATCTTTTCTTACCCCATTCATCGACGTCAGTTACATTGCCACCGAAACGAGTAACTAAATCTTTTACTTTTTCGATTACTTCTGCTCTAGCGTCATCTTCGATTTTAGCACTGACAACAACAGCTAATTCATATTTGTTCATGTCTTGGTACCTCCTTATGGTCTCTGGCCCCCGGTCAATGCCGGGAACAAGGAATTTTAGTGTCTACCGGACTGTTCCGATGAGTACACCGCGAGTTATAATATTACCATAAGGCTTGTATTTTTTCAAGACTTTTTTCGAATTTCTTTTGTGTTTTTTTCCACAAGCTTTCTTGCGATCATAATCTGATGACCACATCCGGTACATTTCAGACGGAAATCTGCTCCCACACGCAAAACCTCCCATTCCCGGCTCCCGCATGGATGGGGTTTTCTCATTGTAATTACATCGCCCACATCATATTTATCCATATCTTCCTCTATTCCGCTGAGACTGCCTCTTCTTTGATCTTCACACCATTTAATAAGAACCTCTGGTCCTTGGCAAAATCAGTACACGTTGACAGTACAACAATCTGGTTCTGCGCGGTTATCTCCACGTCAGTCTGATACAGTGCACTCGCCCTGATTAAATTGATGCGATTTAAAAAGGCCGCATCATCTGCAAAATCCACACTATAGATTTCCGAGTCATCCTGCACATACTCTGCCGCGAACACCTGATAAGTGCTAACCTTGCCATCCGGCGTGTAAATGTAAAAATACGGATACTGTTTGCAGAAATCCTCTGATTCATATTCAATCATTTTTGTAAACATGTCTCCGCCATAATGCATATTGTGACCATAGACAACGGTTTCTCTGTCCGTAAAATCTCCATGGTTATAAATATTCACAAAAATGGTTCCCAGCTTATTATCATCTTCCGTAAAGCTCTGTGTCAGATACTGGCTGTTATCTTCTCCCTGCACAATCGGATAATTGATAATCGACGGTTCATCAAAGCGAATCCATCCAACCGTATCCGGATTTAATTTTAATAATTCATCAAAATCGACCGAAAAAGCTGTCGGAGTGTCATTGTCTTTCTCCTGTTTGATTGCAACATCCTGAATTTTTTTATATCCAGCCTTCCCCTGCACATATGGGAGCAATGATTTAATAAGCATTACTGCCGAAAACAAAAATACGATAATTGCTATAATCAGAATCAAATTACTGATCAGGTTCTTTTTCTTTTTTCTTCTTCCTCTGTGATAACGTTTATTTCTTTCATTCTTCAATTGTCATGTCCAACTCTCTAAAATCCTAAATTTTCATTTACAAGAATCACTTTAAAACGGTTCTTTACCCTGGAAAATCTCGTTGTCAAAATCTGGCAGCAGATACAGTCTGCACTCTTACAATTAAAACACGAACCATTCGAAACACACGGGGTGTTTATCCCAAATCTCTGCGCATTGATCGGTGCAGCTTCATTTCTTGCACGCTGAACTGCATCCTGCTCTGTCTTGACTACTTTATTCATTCCGACAATCAGAAGAACATTTGCCGGTCCAAATGCATATGCGGAGACACGGTTTGAATTACCATCTATGTTTACCATGATTCCGTCTTCTGTCATCGCATTCGCGCTGCCAAGGAAAAAGTCACAGTCGAAGGTCTTACGGTACACTTCACGTACCTCTTCCGGCGTCTTCGCTTCATCGCGGTTATATACCGTATAATCACCGGCAATCAGTGCATCTGTCAGTCCAATCTCTGCGGCTGATTTTGCTCCGCCCCAACTGACTGAACTTCCTTCCGGAATTAATTCCAGTGCTTTTGCAAGCGCCTCTTCCTTCGTATGTACATAGTAGGCTTCCATATTTCTGGACTCGAGCCCCTTCACGACGCTTGCCGCCAGCACATCATTTCTCATTGTTCTTACATCCATCCCACTCGCTCCTTCTATCCTTCTAATAACCGATTCACTCGTCCCTGCTCATCTAAGATTGCCTGATACTGTGCCTCCACATGGCTGTAGTCATCCACTCGCAAAGCCTCAACCAAAACAGAAATCGCCTCAAAAAGAGGGGTCAGTCCTAAATTGCCCGCAACTCCTTTTAAAGCATGCGCATGTTCAAATGCGGCATGGTAATCCTTCGCCTCAATCGCCGTCCTAAGTTCTGCAAATCCCGCATCTTCCGAAAATTGCGCAAGGCACATCTCAAATAACTCCTCATCATTAACCAACCGTTCCATGGTCGCATCTACATCAGCGCCATATGCTCTGCATCTATCTAATAATTCACTCATCTGCCTCACTCCTTTTCCTTTTTCAATGCTGTACTTATTTCCTATTATATCCGCTTTTATTTTATTATTCAACCTCACATGCAAAAGTTTTGTACGCTGCGGCGAAAAATGGGAGCGAAAAATGGGAGTGGCAAGTCCTATCTGCCGCTCCCATCTGATTTGTTTACTTACATGCTTTTTTTCTTTTCAAACTGATTACAATTGCTCCACCAGATAAGATCAGTAAACTGATCAGCAGCGTAACGTTTGATGTATCACCAGTTTTCGGGGTCTTTACTGCATCTTTTCCGGTGCCCTTCTTTGCCGGTTCATTCGGTTTAGCCACAGCCGTCTTTGCAGTAATCGTAAATGTCGTGTCCGCGAAAAGACCGTCTTTATACTGGAATCTCAAAGTATGCTTTCCTGCTGATAAAGTATCCAAATAGCTGGCTTTCAGTGTTAAAATTGTGCTTTCAGATTGTAAGCTGTAATTACTTTTATCAACCAACTTGCCATCGACATAGATACCTGTTAAATCTTCTAATTTCCCTGAACAGGTTATTGTCATATCTTTCCCGTCACTCACTTGGTGCGCAGAACCAGCACCAGATGTAATTACCGGGTTTTCTGGTTTCACAACAACAGGGATTTCAGCAGTTTCTCTTTGACCGCAAACCGTACACTCCCTGTGTTTGCTCCCTTTCGCAGTTTCTGTGGCTTCTGTGTCAACAACCCAGTCACCAAAGGTATGGTCTGCTTTATCCATTTTTTCGCCGTCATTTGCAGTACACTCGTGCCAATGACTTGCCACGTCTTTAGACCACTCCGTGGAAGCTGTATGTGTATGTGCCTTATATGTTACTTCTGTATCAGCAGATTCCCATGTACCACCGGTTTCCTCAAGACTGTCATTAAGAGTTGGCTCAACACTCAATGCCTGCTCTTTTCCCTTTACCTTAATTACACTGTCTGCTCCGCTGAATGTAACTGTAGTTCCAGACATACCCTTTTTTCCACTGCTTACTGAAGTTACCGTCCCGGCAACTGACAATGCTGCGTTTGTTCCAATGCCCGAGTAGAATCCAGTAACGGTTACATTCGCAGTATCAGTGATTGTGATGGCCTGCGGACTAAAAATCCCTGCATCTTGTGGACTGTTCGCTGTTACCATTCCATGAATCGTAATACCCTGAGTGGCATTGATACCGCAATATCTATTTCCTGTGGTGGTGACATTCGCATCTTTTCCAACGGTAAGTGTTGCCGGTGTATAGATACCATTGTCAGCAGAACTGGTGGATTCGACTGTGCCGTTAATGGTCATATCACCATTTGACCGCAATCCTGCATAATAACCATTTGCTGTTACTTTAGCCGTCTCATCTACAAGCAATGTTTTCATTGTGTAAATAGCGTTGTTCGCACTTGAAGTTGCTGTTATCTCACTACCGTATAAAGACATATCCCCTTTACTATATAATGCTGGAAAAGAACTTTTCGCACTCACTTTAGAGTTTTCTTTAATACTTAACTTCCCATATACGACAAGAGCATTCATTCTCTCACCAGTGGCAATCGCTTTCACTTCACTATCTGTGATTGTTAAATCACCTGCTGAAAGTCCGAAATAAGAAGCTGTAATGTCTATCTTGGCCTTGTTTTTGATTGTAATATTTTCATTATCATTAACGGTAATGCCGCCTTGCGATGTATTTCCTGTAATGGTAACTCCGTCAATCGTAAGATTTCCATTAATACCAAGTGCATCGTGAGGACCAGTCACTTCCAGACTTCCCCCGCCGCTTAAAGATACGTCTCCTGACAAATTGGTGGAAATTCCCACGCCCCCAGAGGCAATTGTATTTTTCCCAGTCAAAACAATCTGCAGACCAGCACTGTGGTTCTGAATCATAATCCCCTGATTGGAGCTGGTTCCTTTTGTAATCTGTGCATTTGTTAATGTAAGTGTGTTTGTATCGGCATTATACTCTGCCGTACCCTCACCACATGATACCGTGCTGTTTCCGGGCGTCATCATATTTACACCATTGACCCATACTTCTGGATCTGCTGCCAAAACCTTTGCAGCAGGCATGAATGACACCATCATCATCATAGCCAGCAGACCTGCACTACACCGTTTTATAAATGCTTTTTTCATTTTCTTGTTTCCATCCCTTTCCTATATAATTCGTATTAATTTGCACATTAAATATACACCGTACATCGATGTACAAGTCAAGCAAAATAAAAAAACAAGCCTATAGCATATTTCATAATTATAAGTTACAATGAAAGAAACAAAGCAACGGTTTTTCTCACACTTCACAGGGAGGAGCGATTATTATGAGTACACGGTTTATTACTATTGGAAGACAATTCGGCAGTAATGGGCGCCTGATCGGTCACGAGCTTGCCGGAAGACTCGGCATCAACTGCTATGATAAGTCTCTCATCAAGCTTGCCGCCGAACACACCGACATTCCTTACGAGGATCTCAAATTAGTGGACGAGCGCAAAGAAAGCGGCTGGAAATATCTGGTTGACGAAGATGAAAATCTCGCAAAGCAGTACCGCTATGAGCACATCGACGAAGTTCTGTTTCAGCTACAGTCCAAAATTATCAAAGATCTGGCATCCAGCGAAGACTGTATCTTCGTCGGTCGCTGCGCGGACTATGTCCTGAAGGAGCAGCCGCACGGCAGGCACGTCTTCTTATACGCTCCGGATGAAGTGCGCATCCGCACAGCAATGGAACGCTATCAGGTCGATGCGAAGAAAGCGGCCTCTCTGATGAAGAAGGTTGACAAAGACCGCAGCTATTATTACAACTATTACACCGATCAGGACTGGAATGACTGGAACAGCTATGATATGGCAATCGACACAAACGCCTTTGCAGTAGAGGAGATTGTTGATATTCTGGAACTGGTTTATAAAAAGTTATAACAAAAATGCTTGCCACTGGCAAGCATTTTTGTTTGAATTGAATTATCTACTTCTTCGAAGTTTCTTGACTGTCAATGTTACGACTGTTCCTGCCGAAAGGGTGAGCAGGATGCCAAACAGAAGCAGACCTATTCCTCCTTCATCTCCGGTCTTTACCTTGTTTGTATTATGATTCTTTGTACCACTGCCACTATTTCCTCCGGTATTATTTCCTGAATTACCGTTTCCACCCGGAGTCTCTCCCGGCTTCGTATCTGAACCCGGTTTCTTGTCCTGATAGTTGGCTGTTATGGTGACATCCTGTGCCGGCATTGTAAATACAGTGGACTCCTTCGAGGCATCTTCAAAAATCACACGGTCATCATCTGAAGTCCATCCACGGAATTCTTTACCTTCAGCTGCTTTATTTGCAGTGATTGCGATACTTTCTCCTGCTGCCGCTGTCTGCTTATTCGCTGTTCCATCTGTAACAGTGATGTTATACAGCTTCGCATTTATGCTGAGTGCGCCTTTTTCATAAACTACCGTGTAATTACCGCCCGCATCTACATTCGAAATATCTATAACATAGCTTCCGGCCTTTGAAGTGTCTGGGATTACTGGGTTGCCTGCGGCATCAAGATACTGCATCGTAACAGATGCAACAAGCGCATCCTCACCAATGAGACCATCTACTGTATAATCCTCGCCTAAAACCGGTGCTTCCAAGGATGGCAGTTCTTCCGTCGTTTCTATCGTCTTATCGAGTGTTTTTACTGTAATTTCTTTTGGACTGATTGTAAAGGAACCTGACCAGCTACCGACATAATTTTCCTTGTCCTGCGGCTCTATTGTTACTGTATAAGTGCCTGAATCTACAGGTGCTGTCTGATCCGGTGTACTGTAAGTAACAGTAAATCCTCCTGCGTATGCTTCCTGACTTCCCGGGACACTCGCTTCCGGTTCTGCCAAGCCTTCATAAGGTGCCTGTGTATACTGGGTATCCTCTGCTGTGCTCCGGATAGTTACCGGTGTTTTGCCAGTAAGGTTGACCCTAACACTGATCGCAATGTCCTCATAGTTTTTCATGACTGCTGTGACTGGTATTACTGCAGTTTTCTCCTCCGGAGCTGTTAATTTTGCAGTAAATGTCAGCAGACTGGTTTCTGGATCAATCGCAGGTGCCGGTTCATCCAATATCTCGTCTTCATCCTGAATCTCGCCTATTGTATAGCTTTCAGCTAAGCCATAGTCTTGAATCAGTGAGCCCAGATCTACCGAACCATTCCGGTCAAGAGTCACATTGATATCTACTTCTTTTTCTTCTATCTGCGGTGCCGCAGCCTTCTTAACTTCTACTGTATAGGTGAACACTAATTTTTTACCATTCTCCTCAACAGTTTTTTCATCCCCCGCAAGCGCAGATGCGAAATGGAAACCGTCTGGTGCCGTAAATGTCAATTTTGCTGAATAGTTACCGACATCCAGATTCGTACTGTTTATATCCACTGCCTCACCTTCGCTGTCAAAAGCAGTCCATGTTCCCGTAATAACATCTCTGGTATCCAGCTCGGCATTCACATCTGAAAAATCTGCCAGTTTGTTTCCATACAGAACGCTGGCTTCCGGTGCTTTGTATTCCGGTGACAGAGCTGCTGCGGTGATTTCCTGTTCGCTATTATATACCTCTAATTCTGTGAGCTGCATGTAATAGAAATTATTGTCAGATGCTTTTGGATTTAAATTCTTGACATCAATTTTAACATATCTTGCCTTTACCGGTTCAAAAGTAAAATACACTGGTCCATAGCTTGGAATTGGATAATTCTCTTCACTGTGTACCGTTGTCCATGTAGTTCCATCCGTTGAGACCTGAATATCAAAGGTCTTCGGGAAGCTGTAGCAGGAATTTGCCACATCCGGAAGCTGTGTCGAGCCATACATGGTTACAGAGTTGATTTCCTTTTCATCGCCCAGATCAACAGACACCCATTCCTGATGATCACTCTCTTTTTTCTCTCCTGAACTGCAATAACCTGCATATTCCTTATTGTTTATATTTTTTCGGTCACCATCTGTAAGTTTGTTGATATTCCATCCCCAGTAGTCATCATTATTACTGCTATTTGCTTTTGTTTCAGCTCTCAGGGCATAATTTTCAAAGGTGTTGGCATCTAAATCTTCTTTTGCCTTCGTAAGTGCTGCCGTTAACTGATCTAACTCCTCATTGGTCAAATCAACATTGGTGCTTCCAGCTACAGCCGCCTGATATGCATCGTTATAATTATTTACATATAATTTCGGATGAGCTGTTGGATTCGCTGTTTCCGAAGCGGCAATGGCTTCTTTCAGTGCGATCCTGCTCTGATTAATGTGATTTTTAAGTTCCGCGCTGGCTGCTGCCAGTTCTTTCGTCATGGAATCAATGGTCTCCTGCTGCGCCTCCGCATCATCCCGGACTGCAATCGCACGGTCTAACACTTCACTAAAAGTATTCCATGCTTCTTGATCATAGTCAATCTGCTTTAATGCACTGGCATTATTGATTGCCACCCGCAAATCAATTTTATCCGGAGCTGCCGGAGCAACTGTTGCTGAAAACGTATAATTTCCAGAACCAGCCACGATCGTAACTTTACCGTCCTTGGCATCCACGGAATGAACACCCGGCGTCTCAGTCGTGACAGGTTTTCCATCTGATGTCACTGCGTCTGCAGAAGTTCCCGGCAGGACAATCGTTGCTGTGGCTCCCACCGGTACACTTATATCATAGGCTGACTGACTGCCTTCCAGCGTCCAGTTGCTTTTTACATTTCCACGTACCGTTTCAACGGAAGTATTTGCATAGGTAAGTCCACCACCCACATTCGGCTCCAGTGTGAACGCCTGATATCCATCGCTAATATCTTTGATTCCGCCGATTCCGCTATAGAACCATTCATCGTATGTACCAAGGAAATAATGACCCAGTGATCTGGATGTCGTTTCCCACATTTCCCACAGAGATGTTCCATTATTCGACATGAATCCCCAGCTTGGATATGTTACCTGCTGTGCAATCTTATATGCAACATCGGCATAACCGTTATCTGTCAGAACTGGCAGGATTAGCTTTGTGCCCACACAGCCCGTATCAAGATGAAATTCTTTATCACGGATGTCTTTTACAAGATTTGTAACGACAGCCTCCTTATACTCCTCTGGAACCAGACCATAAGCCAGTGGAACCAGCTGTGAGGTCTGACGGTATTCGCTTCTGGTACCTGCCTGTGACCAGGTCAGCGTACGGTAAATCTGCTTCTCAGAATCATAAAATTTGTCATTAAACGCTGTATAAATATTGGCCATAGCGTCTGAATACTGCGCGGCATCTTCTGTTTTTCCCAACCGTTCTGCCAGTTGTTTCATCACATCCAAAAGATGGTAGGCAAAACCTGTACCACATATTCCGGATCCCTCACTCGGGCTCTCGCTATAGTCTGCATTCTCATTGTCCTGACCCATCGGAGATACCCAGTCGGCAAGCTGACCGTCTGACCAGGTCCATCCATTTTTCTCACTCTCCGCAATATCCTTGAGCGCAAGTACTCTCATCGCTTCATATTGCTCGCTGAGGTAACTTTCATTTCCGTAGACTTTTATCATCTCGTCCACGCCGAATACGAAGATCGAATTCCACACCACTGAGTTGTCATTTCCCCAGCCGGTAGTCGGCACCATATTCGGGACATTTCCAAGCTCATTCTGGCAGTCTTCCATTGTCTCGATAAACTGGGTGAGCATTCTCTCATAATCGTAATTATAATTCATTGTCTGAAGAGCTACATTTGCATCTCCGAGCCATCCATTCTTTTCCCATACAGGAGTGTCCGTTGGTTTTCCCTGCATGTTGTTGTTCATTGTCGTCATCATCATCTGATGCATCGAATTCAGCAAAGTATCTGAAGTCTCAAAGCTTCCCGTAACATCCTGATCATTGCTTACCCGGTAGCAGACAAGATCGTCTCCCGTTAATTCTCCTCTGTATCCATCAATCTGTACATACTGATATCCCTTATAACTGAACTTTGGTTCGAAGGTTTCCACGTCCTGTCCGCCCTTGCAGATATAGTTGTCCTGCTGGTTATAAGCTCTCGGCCACCATCCGCTGTTTACGCCGTCCTTACCGCCTAACTTCTCAACCTGTCCGTCATCTTTAAGTTTTTCACCATAGGTGACTGTTACCTTGTCACCTTCTTGTGCATCTTTTATATCCAGTTTGATCCAGCCTGCGAGCATCTCCGGAACACTGAGTACGTAAGATCCGTTCTCCAGCTTTGTAATCTGAGAATTATCCAGCGTAATACTCTTGGTACGACGGATCGGATCCATTAACTGTGCCTTCAGGGTGCCCTCAGGCGCTTCCATATTCTGTGCATATCCCCAAGACTGTTCGTCGTATCCAGCCTCATCGTATCCAGTTAATTCTTTTCTTGCATCGTAGGTCTCTCCATAGTAAATGCTGTTCGATGTGATCGGACCATTTTTGGTTCCTCGCCAGGTCTCATCCGTCACAACCGATTCTTTGGTTCCATCCTCATATTCTATCTCAAGTTCCATTCTGAGTTTCGGATCGTCCCTCCATGCTGCATCCTGCCAATTCCATACCGAACACGTCTCATTATAGAAGCTGTTTCCCAACTCCACTCCGATGGCGTTGTCTCCGTCTTTGATTAACGATGTAACATCAAATACGCGGTAGAGTACGGTCTGGGTGTACTGTGTATTGGCACAGTTCATGACAGAATCATCCGGAAGCTGTCCGTTGATTTTCAGTTCAAAGAATCCCGGTCCACTGATATAGGCACGTGCGTTCTTTATCGCCTGAGATGTTTTAAATTCTTTTCTCAGCACGGTAGCACGAAATGTCGCATCATCTGTTGGGCTTACCTGCGTTCCCCACGGGCCGATACCATAAGTTCCGTATTGTGTTGGCTTGTCCCATGAAGCATCGTCTATGTCCTTTTGCTCCCAGCCCTCTACTTCTGACTGATTGACTTTCCAGTTCTCGTCTGTCACGACGGTATCTATCGAGCCATCACTGTAGACGATTTCTATTTTTCCCAATAAACCAGAGTAACCCCTGGAGGTGTTGGTGGCTGACACTGCAATACTGTTATCTCCAGCTTCGATGTACGAAGTAACATCATACAGGATACCGTTCTTCCAGGCATCCTCTCCGCCATTTTCTCCCACTTTATCTCCATTTATATAGGCAGTATACTCATCGTCCGCAGTAATTCCCAGATAGACATTACTGATCTGTTTCTCTGTATCTGCTGTAAAATTCTGTCTGAAATACTGTGTTCCGGCCTCTAAGTTGCTGCTCATGTCTGTGCTGCTTTCATTCGGTGCTTTCCATATCCATTTTGCACCCTCAAAGGTCATCTCACTGCTGCTTACACCAATCCAGTCCCCTTTCCATTCCTCCTGTGAAAAGATTCCTGTAACAAAGCTGGAAACTTCACTCCAGCCGGTAGCCTGACCAGCCTCATCCCAGGACTGTACTGTCCAGAAATATTCTGTACGGGAACTTAAATCTTCCCCCTGGTACACGATATCATAATTCTTGCTTCCTTCTGTTTTTCCCGAATCCCAAAGATCGCCTTTATGTGCCTCGGCACCCCCACGGGTCGAGGATACAATGATCTGATAAGCTGACTGGCTTTTGTCATACCCATCCGAATTCAGCTTCCAGCTGAAAGCAGGATTCGGATCATCCACACCAAGTGGTTCTGTCATGTTTTCCACTTTGGGCTGACTGATCCCCATCTGCTCTCCCTGCGCTTTTACACTTGATACAGGCAGCATGCTTACTGCGGTAACAAATGCCAGCAACAACGTCAAATACCTCTTTTTTTTCAATGCTATACCTCCACTCACTCTTCTCTCAATATTTTACATTAATGTAATTATTCAAAGTATAAGCTATGGTACGCAAGAATACCTATGGTAATATTATTGGATTCTGGGTATTTTTTTAATAAATCTTATTCTGTATAAAGATCAAATAACGTTTGTCCTACCTGATTTCGAATTTCTTCATATAAATCAGCGGACTCTTCTCTCATCTCCTCCTTTAAGTCGTCGGAGAGGGTCACGATTTCTGTCCCTGATTCTTCTATGCTCTCAAGCCGGTCTGTCACACGTTCATCCGCCTGCTCTCTGGCATATGTTACGGCAGTCTCGCAGGCCTGTTCTAAAATTTCCTGCTGCTTTTGCGTGATGTCCTTAAAAAGATCTGCATTCATAATCAGTGTAATATAATGTGGTAAATGATTTGTTTCGATTACATAGTTCTGCTGTTCATAGAGCTTTCCCGAAACGATGACCTCTACCGGATTTTCTTCCGCATCAATTGTTTTCTGCTGAAGTCCGATATACACCTCACTAAATGCCATCGGTGTCGGATTCGCTCCAAGCGTCTGCCAGAAGGCAAGATGATTTGCATTTTCCATGGTTCGTATTTTGAGCCCCGTAAAATCCGAGATTTGTTCAATTTTCTTATTTGCCGTCATCACACGGAAACCCTGATCCGCAATTCCCAGAAGGTGATACCCACCGTCTTCATAGACCGTTTCAATCTGCTCATAAAAAAGCTCATCATCCACGGCATCCCGCGCCTGCTCAATCGTATCAAAGACACACGGTGTATCAAATACCGCCGTTTGGGACATGTAGCTCACCTGCGGCGCTGTGTTCTGCACCACAAATGGAATGTCTCCTTCCTTACAGCAGTCAAGCAGCTCTGAGTCATTGCCGATGGTTGAATTTGGATAGATTTCAATCTGCATTTCCCCATCACTTAAGCGGTCTGTTTCCTCCGCAAATTTCTCAGCAAACACCTGTGTTACCGTATCCTCCGGGCTGCTTGTCCCCAGCTGCCAGACATAAGTTTTCTCTTTCGTTTCCGTCTCTTTCTGCACGCATCCGGTCAGGGCAAGCAGCATAGTTCCTGCAAGCAGTGCCGCCCAAATACGCTGGTTCCATTTTCTATTCCTTCTTTTTCTCATGTCATTTCCTCCTTACAGTGTCAGACTGATTGCCGGAATAAATGTAATCATAAGCAATGCAACCAGAAATAGAAGAATCATCGGTAACGCTTTCTTTGCAATATCCATAACCGGAATTTCTGCAAGTGAGCTCGCAACAAACAGATTGACCCCGATTGGCGGTGTCACAAAACCAATTGCCAGATTCACGACCATTACAATACCAAACTGAATCGGGTCCATTCCGATTTCCACGATAATCGGAAGAAGAATCGGTGTTGTAATCAGGATGGCAGGACTGGTATCCATGACCATTCCAACAAACAGCAGGAACAGATTGATTACAAGTAAAATAACAATCGGCTGTGTAAATGTATTCAAAATCCATCCACTGACTCCCTGCGGTACTTTTAAAAGTGTCAGCGTTCTCGAAAATGCAGTCGAGGAGATCAGAATAAACATCAGCGGTCCATATGTATGTACTGCCTCCGAACAAATAGCAAGGATATCTTTGACTTTTAACGATTTGTAAATCACAATACTGACAAAGAGTGCATAGAACACGGAAATAACCGCTGCTTCCGTAGGTGATGCAATTCCGCCGTAGATACAGCCCAAAATGATAACCGGTGTCATCAGTGCCCAGATTCCCTCTTTCATCAGTTTGAGAAAACCACGTTCTCGCAGCATCCCAACAACCGCATCAATCTGTTCTTTGTCTTCTCCATATTTCCAGCAATGATACTGTGCGTATCCCATGAGAAGAACTGCAATTAATATGCCCGGTATAATCCCGGCTTTGAACAGATTTCCGACGGATTCTCCGGAAGCCATAGAATATAGAATAAACGGAATACTCGGCGGTATAATAACTCCAAGGCCTCCCGCCACGGCTACGATTGCTGTCGAAAACTTTTTGTCATATCCAAGATTTGACAAAATGGGAATCGTCATGCTGCCCACCGCCGCTACCGTTGCAGGCGCGGAACCTGAGATTGCTCCGTAAAACAGGCAGGTAATAATAACTGCGCATGGAACGCCGGCTCTGAATTTCCCAAAAAAATAGGTGAAGATGTCAAAGAGCTTTCGCGACACGCCGCCTCTTGCCATAATAATCCCGGAGAGAACGAACATCGGGATCGCCAGCAATGGAAAGCTGTCGAGTCCACTCAGCATGGAGCGCACGATATAATATACGCTGACCGGAAATTCCTGATCCAGTATTCCCGGCAGAGTTGACACAATTCCAAGTGAGCTGCCGATCGGGATCGATATCACAAGAAGGACTAGAAATGCTATAAACACAATTGCTATCTGCATGATGTATCCTCCTTTATTTTCCGAATCTCCAAAAACATTTTCTGTATCAGCCGGATTTCAGCAAGCAGAAATCCGACGAGTGGTGCCAATTGAAGTATCCACATTGGCATCTGCATTGCCGTGCTGACCTGACCGCTTGCAAACACAATGACAAGACTTCTTCCTGCCGTCGGTATCAGATACAGAAAGAAAAGAAATTCAATTGCATAGTCAATGAAAAATACGATTGATTTTGCTTTTGGTTTCATTTTTTCTGTCAGTTGTTCCAGCCGTATCGCAATAGATCTTTCGACTGCAAAGCTGATACTCAGAAATCCACTCCACACAAACAGATAACGTGTGAGTTCTTCCGTCCATGACATAGAAGCATTAAAAATATATCTCATACAGATTTGAAAACCCATCACCAGCGTCATGATAATCAGGAAAAAAATCATCATCGCTTCTTCAAAGTTCTCATTGATCCACTTTATTTTTTTCATGGGCACCTCCCTACTCGGCTGCACAATTCACCATATGACTGTATCTTAGATTTACAAACAGTGCCAGAATCACACCTGCAACTGTAATTACAATATTCAGAAGAATCACGGCTCCCGCACCGTTCGAGGCCCCCAGAGTACCCGCAAGTGTCAGTATCGTATAATTTGACAGACTCGAAGCAATCATGATAATGCTGGTGATCGTTCCCTTGATCTGTGGGAACAGGTCATTTACCGTTGCCGTTGCAAGCTGAAGGACTCCTCCTGCTGCGAAATAACCGATTACAAACGCTCCGACCAGACAGACTGCCGGCGTGCGAATCAAATAAACCAGCGTCAGCATTACAACGGATACCATCGGATAAATAAGCAGGAAGCGCACTTCCTTGATTTTATTGACCAGAATCGCCGTCACAAAGATTGCAACAATGGTTCCTGCAGAATAATAAGTCTGCATCATACCTGGATCCGACATCTTTGCCACTTCTTTGCCAAAGGTCTGTGCACAGTTGAGCCAAAGCTGAAATGTTGCCGTGCAGGTAAACCCGATCAGTATGAGTGCGATGCTTTCCGGCGAAAATTTTGCACTTTTCAGACTTTGAAGAAACGAAGGCTGTGCCCCGCCTTGCTGTTTCTTTTGTGGCAGTGGAATCTGAGTCACCATAATTCCAATGACAAAGATTGCTCCCGCCGCTGCATACATCAGCACGTTATAAGAAAGGTTATTTGCTGCAATTGCGCCTAACATAAACGGAATCAGAAGCTGTGCCCCGGATAGAAATAATTTGGTCAGCATCGTTGCAAGACCGGATCTGGGTTCAAGTAATTCAACACACGCTGGAATCACACCTGTATCCAGAAATGAATTTGCTGCACCGCCGAAAATAGCTGCAATGTATGCCGTCTGCATATTCGGTGACCATGCAATTCCGACAAAAAACAAGATATAAAGACCAATTCCAATTAACGAGGAGCATCTTCTCCCCATCCGGTCTGATATCGGACCGGAAAACGGAAGCGAGATTAATCGTCCCAGTCCCAGTGCTGCCGCAACCATTGTGACCTGTTCCAGTCCTGAGCCCCATCGTCCGGACAGAAATTCCTTGATTGCCTGCTGCCCAAGAAGGGACGCACCGATTCCATGAATAAAATAGTTCAGATATAGTACAAGTGCACTCCCATAATAAGACTGTCTGCTTCTCTCATTCTTCTTTTTTTCACTCATTTTCCTCTCCTTGTCTTGTATGTAAAATGTCCAGCATAACTTCCACATCCTTCAAATGCATCTGTCCCGGTGCGGAACTTCTGACTGTGCTGCCAAATGTAAGTGCTGAACCAAAGATTTCGCCGCTCACCCGGCTGATTTTACCCAGATCATTCATTGACATTGTAATCAGTGGTCCGTCTGCATGCACGTTCGCATACTGATTGGTTGCCGATAAGAGTGTCAGTACATCCTCTGCGTTGTGCGGCATCACTGCAATTTTCGGAACATCTGCTCCCAGCTCGCGCATCCTGCAAAGGCGCTCCACAATCACCTGTTCATTTGGTGTGCCCTCAAAATCATGATTGGAAATGACCACGACACAATGGTGTTCATGTGCAAGCTGACTGAGACTCTGACAGACCTCATCTCCCATAAATAATTCGATATCAATCATATCCACGACTTCTCTGCGAATCACATACTCATTGATTGCCATATATTCTTCCTGCGTAATGACGTTGTCGCACCCTTCCGTCCGAAAGGTAAACAGAATGGGAAGCTGCTCCAGTATCTCACGCATATTTTTCGCGATTTGAATGACATCATTCAAATGGTGGACTTCCACAAAATGATCCACACGCCACTCTACAAGATCTGCTCCGCCTTCTTTGGCAAGCTTTGCTTCTTTCAGGATTTCCGTTTCTGTTTTTCCCGTGATTGGCACACATATCTTCGGTTTTCCAGCACCCAGTTCCATCTCTCTTATCATTATCGATTTTCTCATGCCGTTCCTCCATACTGGTTATTTGCCAGATATCCATGTTTTTTTAGAATGTTCTGTATATTTCTTCCCTCGCTTACACCTTCAATGATGCGGCGGGCACGGACACTGTCTCCTACATTCACTACTTCCACTCTGTCATCGGCAAAGGCTTCTTCTAATTCCGCTAATACCGGACTTTTTGCTTTCATTCCCAGACAGACAAAGCCATAATCAAAGGTGTATTCTTTCCGGTCTCCGTCCGGAGTCTTTACGGTGAATCGATCACGTTCCACCTTGGAAAGCGCCGTTTTGGTAAGCTCGGTAACTTTATACTTTTTACTGATTTCTTTCATGCGAAGCTTACTGACCGGATCTAAATCTTTGCCAATCTGATCCATCATCTCAATGATTGTCACACTTGCTCCGCGCGGTGCAAAGAATTCAACTACATCCAGACCAACTGCGCCTCCGCCTACCACGATGACCTTTTTCCCCGCCATATCCTGCGGATACTCTGGAATTTTTTGAATCATGCCGAGAATCGAGGATACCTTTCCCTCCTGATTGTCGATCCATTCTTGTAATCCCTCAATCGGTGGCAGCAGCGGTTTCGACCCTGTTGCGTTCACGATCAGATTCGGCTTCAGGCTTTTTACGAACCGCACCGTTGCATCCACTTCTGTAAATGCATACAGATTCGGCAGCCGTTTTGCACGCTCCTTCTGGTATGTCACGAAATCACCGATTCTCCACTTGTCCGGAATCTTGCTGATTTCATTTGCCAGGCCACCCAGCTCTTTTCCCTTCTCAATCAAAAAGGTCTGACATCCTGCCTCTGCCGCTGTGCAGGCAGCTTCCATTCCTGCTGTGCCGCCTCCGATCACAACCACATTACATGGTTTTACTACCTTCTGTGTTCCTTCCCACTGATTGACACAAGGATTGACCGTACACCGGATTGGTGTATTCTGTGCAAGTCTGTGCCCTGCACATCCAATGTTGCAGGAAATGCATTTGCGCAGCATCGCTTCTTCTCCAAATTCGACTTTGTTGACCCAGTTCGGATCTGCGATCAGGCCACGTCCCATTCCAATAAAATCAGCATCTTCGTTTTCCAGAATCTCTTCTGCACGTTTTGGCGAGCGTATATTTCCGGTCGTAATCGTTGGCTTATGAAATTTATCTCTGACAGCTTTTGACATATAAGAACGCCATCCGTCTTTTAACTGGCAGCTGTCGATCTGATACTGCAGCGAGCTGTTTAATCCCGCCGACACATCGATCAGATCAATCTCTTCTTCAAAATAAGACAGCAATTCCAGCGTATCCTCCAGCGTATTTCCGCCTTCGACCATTTCGTCCGCACTGATTCTGCAGAATACCGGAAAGAATGGTCCTACTTCTTTTCGAACTTCTTCTAAAACCATCTTTGCAAATCTTGCCCTGTTCTCTGCGCTGCCGCCAAATTCATCCGTTCTTTTGTTCATGGTAGGTGACAGGAACTGACTGATCAGATATCCGTGGCCTGCATGAATTTCAACCGCGTCAAATCCAGCCGTCTGTGCACGTTTTGCCGCCTCACCGTATTTTTTTGCGATTGCTGCAATTTCTTCTTTTGTCAGCGGTCGCGGCAGCGATCCGCCCGGCTTTGATGGAAGATCCGATGCTGATACCGTCTGCATTCCGATTCTGCTGTCCATCGCTGAAGCTCCCGCATGATTGATCTGAATGGCAATACAGGTTCCATACTGGTGTACTGTCTCACACAGTTTGTATAATCTCGGAATGTAATTATCATGATCAATTCGAATCTGTGTCGTTCCATTCGAGCCAAGAGGGAAATCCACACATGCATTTTCTACGATGATCATACCGACCCCGCCCTGTGCACGCTGCTCGTAATAGTTCATGTGAAGGAAGCTCATCTCTCCATTCTGTTCCCCGTAATTGGTTCCCATCGGAGCCATTGAAATTCTGTTTTTTACCGTCATACGTCGGATGGTCAACGGTTCAAATAGTTTTGGATATTTCTCGTGTTTCATCATCACGTCACTCCTTCCCCTACATTCTACGCGCCCATCTGTTTCTCTTCTTTGGCACCGTAGGAATAGATATTATAATGTTCTAAAAGAGAAAGTCCCTTTCTTATATCTGTCTCGAAATCATCAAATGTATTTGCTTCATAGGAAATGTAGCCCTTATAAGAAATCTCTTTCAGTGTTTCAAATAATGTTCCATAATCAAATCCGTCACCCAGCATTGGAACGCGTCTCTTTGGAAATGGAAGCAGCGGATTATCTACATGTACATGTTTGATAAAATCTGCATACTCGATAATATCTGAATAATCATGTCCGCCTGCGATGAACCATCTGAAATCAAGCAGCGTCTTTAAATTTTTACATCCCAGCTTCTTTGCATATGCATAAGCCTCCGGAATACTTAAGACAGAATTACAGATTGCTTCTGCCAGTGGTTCCATCATAATCGTGATGTTATATTCCTGCGCGATTTCACAGAGTGTCACGATCAGCTGATCGTTTTTCTTTCTTGCCGTTTCTTTTTCCACGCCGTCCGGAAGACTTCTTGTTTTCCCATTTCCATATACAAAATATCTTCCGCCCATCTGTGCTGTTCTCTCTACTGCTTTTCTCAGATAGTCGCGGTAAAACGGAAAATCAAAGCTGTCATCTGCGATTACCACATCCAGTGGAAGTGGATTATCAAATACTTCACTCGCAAGACCGCTATCTTGAAGCATTTGTTTTGCCTTGCGAAACTCAAAGTCATCAAACGACATGATTTCTTTAATATGAAGTTCGATTGCGTCATAACCTGCTGCTGCAATTGCATCAGCTTCCTTAACAAAGCCAAAATGGCTGGTTTTCATCTTCATACGTCCACCTCTTTTATTCGTTTACTAAAATGACTTTTACTTCCTTGGAATGTCCGGATACAAGATCTTCGAATTTCTCCTGTACTTCATTCATCGGCGCAACCGTCGTAATCAGTTTCTTCAGATCAATTTTTCCTTCTTCGATCATTTTTGGAATCTCATATAACTCATCCACATAACAGTAGCTTCCCTTTAATTTCATCTCGTGTGCAACTGCATATTTATATTCGAATCCGTCCATATGTTCCGTTGCCATTCCGATCATCGCAACCTCTCCGCCATTTTTTACCATCTTCATACTGGTATTTAAGCTGATTGCAATTCCAACGCAGTCTGCGCCTGCATCTGCCCCTTTTCCATTTGTAATTTCCATCACACGTGCAACCGGGTCTTCATTTTTACTGTTGATGGTATAAGAAGCACCACATTCTTTTGCTGTTTCAAGTCTCTGGTCATTCAAATCAATACTGATGACATCTTTTGCACCAAGATATTTCAAGCACTGCAGTGCCAGCAGTCCGATTGGTCCGGCTCCGAAGACCGTAACGACCTTATCTTTTACATCGCTGAGCATCTTGACACCGCGCAGTGCGACAGAAGTTGGCTCGAACATCGAACCTTCCTCAAAGCTGATCTGATCTGAGATTGGAATCAGTTTGTCTGCAGGTACGACTACATAATCTGCCATTGCTCCATCATATCCGCCTGCCGGCATCGTTGTTCCGGGAATGAATCTCTCTTCACAAAGGTTTGGGAGACCCGCTTCACAGTCTGGACATTTCTCGCACTGAATATTCGGATATACCACAACTCTGCCGCCAACAGGAACGGATGGATTTGTCACGCCCTCTCCGTACTGGTCTACCACTCCGGAAAATTCATGTCCCATCACAAGCGGTGCGACACGCATTGCACTCGTTCCCTTGAAGCCGCCTGTATCTGAACCACAGATGGAAACTGCTTTTACCCGGATTCTCACCTCATTTTTTCCGGGCTGTGGAATCTCTCTCTCCTGTTCCTCGATTGTAAATGGTGCTACATAACAATATGCTTTCATAATATGATCTCCTCTCGTTTTATAATTCAATCTGCACTTTGATTTCCTCATTGTCAGGGGTATTTAATACATCAAAGGCTGCTTTTCCGTTTTCCAGTGTGTAGGTAGACGTAATCAGATCTTCAACGACCAGCTTTTCATCCGCCAGCATCTGAGCTGCTTCTGTCATTTCTGTTGTAAACATGTAGCTTCCCACAAATTTCAGTCCTCTGCCAACGATTTCCATTGGATCGATTTCCACGTTTTTGTGAGTAAGAGCCACCAGTACGCTGGTTCCACCGTTTTTCACCATGTCAAACGACTGGTTGATCAGAAATTCTCCCGCTGCATTAATCACGCGGTCAGCGCCGTAACCATCGGTCAGTTTCTTGACTGCGAGAACCGCATCTTCCTGTTTGGAATTGATGATATAATCTGCTCCGCACTCTTTCGCTTTTGCGAGACGTTTATCAATGATATCTGACACAATGACTTTTTCAATTCCAAGTGCTTTTAAGAATTTTACAATCAAAAGTCCGATTGGTCCGGCACCGAGTACGACGGTAGATTTCTCATCCCGGCTCATCTCCTTTTTTGCACATGCGAGTGTTACGCCGCATGGTTCTAACAGTGCTGCCGCTTCATATGATACATTGTCTGCCACCGGAACGACCATCCAGTCCGGAACAGTCACATACTCTCTCATCGCGCCATCTGTCTGTGTTCCGCCAATCGCGGTTCCCATACTCTTACGATTGCCGCAGAGGTTTCCCTCTCCTCTTTTGCAGAAATAACAGTCATTGCAGAGCACCATCGGATTTACGGTAACTCTCTGTCCCGCCTTCAGCGTTGTCACACCTTCGCCAACCTGTGTGATATCTCCCGAGAACTCATGTCCCAGCACCAGCGGAGGGGCAAAACGATCGGAAGCAAAACGATACGCCCCCAGATCCGAACCACAGATCGATACTTTTTTTATCTTGATCTGCACTTCTCCTTTTTGTGGAATCGGAATCTGTCTTGTCTCTACTTCCAGCTTTCCGGGTCCCTGATATACTAAAGCTTTCATTGTATCCGCCATCTTTTTCTTCTCCTTTTTTTCGAACTCCCACACAGCCCTCTCTAAGTTCCCGGAATCTTCCGGCAATTTAGAGAATGCTGTATGAGCATTGATTTTTGTGCGGTCTCCTATAGTAAGAGACCGCACATCTGTGTCCTGCAAATGTATCTTAGCAAGGCCATGCAATTGTATAGATATGTTTTCCGCCTTTTGTAGGTCCTTTTAAAAGCTTTTCGATTTCTTCCGGATCTCTCTGGCTCATGTATTTTGCATCCGGCAATACGCCAACCGGGCATGCTTCCAAAATGTCATGGTGTAACTGAACAAGATAATCACATACTTTTTCAATACAGTCTGTCGCTTTCTTCGGATCTGCCTCTGTTGCATGTCCAAGAACGCCCTGAGGTGCTGTCACGCACTCAATACCTGCATTACCGACCACACAGTGTCCAGGGATTGGATTTCCATAAATGTCTCCGCCACGGTCCACATGTCCTGCCGGAAGAATTCCATGTACATCTGTATCTTCTGCATGTTCCATATCACAGTACTCTGGGAATAATGCAAGCGAGATACTCTGTTCCGCTTCACATGCATGCTGGAATGGTCTTGTAAATGGACCACCATGTTCTTTGTCCATCAATGTCTGTGCCATAACACGTGGGAAATCTACGAAATAGATCATAGCCGGAACCTGATATTTCTTGCCCCATTCCTGAATTGCTACCGGCAGAGAATACTCCTGTCCATGCATACTGATAAAAATAATCTTACGGAAGCCTGTGTTCCAGAATCCAGTGATAAGTGCTCTTAAATAAGCACAAAATACATCATCTGGAAGTGGAATCGTACATGGCTGACCGATGTGATGGAATGGATGTGAGCCATACCACACTGGTTCTGCTACTGTACAGCCAACCTTCTCTGCTACCATCTCTGCCACACGCGATACAATAAATGTATCCTCTCCGATTGGACCTGAATTACCGTGATTTTCTGTAGATCCTACCGGGATGATGATAATATCATCCTTTTCCAGTCTCTCTTCTACATCTTTCTTTGTCATTGTCTGATAGTACATTTTCTTTGCAGATTCCATCTGCCCTTCGTTTGGAAAATTCCAATTACCCATAGTGATTACCTCCTTAAGTTCACTGTTTACTTGTTCTTTTATATGATAATGGTGTTACCCATTGATCACTCGTTCTTTTGTTACTTTGCAGATAATGCCCGAATCCTCTGCTGATAGCTGTCAATGCCTTCTCCCTTTACAAGCTTTACGATTTTCGCTCCGGCATCCATGATTTTTTCGAAATCCATTCCGGTCTCTATCCCCATCGAGTCGAGCATAAACAGCACATCCTCTGTGGAAATATTACCGGTTGCTCCCTTTATGTAAGGACATCCGCCAAGTCCTGCCAGCGACGTATCAATTCGGGTGATGCCTGCCTCCATTGCCGCTACCACATTTGCAAGTTCCATGCCTCTCGTGTTGTGCATGTGAAGCATCCACTCCATATCCGGAAATGCGTCCCGAAGTGCCATTGTTCTTTCATAAACCATCTTCGGCGTTCCCAGCCCTGCTGAATCAGAAAGCGAGACCTGTGTTGCACCTGCATCCTGAAATACTTTCACGATTTCTTTGATAAAATCAAATGGTATAACGCCTTCCCACTGTGATGCGAATGGAAGTGAGATTGAACCGGCAAATCCCATATGATTGTCTCTCGCAACCTGCCCGGACTCTGCAAATGTCTTCATCGCCTCCAGCGGAGAACATCCTGCACCTGCTTTGTTGTGCTCCATGCTCGCGGACACATTTAACTTGATTTTCTGGCAGCCACATGCGGCTGCGCGCCTTACATCATCCGGAAAATATACAAGACCTCTGTATTCCACGCCCTCTTTTTTATGGAGCTTTTCAAACACCTGATCTGTGTCCTTCATCTTGTACATGGTTTCATAGGTTGAGAACGCTCCGACCTCTACCGACTGACATCCGGCATCTACAACCTCCTCGATGATTCTTACTTTTTCCTCCACCGGATAAATCTCCGGTGCCGTTTGGAATCCGTCTCTTGTGACTACTTCACAGAGCGTCACCTTTTTTGGTAAATTCATGTTCCACCCTTTCCTTTCTAGTGATTTTATGTGATACTAAGTGATGCATCACTTGTCTCTGAAAATATGTTCAGATAGTTTTTTCGCTTACACGCCTATCTGAACATAACCTTCCTTCATGCGTTCAATCGCTGCATCCAAGTGTTCCTGCATGCACGACAGTGCTTCCTCATACTTCTGCGCTTCTACAAGATCAAGGAATCTTTCGTGCTCCTCTATCGGAATACTGCTATGCTTTTTCACGATTTTCTTAGAGCCCATCCGGTATTGATTTCGAATACTCTGATAAAAATCAGAAAGCTGCCTGTTCTGTAATAAATCAACCAGATAAATATGAAATTGTGCATCCACCTCGGTATATCGAGAAATATCACCCTGCTCCATGGCCTTCTTCTGTCTGATAATGTAGGCCCGAAGAATCATGATATCGTCTGTGCCAATCTTGTCAATGATTTGGGGCAGCACATACTGTTCTACACATTCACGGCTTTGATAAATATTCTGAATTGCTTTCATGTCGATCTTGACCACCGAGAAACCCACATTCGGAATCACTTCCAACACACCTTCGCTCTGCAGTTCTACCAGTGCTTCACGAACCGGTGTATAGCTCAGTCCCAATTCACCTGCACTCTTACGGACACTGAGAATCGTTCCCGGTTCTGCATCCATCACCTGCTGCTTCAGTGCTTTATATGCCTGTTTTTTTAATGTCGTCATTGAATTGTTCAGGACTCCTTTCTCTCACTGATTTCTTGTGATGCATCAATCATATCACTCCTTTTACTATTTGTAAATATTACAATTTTCATAAAGAATGGCAAACTTTTTTGTGCATTTTTACCAAGGCTTCATCATTAAAACTCATAAATAAATAGTATTCCTTCATTATTCTGTTATAATGAGAGTAACAAGTAAATCATAGAAACGGAGGTTGGTATTATGCTACATGAAGTGAGTTTTCCTTCCTACAACAAAAGAGATGAGGTACAGGGCTGGATTTACGTTCCGGCTGCAAAACCAAAAGGAATTGTTCAGGTTGTGCATGGCTTCGGAGAACATTCCAGAAGGTATCTGCATATGATTGTTGCATTTATGGACGCGGGTTATATTGTAGCGGCGGATGATCATGTGGGACACGGAAAAACAGCAATGGCGAATAACACTTGGGGCGATTGGGGAAATGCAGGATTTCACACGATGATGGAAGACGAACACAGTTTGAAAAATCTGGTGTGCAGGAAATATCCGAATCTTCCATATTTCCTTTTTGGACACAGTATGGGTTCGTTCATTGTGAGAGATTTCATTTCCAAGTACGGGAATGAATTGGCAGGCGCGACCATCTGTGGTACGACCGGTACATTTCGGCATGCAGCGGAGACCGGAGTACAGCTGGAGAAAGCAATTGCCGAGGGACACGGACAGGAATCCACATCCGAATACGCAGGTGCACTGATGGGCTGGATGTGTGAGCGCTGCGATGATGTCAGTATTGGAAATGAGTGGATCTGTGCAGATGCTTATGTACAGAGAGATCATGCGGACGATCCATTTGACGCATTTACGAAGCCGACATCCAATCAGGCAATCTACTATTTTATCCATATGATGGAGGATATCAAAGGAACGCAGTGGGCGAAGAGGGTGCCGACAGATCTTCCAATCTATAACATTGCGGGAGATCAGGACCCGGTTGGCGAATACGGAAAGGGTGTCTATGAAGTGAGTAACTGGCTTGTGGAGACGGGACATAACGTACAGACAAAAGTGTACTCCGGCTATCGTCATGAGATTCATAACTATAGCGCAATCAAGGCTGAAGTTGAAGCTGGAATTGTAAATTTCATGGATCAGGTGTTATTGGATTTGTAATTCGCAAAAAAGAATCCGGAAGGTAGC
The DNA here is from genome assembly GCA_028694105.1 of Hespellia sp. Lineage (GTDB taxonomy): Bacteria > Bacillota > Clostridia > Lachnospirales > Lachnospiraceae > Hespellia. The sequence continues at coordinate 57,047 of JAQUUC010000001.1, forward strand.
TGCCGTACCGGGCGTATCTGAGTACGACAGCTTCTTTACGGTGATTGAGAGTTCTCATGGGGAATAGAAATGCCGGCCAGAAAAAAGTCTGAAAAAAATAAATTTTTATATTGACTCGGATATGGATGTTTGATATAATTGCAATTGTGTCGAGCGGAGAGTCTTCGATACACGGCAATAAAATATGGCGCAGTAGCCAAGTGGTAAGGCAATGGTCTGCAACACCAGTATGCACCAGTTCAAATCTGGTCTGCGCCTTAGTTGAAAAACTCCAAAATCCTTTGAAACATAAAGGACTTTGGAGTTTTTTCTTTTTAAGTAAAAGTTATATCGGCAGCCAGCCTCTCATCTATTTACATTGTATGCTATGAATTAAACGCTGATTTCTTCATGTAAAGTAAAGGAATATATAAGCTTCTCTTTGACCTTTTTCCCAGTCATCTGTTCCAGTGCCTGCGCATAATAATCCAGCTGACCGTGATAGCGTTCTAAAAGTTCAGATGCTTTTCGCACCTGATCCGTCTTATAATCCAGAACCACCAGCTCGTTATCCTCCTCAAAATAGACATCGATAATTCCCTGTACCAGAATCATCTCATCACTCTTCTGCTCCGGATAGATTTCCTTTGCATCCACACCAAGGACAAAGGGCTGCTCCGCATGCAGCTGCCCCTTCCGCGCTGCCTGATGCATACGGACCCCGGAGTCACATTGCAGAAAATGCAGCATATCCTCCGCATTGATGCACTCCGCCATCTCCTTCGTCATCTTTTCTTCCGCTTCAAATCTGGCAACCGCCGCCTTCACAGCCTCCACATCGTACACTTCTGAAAAATCAAGCAGCTCCAGAAACTTATGATAAGCAGTTCCTCTCGATGCTCCTTTTAATTCTGTCTCCTGCTGCAAGAATGCAGGCACAATCGCTGATGTCTCTTCACGGCGGTACATTTCCTCGCCGACCGTATCAGACGCTTCGCCCCCTGCTGCCGCCTCCATCTGACTGATTCGCTTCTTCAGTTCTGAAACGGTGAATTTCATTTTCAGCTGTTCTTCAGACTGGTATGCATAGGTAAATCCTAATTCTTCCTCCAGCTTCTGCCGGATTTTCTCATCATAGGAAATGGAATCGTCCCAATTCAGCAATACCTGTTCCGCAATCGCATCGGCACTTGTCTCAATCACATCGGCGCTTTCCAGATCACTTGTATCTACCACTCTTGTCCTCAGTGGAATCTGGTCCGGTCTGCCCTGAATGCATGGGATTACCCAGTCAAAATAAGTTCTTGCTTTCATCAGCGCAGAATAATCGATCTCCGGTGAATCCTCTTCCAACAGACGCATCGGATCCTTTACCGTTCCAATCATAATGAGCTTTTCTTTTGCTCTGGTCAATGCAACATAGAGGATTCGAAGCTCCTCACCGAGTGCTTCTATTTTCTTTTCTTCCTGAATCACTTTCCGAAGCAGTGTCGGTGATTTTGTGCGGTACTGAAGGTCAATCGCGTCCACGCCGACACCCCATTTTGAGTGAATAAGCAGAGCGTCCGTCATATCCTTCATATTAAACTGCTTGCCCATGCCCGCCACGAAGACGATTGGAAATTCCAGCCCTTTACTTTTATGAATACTCATCAGGCGAACGACATCTGCACCATCCTCGGTCAGCGACGCTTCACCGTAATCTACATCGTATTTTTTCAATTGTTCTATATACCGGATGAAATTAAACAGACCTTTATAGCTTGTCCCTTCAAATGCAACCGCTTTTTCTACCAGCATGTCTACATTTGCCTTCCTCTGCTGTCCGCCCGGCATGGCAAGAATGTGATCCCCGTAGCCTGATTCATCGATGATCTTCCACAGAAGTTCATGGATGGGGGTATACGGAACCATCTCACGGTATCGCTCTATCTGCCGCATCGTGCTTCTCAGCCTGCCAGTCCAGCCGTCATCATCTTCTGCCCCGGCACGCGCATCTTCCCCGGCAAATCTCACCACAGCCTCATAGAACGGCAGCTCCGGATACGCAGTCCGTATCACTGCCAGCTCTCCCGCCTTCAGTCCGATCATCGGGGAGGTCAGAACCGCACTGAGTGGAAGATCCTGTCTCTGGTTATCCAATACACTTAAGTAGTTTAATAACAGGCTCACCTCATAGGTGGCAAAATACCCTTCCGTCTTTCCCACATAAGCCGGAATGCCCTCTCGCGTCAGGATTTCTGCAAATTCCTCGCTCCATCCCTTCACGCTCCGGGTCAGAATTACGATATCTTTGTAGGAAGCTCTGCGGTACTCACCTGTCACTTTATCCCGCACCGTCTGCGTGCGCAGCAATTCTTTGATACGCTGTGCAATCGCGTGTCCTTCCGTCTCTCTTGCCGGAACCTTCCTCTCGCCAGTTACTTCCCCCTTCTCAATCACCGGAATCGGGGAGGTGTCCACCAGAATCACTTCCGCGTCATTGATGTTCTGCTGATTTGCATCCCACTGCTCTTCATAATCCGCGCCGAGATACAGTGCCACAGATTTGTCGTAGGTAATGCCGCCCAGCTCCGCCCTCATAATCCGCTCAAAAATGTAGTTGACGCTGTTGAGTACCTGCGCTCTGCTCCGGAAATTTTTGTGCAGATCAATACGCTGCCGGTCACTGTCCGCCAACGTATAAGTGTGATATTTTTCCATGAACAGCTCCGGTCTCGACAGCCGGAAACTGTAGATGCTCTGCTTCACATCGCCTACCATGAACATGTTATTCTGCCCGCGGCTCACGCTCGATACGCTGGTCAGAATCGCCTCCTGAATCAGGTTACTGTCCTGATACTCGTCAATCATCACTTCCACAAACTGCTCCTGATATTCCTTCGCTATCATGGACGGTACAAGCTCTCCGTCCTTTTCTTCTGTCAGAATCCGAAGTGCAAACTGCTCCATGTCTCCGAAATCGATCATCCCCTGCTTCAGCTTCTGTGCGGCAAACATTTCTCCATATCGGATGACAAGGTCTGCGAGTACGCGCACAGATTCCCCCGCATTTTTCATATTCTCCAATACTTCCTGCGGCGGAGCTGAAAAATAGGAATCGCTGATTTTCTTAACCGCAGCCTTTGCCGCGGCGCGAATGTTCTTGATCTGTTCCCTTTTCTCATCGGATACTGCGATGTCCTTTTTCGCGGACAGACGTTTCCACTCCAGATTCTGCGCTGCCTCATACATTTGCGCAAAGGTCACGGCCCTTTCCATCCGCCTCACAAATCCGAGGTCGGATTCCAGCATTTCCCGGTACATATACGGCCCATCCGTCTGATCGCAGACTTCAATCCCCGCTTCTAACATTCGGACCGTGTCGGTCAGATATCGCGAGAGCATTTCCACCGTTCGTCTCATATAACGCGGTTCTAAGGCTTCCTCACCGGTCTGATATTCACTGACGCAGTCGCGAATCCACTGTTCCGGCCGCGGATAGCTTCTGGAATACTCGTACCACCTGAGGATCAATTCTTCAATCTTCTTATCATCACGCCCGGTTGCAAACCGTTCAATGAATGCGAGAAACTCGCCCTCTGCCGCATCGTACTTTTCTTCCAGAAGCTGCTCTACGATGTCATGACTCAGCAGCTTGCGCTCCCCTTCATCGCAGATGCGAAATCCCGGATCAAGGTCAATCACGTGAAAATGATCCCGGATAACGGAGAGGCAGAAGCTGTGAATCGTGGTGATCGAAGCGTTGTGGATCAAGGTTGCCTGTCTCTGCAGGTGTACATTCTCCGGATGCGCCTCCAGCTCCTTCTCAATGGCGAGACGGATTCTCTCTTTCATCTCCGCCGCCGCAGCCTCGGTAAATGTCACAATGAGAAGACGGTCCACATCAATGGGATCTTCCCCGGTCAGTCTCTGTATGATACGCTCCACGAGTACCGCAGTCTTCCCGGAACCGGCTGCTGCCGATACCAGAATGTTGCGGTCACGGATATCAATGACTTTCTGTTGTTCTTCTGTCCAGTTCACTCCCATGTTATGCCTCCTCCCCGTTTGTTTCATCTGTTTTTTTCGGCGAAACTGTCTGCTTCATTTTATATAGAGCCTCTTCGTCCGATAACGGTTCCAGCTCATTCTGTTCATATCCCAGTCTCGTATCAAACCCGCAGATATTCTTAAAGCTGCAATACTCACAGCTGCTCTGCCCGTTGTAGACTGACGGAACCGGGTCTGCCGCGCCGGACAGCATTTTCGCCTTCGCCTGATCCAGCACCTTGCCGGCATATGCAAAGATTCTCTCAAAGTTCTCTTCGCTGACCACCTTGGACGCACTGCCCAGATTCTGGTCCTTCTTTACCGATACCGGAATTACCAGTGATTTCCCCTGCAAATTCTTATCGAGATGTTCAATGTTCTGCCGGTCTGCATTCACAAGCCCGTCCAGCTGCAGTGCCGATAATATCTCCCGTTCGATGGCTGCCACATCTGAAGCCTTCTCCACAATCGGGTCTTTGATACGGTAATAGAAGATGCCCGAAGGAATGATGTTCTTTCCCGGATGCTTCTTTGCCTCCATCTCCATCGCCTGCTTCATATAGACGGCAAGCTGCATCTGAAGACCGTAATACAGCTCCGACAAATCGAACGCCTTTACGCCGGTCTTATAATCAATGACCTTCACATATACCTTGTCATCCTCCTCGCAAATGTCAATCCGGTCTATCTTGCCGGCTCCGAAATTATACTCCTGCTCACTCGGTCTGAAATCCCCGCACTCCAGCTGTCTGGTCAGTGCCCACACGGTGCGGTTCATCAGCCGTTTGATCCTTGTAATCATATATTCATTCCGGGCATTGCTGTACAGAACGGTGTTGCCATAGTCTGCAACACTCTCACTGACACTGCTTTCAACCAGTTCTTTTTTGAGCTCTTCGCCCACCTCTGTCCATTCCAGCTGCTGCATTTGCAGCTTCTTAGAATATTTCTCAATGGCACTATGCGCAATGATTCCAAGATCTACGTTCTGGAATTCGTAGACTTCCCGTTCCTGCAAATGTAATCCATAGGAGAGGAAATGTGCATAAGCACAGGAAATGAATTTCTCCAGCCGTGTCACGCTGACCTTCGGCATCTCTCCATATAATTCCATTGCAGTCTTTTCGGTCAGATTTTCCCGCTCTTTTTGACAGAATGCTGTCTTCACCATCTCTTCCACTCTGCCGCGCAGCTGCGGATGACTGTGATACCAGCGATACAGCTCCTTCCACTCTTCACCGATCCCCTTCTGTCTCTCCAAAAGTCCCCGGGTCAGATATTCCATACCGCCATCTGGTGTACTTTCGCGCTCTGCAAATGTAACTGCAGCTTCATCCACCACGGAAATGCCGGGGAACAGCTTCCTCACCTCTCCGACCAGATAGGCAGGACGCACCGCCTTCTCATCGGAGCCGAGACGACTGTAAGACAGATACAGATGCTCCGTCGGTTTCGTCATGCTGAGGTACAGGTAGAATTTCTGAATGTAAGCTTTTTCTTTTGGTCCCGGCGTCAGGCTCACCCCTTCCTCCAGCAGATGTTCCCGGTCCCGTTCAGAAAGCAGCCCGCCTTTTCCGAGCTGTCCCGGAATCAGGGTATCATTTGCCCCGATTAAAAAGAGCGCCTTAATATCTTTTAATCTCGTTCGCTCGATGTCCCCGATGACCACCTGATCCAGACTCGGCGGAATGACACCGACCTTTGCCTCCTCCAGTCCGGCATCTAAAAGCTCACAATATTCCGCTAAAGAAATATATTCATTTCCTAATAAACTAACAAATTTATCAAACAAGTCAATTACAATGCGATATACCTGCGAATATTCTTTTGCAAGTGCCAGTTCCCCTTCCTTCTGGAAACGCTCTTCCATCCGGGAAACCTTCTCCTGCATCTGTTCTTTCACCAGAAATTCGTACACTGCACCCGTCACGTCGCGCACGGTTTTCTTCCGCTGCTTCAATACAAATGCAAGCTCGTCAATCATTTCCACAAACCGAACACGGATTCCGTTCAGCTTCCCCAAGTCTTCCTCAGACATGCGTTTCGTTCTGCGAACCCAGACCGTCTGCCACTTCTTGTAACCGCGGATTCCGGTTGCGATGACATAATTCTCCAGCTCATCCATTTCCGCTCTGTCAAACGGTGTCAGTCCGGTACGCAGGAAGCGGAACACACTTTCATACGTATATCCCTGCTCCGCCATCGCGAGCAGACTGCGCACGTATTCCACAAAGGAATTGAGCAGCACGCTCTTCTTGTGATCCATAAAGACCGGAATATCGTAACGCTCGCATATCTTTTCCAGATGATTGGCATAGATATTCAGATCTCCGGTGATGACCGCAATCTCGCGATACCGGTATCCTTTTGTCCGCACCAGTTTACGGATTTCTCCCGCCACAAACTGCGCTTCCTCCTTTGGACTGGCGGCGCAGTGAATCTCAACCGCATTCTGCTTCCGGTCATATTTTCTGTTCGAATAGCGGAATAATTCAGATTCCAAAAAGGCCAGCGCCTCATTTGTCCGGAATCGGTACACCGGCTTGTCAAACAGCCGCACCGGTTCCTCAATGATCGTATGTGCTTCCTGCGCCACCCTGACCAGCGACGTTACCATCTGCTTGCTCAGTGCAAACATCTGATAGGGATGCTGATATACAAACGGGTCCTCCGCCCCGTCTATGGTTACGGTAACGAGAATCTGATCACAGATTCCAAGCAGCCGCTGAATCAGCTTATTCTGGACCGGTGTGAATCCGGTAAAGCCATCCAGTGCAATCACACTGCCCTTTAGAATCCCGGACTGCTCCGCCACCTCGCAGAGTACATCCAGCAGCTCTTCCTTCGTGATGTACTTATCCTGAAGATATTTCATGAAGCCCTCGTAGACTACGCGGATATCCTGCAGCTTATAGGAAAGATACTGGTCCGGGTTCAGCTCCGACAGAATCTCATCCACCTGCTCCACGCCGATATCATACTGTACGAACTCGGAAATGACAGACTTCACTTCACTGATATACCCCTGCTTCTTTAGGTTTCCCTTCAGCACGCGCAGATCATCCTCATAATCACCGGCAATCTTTCGAAGAATCAGATTCTTTCCCTCATCATCCAGAATCGTCCGGCTGCTGCCGCCGACCTCTTCAAAAATGCGGTGCGCAAGACGCCCGAAGCTTAAGACATCGATATTCATAATGCCATGGTTTGGATGCATGGTGACAAGATCTTTCTGCGTCTGCATGGTAAACTGCTCCGGCACAATGACCAGATAATTCTTGTCGGGATTCTTCATGGAACTCTCTATGATGTTTTGATACAGATGGTACGATTTTCCGGAACCGGAATTGCCGAAAATGAATTGCAATGACATAAAAAATCCCTCCTAAATGTGATATTGCTATTCTACCACATTTAGGAGGGATTTGTAACCTCTGAGACTATACCATGTATTTACAATACGCGCAGTTTCTCAACAAATTCATTGCTCAGGCAGATTTTCGCCACATAGAAGACATCCCCTGTCATATATACTTCCCAGTCATCCCGGATCTCCACCTGAAGCTCTCCTCCCGGCATATGAACAATCACTTTATTGTTCGTAAGACCAAGTTTATACGCAACACCTGCCGCCGCGCAGGCACCGGTTCCGGATGCCAGCGTGTAGCCTGCACCACGCTCAAAAATCTCAATTGCTATGTTTTCCTGATCGATGACCTTCATAATCTGCGTGTTGATGCGGTTCGGAAAATATCTTGCCATCTCCGAATAATTTCCGATCTTGCACACCAGTGGTTCTGATATTTCTCTCATCGGAATGACACAGTGCGGATTTCCCACAGACACGCAGGTTGCAGGATACAGGGTTCTGCCAAACACCATATCCTCATTGATCACTTCACGTCTCTCTCCGGTCACCGGAATATCATCACTCCAGAAGGACAGTTTTCCCATCGATACACGAAGACGGCTTCCATCCTCATTCAGATATGCGATCTCAACATCTCCGCCATCCGTCTTCAGCGTAAATGTTTTCTTCTGTACATAGCTTGCATCTTTTAAATATTTTGCAAAAATGCGGACACCATTTCCACTCTTCTCGGCGATACTTCCGTCCGGATTCCAGATGCGCACTGCCATGCTCTTTCCATCCATAACAGGCCCCTCCAGGATTCCGTCTGAACCGAGCCCCATGTTGCGGTTACAGATCATCTTTACATTCTCTGTGTTCAATTCCATCTCATTCTGATTCGGATCATATACAACGTAATCATTTCCCAGTCCGTGATATCTTTCTAACGTAAGTTTCATAGTGCTACCTCCCAATTGTCGGCATATGATTCCCTCGATGTGATGGACAGATGCCTTTCATTATGATAAATGTGCTCTTATGAAATAATCATACCAAGCATTTTTTGCAAATCATACATGAATAGTGCTTTCTATATTGCAAATAATGCTTTTTGTGTTATTCTATTAATAGAACCGAAAAGTAACCGGCAGTCTGTGGAGGGCATCAGCCATGAATAAATATGAGAAAAAGGGATATCTCAACAGTGATTTCCGGATTTTTCATCTGATCGACAACATCAAAAAAGAATACGAATACCATTACCATGAATTTCACAAGATTACCATCTTCATCAGCGGAGAGGTTCAATATCTCATTGAGGGAAAGACCTATGAACTGCAGCCCTACGACATTGTTCTGGTCAACCGCAACGACATCCATAAGATTGAAGTCAATCCCGCCGTTCCTTACGAGCGAATCATCGTCTATATCTCCCCCGGGTTTATCGATGCCTATCAGACCGACGATTACGACCTCAGCTACTGTTTTCAGAAAGCAAGGGAAGAACATTCCAACGTGCTGCGCGTCCATTCTTTAGAGAAAAGCTCGCTCTTTAAGATCACCAACCGCATGGAGCGTTCCTTCTCCGACACGGAATACGCAAGCTCCCTTTACCGGCAGTTATTATTCCTGGAGTTCATGATTCAGCTAAACCGCGCTGCCATCAAGAACCGGCTGGACTTCCTTGAGGATGCTCTCTACAACAAAAAAGTGGTGGATATCATACATTATATTAACGACCATCTGGACACAGAACTGGATATCGATACACTCGCCGGAAAGTTCTATATCAGCCGCTATTACATGATGCGCCTTTTCAAATCTGAGACCGGATACACCATTAATAATTATATTACCTATAAACGGCTGATTCTCGCACGCGAACTGATTCTGCAGGGTACCCCCATCACTCAGGCATGCTTCGACAGCGGCTTTCAGAACTACTCCACCTTCTCCCGGGCGTACAAAGCTGAGTTTGGCGAGAATGCAAGAATGCTGTTAGCAAAGTAACATAAAAAGAAAACGTAACTTCACCGGCACAGTGTCCGGAATGAAGTCACGTTTTCTTTTTTTATATTTGGTAATTCACTAAGCTCTTATTTAGCAGCCTTTGTTTTTGACTGACCAGCAAGTGTCTTCACACCATCAACAGCAAGAATAACTGCACAGATGATAAGGAGTACTGCAAGAATCAATAATGCAACTGCCCAGCCAACTTCTGTTCCGGCTGAAAGCTGTGCAATCTTGCCTTTAATTGTAAGGCAAAGAGATGTAATTGTTACAACAAGCATAAATGCCATTGGGAATAAGAACATCTTGTTGTTCTTTCCAACTTTTCCAAGCCATGTGGCAACTGCTAATAATCCAAGTGCTGCAAGCAGCTGGTTCGCTGCGCCGAATAATGGCCAGATTTTTGCATATCCTGTCATACCAAGTCCAATACCGAGGATAACGGTAATCAATGTTGCTACATATGGATTTGTTAATACTTTTTTGTATCCTACTGCATCCTTATGTGTCTGTCCTGGTTCCAGCCAAAATTCCTGGAACATGTAACGGGCAAGACGTGTCGCTGTATCTAAGGATGTCAGACAGAATGCTGATACTGCTAAAATCAATAATGAGAAGATAACACTCTCTGTTCCTGCTAAAGCCGGAACGGAAGCTACCATCTTAGAGATACCTGTTGCAAATACCTGTGTAGGTACAACGGTCTCTCCTGCTGTGTATGATTTCCAGATGAAACCTACTGCACACAGAGAGATAATTGCAAGTGCACATTCGATTAACATACCACCGTAAGCGATTGGCTGTGCATCTTTTTCGTTATCAAGCTGTTTTGCTGTTGTTCCAGAACCAACTAATGAATGGAATCCTGAGATAGCTCCGCAGGCGATTGTTACGAACAATGCAGGGAACATATATCCAAGTGAAACTCCGGTAGGCATCAGAGTATCTGTGAATCCTGTAAATGCAGGGATGTCTAATCCGCCCTGACCCATAATGGTTGCTCCGAGAATACCAATGACCGCAACGATCATCATTCCATAAAGTAAGAATGAGCTGAGGTAATCACGTGGCTGTAATAAAATCCATACCGGTGTAACAGATGCGATCATGATATAGATACCAACAATGATCATCCATGTCTGATTGCTCAGGTATAATGGATGCCAGTTCAGTCCGATTGCCATACATGCAATAATTGCTACGACACCGATGATTGTAGATACACCAAGTGGTGCATTTCTACGGTATACCAGGAAACCGAATACAATCGCAATTACGATAAACAGAATCGAAATCATAGCTGTAGATGCATTTGCTGCACTCGCTGCTACATCAAGCGCACCACTCTCATCGAAAGTTGCCATAAATGTGTTTGCTACGATAGATGCAAAAGCTGCTACTACAAGTAATAACGTAAGGTAACCAAAAATGATAAATAATTTCTTTGCCTTTGATCCCATTGTGTCTGCAATTACTTCGCCGATCGACTGTCCTTTATGACGAATTGATGCGAATAATGCGCCAAAGTCATGAACAGCTCCGAAGAAGATACCACCGATCAATACCCATAAAAGTACAGGTACCCATCCAAATACTGCCGCCTGAATTGGTCCGTTGATTGGACCTGCTCCTGCGATTGATGAGAAATGATGACCTAAAAGTACCGGTGCTTTTGCCGGACAATAATCCATCCCATCCTCTAATTCGTGTGCAGGTGTTGTCTTGCCGGGATTGACACCCCACTGTTTTGCAAGCCATCTGCCATAAGTAAGATATGCAATCACAAGAATTGCGATACCAATAATTAATACTACTGCTGCGTTCATAAAAATTCACTCTCCTTTTCCTTCTTTATGTACTGCACATGTAAAAAAATATGCCAAAAAGACTAAAAAGTCTTTTTATAGCCCTTCACTAAATCTCTTGCCGCCGGATTGCCCAGCACTTTTTTATTCTTCATATCAAAGATCAAAATTCTTGCTTCGCTGTACCCTCGGATTCCAAGCTTATAATTCTTAAAGAATTTAAACTTCCGGACAGCCTTCTTTACTTCCTCCGATATGCCGTTCTCGGCGATAAAAATCCCCGTGATATATGTATACATATGATCCTTTGGTGTGCATTTTTCTCCCTCACGCACCAGCTGTGGTTCTATGTATTCAATGATATGCTTGTGAAATCTGTTCAAATCCTCTTTTTCAAGCACATTCCTGTGCGCAAAAAAAGTATGCTCATAACAATCAGCTCTCCAAAGCTCCGCCTTCTTTATGAGGACGTATTTGGCACTGCTTACATTAAAACTCGCATACGCATCGTAAATATCCCCATTGATATCAATAGAACGTTCAATATCGAAAGCCGAACGATAAGACTCTATCAGCTTTTCTAAAAATTCCTGTCCCGTCATAAAATTATGTTTCCTTCCGTGGTTTTGCTCTATTTATCCCATTGACGCTTCACTGTGATAAATTAAAAACCACTCCTTAAGTTTACACCCATGGAAGTGGTTTGACAATACTTTTCTTTATAATTATTTTATAATTGACATTTTTTCTTTATTCTTTTTGGAGTGAACTCGGTTTTTTCTGCGCTGCCTCTTTGGAAATAGCTTCTCCGATTACGCGCCGCATCTGAGCCCCCTGTTCCAGTTCCTTCTGCTGGTTCTCTTCCTCCACACAGGCGAGAATCGCTTCATTCAGTGACAGCATCTTTTCATCAAGCGCAGACACCATCTCTGCACATTCCTGCAGATCGCGGCTGATATACTCCGGGGCATTTCCCTCGAATTTGTAATAAATCTTGTGCTCGAGACTTGCCCAGAAATCCATCGCAATTGTCCGAATCTGAATCTCAACCTTGGTATCTACTACGCTGTCAGACAAAAATATAGGTACCGAAACCAGCATATGATAACTCTTGTATCCGCTTTCTTTTGGATTCTTAATATAATCTTTGATCGATAATACTTTTAAATCACTCTGATTTCCAATCATCTCTGCCAGCCGGTAAATATCAGATGTAAATGAGCAGATTAATCTCACGCCTGCGATATCATTGATATATTTTACCATGTTCTCGATGGATGTCTCGTATCCGTATCGCTTCAGCTTCTTAACAATGCTCTCCGGTGTCTTGATTCTTGTTTTGATATGTTCAATTGGATTGTATCTGTGAACATGCTGAAACTCATCATTCAGAATGTCCAGTTTTGTTCCTACTTCTTTCAATGCAGCATTGTATAAGAAAATGACGGTCTTCCAGCTATCAACATCTTCATAATTCTTAATGGCATCCTGCATTCTCACTTCTTCTCCCATGCGGTCAACCTTCCTTTTAGTCAATCTGATGAAAACACTAAATATAGTCCTTGCGCCTTCACCCACATACTAATATTATACCATACTTAGCGGTACATGTCATGGAATTCATAGGATTTAGAGGGCTGCATTTGGGCTGTTAATCCTGATCCAGTTTCATGTCTCCCGGCTTGATAAAACCATGCTTTCTCATGAATTCAGAAATCAGAAGTGCCAGAACTGCCGGAAGAATAATCTGAATCACAAGCATCTTAAGCATGACCACAGCACCTGCCTCTGTCTGGATCATCGTCTGCCATGTCATGATCTGTCCAACCAGACCTGCAGTTCCCATACCGGAGCCGGTTGCATTGCTCGTCATGTGAAGCAGCATCGTTCCGACCGGTCCCAACACCGCACTGGAGAGGATCGCCGGAAGCCAGATGACCGGTTTTCGCACAATATTCGGCACCTGAAGCATAGATGTTCCGATTCCCTGTGCTATCAGTCCGCCGATTTTATTTTCTCTATAACTTGCAACTGCAAATCCCACCATGTTACAGCAGCATCCAATCGTTGCCGCTCCCGCTGCAAGGCCGGAGAGGTTCAGTACAATACCGATTGCAGCTGAACTGATCGGCAGTGTCAGGAACATTCCCATCAGGACTGAGACTACAATTCCCATCACAAACGGCTGCTGCTCGGTTCCCCAGTTGATCAGGGAGCCCAGCCATGTCATAAATCCGGAAATCGGCGGTCCGAGAATCAGACCTACTGCCGCGCCGGAACCAATGGCGATAATCGGTGTGACCAGAATATCAACTTTTGTCTTCCCGGATACCAGTCTTCCGATTTCAATCGCAACAAACGACGCAATAAATGCGCCCAGAGGTTCTCCCGGGCCTGCAAATATCATCTCTCCGCCTGCGCCGATCACCGTCCCTGCGAGGATTTTACCCGCAAATGCGCCGACCATTCCTGCCGTTGCTGCCGATACCACTACGAGCTGGCCTGCATTATATTTTTTCGCAACACCGACACCGATACCTGCACCGGTCATCGCCGCAGCAACCTTACCGATTACATAAATTAAATTTCCCCAGTCGCCACCCACAAAGGTACCAATCTGCTGGATAATCGTTCCAATAATTAAAGTCGCAAACAGGCCGTGTGCCATACCACTTAATCCATCAATGAATATGTGGTCTAAAATCTTTTTCATATGAATATCTCCTCTTTTATCAATGTGTATACAACTGTCTTGTCATGCGAAAAAGTGTACCATAATTTCTGTTTAAAAGCAATGTCAACTTGTGAAATCTCCAAACTAATGTTATACTATAAATCACAGAAACATCTGTTTCACTTGTAGATACGAAGGAGGACATGTTATGAGATTAGTAATTACCATGAGCCGTCGTTTTGGTACCGGCGCAAGCATTATCGCAAAAGAACTGTCAGAGCGACTTCAGATTCCTGTTTATGATAAAGATTTTATTCACAATGAACAACTCGAGAAGAACTACGATGACGAAGCTGCCACAGTGAAAGAGCTTGCCAAACAGCCATGTATCATCATTGGCCGCTGTGCGTCCGATATTTTGAAAAATCAGATGAATGTGCTCAATATTTATGTATATGCAGACAAAGAAGACCGTATTCAGCGTATCATGAAGACACATACACTTTCTTACGAAGATGCGAAAGCACTTGTCGAGACTACCGACCAGCAGCGCGCAGACTATTACCACAAAGAGACTGGCAAGATGTGGGGTGATGTCAATGATTACCACATGATTCTGAACACCTCCGAGCTCGGTATTGATAACTGTGCCAATATCCTCATGCAGTATTTTGAGAAACTGGAATATATTTAAACTGCTCACAGACTGGCAGCAAGATTAAAAAAGCGTATCCGATTCCACACTCTGGCATCGGATACGCTTTTCTTAAGTTATGTTCTGATTTTATGCTGCTTTCTGACTTTCTTCACCACTTTACATATCACAACAGTCACAAGTATGACCACCAGCACTATTACCGCCAAAATGCCAGCAAACATTGCCACATATTTGTTCGGATGTGAGAATCTGCTCGTAAAGTCTGTGCTCTCATCAACCACCTTCCGGCCCTCCGCTGCGCTGTACTTTTGAGGAATCTGCGGAAGTCCCTCTGCATTTTTTTCAAATGACTGCATGTACGCGGCAATCGCCTGCCATGCTTTCACTTCTTTTCCCTCGTGATATACAATCGCTGTATCGAAATCCTCGATTACATTTCCTTCTGCATCCTTCGGCTGGATCTGGAGCAGTCCTGCACTTTTATCGGAAATAGAACCGATCAGCTGTCCGGAATAGTAGTCAAACACAACACGGTATAATTTATCATCTTCTATCTCCGTGCGCTCACCATCGTCATCCGTCAGATAACAGTCTGTGAGTCTGTTCAATATAATGCGGTTCGGGTTATACGTGAAATTCATCCCGCTCAGATAAAGACGTGCCGAGGGCATTATATCTGATATGGATGCATCAAATTCTGCAGCTGTCCTGAGTTCTTCGCCGGTTAAATATGCACTGATCAGCGGATATCCTACCACCCGGTCTGGTCCGATTCCAAGGGAAAATGAATTAAAGACCGAATCTACGGTGATATTTCCGACTGCATACGTTTCGCGGATCACTCCGCTTGGAATAACAGCCACATCAACCGGATGCTTATCCCCGTCATCTAATGTCTCCACCCCATATGCAAATCCGTCCGCCATCACACTGCCAAGTGTCTGCTCCGTGTGTTCCTCGTATACGGTATTCACATCTGCAAACTCATACACATTCTGCGCCAGAACCTGCTCCTTGGTGTATCCGAACTGCGCCAGATAATCACGGTCCACGTTGGCTCCAAATTCTTGTATCTTCTCGCTGGTATCGCTGTCTAAGGCAGTCTCATCCGTAATAGGAATTAACTCATAATCCGTAACCGCCCACCGTCCGTCTTCCCCCTGTTCCATGGAAAGGCTTCCAAGATTCTTTCCGTATTCTCCGCAGGACACAATCGAGGTATCTCCGGCAATTTCCGGCTCCTCTAATAACGAATGTGTATGTCCGCTGATAATCAGGTCGATCTCCGGAACCGCTTCTGCAAGTTTTAAATCTTCTGATTTTTTCGGTTCCTCGTCTGTTCCGCTGTGTGACAGACAGACAATCATATCGACCTCTTCGTTCTCTTGGATTTCTTTGACCGTCTGCTTTGCACCAGCAACCGGATCCAGAAATGTCAGTTCGCAGGTCGGTGAACAGGCAAGTGCATCCATCCCGAAAATGCCCATAACTGCAACCTTTACATCGCCTTTTTCAACCACGGTATAATCCTTGAGACCATAATCCTCAAATGCCTGTTTCACCAGCTTTGCGCCGTCACTTACCGACTGTTCCCAGTCAATATTGCTGATGACAAAGGAGGGAAGTCTGTCACCGCTCTCCAGTGCTGCGTGAAGCATATTGCTCAATCCTTCCGAGCGGTAATCAAACTCATGATTTCCAATCGTCACTGCATCATATCCCATATATCCAAGCATGCGAAGCTCCGCTGCATCCGTCTCATAAAGAGTCTGATAAAGCGTACCCATTGAGAAATCACCGCCATCCACTAATAAGGTGTCGGGATTACTGCTTCTCTGTTCTTTTATTAAGGTATTTATTCTGGCAAGACCGCCAGCCTCCACACTCTCCCCGTCGATCACGGTCGTATATGGATCCAGATGTGAATGAAGATCATGCGTAAACATCACCTCCAAGGTCTTTCCATCTTCTTTTGCAAATGCAGCCGTGCCAAACAGCATAACAAACATTAACACGGTCACAAAAGCGCGAATACTGCTTTTTCTTATTTTTCTCATGGTATACCAGCCTTTTACATGTTCTTAACATCATTTTAACTTAGATTTAACAAAACAACAACCGTATTTTTATTTCGTTGAGAAGTTTCCAGAAAAACATCTGCACTTGCTTTTTTTGCTCCTCACATGTATAATCTAACTCACCGACGATACTTCCAAAGAAAATATTTAGATTAGGAGTGAATAGAGATGTTCCGACTATGGGCAAAAGAAATACGTGACAACCATTTATTACGTGATACCGTGATATGTGATGAGACAGATGATACACGTACACATAAGATTTTTAACGCACTGGACGCTGTATGTTATGAATTTGATTTGGAGAAACCGATCTGGCTGGATTCGAACATCAACGAATTTAAGCGTCATTCCAAGGCAAACTTTTATCAGGACAGTTTTATTGAACAGATTGATTTCGACTATCTTCAGATTCAGATTATCGAAGAATAGCGCACAAAAACAGCTGCCACACATCTGATGATTTTCATCCGTCTGTGTGACAGCTGTTTTTATCTTGTCTTATTCTTCTGTAGTCTCTACAAATTCAATATCCTCAACTGTATCGTCCACATCTTCTACTACTTCAATCTCTTCGTCAAATTCAAACTCATCGTCAAAATCAACCGTATCGCCTAATAACAATTCATTATCAAGTCTTACATCACGGTATTTCTTCATACCAGTTCCGGCTGGAATCGGCTTACCGATGATTACGTTCTCTTTCAGACCAACTAAGTGATCGACCTTACCTCTGATAGCGGCATCGGTCAGTACCTTTGTTGTCTCTTGGAAGGAGGCAGCTGAAAGGAAGGAATCTGTTGCAAGCGATGCTTTTGTGATACCAAGCATGATCTGCTCACCTGTCGCTGGCTCTTTGCCCTCTGCAAGCAGCTGCTTATTCGCGCCCTCCATCTCAAGTACATCTACCATCGTTCCCGGTAAGAATTCGCTGTCTCCGCTCTCTTCCACACGCAGTTTCTTGAGCATCTGACGCACGATCACCTCGATATGCTTATCGTTGATATCTACACCCTGAAGACGGTATACACGCTGTACTTCCTGAATCATGTAATCCTGCACGGCACGAAGTCCCTTAATCTTAAGGATATCATGCGGGTTAGCACTACCTTCTGTCAATGGATCTCCGGCCTCTAATTCCTGTCCGTCAAGAATTTTAATTCTTGAACCGTAAGGGATTAAGTATGCTTTTGATTCTCCAGTTTCGCTGTTATTAACAATTACTTCACGCTTCTTCTTCGTATCACTGATGGTAGCAGTTCCGCCGAACTCTGTAATAATTGCAAGTCCTTTTGGCTTTCTTGCCTCAAAAAGCTCCTCGACACGAGGAAGACCCTGAGTGATATCGTCACCGGCTACACCACCGGTATGGAAGGTTCTCATCGTAAGCTGTGTACCCGGTTCACCGATCGACTGAGCGGCAATAATACCAACAGCCTCGCCGACCTGAACTGCTTCACCGGTTGCCATGTTCGCACCATAACACTTCGAGCATACACCGTTGCGGCATTTACAGGTTAAGATGGTACGGATCTTCACTTCATCAATCTCACCGCCCTGTGCATTGACGCCCTTTTTCATGACACGTTCTGCACGTCTTGGTGTAATCATATGATTCTTCTTAACAATGACATTTCCTTCTTTATCTTTGATATCTTCACAAGAGAAACGTCCTGTAATACGTTCCTGAAGACTTTCAATCTCTTCATTTCCTTCCATGAATGCTTTTACATACATTCCGGAAATCTCTTCGCCTTCCGGTGTACAGTCTGTATCATAAATGATCAGCTGCTGAGATACATCTACCAGACGGCGGGTCAGGTAACCTGAATCGGCTGTACGAAGGGCTGTATCGGAAAGACCTTTACGGGCACCATGTGCAGACATGAAATACTCCAATACGTCAAGACCTTCACGGAAGTTTGACTTGATTGGGAGCTCGATGGTACGACCGGTTGTATCGGCCATAAGTCCACGCATACCTGCAAGCTGTTTGATCTGTTTGTCAGATCCACGGGCTCCGGAATCGGCCATCATGAAGATGTTGTTGTATTCATCAAGACCTGTAAGCAGTGCTTCTGTCAGCTTGTCATCGGTCTCTTTCCATGTCTCAACAACTTCTTTGTAACGCTCTTCTTCTGTGATCAGACCACGTTTGTAGTTCTTTGTAATCAAATCTACTGTATTCTGAGCTTCTGCGATCATCTCAGGTTTCTGAGGCGGTACAGTCATATCGGAAATGGATACGGTCATTGCTGCTTTTGTTGAGTATTTGTATCCAATTGCTTTGATATTGTCAAGCACTTCCGCTGTCGTTGTTGCTCCATGTGTATTGATAACTTTTTCAAGGATCTGTTTTGCCTGTTTCTTTCCTACATGGAAATCAACTTCAAGTGCAAGATCGTTCTCCGGATTGCTGCGGTCAACAAAACCTAAATCCTGAGGAATAATCTCATTGAACAGAAAACGTCCTACGGTCGAGTTTACATTTCCGACCTTAACAGTTCCATCCGGCATCGTCTTTGTCACACGGACTGTCACTCTCGAATGAAGGGTAACTGCCTGATTCTCATATGCCAGAATTGCTTCATTCAGATTCTTAAAGAACTTGCCTTCGCCTACTGCTCCCGGTCTTTCCTGCGTCAGGTAGTAGATACCAAGAACCATATCCTGCGAAGGAACGGCTACCGGACCACCATCCGACGGCTTCAGTAAGTTGTTCGGTGATAACAGTAAGAAACGGCACTCTGCCTGCGCTTCCACTGAAAGAGGAAGATGCACGGCCATCTGGTCACCATCAAAATCGGCATTGTAAGCAGTACATACCAGTGGATGCAGCTTAATCGCCTTACCTTCTACAAGGATTGGCTCAAATGCCTGAATACCTAATCTATGAAGAGTAGGTGCTCGGTTCAGCATAACCGGATGCTCTTTGATGACGCCTTCAAGAACGTCCCATACTTCAGATTGAAGTCTCTCAACCATCTTCTTTGCATTCTTAATGTTATGCGCAGTACCGTCTGCTACTAATTCTTTCATAACAAATGGTTTAAATAACTCAATTGCCATCTCTTTTGGAAGACCGCACTGATAAATCTTAAGCTCCGGTCCTACAACGATTACGGAACGTCCTGAATAGTCAACACGTTTACCAAGAAGATTCTGTCTGAAACGTCCTGATTTACCCTTGAGCATGTCAGATAATGATTTTAATGCTCTGTTACCCGGTCCTGTAACCGGACGTCCGCGACGGCCGTTATCGATCAATGCATCAACTGCTTCCTGAAGCATTCTCTTCTCATTACGAACGATGATATCGGGTGCTCCAAGCTCTAACAGTCTCTTCAGACGGTTGTTGCGGTTGATAATTCTTCTATATAAATCATTTAAATCTGATGTTGCAAAACGTCCGCCATCAAGCTGAACCATCGGACGTAAATCCGGTGGGATAACCGGAATTGCAGTCATGATCATCCACTCTGGTTTGTTGCCGGATTCTTTGAACGCTTCTACAACTTCCAGACGTTTTACGATTCTGGTACGTTTCTGTCCTGATGAGTTCTCAAGATCTGCCTGAAGCTGTACATATTCCTTATCCAGATCAATATTCTCAAGAAGCTCTTTGATTGACTCAGCGCCCATACCTACACGGAATGCGCCTCCCCATTTTTCTCTTGCTTCCTGATATTCAGCCTCTGAAAGGATCTGTTTGTACATCAGGTCTGTCTCACCTTTGTCTAAGACAATATAAGACGCAAAGTACAGTACTCTCTCCAGTGTCTTTGGTGAAATATCAAGAATCAGTCCCATACGGCTTGGGATTCCCTTGAAGTACCAGATATGTGAAACCGGAGCCGCAAGAGCGATATGTCCCATACGTTCACGGCGGACAGAAGCCTTTGTTACCTCAACTCCACATCGGTCACATACAACGCCTTTATAACGAATCTTTTTATATTTACCACAGTGACACTCCCAGTCTTTACTTGGTCCGAAAATCTTCTCACAGAAAAGGCCATCCTTTTCCGGTTTTAAAGTACGGTAATTGATTGTCTCTGGTTTTGTTACTTCTCCCTTTGACCACTCCAAGATTTTCTCTGGTGAAGCCAGGCCAATTTTAATTGCGTCAAAAGTCAATGGTTTGTACTGTTGTTCATTTGTTGCTGGCATATTAAAAGGCTCCTCCTATTCTTCATCTAAAACTTCTTCAAATTCAATAGTTACATCATCGTCTGCTGCTTCTTCTTCAAGCGCAACGAATCCTTTTTCTTCATCTACTTCCTGTGCTGTGAATCCATGATCCTTGAATTCATTCACATCATCATTGCGGAACTTTCTGTCTCCCTCGATGATGGAACGCATATCCGTCTCGCCATAGTCAACACTTTCCATAATCTCTACTTCATTTCCGTCATCCTTAAGGACTTTGATATCCAGTCCAAGTGACTGCAATTCCTTAAGAAGTACCTTGAAGGACTCTGGAATACCCGGCTCAGGAATATTCTCGCCTTTAATGATTGCCTCATATGTCTTCACACGGCCAACAACATCATCGGATTTGACTGTCAGGATCTCCTGCAGCGTATATGATGCACCGTAAGCTTCAAGTGCCCATACCTCCATCTCTCCGAATCTCTGTCCACCGAACTGCGCTTTACCACCTAACGGCTGCTGCGTAACCAGTGAGTAAGGACCCGTAGAACGTGCATGGATCTTATCATCTACCAGATGATGGAGCTTGAGATAATGCATGTGTCCAATTGTAACCGGACCGTCAAAGAACTCACCTGTACGGCCGTCACGAAGACGAACCTTACCATCTCTTGAGAGTGGAACGCCCTTCCATAATTTTCTGTGCTCTCTGTTCTCTGACAGATAGTCCATTACTTCCGGAAGCAGTTCTTCTTTGTGCTTCTTTTCAAATTCTTCCCATTCTAAGTTGACGTAATCATTTGCAAGATCAAGAGTATCCATAATGTCAATCTCGTTTGCTCCGTCAAAGACTGGTGTGGAAATGTTGAATCCCAATGCTTTTGATGCAAGAGATAAATGAATCTCAAGTACCTGTCCGATATTCATACGTGAAGGTACACCCAGTGGATTCAGTACGATATCCAGTGGACGTCCGTTTGGAAGATACGGCATATCCTCTACTGGAAGCACACGGGAAACGACACCCTTGTTACCATGACGGCCGGCCATCTTATCACCGACAGAAATCTTTCTCTTCTGTGCAATGTAGATACGAACTGACTGGTTAACTCCGGGAGACAGCTCATCTCCGTTCTCTCTTGTAAATACTTTTGCATCGACAACGATACCATATTCACCGTGAGGTACTTTCAGTGATGTATCACGAACCTCGCGGGCTTTTTCTCCAAAGATTGCGCGGAGAAGTCTCTCTTCTGCTGTCAGCTCTGTCTCTCCCTTCGGAGTTACTTTACCGACAAGAATATCTCCGGCACGAACCTCAGCACCGATACGAATGATACCTCTCTCGTCAAGATCTTTGAGTGCATCATCGCCGACACCCGGAATATCACGTGTGATCTCCTCTGGTCCAAGCTTTGTATCACGGGCTTCTGCCTCGTATTCTTCAATATGAACCGATGTGTATACATCGTCCTGTACAAGTCTTTCGCTTAATAATACCGCATCCTCGTAGTTGTAACCTTCCCATGTCATGAAACCGATCAGTGGGTTCTTACCAAGAGCAATCTCACCATTTGCTGTAGAAGGACCGTCAGCAATAACCTGCCCCGCCTCCACACGCTCGCCTTTATCAACGATTGGTCTCTGGTTGTAACAGTTGCTCTGGTTACTGCGCATGAATTTAGTTAATTTATAATTTTTCTTTGTTCCATCGTCATGTTTGACTGTAATATCTGTTGATGTAGAACGTTCAATCACACCTGCCTGCTCGGTGACAATACATACACCGGAATCGACTGCTGCTTTCGTCTCCATACCGGTACCAACAACAGGCGCTTCTGTTGTCAGAAGTGGAACGGCCTGACGCTGCATGTTGGATCCCATGAGGGCACGGTTGGCATCATCATTTTCCAGGAACGGAATGAGTGCTGTCGCTACAGAGAATACCATCTTAGGTGATACGTCCATGTAATCGAATCTACTCTTCTCATATTCCTGAGTCTCTTCGCGATAACGACCTGATACATTCTTATGAACGAAGTGTCCGTCCTCGTCCAATGGCTCATTGGCCTGTGCTACGTGGTAATTATCTTCTTCGTCAGCTGTCATATAAACAACTTCATCTGTAACGATCGGATTCTCTGCATCTGTCTTATCAATCTTGCGGTAAGGCGCTTCAATGAATCCATATTCATTGATTCTCGCATAAGTTGCAAGAGAGTTGATCAGACCGATGTTCGGACCTTCAGGCGTCTCGATTGGGCACATTCTTCCATAATGAGAGTAATGTACATCTCGAACCTCAAATCCGGCTCTGTCTCGTGAAAGACCACCCGGACCAAGGGCAGATAAACGTCTCTTATGGGTCAGCTCACCAAGCGGGTTGTTCTGATCCATGAACTGTGACAGCTGTGAAGAACCAAAGAATTCTTTCACTGCAGCTGTTACCGGTTTGATATTGATTAAGGACTGTGGAGAAATCGTCTCCTGATCCTGTGTTGTCATTCTCTCACGAACCACTCTCTCTAATCTGGAAAGACCGATTCTGTACTGGTTCTGTAACAACTCACCAACCGCGCGGATACGTCTGTTACCCAAATGGTCGATATCATCGTCATTACCCATGCCATATTCAAGATGCATGTTATAGTTAATAGAAGCTAAAATGTCTTCCTTTGTAATATGCTTCGGAATCAGGTCGGAAAGATCACGGCGAATTAAATCCTTCAGCTCGTCGATATCACCTGCCGATTCTTCTAATAATCCCTCTAAGACAGGGTAGTATACGAGCTCCGTAACCCCTACTTCTTCCGGATCAATATCAACGATTGCACGGAGATCCACCATCATGCTTGATAACACTTTGATATTGCGTTCCGCCTCTTCGCTTTCTATCCATACAAATGAAGCAGCTGCATTCTGAATCTCATCAGCGACTGCGCGAGTAACTACGGTTCCTTTTTCAGCAACCACTTTTCCTGTCAATGGGCTCGTAACATCCTCTGCAAGTACATGTCCTGCAATACGGTTCTTAAGAGCGAGCTTTTTGTTGAATTTATAACGACCTACTTTGGCAAGATCATATCTTCTTGCATCAAAGAACATACTTGTAATAAGACTCTCCGCACTGTCCACTGCGAGAGGCTCGCCCGGACGAATCTTTTTGTATAACTCTAATAAACCTTCCTGATAACTCTCGGCTGTATCTTTGCCAAAGCTTGCAAGGATCTTAGGTTCTTCTCCAAATAATTCGAGAATCTCTGCGTTCGTGCCGACTCCAAGTGCACGGATGAGCACGGTAATCGGTACCTTTCTTGTTCTGTCTACACGTACATAAAAAACGTCATTGGAATCTGTTTCGTACTCCAGCCATGCTCCACGGTTCGGGATAACAGTTGCTGAATACAGTTCTTTTCCTATCTTATCATGTGCAATACCATAATAGATACCAGGGGAACGAACTAACTGACTTACGATAACACGTTCAGCACCGTTGATTACAAATGTTCCGGTAGCTGTCATTATAGGAAGATCTCCCATAAAAATCTCGTGTTCGTTAATCTCATCATTTTCCTTATTGTAAAGACGCACTTTTACTTTCATCGGTGCAGCATAAGTTGTATCTCTCTCTTTACACTCCTCGATGGTGTACTTTACGTCATCCTCGCACAGCTTAAAATCAACAAATTCCAGACTCAGGTGACCACTGTAATCAGCAATCGGAGAAATATCTGCAAATACTTCTTTTAATCCTTCATCCAGAAACCACTGATAGGAATCCTTCTGAACCTCAATTAAATTCGGCATTTCCAATACTTCTTTTTGTCTGGAATAGCTCATGCGTGAACTTTTTCCGTTTTTGATGGGACGAATTCTGTTTTTCTCCATTGACGTTTCACTCCTCATATATTTTTTTGATGGGCGACAGGTGCCCGTAAAATGTTGCTGTTCATACGAAAAAACACTATGATATGTTTTCCATGCACTTTCGTGGCATACCTTTCCACAATAGTGCATCTTATACTATATCATAGTGTCATTTTGCTTGTCAACATATTTTTTTATATAATAACAAAAACGGATACGGGAATTTCCCGTTCCGTTTTTGTCGTTGTATGGCTTGATGCTTTCGCGACCACAATTATTTAAGTGTAACCTCAGCGCCTTCGCCCTCAAGTTTTGTTTTGATATCTTCAGCTTCAGCTTTAGATGCGCCCTCTTTGATTACTTTAGGAGCTCCGTCAACTAATTCTTTTGCTTCTTTTAATCCAAGACCTGTTACTTCACGAACAACCTTGATTACTTTAACTTTTGCAGAACCGATTGCTGTTAACTCTACATCGAATTCATCTTTCTCTGCTGCTGCTTCTCCGCCTGCTGCACCTGCTGCTGCAACTACTACGCCTGCTGCTGCAGAAACACCAAATTCTTCTTCGCATGCTTTTACTAACTCGTTTAATTCTAATACTGATAATTCTTTGATCGCTTCGATCATTTCAGCTGTTGTCATTTTAGCCATTTTAATTTCCTCCATTAATTTTAATTTTATTTTTCGTTTTTGTTTATTACTTGTATACTGCTGACTACACTAAGCCTGATGGAACCCCGCTAAGTGTCCTACTCTGCGTCTGCTGCTGGAGCTTCTTCTACTGCCGGAGCTTCTGCTGCTACTGGAGCTTCTTCAGCTGCCGGTTCAGCGTCTGCTGTCTCCCCGCCCTGTTCAGCAATCTGCTTAATAACACGAGCAAAGTTTGTGATCGGTGACTGCATACTTCCAAGTAATCTGGAAAGTAACTCGTCTCTTGAAGGGATTGTTGCTAATTCTGCTAATGCTGCTGCATCATATACAGTTCCTTCAACTACACCTGCCTTTAACTCTAAAGCTTTGGCTGTCTTTGCAAAGTTGTAAAGAATTCTTGCCGGAGCTGTTACATCATCTTTAGAGATTGCGATAGCTGTTGGTCCTTCTAACTTCTCATCTAAAGCTGCAAATTCAGTTCCTTCGAATGCTCTTCTAATCATGGTGTTCTTGCGAACCTTGTATGTCACACCTGCTTCTCTGAGCTGTTTACGAAGTTCAGTATCTTCTGTAACAGTCAGTCCACGGTAGTCAACAACAACGATTGCCTGAGCGTCCTTGATATCTTCTACGATTGATTCTACGATTGGTTGTTTTAATTCAACTTTTGCCACTTTCATGCACCTCCTTGTTTTATTTGTGCACTGCCAATAATATAAAAAGCCCTTGCATCCAAAGACACAAAGGCGTTTATTACAAAATCGTCTTCCTCGGTAGGCGTGAAACACTTACGCTCGCTGTGAGCACCTACTGTCTTCGGCAGTTACTCATATACTCTATCATAACATTTCCACGCTGTCAACACATTTCCACGCTTGTTTTTATTTTTCATAAAATATCAATATTGTAAACCATGGTCAGATTATTTTGTTCTATGTAATTTTTTACGTCCGAATCCCATCACGACTGCTGCCATAAATGATATCACCAGGAAAGTAAACCACATTCCGGTATTTCCGGTATCTCCAGTTTGCGGAGTCTGTGTTGCTGCCTGCTTCTTTGTTGCCTGATTCTTTTTCCCCTCATCATTGGGTGGCGTTGTGCTTTTCTTTACAAGTTCCTGGGTTGCTTTCTCTATGCTTGCTGCATACTGATTGACCAGTTCCTGCTCTGAAATATTTTTCCCACGTTCTACTGCATCGATTGCAGCCTGCAGGTTCTTTACGGACTCTTCTGTATAGATGCTTAAATCCTTTGGTACCTTGCCAATTGCTTCATCTACCTTGCTATAATCAGCCGGCTTAAATTCCAAACGTGTAATTGCATCATTGATTGCCGCTGCATACCCGTCAACAGTCTCTTGTTCCAGTAGATTCTTCTCATAATCTACTGCCTCAACTGCAGCTTCCACACCACTGAAATCTACATACTGTTCTTTCTTCAATTCCGCTGCTGCATCTACCGCCTGATTCACCTCTGTATAATCAGCCCCGGCAATCGTAATCGTCTTGTCAGCCGTACTTTGCTCTGGCACCGTGAGCTTCGCTCCCTCTAATTCCAGCACCTTTGCTGCTCTAATTTCTATTTCTCCACCATCTGCGCAACAGACCAATGCAGCCTTATCCCCCTGTGCATGTAATTCTCCCGTTGTATCGATCAGAATATTCTTCGCATAAATTCCGGCATATCCGCTTTCAATCGTAACATTACCACCGAGAATAGAAACCCGCTCCTCAACAGTTGGGTATTCTCCCGCAATACGGATGCCAAGCTGGCCCGATTTCAAATCAAGCGTCCCTCCGGAAATCGTAACATTTCCTTTATCCGAATAGATCGCACATCCCTCTTGCATATCCGCAACATCTACCGTCAGCGTTCCTCCGGTCATATTAAACGCCTCAGAAATGGTACAAAATTCAACATTTGAATATATAGTACCTGATTCCATGGTAATTGTATCGCCCGCAAAAGCATATGGATAGTATGTTTGCTGTTCCATATTTTCCCTCAGAATATTTAAAGAACCGCCTTCTGCGCCCTCTTGAATCACATAATTCGCGTGCTCCTGAGAAATCATTGGCATGAATTTTGTACTTGTTGTTTTAAGTGTATTCGCTCCTTCTAACACAATCGTGATTTTTCCGGGACACAGTTTTATAATCGTACCGGAATCTGTTGTAATATTACAGTCACGGAGAGTTAAAGTGCCACCTTCTGCATCCGGCTCCCACTTCCAGCCCTCGCTTTCTAACATATCTGTTGTATCTGTCAGATTCGACACATCCAGTTTCTCTGTTCTGGTCGGCGTATCCGCCGCCTCTCCTACTGTGGGAATAAGGAAGGCCATTAAGAACGCCATTCCAATCACCGCAAGGAGTTTACCCCCCCCCACACATTTCTTCATGCAACTAACTCGTACTTTCATTTCTAATCCTCCATCCTTACTGTAACGTCAAACTCCTTCGCATCGTTGAAGAGATTTGACTACATTGTTGTAATATCTTACCATTTGTAAGTACGAAAGTCAATCTGAGATTGCCCGCGCATCTTCCGCTGTCTGGCCAAAATACAGATTGATTCCATTTACAATTCCATCCACCATCTTCACTCTGCACGCCACATCCGCCATCTTCAAATCATCACCATCGTTCGTCATAAAGCCCATTTCCAGAATCATGACAGGAATACGGCTCCAGTTAATCCCGGTCATTGTATCATTTTCCTGAATTCCGGTATTTTTCATCCCGGATGACTCACAGTACGAATCCAAAATCGCTGCAGCAAGCCGGCTGCTTTCTTCATACAGCTGTCCGACATACGGATTCGAAGCAGATGACACCAGCGCAAGTGCTCCATTCACGCTCGCATCCTCGATGCCGTTCGCGTGAATTCGTATCATCACATCAGCGGCCGCATCATTTGCGAGCATCGCACGCTCTACATTACTGATTGCCGTGTCATTATCTTCTCTTGTCATAATCACACTGTATCCCTGTGCTTCCAGCTCATCGCGGACCATCAGTGAGATATCCAGCGTGAGCTGATATTCCGGAATCCCCGTATAAGTTCCGCTCGTGCCGGTCGATGCTTTTAGTTTCATTTCTGCTGATCCGGGTGCATTGGGTTCCAAGCCACTTATATCCACCTTCTCGCCCTGATGCCCCGGATCGAGCGCGATCAGAATTCCATTGCTCTGACGTTGTTCTTTTTCCGGTTCTTCTGCCACACCTTCCGTCACCGTCTTATCGCCCGTAACAATTTTTACATCCAGCGCCTTTTTCTCTTCTTTTGCGCACCCACTCGCAATCACGCAGAGAATCACAGCACATAATACCAGTCTTTTCGTTGCTGCCACCCCTTTCTTTTTGCTTTGTTTTTATTATATTACAAAATCAGACGGATATTCGCGGAGCGTTTTTTATGTCATAGGTCAAACTTTTCTGTGGCATAAAAAAACTACCAACCCGAAGGTTGATAGTCATTTTTATATAGATGTCAATCTAATTAGAATTTTGCAGAGTTAACCTTAACACCCGGTCCCATTGTTGAAGTAAGTGTTACACTCTTCAAGTACTGTCCCTTAAGTGTTGCCGGTTTTGCTTTCATGATTGCATCGATAAGCGTCTGGAAGTTGTCCGCTAACTGCTCTTCAGTAAATGATGCTTTACCTACTGGCACATGGATAATGTTTGTTTTATCTAATCTGTACTCAATCTTACCAGCTTTAATTTCATTGATTGCTTTTGTTACGTCCATTGTAACTGTACCAGCTTTTGGGTTTGGCATAAGACCTTTTGGTCCAAGTACACGACCAAGACGTCCAACAACACCCATCATGTCCGGTGTAGCAACAACAACATCAAACTCAAACCAGTTCTCGTTCTGGATTTTAGGAATTAAATCCTCAGCTCCTACGTAATCTGCTCCGGCTGCTTTTGCTTCTTCAGCCTTTGCATCCTTAGCGAATACTAAGATACGTGTTTTCTTACCTGTTCCGTGTGGCAGTACAACTGCTCCACGAATCTGCTGGTCAGCATGACGTCCATCACAACCAGTTCTGATATGAGCTTCAATTGTCTCATCAAATTTAGCTACTGCAGATTTTTTAACTAATGTAACCGCTTCATTTGTATCGTAAAGATTTCCTCTTTCGATTAATTTCGCAGCTTCCTGATATTTCTTTCCGTGTTTCATATTAAATAACCTCCTAGTGGTATTGGCGGGATATCCCTCCCACATTTTCTTTTACAATTTCAGTTGCGTGAGTTCGTTTCAGATTAGTCCTGAACCGTAACTCCCATAGATCTGCATGTTCCTGCGATCATGCTGATTGCAGAATCAATTGTTGCTGCGTTTAAGTCTTTCATCTTAGTCTCAGCAATCTCCTGTAATTGTGCTCTTGTAATAGTTGCAACCTTTGTTTTATTAGGAACACCTGAACCTGACTTGATGTTACAAGCTTTCTTAATAAGAACAGCTGCCGGTGGAGTCTTTGTAATAAAACTAAAACTTCTATCGTTGTAAACTGTGATAACTACAGGGATAAGTAAATCACCCTGGTCAGCAGTCTTAGCATTGAACTGCTTCGTAAATTCAACGATATTTACACCGTGTTGTCCGAGTGCCGGTCCAACCGGTGGTGCTGGAGTTGCTTTTCCAGCAGGAATCTGTAATTTAATATAACCTTCTACTTTTTTTGCCATTTCTAATTACCTCCTTGTGGTATTGGCGGGAACTTCCCTCCCACGTTTTTAATTAATCAGCTTTTTTAACTTCTGCGAATCCCAGTTCAACCGGTGTCTCACGGCCAAACAATTCAACATTAATGGTTAAACTCTGCTTCTGTTCATTAATCATATGAATCATACCAACAGTGCCTTCCCACGCTCCACTCAGTACCGTTACAGTATCGCCGACTGCCAGATCAACAGCAACCTTGCCTGCGCTGCCACTCAGTGGTGCAACCTCTTCGTCAGAAAGAGGTACCGGCTTTGAACCAGGTCCAACAAATCCGGTAACGCCACGTGTATTACGAACAACGTACCATGTATCATCATTCATAAACATATGGATCAGTACATATCCCGGATACATTTTTTTCTGGCTTTCCTTCTGAATGCCGTTCTTAATCTCAACGACTTCCTGCATCGGAACTCTGACTTCCAGAATCTGGTCTTCCAGATGTCTGTTCTCAATTGTCTTGTCGATATTCGCTTTTACTTTGTTCTCATACCCTGAATAAGTATGAACTACGTACCATTTTGCTTCTGACATAAAATCACCTTTCTTGCTGCGCCTACCAGTTACTATTTAACCAATAAGTCGATACCGTATTTCAGAAGAACATCAATCACTGAAATTAACGCTCCTAAAAATACTGATGTCGCAACGACTGCCGCTGTCTGTTTTGCAAGTGTTTTCTGATCCGGCCAAATTACCTTCTTAAATTCTGCCTGAAGTCCTTTGAACCAGCTTTTCTTCTGAGTCTTATTCTCACTCATATCTTCCACTTCCTTTCAGCAACTATTTCGTCTCTTTGTGCATTGTGTGTGATTTACAGAACTTACAGTACTTCTTAGTCTCCATGCGCTCCGGATGATTCTTCTTATCCTTTGTCATGTTGTAGTTACGTTGTTTACATTCTGTACATTCCAATGTGATTCTTGTGCGCACAACTTCCACCTCGCTTCTTATTTCAATATTTACGTGTTACAATTATTCTTCTATAATAAAGAATAATTCTGATGGTTGCGAAGCCATCAAGTTTTAGGCATAAAAAAAAGACCTACTTCCATTCGCTAGAGCATTGTATCATGTACAGCCCATGAAAGTCAAGTCTTTTTCCTTATTATCTGGTCAGTTAAAAAAGGTAATATAAATTGTAATGCCGATGTCAATCAGGAATAATATAAATAAAGCGATGCATACCTTCCATTTCTTCCGAACCGGAAACTGTTTAAGATATTCATCAAGCTCCGGACCAATCAGATAAAACAGCGCACTGCCAAACGCTCCCACTGCCACCACGGACGACAGACAGATCCGTCCGTTCAGGTTCAGAAAATACCCCGAAAAATCCCAGTACCGCGTTCCCTCCAGCCATTCAATCAGCCAGACATAGAAATATTGAACCGCGGACGGAAATACGGTGATAAATGTCACATTAACGAGCGGGTGTTTCATCAGTCTGCGTCCAACCAGCAAAACAAGAACCGCTGTAATACCTACAACCGGAATCCATGGACCATATAATATCCCGGCATTGATTACATATCCCTGTTTTATGAGACCAATTGTAATATTCGCAGCCCATCCGATGATTGATGTCAGGAAGAACAGCAGAATATACGTCGTGATATGATAATTGCGGTCATCCTTCTTGGCATAAGGTGTTTCATACCATTTCGAATCCTTCCCACGCAGAAACATCGGATATACGTTCTGTGAAAATTCATCCGAATCCAGATTCGGCATATAATTCTTTTCCAGCACAAACATGTTGATTAGAATCTCATCCTCAGATGGCTTATTTTCCAGATAATTGTCAATGAAGAACTTGCTGGATTTACTCCTCTGCGCCACAATATCCCGGCGGAGCATCATATAAAACTCTGTCTCCGTGGCTTCCATGTATGCATTAAAAAAGAAGATATTCGTCAGTCCCATAGAAATGATTCCCAATAAAAACCACGGAATAAACGACATCTGAAGTATGAATAATCCAATTTTTTTATTGTGCATCATTTCTTTTGACAGGCGAAATGCATCTTTTCTTGCAATGTCCGGATTCTCAGCAAGAATATATGGAATCATCGCGTATTCATAGCTTTTTACGATGCCGCCTATAATGGTAAACCACCACAGAAACCGGCACACGTACATACACAGCATGATTTCCGCTGTATTTTTGATATCCTTCCCTTTATAGAGATAACCGATTTTTTTGACACTTGTTTTCGGATAGGTTCGGGTTTCCATAAAGAACCGTTTGGAATTCACTCTTACAATGTTGGCTATGAAAATCTTATACAGACACCACAGCACAATTGAAATCCAGAACACGCCAATTCCAAGCAGCGTATCCGAATAATCCAGCCAGTCCGACACACCGGAAGCCAGTTCTCCCATTGATGCATCTGCTGTCAGATGATCTGCCAGCGAGCGCAGGCTCTGGCTGATCTCGACAGCCGGATTTCGCTGAAACAGCAGCGGCGGCATCAGACCGGAACCACAGATAAACATCACAAGAAAACATACGGCAATAAAACGCCAGTAATTCTGACGGACCGCCTTCTTCGCATTTGTTTTCAGTAATCTTCTGCTCCAACTCATAGCCTTTGTTTACCCTTCTGCTTTATGTATCAATGCTTCAATTGCATTTCTGTATTCTTCCGGATTCTTCATGCATGACATCGCATGGCCTGCCCCTTCCACGCGGAAGATTTCTTTCTCCGAACCGCAGGCATGATACAGCTCATCCGCCATAGAATACGGCACGAAATGATCTGCCGTACCATGGATAAAGACCATTGGAACTTTCGCCTTTTCCACCATCTGTACCGGTGTTTTCTCATCCACTTTAAACTGACCGATATGTTCACAGTACCATTTTACGAGGTTCATAAACGGAAATGAAAATGGAATGTGGTATCCGTTTCTCAGCTGCCAAGACATCATATCCCATATTGAAGTAAATCCGCAGTCCTCTGCAATACCGACTACTTCCTCAGGAAGGTTCTCACATCCGCTGCAGACCATAACCGTTGCCGCACCCATGGATACTCCGTGCATGATGATTTTTTTCTGTCCCTTCGTCTGTACCAGATACTCTGCCCAGGCAATCACATCATCACTTTCTTTGTATCCCATCGTTCGATATGTGCCTTCGCTCTCGCCATGTGCACGCTGATCGACAGCCAGCACATTATAGCCCTTCTCATAATACATGGAGCCTGCAAACAAGAGACTTCCATGCCACGCTGTAATTCCATGTACGACAAGTACTGTCTTGTCCGCTCCCTGATCAAAATAATGTCCTGCCAGCTTCAGCCCATCATCGCTGGTAATTTCAACCTTCTCATGAATATCCATATGGGCCTGTTTCCATTTCAGACCTTTTATATCCAGCATACGGTATTCATCTTTCACACATTTTTCATTAATCAGATCTGCCTGTGTTTCAAGTTCGGAGGCTTTATCATTCTGCCGTTTAATAAATGAAGCAAACATATACCATGATGCGCCCGCAAAAGCACCGCCAACAACTGCCGCCGTCTTAACAGCTGCGTTTAATTTCTTTCCCATAACGCTTCTCTCCTTTTTTATTTTTCTTCGCACGATGTGATACGACTGATTTTTATTACATTATAACACGTAGAACACAAAATGGTGTTATAATAGCAACAAAAAGTAGTTGACATTCCAAATTGCTTCGAATATGATGAACAAAATAAACTGAGAAGAAAGTGAGTTGCATCCATGAATATTAAAGAAGAAACAACGAAAATGAAAAGTGCCGCCCCAATTCTGGCCAGCTCCACAATCGAGCAGCGAAACTCGGCTTTAGACACAATTGCTGACACTCTTTTCGCACATAAAGATGAAATTTTCAAGGCGAATGCACAGGATGTGTCCGCCGCCGCAGATGCCGGAATTGCTCCGGCTGTGCAAAAGCGCCTGAAATTTGATGAAGGGAAATTAAGCGATGTCATCGGCGGAATCAAACAATTAATTTCACTTCCGGATCCACTTGCCGGAACTTCTCTCGCAAGAGAATTGGATGAAGGTCTGACGCTCTACCGCGTGAACTGCCCGATTGGTGTGATCGGAGTCATCTTCGAGGCACGCCCCGATGCACTGGTGCAGATTTCTTCGCTCTGTATCAAAAGTGGTAACTGCGCTATCCTGAAAGGCGGAAAAGAGACTGCAAAAACGAACAAAGTCTTATTCGAGCTCATTCACCAGAGCGTCATCGAAGCAGGACTTCCGGCTGAATGTATGCTTCAGGCGCAGCAGCACAACGAGATCGACGAACTGCTCTCCTGCCATGAGAATGTGGATCTTCTGATCCCACGCGGTTCTAATGCATTTGTACAATATATCATGAACAATACGAAGATTCCGGTGATGGGACACGCCGATGGCATCTGCCATATTTATGCAGATGAATCGTATGATATACAGAAAGCAATCCCGATTATTGTGGATGCTAAAACGCAATACACGGCTGCATGCAACGCTGTCGAAACGCTTTTGGTAAACAGAAAAATCGCAAAAGAGTTTCTTCCACTGCTCGCAAAGGCATTATCAGAGAATCACGTGAAGATTCGGGGAACGAAAGAAGTAGCCGGAATTCTGGCAGACGCTGCCTGCTGCGACTCTCCACTGTTGTGTGAAGTGATCGCAGATGATGATTTCAACCATGAATATCTGGATTTAATTCTTGCGATTAAGCTTGTAGATGATATTGACGAAGCAATCGTACACATCAACAAATTCGGTTCACATCACACGGACTGTATCATCACAGACGATGATGGCGCCGCGGCTCATTTTATGCAGATGGTCGATTCCGCCGGAGTTTATCAGAATTGTTCCACACGTTTTGCAGATGGATTCCGCTATGGTTTCGGTGCCGAGGTCGGCATCAGCACCGGCAAGATTCATGCCCGCGGACCTGTCGGTTTGGAAGGATTAGTTACATATAAGTACAAGCTGTTCGGAAAAGGGCAGATTGTCGGCGATTACGCGAGTGGAAGAAGTGCGTTCCACTTTAAAGATTTGTAGAGAGTAATACGCATATCATGTCAGCCGCTTTTCCGTAATGTTCTGTCTCTGCCATCATACTCTGCATTACACAAAAAAACAACCCTTCTGTCATTTGACCGTCAGGTTGTTTTCTTTGTTCTGTTCAGATATCTGTTGCAATAATTTCTCTACTCTGCTCTTGCAAGTGCCTTCTCGAAATCTCGTGTCCCCACAAAGATTTCTTTTTTATAAGGATTCTTTTTATATTTCTTAGAACGATAGATAATATATCCGAGTGCAAGTACATTTGCAACAAGTGCGAGTACACTGATTACCGTGATCGGCATGAAGTTATTGTTGTACTGCACGCTCTTCACTGCGAAGATTCCCTGATCTTGGAACAATGGGAATACCTGCGCGAACATACACCAGATTGCCAGCGTATTCGCACGGTTCTGAATCCAGCCACCTTTGTTCCACAGTGCGTTGGCAACAGTAGGTGCAAGCAATAATGCAACTCCACAATACCATGCGTGTGTCGGTAAGCAGTTGTATGTATAAGCAAAGTTCCAAATGTCGTAAGCTACGATAAATACCCAAGTCATATCAGGCCATAACATATCTGATTTATCCTTGGAGGAGTAGATTCCCCACCAGCCTGTCATACAGAAGATATTAAGTATTCCTGCGATACCGTTGAATACGTTGTGCCATCCACCGTAAAGCATTACGTTCTCAGATGATTTCCACCAGCCATCCATAGCTGCAAAGCCACGGAATGCTGACTCGAAGTCGCTGCATACAGCGATTAGAATATTGATTGCTACGATTACGAATGGGAATACTTTGAACCATTCTGTATTTCCGATTCCTTTTTTGTACTTTAATGCCATAAAGCCGATACATCCTGCGGTTGCAGCATACAGCTTCGCGTAATGGAACCAGCTTGTCATATGTACATAGGTCGGATTGTTCAGTGCCCACTCCTGTCCGTTTGCTGCACAGACATAGATCGCGATAAAGTAGACTGTTAAGATTGCCGGTAAAATCAAGAAGAAAAAGATTCCTCCCATCTTTGTACGGCGAGCAATTTCATTCGCAATGATCAGTCCTGCAAACACCAGAACCCAGCCTATCCATTGAAAAATTGCTCCGTCACCATAAACTTGAAACAACATATTTTGTACCTCCTCTTTCTCTGGTTGTACCAGATTTCATTCCTTGTCAAAAGCTTAACGCTATTCTATATGAATGTCAAGAAAAGGCTAAAATTCAGAATATTTTTCGTTATTTCTTCTAATTATTGCGAGCGTATTTTAGCTATTATTTTGCAAAAGAAAAGAATTGGCATCTGGTCATACCAATTCTTTCTTTTTATGGTCTCTGCGTGCTGACCGTGCCACATACTGCAAAGATTGAGGTATCTATTCTGCATCTAACCCGCGGATCTCACCTTCTGTCAGGCCCGTTGCCGCCGCGATTACATCCATAGATACGCCCTCATCCCGTAATTTCAGAGCTATGTTGATCCGCTCCTCTTCACGCCCCTCTGCTCTTCCTTCGGCCCTTGCATCCCGTCTGTCCAACGCTCTTTGCTTTTTCTCATTATATTCTGTAAGAATCAACTGTCTCACCTCATTTCGATTTTTCAGAAGAAACTCCCTTAACACGTCATGTTCTATACAGTATTCACTTGCCATATCAATCGCTTCATCCAATTCAAAACCTTCTCCTTGGAACACACGAATCTGCTCGATAAATGTTGCATATTCTTCTAACAATTTACACTGATTCATAATTGCCTTATTATGTCCCAGATTGATGTTCAACATGACAGCTGTAAACTCCATGCAGCCATCCGGATGTTCAAAAGCATCTGACAACTTAAGCTCCATCCTGTCTTCGCAGGCATCTGTTCCATTATAGAACACAATATACTTCGGTGTGGGAATCTTTATCAGTTTCTCACCATAGAGATTCTCCTGACTAACGGCTAAAAAGCCTTGTAGAACACCTGCAAAATAGAGCAATCCCCGCAGCGGCATATTGGGATTAAATGTCGATTGATGTTCATACAGATTCAGGTAATTCCCAATCAAAAACGAACAATCATTCTTCATCCCCATATAGACTGCGTCTTCCAGTGTTGTGATAACGAGTTCGTCTGCATTCGTATAATCCGAATGGTTCACCGCATTATACAATTCCAGTAATGCCTTTTTCTCACTGAACACTTTCAGAAACAGACGATCCTTCTGCTTCCGATTCACACGGAAAACCCTGCGCAAAATGCGCATCAGCCATGACTTTTTTACTTGAACTGTCTTTCCTTCGTAGATAATCTCCAGTACTTGTTTCTGTCTCATGTTTTCTTCCTCCATTATAAATGATAGTAGAAGTAAACACAACAAAAAACAGAAGATAAAAAACGAAGATTTCCCATAGCATTTACTTCAAAAATAAAAGGGTAACTCGGCGATATGCCGAAAAAATAGAATTCTCCGAATAGAACTCCGGATGAATGTAATTCATACTATAGCACAGACATTTTTATATTGCAATCCCAAAATATCGCCAGCTAAAATCAGCTGACGACATTTTTCTGGTATCTATTCACCTTCTGTCCGGCCTGCTGCCTTCGAAATCAAATCCAGCACGCCCTGCAATTCCTCCTCCGGCATCTTCGTATACTCTGCAAGTTCCTGTGTCGTAACGCCACGGTCATACTGCTCTTCCAATATCTTCTTAGCTTCCTGCACAAGACTCATCTTGCCGACAACGCTATTGCCTTCATCCGCAATTTCACCACTCTCCACAATGAAGTCCCACATGCTCTTTTCAATACAGTCCGAAAGGAGGCTTCGATAATCCACTTCGCTCTTGCTTCCAAGTAATTCCCGTAGTTTCAGGAACAGTCCCATATTTCCTTCCTGAACAATATCTTCAAGGCTTGCTTTTGCGTTCCGGTGTTTTTTCGCAAGGTCCAGCACCCTTCCCAGCCAGCAGTCTGCCAGTTTCTTTATCGAAGTTTCATCACCTGCTGCCAACTGCTCATAAAGCTTATCCTCCTGCACTTTACTGCATGGGGGAATCTCGCTCAGTTCATCCAGATACATCTGAAGTATCGGCGATACTTCAATCTCCGCTTCTGTAAATCCATCCGGCTCTTCACTGTCAGAATTGGCATCTTCCGGCTTTTCTTCTGCACCGTCATTCTCATGTGGAGTCGTAAGGTATGCAAACACTAATTTCTTTTGCTCCTCATTCAGCTCCATATCAGCAAAATAGTCTAAGATTTCCTCTTCTGTCATCGGTTCCGGTGCTGTCCGGATAATCTCTGCAACACTTTCCAGCGTCTCTTTGAATTTCGCTCTATCTAACATCCACTTCACCTGCTAATACTTTCTTATAATCTTCATAATTCTTCTTCAACAAATCCGGCGTATGTAATCCATAAGGACATTTACTCATGCATTTGCCACATTCCAGACACTCCTCAATCTTACTCATTTTGTCCTGCCAGTCTTTTGTAAGCCATGCATCAGACGGAGCTCTTCGCAGCATCAGCGACATACGTGCACACTGATTGATTTCAATTCCGACGGGACATGGCATGCAATATCCACATCCACGACAGAAATCTCCGCTGAGTTCTCCTTTGTCGCGAGAAATAATGGCCTTGATTTCCTCTGTCATCTGCGGTGGATTCGTCATAAATGAAATGAACTCATCTAATTCCGCCCCCTTCTGAACGCCCCAGATTGGAAGAACATTATCAAACTGTGCTTCAAAAGCATAGGCGGCTCTGGCATCATTAATTAATCCCCCGGACAAAGCTTTCATTGCAATGAAGCCCATGTTATTCTCCTTACACAGACTCACCAGCTCGACATCTTTCTCAATAGCCAAGTAGCAGAACGGGAACTGCAGTGTCTCGTATAATCCCGATTCAATCGCCTCCTTTGCAACTGCAAGCCGATGATTTGTAATACCGATGTGACGAATCTTCCCCTGCTCTTTTGCTTCCAGCATCGCCTCGTAAAGTCCGCTGCCATCTCCCGGCTTCGGACAGACTGCCGGATTGTGGAACTGATAGATATCGATATAATCCGTTCTCAGATTGCGAAGCGAAGTATTCAAGTCCTTCCAGAAATCTTCTGCTGTCTGAGCACCTGTCTTCGTAGCGATAAAGACATTCCCACGAATCCCTTCTAA
Source organism: Hespellia sp. (assembly GCA_028694105.1). Classification (GTDB taxonomy): domain Bacteria; phylum Bacillota; class Clostridia; order Lachnospirales; family Lachnospiraceae; genus Hespellia. The sequence continues at coordinate 96,268 of JAQUUC010000001.1, forward strand.
AGCTTCTCCGAGCTTCTCCTCGCTGTCAGAATACCATCTTGCCGTATCAAAAAATGTAATTCCCGCACCGTATGCTTTTCTTGCAAGCGATACTGCATCCTCGGTGGAAATGCGCTGGATTGGGAGTGCTCCGAATCCGTTTTTATTTACGGTTATATTTGTACTTCCTAATGTTACTGTCTCCATGTGTTAACCAACCTTTCTTCCTTTCATCTTCTATTTGTATTATTATCCTCCATCAGGAATCGCTGACTTTCTCATGACCCCAAATGCATCACATTCATCAGGAACAGCCACGCCAGACCATAGTACGTAACAACGGCCACCAAATCATTCACAGTCGTAATCAAAGGCCCCGAGGCAACCGCCGGATCAATCTTAATCTTATGGAAAAACAATGGCACAATCGTTCCAACCATACTCGAGATAATCATCGCCACCATCAGTGCCGCGCCGACACATCCCGATACCGCAAACGCATACATGAGCGGCTTTCCTTTCAGGAAATGGATATAGCCCCCAATCATACACATTGAAAATGCACCGAGCAGTAATCCGTTGGAACATCCGATCCGCATCTCTTTGAAGACCAGCGATGCTTTCTGTCCCGGCTTTAAGTTCTCGCCCATCAGCACACGGATTGTGACAGCAAGGGACTGTGTTCCGACATTTCCTGCCATCCCGAGAATCAGGGACTGGAAGCTCACAATCAAAGCCAGTTGTGCCACAACACCTTCAAATAACCCGACGACCGTGGATACCACCATGCCGAGGAACAGCAGGATAATCAGCCACGGGAGCCGTTTTTTCATACTTTCCAGCAGTGTCTCATGCAGATCCTCCTCCGCAGTCAAACCGGCCAGCTTAGCGTAATCCTCACCCATCTCATCATCCACGACTTCAATGAGGTCCTGTGCGGTAATGACACCGATTAATTTATCGTCATCATCCAAAATCGGAATTGAATCTTCCGCATAGTTCTTGATACGCTCAATACATTCATCGATTGTCTCATGCGCATGCACATATGGATAAGAGGTACTGATCAAAGCCTCCAGATCATCATACTCACGGGCGATAATCAGATCCTTCAAATCCAATGCCCCGTAAAAGGTCTCATCATCATTACTCACATAAATGGTGGAGATGTTGTCATTCTCTTCCGCCTGACGAATCAGTTCTTTCATCGCTTGCTTCACCGACAGATGCTTCTTAATCTCAATGAAATTGGTGGACATCTCACTTCCGATTTCATTTTCATCATACGAACAGATCAGATTGATATCCTGTGTGCTCTCATCGTCCATGAGGTCCATGAGCTGTTCACGGACTTCCTCATCGACTTCCTCAAGGACATCGACAGCATCATCCGAGTCCATGTTTTCAATGATATCTGCTGCATTCTCTATCTCTAATTCATCGATATATTTTCCGACATCCTCCAGATATGTGAAAATCTCTGATGTGGTATCTTCTCCTAAAATGCGGTAGAGTTTTTTTCGTTCCTCTACCGTCAGGGTCTCTAACGCTCCGGCAATATCATTCTCATGATACTTTTCCAGTTTTTTTCTAATTTCGTTATCGGAAGCATCACTCTCTATAATCTGAATCAGCTCTTCCTCATAATTCGGCTGGGTTAAATTCGTATTATCCATGACACTCCCCTTTCTTCCTATAATATGTCATCGGCCATAAGACTGATGATCTGCGCACACACCCGTGTGCTCCTGTTCTCACATGTTCTCTATAATTTCCGTTGCCACATAAACTCCACTGGCCGATGCATGTGAAAGAGAATGTGTGACTCCACTGCCATCTCCGATTACATACAGTCCCTTATAATTCGTCTCCAGATGATTGTCCAGTTCTACTTCCATGTTATAGAATTTTACCTCAACACCATAGAGAAGTGTGTCATCATTTGCTGTACCCGGTGCGATTTTATCAAGTGCATAGATCATCTCGATAATACCGTCCAGAATTCGTTTCGGAAGTACAAGGCTTAAATCTCCCGGGGTCGCGTCCAGTGTCGGTGTGACCGTTCCCTCCTCGATTCGTTTTTCGGTACTTCTGCGTCCGCGTTCCAGATCTCCGAACCGCTGGACAATCACTCCGCCGCCAAGCATATTGGAAAGCCTTGCAATGCTCTCACCATATTCATTGCTGTCTTTGAAGGGTTCTGAAAAATGCTTTGCGACCAGAAGTGCAAAGTTCGTATTGTCTGTCTTTCTTTCCGGATCTTCAAAGCTGTGTCCATTGACCGTCACAATACCGTTCGTATTTTCATTTACCACGATTCCATTCGGATTCATGCAGAAGGTACGCACCGCATCCTCGAACTTTTCGGTGCGGTATACGATCTTGCTCTCATACAGCTTATCGGTCAGATGTGAGAAAATCACTGCCGGAAGCTCAATGCGCACCCCGATATCCACACGGTTCGACCGTGTGGGAATTCCCATCTCTTCACAGATTGCCTCCATCCATTTGCTTCCGCTTCTTCCAACTGATACGATGCATTTCCTGCCCTCTGCCGTCTCGCTGCCATAGAGAACACGGTAGCCATCCTCCAAGGCTTCAATCTGATCAATCGGTGTATTAAAATAAAAGTCTGCCTTATCCTTCAATTCTGCAAATAAATTTTCAAGAACAATATAATTGATATCGGTCCCCAGATGGCGCACTGATGCATCCAGAAGATTTAATTTATTCTGCATACAGATTTTCTTAAACTCACTGCCGCTTGTCGAATACATCTTCGTGTTCCCGCCGCCGTGAGTCATGTTGATTTCATCTACATACTTCATCAGTTCCAGTGCTTTTTCTTTGCCGATATACTGATACAGAGAGCCCCCAAAATCGTTGGTAATATTATATTTCCCATCGGAAAATGCCCCCGCCCCGCCAAATCCATTCATGATTGCACAGGTCTTACAATTGATACAGGATTTAACGTTCTTCCCGTCAATTGGACATCTCCGTTTTTCCAGCGGATTGCCCGCCTCAAAAACAGCAACCTTAAGCTCCGGTCTTCTTTTCAATAATTCATAAGTCGAGAAAATTCCTCCCGGACCCGCTCCTATAATAATCACGTCATATTTCATCTTCTCTTCTCCTGTCCGTTTCTTCTTATCTCATCTGATATAACTATATATGATAACCAGATTGATTGCAAATATAACCTATAGAAATAAATTGACTTTTGCCAAAAAAGCTCATATTATTAATAATATGAGGGTATACTCAGAAAAATTTGCCGCGAGCAGATACGGTCGCTCCGGAATAATTAAAGGATAGAGGCAACTATATGGACACCAAACCAACCATGCTCATAGTCGATGAGATTGATGTAAACAGAGCGACGATGGCCGCTTCTTTCTCGAATGAGTACAACATTTTATATGCTGCAAACGGAAAAGACGCCATGGACGTCATCTGCAGGCACAGCAAGGATATCTCCATTATTCTGCTGAATATTATTATGCCATTCATGGATGGAATTGATGTGCTCAGATGGATGAAAAACCGTGTGTATCGTTCTATCCCAGTCATTGCCGTAACCGATGACGAAAGCTGCCAGCTGAACGCTCTGGAAAACGGAGCCGCAGATTTTATTTCAAAGACGGACGATGAACGTGTCATAAAAACACGCATCAAAAATGTGCTTGGCCGTTTCGCACTCGAAACCGACAATCTAATCAACAGCATCCCCGACGATCTTGTTTGGGCTAATTTATATGCCAATCTGGTAAATGAATCTCAAAGTGCAATCTACGTTAGTGATACAACGAATTATGAGCTCCTGTACATCAACCAGCGGGGGCTTGATATGGTTGGGCAAAAACGTCAGACGATCACCGGAAAAAAATGCTATGAATTCTTATTTAATCTGACCTCCCCCTGCAAATTCTGCAAAATTCATTTGATGAATCACAAGGATTTTATGGAAAGAGATTTTCCGTATTCTCTAAACGGCAGAATGTATCATTTAAGGGGCAAGCTGACCGACTGGAATGGAATCAAAGCACATGTTGAATACATTGAGGATGTAACGCAGCGCAGAGAATCCGATCAAAAAAACAAGGACCTGACAGAACAGCTCTCCTCTGTGATTGAGCATGTGCCAAGTGGTATGTGCCTGTACCTTGCTGACCAGAGCGGAATCCGTCCTCTTGTTCATAATCAGGCTTTTTATCAAATGTTCGGCTATTCTGATGAAAATAAAAAATCCGTAAAGCAGGAAATGAGCTACTTAAACGTGCATCCCGACGATCTCCCCGAGCTTCAGACAAAGCTGGACAATGCACTCCGAACATCAACGCCTGTAAACCACACCTACCGTGTATTAAATGACAGCAGGCAGGAATATATCTGGATTTATCTCAACGGCATTGTCATAGACCAGCCGGACAGCACCAAGTTTTGCTATGTCAGCTATACCGATGTTACGAATGAACGTAAGGTGCAGCAGCAGCTGATTGAGGCCCAGAATGAGATGCAGCTTTTGATGAAAAAGGAAGAGGAGGCACTCAACAGTTACCGTACATTAGTCAACACGATTCCCGGCGGCATCGCATTGTATGAAATTGACGATGACAAGATGAGAACCTTGTTTTACAGCGACGGATTATGTGAATTGTCAGGACATTCGAGAGAAGAATATGACCTCATTTGCCGTGATAACGCGATTGCTCTCACTTATAAAGAAGATGTTCCCGTGCTGCAGAAAGCCATTAAGAATGCAGCAAGAAATCATTCCAATTTAGATTTAACATATCGCACCAGCACGAAATCCGGCAAACCTCGCTGGATTAACCTTCGCTGCACTTATTTAAGCAGAGAAGACGAAAAACCTGCTTTTTATGCTGTATTTACCGATGTTGATAAAATGAAAACGATTGAAGAAACAGCGAAGGAACAGCAGTTACGTTTTCAGGTAGCAATCAGAAGCTCCGGAATCAATGTATGGGAATATGATATTCCAAACGACAGACTGACCGTCATATCGAATTCGCCCAGAATTAAACAGAATTGTTTTACAATTGAAAACTATATCGAGTCAACGGTAGAAAACGGATATGTCCGAGAGGATAGTCTCCAAACCTTCTACAGCATTTTTGAACGGCTGCAAAACGGTGAAAAAGAAGTAAGTGAAGATATCTGGTATAAAACCACAGACAAAACCGGCTGGTGGTGTGAACGTGTCATCTATACAGTGGTATTTGACAAAGATGGACTGCCGCTCAAGGCGTTTGGAGCCGGCAGAGATGTGACCCGTGAAAAAGAGGCAATCAAGAAATTTGATGAAGAAATGTCCTACCGCTCCGCCCTACAGCAAACGATTATCGACTCCCTGAAAATTAATCTGACACAAAATACCATCATCGACGGAGAAAGCCAGTTCCGTGTGTTAACGGAATTAATCGATCGCAATGATGCCGATTTTTATTTTTCCAAAACGGCGGATTATATTCTCGGCGAAAAAAACAAAGAAGAATACCGGGCCACGTTCAACCGTCAGTCTTTACTCGGTTATTTTAACCGTGGGGATTATTCTGTGTCTATGGAGTTCACCCGTGTTTTTGACACCAACAAAGTTTACTGGATTAAATATAATATCCATCTCATGAGAAATCCAGAAACAAAAGATATATATGCTTTCGTTGTGGTAAGTGATACGACGAATGAAAATGTAATGAAATCCATCATGAAAACCATTTCCAGAACAGATTACGACTTTTTTGTCGTAGTGGAAGGTTCCAGCGATAAGGCTATTGATTATACCGTCAACTCCGGTGAAAAGCTTTTTACAGAAGATCAGGCATTCCAGAAACGAAATGAATCGTTACTTAGACAGGTTGTCTGCAAAGAGGATGTTGAGCGTGTTGTTGAAGAATGCCGAATCTCCAATGTCCTTAAAAATATCGAGAATGGCAAGGTACATAAATTCGATTTTAATATGAAGGACAAGAATAAAAACGGTAAGATTCGCCGTAAACAGCTGCAGTTCACCCTGATTAACGGGGACAGAAGTGTATATCTTATGACGAGAATTGATGTAACCAATGTCTATAACGAGCAAATACGGTATCAAAAAGAGTTGGAACAGGCACTGATTTCCGCAAAGCAGGCAAATCTTGCAAAATCAGACTTTTTGTCACGCATGAGTCACGATATCCGCACACCAATGAATGCGATTATCGGCATGACCGAGCTTGCCAAAGATGAAGATAATCCGCCTACTACGGTTGAGTATCTGAAGAACATTGACTCTTCCAGCCATTTTTTACTGGGGCTGATTAACGATATCCTTGATCTGAGCAAAATTGAAAGCGGTAAAATCAAACTGTTAGAAGAACCGTTTACGTTTGAAGAGTTCAAACAAAATATAAAGACAGTCATTCTTCCGTTGGCAAAAGCAAAACACATTGATTTTGTCATGGATCTAAACTGCCCTGTCACCTGCATTCTAACAGATAAGCTTCGATTTACACAGATTTATTTCAATTTGCTGTCTAATGCCGTCAAATTCACGCCCGAAGGCGGCAAAATCGAATTTTTCTGTGAGCACATTCCAGACCGCGATGGAAAATACGGAATGCGCTATACGGTTCGCGACAATGGAATCGGCATGAGTCCTGAATTTCAAAAGTGTCTCTTCGAGCCATTTCACCAAGAGAATCGAGATACGAATTTCACCCAGCCGGGCACCGGGCTCGGGCTTGCTATCGTAAAAAATCTGATTGAAGCAATGGGCGGCTCCATCAGCGCATGCAGCGCGATTGGCAAAGGCTCGGAATTTGTGGTAGACCTCTATGTTTCTACGACGGAGCTGGTTTCGGACAGCGAGCAGACCTCCGACTATTTTGATGCAGATTTATCCGGAGCACGCATTCTTCTGGTTGAAGATAATGATCTGAATATTGTGGTTGCAAAGCGCCTTCTTGAGCGGAAGAACTGCTTCGTTGAAGTGGCTGTCAACGGCAGGCAGGCTGTTCAACAGTTCTCACAGAACACTGCCTTCTTCTATGATGCAATACTTATGGATGTGCGGATGCCTGTTATGGGCGGCCTTGAGGCAACGAAACAAATTCGAAGCACGGCAAAAGCCGATGCAAAATCGATCCCCATTATCGCGATGACCGCGGATGCCTTTGTGGAGGATCAGGACAAAACAAAAAAAGCAGGGATGAACGCACATTTATCCAAACCAATTGACCCGAAACTGCTGTACAGTACACTTTACTCATTCATTTCTGAGAACAAGACGATAGAGAAGGAGAATGTTTGAAATGACCAATCATCAATTAAATGAACTCGAATACTCACATGAGTTAGAACTGTATCGTGCTTCCCGCCTCGGTGGTGTTTTTACCGTTGTGGTGGACGAATATTTGACCCTGCTTTATGGAAACGATAAATATTACAATATTCATGAATATACCAAAGAGAGCATGGCTGCCTGCACACATAACCATTGCCGTGAATATGTGCATCCCGATGATCTCCCCGTGGTGATGCAGACAATCAATGATACCCTGACTGCCGGTAATGACTATGCAGAATGGGACATGCGCGTAATTACCGGAAAAGGCAATCTCCGATATATTCTTTGCAGCGGAATTTTCACAACCGACTCCGACAGAACGATCATGGATGGAGTGGTTATGGATATCACCCGACAGAAGGAAATGGAAGCATCACTACGGCTCAGTGAAGAGAAATTTCGGATTGCCACCGAGAACTCGGACGTATGTTTTTGGACTTACAACATAAAAAACAAAGAAATTATTCAGACCAGTGCTTCAAAAATGCGTCATGGACATCAGGATATCGTCGCAGATATTCCAAATTCTGTCATTCAGTCAGGCTTTGTCCGCCAAGATTCCACCAAGGATTTTTTGGAAATGTACCGGAAGCTGGAACAGGGAGCTAAAACGTGTTCCGCCGATATCTGGTTTCGTACCCATGATGGGAAGGGCTGGTGGTGTGAGCACATTGATTATACCAACGTGTTCGACAAAAAGGGTCTGCCGGTTTGCGCTTACGCAGTGGGTAAAGATGTAACCGCAGTCAAACTTTCAGAACAGCGGTACAATGAGGAACTGGAGTATTCCAATGCAGTTCAGCATGAAGATCTGCTGGCAAAGGCACGCTCTAATATCACACAGGATCTTGTGGAATCCTATATTGCAAAAGACAATGTAGGCGTTTTAGATGACGGATCTTCCTATACGGCTGGAACCGATACGATGGCTGAAACTGCACTTACAGAAGAACAGAAAGAAAAGATGCGCCATATGCTGGATCGCGACCGCGTGCTAAAAGCATTTGAAAACGGCCAGACACAGTTCTCTTTTGAGTATCAGCGCAAGGCACGGGACGGAAGCATCATCTGGGTGGAAACCACCGTGAAATCATACCGAAATCAGCAAACCAAAGATGTGATGTCCTTTATGTATACCTACGATATCAATGAGGAAAAAATCAAAGAGGGAATTATTCACACCGTTTCCAAAATTGAGCATGACTTCGTTGCGTATGTGAATTTGAAAAGCAACCAATACAAAATGTATCTCGGAAATACAGAAAACGGACCGCTGCCTGAAGCGAGCAGCGATGATTATGTGAACTCTGTTATACAGACAAACCGTGAAATTATAATTGCGGAGGATGTAGAGCGCATCAACCATGAAATGATGCCGGAAACGATTCAAAAAAATCTTGAGACGAAAACTATTTTTTCTACGACTTGTGGGGTACTGCATCCGAATGGCACTGTCCGTCAAAAAAGAATACAGTACGCCTATTTGGATAAGCCAAGCCAGCAGGTAATCATTACACGGAGCGACATCACAGATTTGTTTCACCAGCAAGAGCAGCAGCACAATATGCTGCAGACAGCACTTCTTGCTGCAGAGCAGGCAAACAGCGCAAAAAGCGATTTCCTTTCGCGCATGAGCCATGAAATCCGTACACCGATGAATGCGATTATCGGCATGTCGGCCATTGCCGCCCAATCCATTGGAGACGATGCCCAAGTTATGGACTGCATCAGCAAAATCGGAATCTCCTCCAGGTTCTTGCTCTCACTTATCAATGATATACTGGACATGAACAGAATCGAAAGCGGCAAAATGCTGCTAAAAAAAGAAAAAATACCGTTTGATGAATTTCTGAACGGAATCAATTCCATTTGCTATACCCAAGCCAATGCCAAAAACATTGATTACGAAAATATTGTTGACTCCAGCGTGGAAGATTATTATATCGGAGACGCTATGAAACTCCAGCAAATTATTATCAACATACTCTCCAATGCCATCAAGTTTACCTCCGAGCATGGAAAAGTATCCCTTCGTGTTTGTCAGCTGCAAAAGGCAAAGAATGATGCGGTCATGCGATTTGTCATTAACGATACGGGATGTGGCATCACTGAGGAATATATTCCTCATTTGTTTGAACCGTTTTCGCAGGAACATTCCGGCACCACTGACCTGTATGGCGGTACTGGATTAGGTCTTGCAATATGTAAAAATCTGGTTTCTATGATGGATGGCTCGATTACAGTACGCAGTATTACGGATATTGGCTCCGAGTTCACCGTGGATGTTAAGCTTGGTATTACAGAAGAAACAAAGACAAGATATGCCAGGAAGCATCGCTACAATTTTACGGAGCTGAAAGCACTTGTCGTTGATGATGATGTGGTTGTCTGCCAGCAGGCAGTAATTACCTTAAAGGAAATCGGTGTAAAATCGGAGTGGGTAGACAGCGGCAAAAAGGCCGTGGATATGGTAAGGGAGAAATGGAATAATAAGGAATATTTTGACCTTGTTCTGATTGACTGGAAAATGCCTGAGATGGATGGCATCGAAACCGCAAGACACATTCGTGAAATTGTCGGCCCGGAGGTTACAATTATCATTATGACTGCTTACGACTGGACTGTGATTGAGCATGATGCAAAACTGGCGGGTGTCAACCTGATGATGAGCAAACCTATGTTCAAATCGTCTCTCATCTCTGCTTTTGAAAAAGCATTTGACGAAAAACAGGATGAAGCGGAAACGGAACTGACGGAGGATTTCAGCTTTGAGGGAAAGAGGGTTCTTTTAGTAGAGGATCACCCACTAAACGTAGAAGTTGCCAAAAGACTTTTGGAGCGGAAGGGCTTTATGGTCGAGCATGCAGAAAACGGAGTGCGCGCAGTTGAAATGTACGCAAAAAATCCTGACGGATACTATGACTCCATTCTAATGGATATTCGCATGCCGCAAATGGATGGTCTGCAGGCCGCAAATGCCATCCGCCATATGAGCAAAGAAACTGCTAAAAACATCCCGATTATTGCGATGACAGCCAATGCATTTGATGATGATGTACAGAAATCAAGAGCGGCAGGAATGGATGCGCATCTTGCAAAACCAATTGAACCAACGCAGATGTTTCAGGTCCTGTATGATTTTATTTATGGGAGGATGGACGAGAGCGATGATGTTAACTTCCAGTAGGGACTTGTCACTTTTGGGGTAAGCATCATATCATAATGGAATTAAACAGATTAATGTATTAGAATGGCTTATAATAGAGTCAGGACTCATGCGCTTATATTTGCTAATAAATCCTGACTCCATATATGTTCATCTTAATCAGTGTATCACATCAATTCACAATCCCCACCAATAACTGCAAATCATTTTGTGCCTTGCTGATATTTTGTGCTTTTTCTCTTTATTCATCAACAATAGCGTATTTGGGGCTTATTTTACAGCCCCATTATCTGACTTCGTATATTATTTACGTAAGAGGATGAAAAAGTAAGGTATATGATGTAAACAATCTTCTTATTTTTCTATTTTTATGGTATATGCAATCTGTTTTTCCATATTATCAGGAAGAGTTACAACTAAGCTGTTTTCAGTCTGTTTCCATGTTAATTTTGCATCGTTTCCAAGTAATGTAACAGTTGCGCCCTGTTGAATTTCAAGATCAAGAAATTCAACACTTTCTGAAAGCTCTTCATTCATAATCATTGCATAAAGAGCTTTTCCATTCTGAGTAAATCTAACATCTTTGTTATCAGCTGTTTTACTTTCCTGTTTTTCCCAATATGTTGTACCATAAATAGCCTCTCCATTTACTTTAAGCCATTTGCCTGTTTCTATTAATGGTTTTCTCTGTTCTTCTGGAATCGTTCCGTCTGCTTTAGGTCCGACATTAAGTAGAAGGTTACCATTCTTACTAACTGCATCAATAAGCATGTAAATAATGTCTTTTCCTTTAAGCATATGCTCTGTGCTTTCTGCAGCATTGTAGCCAAATGACATTCCAATACCTCTTGTAAGCTCCCATTTTTTCTTCTGAAGTGTAAATCCATCTGCATATTCAGGAGAAACAAAATCGCAATGTTTATCTGTTACAAGAATTCCGCTGATTCCATCTTCTGCAAGCTGCCTATTAAGTTTTTCTGTCAGAGTCTGCTTTTCTTTATCTGAAAGAACTGAATACTGACGCCATCTGTCATTAATAACACCATCTGGAACTGTATTATAATAATCCGCAAATAACTGATTTAAATCACACTGTGCTGGATAGCCAATATCATTCCAAAGAATTGATGGTCTATATTTATGAATAAGTTCTTCTGTTTGATTCCATGCATATTCACTATATTCGTCCGTTACAATATAATGGTTTACCCAATTTTCCATTCCGTCGATTGGATAATCTTTAAATGTCCAATCAAAAATTCCTGAATAATATAATCCCATCTTCATTCCACGTTCTCTTACTGCATCTGTAATTTCACCAACAAGATCACGGTTTGACTGATAATCTTTCATAGAAGGATTTTTATAATCACTTGGCCATAAGCAATATCCATCATGATGTTTTGTAACTAGAACTACATATTTAGCCCCCGCTTCTTTGAAGAAATCTGCCCATTCTCCAGCATCCATTTTTTTATTTTGATTTTCAAAATCTTTCTGAAAATCAAAATAATTGAAATCTTTTCCATATGTTTCTTCGTGATGTTTATTAGTTGCTGTTCCTTTAATTCTCGATGTATTAAGATACCACTCAGCATATGGAGAGTTTTTCATTGAGTTTGCAAGTCCGTCATCACTTTCATCCGAAAGCTCTGCAAGACTCTTTCCTGCACCCGGTGCGTATCCTGGAACCGAGAATAATGACCAATGAATAAAAATACCAAATTTTGCATCTTTGTACCACTGTGGCACTTCATGTGATTTAACTGATTGTTCTGTAGGTTCAAATTTCATAACTTTTATCTCCTTAAATTATTTATCTTTTTCTCTTCTTGCTATTATAGTAACTATTAATATAAATGCTGATATAATCATCTGCCAGAATGAGTTAACACCATTAATTGTAAGTCCGTTCGATATTATTGTAAGTAAAAGTGCACCCATAACGCTTCCTGCTATTGTTCCTGATCCGCCTGACATTGCTGTTCCACCAAGAACTACTGCTGTAAGTGTATCCATCATCATGTTTGAAGCCAGATTAGGTTGTCCACTTGCAAGTTTACTTGTTAAAATAATTCCGGCAAAGCTTGCACATAATCCACAAAATATAAAGTAAAGTAATTTATATCTCACAACTGTAATACCCGCAAGTTCTGTTACTTTATCACTTCCACCTATTGCAAGTGCATATCTGCCAATTAAAGTTTTCGCTAATACAATTCCACATATAATAACGATAATCGTCATAAACACAACCTGTGCTGGTAAGAATCCTATATAACCTCTTCCAATGAATTCAAATTTTTCAGGAAGATTATAAATTGCTGTTCCTCCTGTAATAAGACTTGCACAACCATTGGCTAAATTCATTGTTGCAAGAGTAACAATCATTGAAGGAAGTTTAAATTTTGTTGTTAAGAATCCGTTTACAAAACCAATAACTACTCCAATAAGTAATCCCAAAACGATTGACAAGGAAATTGGAATTCCCGATGTCATCATCTTTGATACTGCCATACCTGTAAGACATGCTACACCACCAATTGAAAGATCAAGCTCTCCAGAAATCATTACAAATGTAACACCCATAGCTACTATAATCATTACTGATGATTGTCTTACAATATTTAACAGATTCATTCCAGTCAAAAATGAACTGTCTAGGATTGTAAATACGATACTCAGTGCAAGTATCACTCCTATCAAACCCAAATGTCTTGATATACTATTATGTTTTTTTAAAAATTCAATATTTTTCATCGTCAACCTTCCTCCCTGTTGCATACTGCATGATAAGCTCTTCTGAGTATTGTTCTCTTGATATACATCCAGTAACTTTTCCCTCATACATTATAAGCATCCTATCACTTATCCCCATTACTTCAGGAAGTTCTGAAGATATTAATATAATCGCCATACCGTGCTCGGTCAACTCATTAATCAATTTATAAATTTCTGCCTTAGCACCAACATCGATTCCTCTTGTTGGTTCATCAAGTATAAGAATTTTAGGGTTTGTTGACAGCCATTTTCCCAAAACAACCTTCTGCTGGTTACCACCAGATAAATTACATGCTTGCTGATCTCCGCCTGTTGTTTTAATATGAAGTTTCTCTATATATTCTTTTGAAAGCTCCTTTAAAGCTTTATCATCTATAAATAATTTATTCCTATGCTTCCTTAGCGTTGGAAGTGCTATGTTCTGTGTAATAGAATCCGGTAATATAAGTCCTTCCTGTTTCCTATCCTCTGTAATCCATGCCATACCATGTTTAATAGCGTCACGACTATTTTTTATAATAACCTCTTGACCGTCTATTAAGATTTTTCCACTACCTTTTGGCAGTGCACCAAAAATTATCTTTATAAGCTCAGTTCTACCTGCACCTACAAGGCCTGCAATACCAAGTACTTCGCCTTCCTCAAGCTTTAATGAAACCTTCTGTGGCAAATAAGAGTTATTTAAAAGTCCTTCTCTTTCGCCTGAAACATTCTGTATTTCAAAATAAACCTGACCAAAATGTTTTCTTTCTCTTTGACAGAAATCTGAATATTCCCTTCCAACCATTAAACGAATTACTTCTTTTTCGTTGGTATCTTTCGAATTCATCTGTGCAACCTTTGCTCCATCCTTGAATACGATAATTTCATCCGACAGCTCAAAAACTTCTTCTAGTCTATGAGAAATAAATATAAATGAAACGCCCTGTTTTTTTAACTTTTTAACAATCGTAAACAGTTTTTCTATTTCATTATTTGATAACGATGAGGTTGGTTCATCCAATATAACAATCTTTGCATTTTTGTTTACTGCTTTCGCAATTTCTATAAGCTGCCTTCCTGCAATCTCTATATTTTTTACTTTAGTGGTAGGACTAACATCTAGTCCTACCATATCCAATAGTTCCTTAGTTCTTGAGCGCATAGCATTTTTATCTGCGAAACCATGTCTGGAACTTTCTTCGCCTAAGAATATGTTTTCTTCAACATTCATTAAAGGCAAAATCTGTAATTCCTGATGAACCATTTTAATTCCAATCTCTTTCGCCTGCTGGATTGTAAAATAATCATACTCTTTGCCCTGATATATTAAGGATCCTTCAGTTGGCTGTAAGCTTCCAGAAATAATATTACATATCGTACTTTTACCTGCTCCGTTTTCACCTACAAGAGCATATACTTTTCCTTCTTCAATCGAAAAGCTTATATTACTTATAACTTTTACATTACCAAAAGATTTTGCGATCTTATTTAATGCAATTATTTCATTCATATGCCATCAAGCCCTTCTAATTATTCATTATTTGTAAGCATCTAATTCTGCTTTTGTAGCTTTATCATTCTGAAGGTATTCATTTACATTTTCAGGTGTAACTAGAATACCAGGTACTACTACATCACCTGTTTTTTCACCATCCATTGCTTTAATTGCTGCTTCCATAGCTGCCTCACCAATTGCATATGAATCCTGTGCTATTGTTCCTTTGTAGTATGTACCATCTTTTAATGCATTTAGCTGACCTTCTTCGTTATCAATACCTACAAGTGCTATATCTGTTCTATTTGCTGATGAAACAGCTGCTAAAGCGCCTAAAAGAACTCCCGCATTACTTCCATAAATAATGTCAATTTTACCTTCTCCGTTAGCTACAAGTAAATTGTCTGTCAAAGCCTGTCCTGCTTCAGCTGTAACAGCATCTACTGTTTCCTCTTTTATAGTTACATCAGGATAATCTTTAAATGCAGCGTCAAAACCTTCGATACGTTTATTCATTGTCTCAAGCTGAGGATAACTTAATACTGTAATATTCCCTTCAACTTTTCCGTATTTTTCTTTTAACACTTCAGCTGCATGTTCTCCAGCAAGTTTACCCATTTCTACATTACCGCTTCCTACTCGCGCATATACATCTGCACCTTCGATAAATGAATCATAGTTTATTACAGGAATTCCTGCTTCATTAGCTTCCTTGATGGATGGAACAACTGCCTCTGTATCTACCGGACCAACAATAATTGCATCGTAATCCTGAATAATTGCCTGACTCATAAGATCAGCAAGTTTGTTAACATCGAGTGCTGCATCAAACATATCAACCTGGATTCCCTTTTCTTCACCAATCTTTTTAACTTCTGCACCTATATACACAAAAAAATCAAACTGATTTGCTGGTGAAATAAACGCTATCTTCTTATCTCCGGTTTCTTCACCCCCCTCTTTATCTCCCTGTTCTGCTGGTGCCTTAGTCCCACCACATCCAACAAGTCCAAATATCATCATAGTTGTCATAATAGCTGCTAAAATTTTTGTTACACTTTTTTTTAATTTTCTTTTCATAATCTTTCTCCTTTTCCACGTCATTACATGTATTGTTTTCGGCGCCACACATCATTTCATGTACTGACAAGTTGTATTAAAAATATTAGCATAATTTTATTATGCTAACACTTTTTTATATTTTATTAAAATGAGTTTCTTCTTTTAAGCGTATATTTTATAATTCTTTTTTGCTGCATATTAGGAAGTTCTCCCGACATTCTCTTAATTAAAAGTTTTACTGCTTCTTGTCCATATTTTTTAAAATGCTGTT
This sequence comes from Hespellia sp., assembly GCA_028694105.1. Classification (GTDB taxonomy): domain Bacteria; phylum Bacillota; class Clostridia; order Lachnospirales; family Lachnospiraceae; genus Hespellia. The sequence continues at coordinate 112,352 of JAQUUC010000001.1, forward strand.
CGAATGTCGTAAGTCCCACGAATGCAAAGCCTCCACTCCAGTTGTAATTACCATAACTTATTAGTTTTATATCTTTTGGTATTTCAAGATTTAGTTCACTTGCTGCCTTAAATGTTGAAAAAGCTGCTGAATCATTCATAAGTATAAGTGCCTCTAATTCAGGGCTTTTCTGTAAATGATTTTTAATCTCTGCAATCATATCAATGTGTGATATTTTTTCATGGAATAATTTATCAGGACTTCCTCCATTAAACCATTCTTCTTTCCATTCTACATTTGAATCCTCTAGTGCCTGCTGTATACCTTTCTTTCTTAAATAACTTGTAGAAAAGCTGTCACTCCATGGAGAATAGAATCCAACATTTTTTATTCCCTGCATAATAAGTAGATTGGTTACTCTGTATGCACTTTCATAATCTTCTCCAGTGACAATATCGAATGGGTTATCCTTTGGTTCAGAATCCAAGAACACTATCGGAATATTCAAGCTGATAAGTTCGCGAATCAGATTCCTATTAAAATAAAAGCTGTATATAATACCATCTGGCTGCATTGATTTTATACTATCTAAAAATTGAATGTTATCTTGTTCATTCCTTGGTTCCATCAATGTGACCAACATGTATCTCGATTCTATAACTTCCGTGTGTATTCCTGTAAGCATAGACGAAACAATACCTGCGCTAAACAATTCAGGATAATTCGGCAAAACAAGTAATATCTTCTTTGAATCTCTTGCTTGTTGCTCTGTCATTTTTGCTCTGACGAATGTTCCAACTCCATGTTTTCTATATAACATACCCATTGTAACAAGTTCATCCAAAGCTTTTCTAACCGTAATTCTACTTGTCTCAAACAATTCACAAAGTTCATTCTCGCTAGGTATTTTATCATTTTCCTGATAGATTCCCTTTTCTATTTTCTCTAAAATCTTGTTTTTTATGAGTTCGTACTTAGAAACAACTTTACTCATATTCTTCCCCCTTAACTTGTAATTACATGTTATATTATATGTTCTATTCTCATATTTGTCAATATGATTTTTTAAATTTTATTCAACCATATAACCTTAACTTCCAGAGTTTTTCTCACTCAAAACGGCAAAAATGAATTTTCTGCATCCGGATCATTATATATTTTACAATCGCTCTGCCATTTCCACATATTGTCTTTTATAGTCTCACATAAATATTCGTAGTCTGCCTTTTGTATCATTTCTTTTTTCAGCATACACTGATAAAATTTCTTAATACCTGCTGCTGTGCTTTTTATATTTCCATGTGTCGACCACATACACTTTCGTATAAAGAAGTATCCAAGATAATCATCTATATTCCATATCCCATGAGTAAAATCATAGGCCTTCTCGCGAAGCAAATATGTGTTTATATAGAACTCTACATTAGCCAAATGTCTATTGATTGTTTTAGGATTCAGCAATTCACCCATGCTATTTATCTCCGCTTAAAAAAGCTATGATTTCTTCATAAGTTCTCTCACTATTCTCTACTGCCTTATCATCTCCAGTTTATCCAGTTCCCTGATTGCTGCTGGAACAGTCATAAAGTTTGGTTTCTTGTCAAGCTTCTCCATCTCATCCTTTAGACGCATGTACATCCCGCATCTGACAATCAGTGCCATGAATTCCGTGAATATCTTTGCTGATGCCGCTTCATCAGACTGCACTCTGAGCCTCTTATTACCCAGATAAGACTTATCTCCTCGGAACAGTTTTTCCGAAACATCTCTGCTTTTATAAAGTTCCAGTGCTTCCTTTGCTGATATCTTTTTCGATGTCACGATTACAAAATATCCACCAAGATCTATTTCTGTTTTTTCTCTGGCATAAAGAAATGTTTCGTCTTACTCATAAATTTCCAAATGAAAGTATTCCCTGAATCCATTGCCGACCTTTACTTTCTGCCCTTTGATGCTGTTTAGGTACTTTATCATTCTGTCAATTTTGGATTCCACCTGTTCATGCTCTGCACACACCTTCTGATACGATTTATAAAGATGGAAAAATCTTTCCTCCTCATCGGATGCATAGCGCTGTCTTTTCACCGTCATGCCAGAACATTTATACGGTCTGATGCTATGCTCTCTGATATTTGCCTTACAGAAATATCCCCTGTCCAGTATGAATTCTGCCTGTCTGTATCCATACCCCTGAACCTTCTGAAGCACGAACTGCATCTGTGATATATCTACAATACTTCCGGGATGCTGCTCATAAAAGAGTGGTTCCCTGTTATCCGTATCATTTGCAATCGAATAATTAAATACCGTAATTCCTTTATCCACCTTCGGATGTCCAAACTCTACCAGTTTAGATTCTTCTGCCTAACAATTCTTATTGGTGGAATCATAGGAAATATATATCTTTTCTCTGTGATCTCTGTTTGCATTCCACTCATTCAGAAATCCGATACGCTGGTCATCTGTGACTGATGCCCCAAAATCAGATATCCTGAAATCACTATATATATGCATTTCCTTTGAAAAAAGCGGATAATTGAATACATAATCCGGATAATACAGTGCCGCATTGTTTTCTGCTGTTATGGATTAGGTTGCAAGGTCAAATAGTAATCCACTGTCTTTGACTCCAAAATATTTCAGAAAATTTTCATTTGAAATCATCATGTCCGAATTTTTGTCCGACCTTTTTCCGATGATTCTCTGATTCGGAATGTTATATTTTTTATCTGCGTGATATGTCCTGCCAACGACATATCTGATGTAGGTTGTATTTCCTTTTCTGACTCGATTAATCTTGCCGAGGACATCCGGAATCTCTATCTCGCAATTCATGTACATAAGTTCACCTCTATGATATGTTTTTAAGCGTTACTTCCTACTCATTATTACACCACATCCGGAAGATTTTACAAGTTTTTCAGCGGTAAAACGGCGTATTTTCAACGTTTTCAGACATTTTAAATTTTTCTGTTTCATTGAGCGTTACTTTGCTCTGGAAGTTGAAGTTCATATGCGATTCGATATCGCCAGTAGTCATGCCTCTTGCATACATGGAAAGAATCTTTTCCTCCATATCCTGAGTTACTGTGTTTTGATATTTTTTGATCAGTTGTGGTTCGTATTCACCATTTCGATCTCGTGGGATTGATACATCCATATCTCCATAACTGGTATGCATTGTTTTTTGTGAGTGTCCATTTCGGCTGTTATCTGTTTCTTTGTTCCGATAATCATACTTGGAATAACCGAGTTCTTCATCCAGTTCCTCATCCAGAGCACCTTCCAGAATAACGGACATCATATCACGCATGATGGAATTAACATCGGAAGCATTTTTGACACTAACATCGTTTTTTCAAGTAGTCACGCATCAGTTCTCTCATTGCTGCTTTCTGTGGGGTATCACTTTTTCTTGTCATAAAATAAACAATCAATCCATCCACTAGGATTTGGTACTAAGCCAGTTAGCGATTCTCTATGGTGACCGCATAAATCAATATCTCTAGCAGACAGAAAAAATGCCGGCCGACAGTTACGTAAGTTGCATCAGCCGGCATCCTCTTTTCTTTTTCCGTCGGTGCCTAAGTATAACCATCTTTTTTCTTCTTATTCCAGAACCCGCAAAAAAGGATTTTACAGGTATCGTAATTAGAATGCAAAAAATAAATAAAACAGTATAAGAAATATTTATCTGGATACACTATAATTAGAAAATCAATTCATCACTACAAACACGTATATTTTGACAAAAAATCTTACATATCTAATTCGAGGAATCCTATTTTCCTTCAGACACAGAAAAAATTACGCCCTCGATTACTCTTCATATGTTGATTTCGTCATTATTCTTTCACCTTTGTCAAATGCCTCTAACAATTCATCTTTTGTGCCGTCACCGTTTTCATATTTTATAATTGCTTTATTTAACAGAAGATATGCATTTCTAGCTCCAATGGATTTCTTTCTTGGGTTTAAATAGTCTCGAAATGCTGATGCAAGAAGATTGATGATAGCATAAAACGCTGTTTTTATTTTTAGTACTTCGGCAACAACGATGTTGTCTACCGTGGCATATATAACAATAACCATTGATAAATATGCTAAGCCTACAAGAAAATACTCTACAGCAATCCATATATTCTGATTATGCAACCAGCTCTTGCGTATTTCTGTGTAATATAAATCACATTTTTTCGATCGCTGATTAAGCGATGCGTCTAACTTAAGCCTTTTCTCAATTTTTTTAAAAATATAATCATTTCCTATACTTACCCATATAAAACAAGATATTCCAATTACCATATAAAGTATTGTAATCCAATCGTATACTTCCAAAAAACTTAATGCTTCTACAGCTTTCATGATTATTCCTCCTTTGTGTTATATGGAATTATGGCACATGGGTAAAAAAGAGCTGAACTATTATTACCAGTGTGTACAACTTTTGTAAGCAGTGTTGACCTTTTACTGGTAGCCGATTTCACCATACAAAGACAACATAATTATTTCATGCTGTCGGATTAAATCTCTCGACCATGGCTTAGTTGTCATATTTATAGGCGCCAATCCAAAATTCGCTTACCAATGGTATGGTTAGATTCTTACCGGGTAGAGTTCCCACCTACAAATTTATCACTCGCTTTCTGCCAACTTCTCGTACTCGACATACAATGCGCTGTTCTTCGCATCATTAACAGGATAGTAAGGTTCATCACCAGATTTCCACTCAGAGCTGTATTCACGGCTGATAACAGTCTTAGGAATATCATTGCCGTTCTCATTCTTACCTAACTCGAACCATTTATGTTCAATAATACGCGTCCACGGTGTCTCTCGGTCTGTATAATTGACAGCCGCGTTACCCTGAAAATTCGGTTTATCCAGCACTTCATCCTCAAAACAAACAGAACGATATTCCAGATAGCCAAGCTTATAATCAAAGTACGCATCAATCTGGCTAGTATAAACTACCTTTTCAGCAAGAGCGTCCAACTCTTCCTTGTTCTCCAAATAATCGGTATTCAGTCGAACCTCTATACCATCCAGCAAATTCGCAACAAGCTTCGTATAACCTCCAATAGGAATTTCCTGATAAAGAGCATTAAAATAGTTGTTATCAAAAGTCAATCGAACCGGCAAGCGCTTAATAATAAATGCTGGAAGGTCTTTGCAGTCTCGTCCCCATTGTTTCTCAGTGTATCCTTTAACCAACTTTTCAAAAATATCATGGCCCTCTAGAGAAATGGCCTGTTCCTCTAAATTCTGGGGCTCACCAGTAATCTCAGATCGCTGCTCATTGATCTTGCTTCAGCTTCTTCTGGCGTCACCACACCCCACATTTTATTGAATATGTACATATTAAACGGCATGGAATATAATTCTCCCCTATAGTTGGCAACCGGAGAATTCGTAAAACGATTAAATGTTGCAAATCGTGTAATATAATTCCAGACCTTTGTATTATTTGTATGGAAAATATGGGCACCATATTTATGAACATTGATACCTTCTATTTTCTCGGTATAAATATTCCCTGCAATATTGGGGCGTTTATCGACTACAAGAACCGACTTGCCTTGCGCTTTCGCTTCACGGGCAAAAATAGCGCCATAAAGTCCTGAGCCTACTACTAAATAATCATATTTCATTCGTTTTCACTTCCTATTTTACATGTATTTTCTTAGTTTTTGAGGAACAGCTTTTTCTATTACTCTCACAAAATGTCTATCATTCTTATATACAATCCACAAGTATGGCAACGGAAGCACCGCACAAATTCCCATTTTCATCAACAATGACAACACTGGTGTTGCATTTACAAGACCACATAACAAACCCAATACCGCCCAACAAGGCAAACAAATAGTCAAAGTTTTTAGCTGATTTCCCACATACTCGACAATACTTTTTTTGAAATAACATCTATATAGGACAATGCTCTCCCACGGGATTTCGACCATCATAAAACTAATAATGGACGAGAGAATAACGCCATTAATTCCAATGACTTGCACTAGAACAATATTGATTATCAAGTTCAGTATTGCTCCCACTATGGGTTTCCATTGATCTTCTTTCCACAAACCAGCTGCATCTTTATATACTAAAACTACCTTTCTTGACTGGTACACATAGAAATAAACAGAAAAAATTATGGCTGAATTCGTACTTAAAAGGTTTTCTTTTCCCGCCCACAGCTCCATAAAAGGTTGATATAGGAACAACATACATCCCGTTGCCCAGCAAAGCACAACATTATTAAAGCTTGTCAATGCCATAAAATCTTTATAGTTTTCATCAACAGAGTTCAGATTCATTCTATTACCGATGCCCGCCGTCATAGAATAGTAAACAATCCAAACCAGCGACATAACAGTCATAGCAATGTAATTGTAGTTTCCAAAGATGCCAACACAACTTAAACCAAGAAAAGCTGATACAACCATGCTATCAAATGATGTAGAAATTGTGTTTCCAATCTTATGACTTGCTAATGCAAACGTTTTTCTATAAATCTCTTTACGTTCTTCCTTATCAACACTTCCTTTACAGATATATTGTGGATACATTTTATCAACAATAATTGACCGAACAATATTTCCAAGTACTGTAAACAACGGGAAAACTACTGCGTAACAGTAATAATTTCTAAATGTTATAACGAGAGTTATTTGGATTCCATACTCAATCGCGGTCAGCACTGTACTGACGTTGCTCGATATATCATTTCTTTGAAATGCTACAAGCAGTGAATTTTTATAGGCAAACAGGAAGTATGATGCAACTGTATTAAGCAAATAAATCCAAAACAGCACATAAATATTGACTTCTGTTGGCACTTCACCATTAATTAGAAGTCCAATAAATGGTGTAAGTAATAAACCTGCTATCAAAATTATCGTGCCAATGATTCGATAAATTTTTTTATACAATCCCATTAAGGCACAGATTTTCCGGGTATCATTCTCAGCAATAGGTTTGTACATGCTATACACTAACGCCGTTCCAAATCCTAATTCAGCCAAGCTTAGCATGCTTAAAATCGAAGAAAACAACGATGACAATCCTAAATACTGCGTTCCCATATAGTGAATCATAATTGTACGCATTATAAAAGGGAAGAACGTAACAACTACTTTATTGGTGACTCCTGCAATAGTCCCCATTATTGTGTTTTTCTTTACATCTATTCTCATCTTTTGCCTCCGATCAGTGTATTTTCGCTTCCACCCTCCGAAGCAATTTATAGACCCATACCGGCAACCTATTTTTTACTTGCACTTTTATGCTTTGGTGTGGGCGAAATTGAATAAACGCCTTTTCTCCGCCACATTCTCTCAGCGTTCGCAAGTACTCTTCTCTACGCTCAGGCACACCAGATGCATATTGTAGTTGTTGCCGATTTCCTCCGCAAGCCATCTCTGAATCAACTTTGACGCAAGAAAATGTATTCAATGTATTCATGTAGCTTTCAGCCTTTTTGGTCCTTGCAAAGACCACAGACGTACCAGATTCGTTATAATAAACTGCCTTTTTGTCAATATTCCAAAAGTCCCCGATTGAAAAATCAGCTGTACGATTCAAGCCCTTAAAATTACAGTTGAAGCAGGCCTCTCTTTTCGCATACTTCATCCCTATACCAAAAATCGTATCATCAAACATCTTAGATAATTTTATTCGATTTTTTGATTTCCAAAAAATCGAATAAGGAACCCAGCCGTACTTTTTAAATCTAAATGAGAATTCTGCTGTTTCCGACTGATATCTATTCTCTAACCAGTCCAACTGCGCGTTCAACAGATTATAGCTTGAAGCCCCCGCACAAATCAACTCACATGTCAAAAGATTATCAAAGTCTTTTTTCAGCACTGCATACAGTGCTGCCACCTCACATGGCAATCCCACAAACAGTACTTTTCGACTTGTTCCTAATTGCTCCTGTACGTCACAATAAATCTTCTCTTTGCGTGCAGTAACATATTTGGAGCCTCTCATTCTATCAATCCGTTCATCATCTGAACTTGCATAATATGCATTCCTATAGTCCTGTGAAAATACCACACCATAGACAACGCCTTCTTCTGCCAATATGGCGTTTGCAAGAACACCGAAAAATCCTCCGGAAGAAGATTTTTTTAATGTTTCAGGATTTAAATCATAACCGCCATATGCCAAAGTATCATTATAATCAATCTTTCTGAAAGATGTATCCAATTGTTGCGGGCACACTTTACCACAGATACCACATTTCACGCAAAGATTTTCATCAATTACAGGATAGTAGAATCCGTCAAAATTCTGTTTCATTGTAATCGCATTTTTCTTGCATACTGCATAACAGGCTTCACACCCATTACAACTGATCTGTTCTACAATCCTATTCATTCTGTCGCTCTCCTTACTGCGCTTCGATCATCTCATACAAAATACGAAGGCTTCGTTCTCTTTCTTCTTTTAGAATTCTATGTCCCTGCGTATAATCGCAGTGAAAGTGTTCTTCTATTTCAGATGTATTCAAATTATCGCTCCAATAAGAACCCTCAAGCATAAACTTACCCATAATATTCTGAAGTCTAGCCTCCTGCGAATATTTATCCCCTTTCTTGAAACGAGGAAAGTCATAGAAAGCAGACTCTGTTAAAAAGGAAAAAACCACTGCATGAAAAGAATCTGTGCAAACCAACTTTGCATTATCAATCAGCGTGACAAAGTCATATGCGCATGCATCAGCCACAATAATTACATTTTCTTCCATGTAATCCTTTTCCTTAATTGGTATCAACACCACTTTTAGCTTTAAAGCATCCGCTATCTGCTTTACTTTCTCCAAGTGATTAAACTCTGGAGCTCCGATAAAATAGCAGAGTATGTAGTCATTATTTAAACCATACTGTTTACAAATTTCCGACTGGTCTGCAAATTCTCTCCACTCATCTGGCGTTAATAAAAATGTTGGATCAAGAACTACTGTTGCATCTTGTCCTGACAATTCTTTTACCAATTCTGCTCCTCGCGGCTCTCGAACAGTAATCTTCGAAAACTGTGGCAGATATTTTTTATATAGCCCCCCCTTTTTTTCTGGGATATTGTCTATGCCAAAGCTTGCAGCGTAGGAATACTTCGGTTTTTTTCTTTTTCTTGGTACAAAATCCAGCAGATATTGCGGACTAAGCATCCATGGATTCCACATCTGATCACTCCCAACGAGATAACAATCCGTCCAAGTGTCAATTTCTTTTACATCCTTCCTACTTCTTATAGAGCGAACCTTATAATTCTCATCAGCCATTCGGTCAACTTTCTGCATCTTTCTTTCTACAGCAGCACTGTAATTAGAATAGTTTGGCACATTCTTTCCTGCAAACTGACCTTTAACTTTCTGAAATAGTTTTTCTATAAGAAAATTTAATTTATCCAATGAATAATAAGAGCGATGATTGAGAATAACAACATTTGCTCTATTTTTTAAAACCTTGTGTGTGGCATACGCCTGCAAGCACGTTCCAAAGTTTATAGATTTATACCATGTTACAACAAATATATTTTTTTTCATTATCAATACACTATCTCTTTCATGTTGCAGTTTGCATTAAAAATGTCTCTGCTTCAGCTATTGCATCATGTAAATGCTTTCCTTTCAGTAAATCACTTCTCACACGTTTAATGTTTTCTAAAAATCCATCATACTCACATACCGTTATTGTGAACAACCTTTCCTCTATCTCATCAAGATTACTAATTGTAATACCAATATTTTCTCTCTTTACATATTCTGCAATCGCAGCCTTTTCCCACACGATAATTGGCAAGCACGAAACAATATACAACGATGCTTTGTGAGGATTATTAAACATGATATATGGATGTTCAGTTTCATTATAGCTATAATCATTTCCTTCCCAGATTAAGCCGAACTGCCCTTGAAGAACTTCTGGTAAACGCTCAGGCTCATAGCAGCCACAATAGCACAACTTCTTCAATTCTTTTTCTTTTCTTCCATATATATTGAATTTAATCTTCATGTCATTTTCATCAAGTCTGTACAAGAAGCCTGTCTTGCGTGGACTCAGGTTTCCGGCAAAGCATACTTCAATTCTTCTTGTATCAAACCTTCTATTAACTATTGGTGCATTGGTATAATAATCAAATATTTGAAGACTTACTAGATTTATTTTGCACCCACGTTGTCTTAATTCCTGTTTCATCGACTCATTATGTACAATAACAACATCTTGTCTATTTAATACTTCAATTTCACGATTAATGCTATCATCGTCCTCATAAGAATCTCTCAATGCATCTAAATCGTGTATTAATAAAATACTTCTGCTTTTCTTCAGCCTTCTAATAAAATCTAGTTTTCTAATAATTTTAAGAGAGCTTTGTGCGAAAACAACATCATCATCTTTTAATGAGAAAAAAAGTTTCAGCAATGCTTTGATTCCAACATATATCTTTCCCCATTTTGACTTTATATGACTTTTATCATTGCTTCCAAGCACATGATATTTACCGCCATCTTTTCCCACATATGAGCTGACAAAATATGCCGCATCATCACGTGCTTTAGACGACGCATTATATGTAATGCCTATTTTTTCATCTAAAATTACTCTGTTCATATTCTACTCCCATTCATGTGAATACTGTACAATTCCATTTTGTAGTCATACTTCCGATCTATTTATATTATGAAAAAAAGCATACGAAAATATTACTAAATAAACCGGTGTCAAAATCCAAGGCTGTGACAAAAAGCTAGAAATAAACATCAGCAAAAGTATCACAAACTCCGTATTAGTACTCGAACATTTTTTAAAAGCCCAAATGTAAAGACAATATATCAACGTCGATATCGGCACACCATATACGTTAACCATTGATGTCAGTCCTACACTTGAACCTGTTTCAAATGTTGCAATAGTTGAGGTGTTCACCCATGAAGATGAGTAGCCATTTCCCCAAATATTATTTCTTATATATTGCAAGTCAAGAAGTATACTTGCAACTCGCGCATTTCCGGTTCCGTTTGCAAATATTTCATCGCTAGACAGAAGCAATTTTTCTGCAAAAACCTCATTAAAAAGATCCGTCTGAATGAAAATTCCTAATGCAATTAGAATTGTAATTATAACACCTACTTTTTTTGTCCCCCACGCTTTTCTAAGGCTAAATACATATCCCATAATCAATATGATCATAGTAATATATCCGGCTGTTGATGCCGCTGTGATAACAGATAGAACAAGTATTGCGATTGAAACGCTGTACTTCCTATCAGAAAGACATAACTCATTTCGTTTGAATAAAGTAAAAAACAGCGCCACATTCAAAAACAACTGATAAACCCCCGGTTCATTAAAAATCCCAACATTACGCGTATACCCTGGCATATAATGATACAAAAGTCTGCCATAAGAGACATTGCCAACCCAGCAGGAGTCATTATTTGTAATCAGGATTACTTTCATGACACTGGACACCGGTGTAAAGGATACACAATAAAAGAGCAAACTCACCCCAGCAAAAAAGCAGATTGTTTTCACAAAACATTCTACAAACTTTTTCGGACGTATCGCAACTGCGCAATATGCCACTAAGTATTTACTCAATAAGTTTGCAACGCTTAAAATTGAAATATTACCTTGCAAAGCGACATGCTGCACGAATATCCATAAAAACAGAACAGCAATCCACCCAAAGTAGCTATTTTTTAACTTTACTTTACCAATAATCATTAAAACAGTACATACCAAAAATGTGAAAACAATAATTTGGTCTTGAAACATTTTCAACATTTTTGAGCTAGTGTTTAACATACATAGATATATAAGCAAGTATTGTTCTATATCTATACGTTTTGTTCTCAGTTTCAATTTTATCGCCCTCACTTACCTTATATAATCTCCTGCTTGTAAGCGATCTTCAAAATATTTGAACGCTTCCCAAGCGTAGCATTGATTTCTATCATCTAATATACACCGAGGTTTATTTCCATACATTGCCGCCCAGAATGAATACGAACTAGGCGGGCCCATCACATAATCGCAGAGGCTTAAATAGCAAAGATCTTCCACGCTAGATGTTCCTGGCGCACAAACATCTAATCCCGCTTCTTCATATTTTTTTATATCTATTTTTTCATTTGAGCATAGAACAAAGCAAACTTCTTCCTTACTTTGTTCTTTCAAATTCGTAAGCCACTTTATATAGCAATCATCGTCGTAGAAATACTTTCCATTTAGATATTCTTTATAGTCTCCTCTGCGAATATGTACACCAACCAAGATTTTGTTTTTTTCAGTTAACATCCTCTTGCATCTTTCTTCAATATCTGCACTAATCTTAAAAAAAGTTCTAATTTCTCCCGTGTGCTTTGTGAAGACTTTATTGTCCAAAAAAGAAATCCAATCATAAAATACTTGTTTTCTCTTTTTTCTTAAATCTAAAGTAGCTTTCGTTTTAACCCCAAGTAGTGCGATAATTTTTTTGGTGATTTGCATATATAACTCTGCACTAGGCGAATTATAAAATGAAATGATAATATTATCATTTGGGGAATTAAACTCAAAGTATTCTTTCAAACGCTCATCAATTACCGGACATGTGGTATCATACCCATATTCTAATCCAATAGTATATAATGCAGCTAAAGATAATAACTGATTGCACATCTGACCGCTACGCGTCATCAAAACTATTTTTTTTCTTTTACTAAAACTCATTATAATAACCTCTCCCCTCTAAGAAATACAAGCAGACCATTGATGTTTCATTATGCTATTTGAATATGTCTATGAGATAAGACGCCCCAGCCATTGCTCATTATACCCGTGCATTGGTTTAAATTGGACACCCCCATCAGCGTAGTTGGACAGTTAGAAGTGAAGCCTATTACGGGGATCACACACTCTCTCTGAAAAAAACAAACCGTTAAGCATCGGGAATCTGAGGTCAGGCAGATCCTCAGGTGGTAGGCATTGACTCTCGTTGTAGTTACTATCCACTATCTTTTTTCTTCCTAATGAGGACAACTCATATGTTCAATCATAACGGCGGTACTGTCCAATATGATCCAATGCGACTGTTCAATATAAGCGGATCAGGTGTCAAATCTGGGGACGATGTCTCACTATTTCTCAAGCAATATTTTCACGAATGGCACAATACTATACAGCACCGCTCTTCTTAAGCCATAGTTTTTATACAAAAAATGCCACCATTCTTTGAACGGACTCCCCTTGGCCGATTCTTTCTTTTTCAGTCTCTGCAATCTTCCAAGTTCGGGATCTCGCCATGAATTCTCAAATCCGTTATCTTCACAGTGGCCCACAAACTCCGCAGAAGAGATCAATTTGTATCCCATTCTGCTGATTCTAAAACCTAAATCATAGTCACCTAGTGAATGGCTGTAGTGGGAATCCATATTGCCGATTTTTTTCATAGCTGAGTTTGAAATAAGGACACAGTTTGCATTCATCGTTTCACCAACAATTTCTTCCTTATTGGGCTCAACAGGATTTAACCATATACCTTTATTATCTCTGTGCTTTCGTAACCCATATGTAAAAGCATCGTTCCCATCACAGGTTGCACCAACTATAATGACATTCTCTCTCCCCCTCTGGAGTTGTATCATTTTCTCAATTGCTGCATCATAAAAGTCAACATCATCATTAATAAGTAAACAATCCGTGCCATCATTGATCTGGAAATACCAATCAATTCCAACTCTCATGCCACCGCACCAAAATAAGCTTCCAGTGCCTTCAATTACTTTTATGTTATAGTTCAGCGCTTTAATTGCCTCTACGGTACCATCCGTACTCTTGTCATCCACAACAATAAACTGAAACTCCATATTTGGATTTTTCTCTACAAGGCTTTTACACGCTTTTACAGTTTTTTCTTTTCGATTGAAGCAGGTAAAAATCACGGTCAGCTTATGTTTCATGCTTGTCTCCCCTATGTAATAAATTCATCATTTCATTCTTGATATGTGAAGCGTTTAGTAAAATGTAAAAGATCAATTGTTCTCCAAATGAGTATTGAATCGTATGTTTGTTTTTACTAAAAACATATTTCTTTTTCTCGTAATGCTTTTTACAGTTTATTGACGATAGCCCGCCTGTCTCCTGTCTGTATGCCGTTCCGTAAACACCCGAAAAGCAGAATTTACATCTCTGATACAATCGCAAATTCAGATCCCAATCTTCATAAAGACTTAATCCTTTTTCAAATCCCCCTACTTCTATATAGGCATCCTTAGGAAAGCAATAATCTCGCGGAATCCAGTACTTATACAATCGAGTAACTGTACCAATTCTACGATATCTATCCCAATTTCTTATCTTCTGGCTGTCTATCCGATTACCCTCTTTATTAACCAATACGGTCTGAGAATAAGCACAGCATAATGCCCCTGTCTCCACATAGTGTTTTTGAACAATCTGCATTTCCTTCATCAGTTTGTTCTTATCCCAGTAGAAATCATCAGCATCAATGAAAGTTACATATGGCGTAACAGATTGTCTGATGGCAATGTCGCGTGCTGCAGAAACCCCAACATTAACCATTGACGGAATCACTTTCAGTTTCGTGTAGTTTTCTTTGCACTTGTGAAGAACCGACAAACTATCGTCTGTTGAGCAGTCATCAAACACAATTACTTCTTTAACTCCTAATGTTTGAGCAAAAACACTATCAATACATTGTTTTAAGTAGTTTGCTTTATTATGGTTTGGAATTACAACTGTAAGTTCAAACATCTTATCTGCAGTATTCACCAGTAGCTTCCTCCCTCCACTTTTGAGCTTCCTTTCGGCGTCTCGTTTTCACTGGGGCGAATCCAGTATTCATTGAAGAATTTAGATATCTCAGGAATCTGCTCCCAGCGTTTTCCCTTGATGCCAAACAAAATCTGGGTTGATCCGGACATTTGCACAGCAATCTTTCCAATCTGTTTCACATAAGCCGCTAACGGCAAGCTATATGCTCCGGCACCGATAACTGCAACATCACAATCACACTTGCTGATTTCCCGTTCCATATACTCTAGAGCATCAAACCAAGTTGTATATTCAGTTTTCTGACCCGCAATAGACTGTACTGCCTTGATGCACTCCAAAGATGCAAACTCTGGTAAAACATTCTCATTTTCAAACAGTTTTTCTCTCTTTTGGTACTGCGTCAGAATGCTGTTTGCAAAAGGATGAATCACAAGGATCTTCTTGTTCTTCAATGCTGCTGACCATGGATTATTGAAATAATATGGCTCCAGTGCCGTCAACTTCATAAATCCAGTCTTTACCTGATCAAGTCCTCTGACCACCTTACTTTCGGCGCCAACACCCCACAAGGCAAGCAGATCAGCCTCTGCCGTACAATCTATGTAGAACTTACAGAACTTCTTCAAATTCTCATCCGTCGTTGGAAACACACCAGACAATTCGGAAACCTCCTTACGGATCTTATCAGAGAATGTACCGGTGGTAAGATATTCCTCAACACAACGCATTTCTGTTGCACCGCATCTGGCAATCATTGCAGCATTTCCGAAAAGGATCATTTCCCTAATAGACTGATTTCCTTCTACTGCTGACTTCACATGAATTCCGCGATAGTTAGCTCGAAACTTTATCTGTTTGTATATTTTTTTCAAAAGCTTAATTGCTTGTTTATCGTTGTCCATTGTTACAACCCTTTCTCTGGTTCCTGTCAATCAGATATCTACATTATCCAAAAACCTGCCCACATCATCAAACAACTCTGCGTGCGTCGCAATCCACTCTTTATCTTTACTCCACCACTGCAAATTGAGCAACTTTTCAATCTGTTCAGCAGAGAAGCGGAACTTGATTACCCTTGCTGGAACACCACCGACAATCGCGTATGGAGGCACGTCTTTGGTTACAACTGCACCGCTTGCAACGACTGCCCCATCGCCAATGGTAACACCCTCCAGTAGTCGAACACCATCGCCAATCCATACATCATTGCCAATTTGTACGGCAATCTTCTTTTCTGAATCGATATATTTAAAATCACTGAACTTTGATTCAGACACATAGGAAAACCCGACCTGCGGTGTTGGGGAAAAAAAAGCTGGATGAACCGACACGCACTGAGAGGTAGGATGATTACCAGCCACCGTAATCACTCGCGGTGCGATGCAACAGAATCGACCAATGCATGTATTCTTAATAAAGCTCTGTTCACCTACATAAGACGCATATCCCAGAGTAGTATTCAGGATTGTCGTCTTGCCATCAATCCGATTTGCCCCCCCCCAAAAGGACACTTGTTTGTCAATCACGACATTCTTGCCAAAACGACATTGTTTTTTCCACTTCGCCTGTCGAATTTTCTGATTTATCTTCCGTAATAAGCCCACAACCCATCTACCCTCTTACTTTCCTCTCACCACAGCGTTCCAAATGAACTTCGTGTTCGTTATCATATATCTCTTAAACAATCTCTTGGGATCTTGCACCAGCCGATATACCCACTCCAGATTGCGCTTTTGCATCCAATCCGGTGCGCGGTCAATGTTGCCAGCAAAATAGTCAAAGCCTGCGCCTACACCCACCATGAAGCCTTTGACTTTCCCCTGATGCTCTGACATCCATTTTTCCTGCTTCGGCGCACCAAGACCAACCCATACAAAATCCGGTTCAGTCTCATTAATCCGATTCACAATGGCAGCATCCTCTTCCTCTGTCATAGGACGAAAGGGAGGACTATACATTCCCACAATTTGCAAGCCTAGATACTGCTCAAGAAGCGAACTATTGAGTCTTTTCAAGGTTTCTTCTGTTGACCCATAGAAATAATGTCGATATCCTTTTTCAGCAGAGACTTTAAAAATTTCGCCCATATAGGACGGCCCCGTTGTACGGTTCATCCTGCTATATCCTCGTTTACGGCCAACCGAGGACAGCGGACCACCATCAGGAATGGCCATAATACCACCGTTTTGAACCGCACAATACTCGTGGTCCTCATAGGAAGTCACCGTGGTATGTACATTCGACACACACATATAGTCCCCAGAAAGGGCTTTTATGTTCTTCTCTGTATACTCCAACAGCCAGTCCATATCAATTGCAGCAATGTTTACGCCCATAATGCTACAGGTTGAAATCTTCGCTTTATCCAGTTTTCTCTTATAAATTTTTTCTTTGCTCTTCATAAATTGCAGACTCCTCTTTTGTTAAATCAGAAGATAATTTCTGAAATCTATCCTTATTTCAATTCATGATTCCAAGTTACATCCGTCTTTATCACTCTTGCCGGTGCTCCACCTATGACCACATTGCCATTGAATTTTTTACCTGTTACAAGTGCTCTTGTTCCGATAATAGAGTCATCTCCCACGAATGCACCTTTCAGAATTACAACCTGCTGCCCGATCCAAACATGATTGCCAATCGTAATATCCTCCGCCAGATTGATTCTTTCTCCACCCAAATTTAGAACTGAATGGCTGTCACCAGTTCTAAAAGTTATATCATTAGAGAAAAGGCACCTTGCGCCGATCAAAACTTTTTTACCTTCTATACAGGCAATATGTGTTTTACCGCTAATATAAGTGTTGTGACCACTATGCACACTACCACCATCACTGATCCAAATATCCAAATCTTTCAACATACAGTCATGATCAATCTTTACGGTATTTCCATTCCCGAACAACTGAATGTTACAATTGGAAATCCGGCATCCCTGCTCGATTTCCACAGTATTATCTTTTCCCAAGTTTTTCACATGGGTTCTCTTAGCAAAATACCCCCCCCCGAGAATTTTTAGACCTTTATGCTTTTTAACACTATTTAGCATAAAAGCTCTGTAAATCACCGAAAGAAAACTCATCAGATTTTCGTGGTCACGAATAGATCTCAGTATTTTTTTCTTCATATTGCAGCTTCCTTCTCTCTCTTTTACATAAACGTGGAGTTTACGTTCTCTGTTTCTCCACGGTCTTAGCAATGTGTCTATCATCCAGTCCTGAATACACTTATCACCTATTTTGTCACCCAAACTCCCACTCTGTCAGAACCACTCATCCTTTCTATTTCACAGCCAAATCATGTCAAATCCACACTACCTTTTGACCCTTTAATTCCCCCGGCATATTATGTCAAATACCTACCCTATCTCTCTTCTACGCCAAACAGCTCTCCTTTTTCCATCCGTTCGCCTTCTTTCCACCCCAAGCAGCTCCCGGATCCGGTTCTTCTCATCCCCCGACAATTCTCCTGCCGCCAGTTTATCCTGCTGTCTCTTCATCCACCGATACAACATCGGGTTCTCCCGGCTCTTTGGCAGTGCTCCCTTCAGCGTCGTATACTGCTTCACATCCAGGTAGCATTCTTTCCACTTCTCTGCCTGCCGGATTTCTCTTGCGGTTCGGAAGTCAAATCCAAGTTCTTTGATCTTCTGGATCTGCTCGTCACTTAATTCTTTACTCTCATACTGTTTCCGCAATCGCAGACACCAGGCACCCAGTCCGAAACCTTCGTAGTTTTCTGTGGTGTCCGGGAATCTGCCGTGGGTCTTTACATAGGAGTTCAGTAATTCTATATTCTTCTCAAAGCTTCTCGCGCCTCTGGTATCGAAGGAGATGCCACTCTCGATCAGCCGCTGTTTCCGGTCTTCTGTCAAGGAACCGTTCGCATACTTTCTGCGCTGCTCATGAAGCCATGTACCGATTTTTATACCGTCCATCACATCATTTGCCTGTGGCTGTCTGCCTTCCTTTTGCATAAATGCCTTCATAGTCTGGAAGCGTTCCTCCCACACTTCATCCGAATGGCTGTTCAGCAGTTCGATCCCCAGTGCACGTAACTTTTTTTCATGGTTCTCATCCAGCCGCCCTTCCTGTCTGGCTGTCTTCTGCAGTTTGATCCAGTTATAAAGCGGCCTATTGTCACAGCTTCTGGGCAGGGAACCCTGCTTTTCCACATATTGACATAGGGCACAGTAGTTCGTATTCCATTTGTCTTCCAGCACATCCCATGAAAAGCCAATCGCTTCCAGTTTCTTAATCCGTTCCGCTGGCAGGATTCCTTTTTTATACTGTGCACGCTGTACGGAACACCAGTCTCCCAGATGCAGGTCACATGCTATTTCTTTTCTTGCAGGAAAATGTCCTTCCATTTCCAGATATTCATTCAGTGCCTGAAAATTGGCCTCCCAGCTCTGTGAAAAAGCCATGCGGATTTCCTGCATGATTTCTTTGATGTCCAGAATATAGTCGAATACCTGAAAATCGATATCGCTGCCCGTCTCCGCAAACTCGTTCCGGAGTTCATAGACCATGTCTTTTGCTAGTTCTGCATCCATGCCGTTCTCGAAGTTATTGACCAGATCGAAGATCAGCGGATGCTCCTGTTTCCCGCGGCTGCAGGCCAGAGCACGACCTAACTGCTGGTAATAGACATTCAGGGACTCCGTTGCACGCAGCATAATAACACCGTCGATATCCTGTACATGAACACCTTCATTCAGCATGTCGATGCAGAACAAAAGCTTCATGGCATCCGGGGTGTTGTCCGATACGAACCCTTCAAAATCTGCCTTGGAACCACGGTAAGTAGACAGTACCTTATAACGGTGCAGGTTTCTGATATTTCCATTTAATAATGGAGCAAACCATTCTTCACATTCCTTCATGGCATTTTCCAGTCGTTCTTCACTGCTGCAAAACACCAGATACCGTCCCTGCGGACGTGTGATATGCTTCTTGAAGATTGCCGGCAATCCGCAGGACTGGTCTGTGAGCATACGGCGTATCTTCTTTATCTTCTGACTGACTGCCAGACGCAGACGCTCATTCCCCAGATAATTGGCTCGATTCTGAAGCCGCTCCAGTTCGCCGGACAGTTCATAATAGGAAGCGATATATTTCGGTGTTGGCAGTATACGATCCGCCATCGCCTCTGCGAGAGACATATTAACTGCATAGGTGCGGTCAAAGAGCTCCTCCGCCATATCACGGCAGTCATCCAGATACCTCACAGGTGTCGCAGATGTACCCAGCACTTTTGCGTTTGGATGTGTCTCCAGCAGTGTCGTTACGCTGCGTCCCCATTCCTGAGCCCCACAGCGGTGAAATTCATCCAGCACAATAAAATCTAATGCCATGTGTTCGATTTCGTCCTGCTCCATAAGCGCAAGACGTGTATAGGTGACAGGCACAAGTTTTTCAAGATTCACTCCTGCCTGTGCCTGATATTCCTTTAACTGCATAAAAATATAGGTAGAGGGGGATACTACGCAGATACGTTGCTCCGGATGCTCCTCAATCCATTTCAGATACAGAAAACTTTTCCCAGTACCGGTAGGCTGTACAACAGCCACGCGCTGATGTGACTGAAACAAGTTCCGCATATTGCTATACGTAATTTCATTATGTTTATACAGCAGAATCGCCATCTCCAGGTCACCTTTCCCACAAATTGACCGTAAAAGAAAATGTTTTACGGTCTTTTTTGTCAGAGATTTTCAGGGATAAGTCGCTCAACTGCTTTTCTTTTTTGTTCCATAGTTGTATGCACATACATTTTCAGGGTAATTGTTGGATTCGAATGTCCTAAAAGTTCGCTTAGCGTTTTGATGTCACAGCCGCTTTGCAGACAACGGCTGGCAAAACTGTGACGAAGAGAATGAAAATTAATGGGAGGCAATTCACATTGATGCAGCCATCTTTCGAAACTCCGCTGGTAACTGCGCGGATCTACAAAAATGTCGCTTTTTCCATTTAAGAAAAAACAATCATCACTGATAATAGTGGCATGAAGCCTTGTAAGCTGCTCGAGTAGGTGATGTGGAATCGGAATATCCCGATAAGAAGTATCTGTTTTCGGGAACCCAAGTACCAACTGGTATTTCTTATCGCTTGACTGAGGTGCCTCTATACGTTTCACTGTTTTTCGTATATGCATAATGCCTTTCGACAAATCGAAGTCCTTCCATTTAAGTGCACACAATTCGCCAATTCTGATTCCGGTATATATACAAACAATGACACCATATTTTCTGGGCGTCATTGTTTGTGTAAGGAAATCCGTTAGTTTTAAAATATCATTTTCCGGAAAACATCGTCCTTCCTGTGTAATATTCGAAGAAAATTTATAGATAACCCCAAACACTGGAAAATACTTTCTTTGATTTCCATATTTTAAAATCTGTTTTAGAATCGTATAAATATGTTTGATGCTGTTTGATGAGAGCGGTCGATGATAATACGAATTTTCAAGAGATTCCAAATGAATGATAAACCGTCGAGTAGTCTCAACCGTAATCTGGCTGATTCTTATATTTCCAAGCTCCGGAATAATAAATCTATTAGCAACACGCTTGTATTCCATGAAAGTGGAATCTCTTACTTCATTTGAAATGCTCTCCAGCCACTCATTGACCAGAGTGGAAAAAACAGCTTCTTCCTTTCCCGGATTTTCTAAAATGACTTTATTCAGGACTTCTGACATTGTTTTACTCCTCCTACATGAAAATTAATTATATTATGAACAGTTTCCTCTATACTAACAATGTTTACATAAAAACCTATTTTTCGAGCCAAAAAGTGCAAAAAACTTACCAATATTGCGCTCCGGCTGGTTTTGCCTTGCAGAATATACTGATTAATGCTACAATTGTTTCCGATAACAAAAAAAGACCGTAAAACATTTTCTTTTACGGTCTTTTTTTTGTGATGATTGTCCTACTATTCTATATTTTCATAACTTTTTTGATCATTAAATGTCATATCACCGTCAAACTTTGTAATTTGAAAGTAGATAATATCAGCTACACTTTATAGTAAAAAAGCGCCAGTTTCCTGGCGTTATAGTGTTTTATTATTCATTTTCAAATTTTATTGAATTATCATCAATACTTGCTTCTAAAAGTATTCTTCGGTATTCATCCCAATTATTATCTTTTTTTAGGTAACTATGAATTGCATCAATAAAAGAGCCATATTGCATTTTTGCAATTATAGAATTAATAACTATCACAGATTCTTTATCAAACCCGAATTCTTTCAAGTATGATATCATATAACGTGCGTTCATATTTGCATTGTCAAAGGTTACCGGATATTCATATGTTTCCATTGCAAACAAATCTCTCTTTAAGCGAACAAAATAATCTGTTTTTGCAAATATTTCTGTTTTATCTTTTGGAAAGCTCTTACCAATAAATTTATAAAATTGTTTGTTAAAACCTGGTTTTTCAACGTCCGGTACCATATTAATTATTTTGTCTAAAATAATCCATGTTCCCTCGTTTTCGTTGTCCCAATTTTTAAAAATAATATCTTTCCACAGTTTCCGAACAAAAAACTCATCTCCCAAAAATAAGTCTGAAGATTCTGGATATCTTGTGATAAAATTATCTATTTCCTCTACATGATTATTCTTCATAAAGTAAATAATTGAGTCTTGAATCTCATTATTAGTCTCTCTCATTAACTTATCCCATATTTCAATTTGCCTCCATTGGTTTGAAAACCCATTTCCAAACGGTTTCTCATCTACGCACATTTGATACAACGATTCAAGCAAGTCATTCATTTCATCGTTCTTTATACCAATCTTTATGTTATTGATTATATATGTTGGATCTGAACCAACAGCAGTTAATGACGTATTATAATGGTCTGCAATCATTTGTATAATACCTTGTTTACTTCCATTTATAACAAACTTAGTATAATTATCTTGAATAAAACTCCATAGATGTTCTACCTGAAAGTATGAAACAATACCAGCTTTTCCATGTGCACATGTATTCCTTATGCAACGAAAAGCCTCATATATTGCTACTGTCGATGCTGGTATAAGAAAAATTTTATTAGGAGATGTTCTTTTAACAGCATCGGACACCTCATGATCCCAAGTGTCCTCATCTCGAAGTTTAGAACAAATTGTATTCCAATTAGATCGATTTATTCCATCTGGTATAATAACAGCATCCAAAATTCTCTGTTTCAAGATGTTCTGTAATCCTATGTATGACATTATAAAAGCAGATCTATATGCACCAATTCTATAACATAATACAGACTCAATAAATAAATTTTTTGCATCTTCTGAAATTGAATTTTCGTTCACCCATTCCTCAAATTATATTTTCAAAGCCAACCACTTCCTTTACTTTTATTTTTGATCAATAATATACAAACTCTGCTAAAACATTTTGATAAGCACATTCATAATATCTGCATATTGTATTTCACTTGCATAAGAAAACTTTTTCCGGTATTTCTCCCACATCTGAATCAGCTCTTCACTAACAGACAACCTTTCAATAATTACATTCTTATCAGTAATCTGTTCACTGCTTCCTCTATGAACTGCTGTTGCTTCTAATGCTTCCATAAATATCTTTTTATCATACTTTTGCGTAGTTCCAAGAATATAAACATCATAAAAGTCTCTTGGTCTTGTATTGAAAATTCCTCTGCTTAAAATTGTTTCCACCTTTTCTGCCATAACACTTTCAATGTTGTATCCCCACAACTTAATTCTGACTTCTTCATCAAATATACCGCTGAACTCATATTCAACTGCATCTGGTGTAATTACATCTCCTGTAGAAACATCAATTGATAACGGTGTCACAATAGTGTCATATATTGCATCTAATCTCACACAGAATCCACCATAGCGATCATCTTTTCTTATTGGAGCTATTGATTTCACTTCAAATATTACATCATCCTCCAACGAAATTTTACATACGTTTTCAACCGCTTCTCTTATCTTTTCTTCCGTCAGTGGTAAATTTCTAAGTGTTGTATCTAAATCCATTGTAGATCTTGTGTCCAACCCAACGATTGCGGCAATTAGCATTCCACCTTTCACCACAAATTTCTCGCGATATTCTGACATAGACAATCTTGCCAGAAAACATTCAAACATATAATTCTGCAATACGACCTGAGCCGCAATGCTTTTTGATTTTGCATAATTCTTTATCTTACCCTTTAGACTCATTGCCTTTGAACTCATAATAAAACCTCCAGATATCTTTTCAAGTCTTTTTCTACCCGAAATTGTTTTGCGTAATCTGATAATTTATTTAGATTTTTATTTTTCGATTCTGCATAATTTTTAATAGCTGCAATTACAGTTTCTTCATCTATACGAGTGCGGCTTCTTAAAAGATCACATACTGTTCTTTCTGCATCATAACATCGAACAGTATTCCCAAAAGTTGTTTTCATATCAGTTACACCCAGCTGATGAAGTTCTGGTTTCACATAATAAC
The DNA here is from genome assembly GCA_028694105.1 of Hespellia sp. Taxonomy (GTDB): domain Bacteria; phylum Bacillota; class Clostridia; order Lachnospirales; family Lachnospiraceae; genus Hespellia. Next base: position 136,610 of record JAQUUC010000001.1, read on the forward strand.
AATTACACTTACCAACAATTGCTTTTGGTAAGCAGCTATTACTCGGAATCGTAACTGAATGAGTAAATGGAGTTCGATCTGATAATCCATTCAAAAATAACGCAGTATCATGAGAGAAAATAATTTTCTTAGAGCTAAGCATTAATGTATACATATCATCCTGAGTTTCTTCCGGAAGTGTATATACACCTTGTCTACAACGTTCTAATAGTCCTTCTTTTACATACTTCGATAATAACATTCGTGAAAATCCCATAGATAAGATATCCGACGTTGTAATCAAATTATTATTTGCTTTTATTGCATCATATATTTCAGGATTCATATTCATAGTCACACCTCCTTTACAGTTTACATTCATATAGATATTATACTTCTTATCAATTCGTTTGTAAACCACATTGTTTCGATCATTGTCATGCAACAAGCTTCAAATCTATTTACATTTGTATAGATGCATCATTGCATTTCTAGTCATTTGTAAACTCCAAATAAGTATTTACATTTTATTTATGAATATACTTTCTTCTATTTGGTAATACTTGGTAATAAACAGAAAGGGGATTTCAAATGCACACCGGTACATTATTTTTTGACAAATCAGACAATAGATATGCAATACGATATAAAGATAAATACGGAATTCAATCTTACAGCTTTCACTGTGGTGATTGCTTAGATGTAAAACTCAATGATGTATGGGTTCCAACACGTATTGAAATGGGATACACCGATGAACACGACGATTGGTATCTTGTCGGTATTCCTGGGATGCCCAAGATTGGTACTCCTATTCGAACCTAATGAATAAAACTGGATCTGCTATGTGACTTTTGCAAATCTAGTTATAACCTTAATAGATTCTGTTTCCCAAATAATATGTAACTACATCAACTCGCAGTCCTTCGACAAACAGTTCTCCGTCCACATATATCTGTACATCATTATTTTCCCAGTAGCTTTCACCATCATCATTTTCCTTATGGTATCCGTAACTTTCCAAAATATGAATTGCTTCCTCTAAAATCATTCCGATCTTAACACCTAATACATCGTACTTGTTTGAAGTATATCGAATCATTATCACAGAGTCTTTTGCTTCATCATGCGGATACCCTGAACAAATAATTGTTGCATCCGCAGATTCAAAATCTACTGACATGAAATTATTAAGAATACCATAGCCTTTCTCTGTCAGTTTGTTTTCCAATTGCTTCGAATAGCGTCCTAATAACTTGCATGGCAAATTACTAAGATTATTTATATCTTTTACGGCAAGTTCCGTCTTTTCTCTTTTATCTGTATCATCATGAAATTCATATCCATGTTCACCTTGAATTATATATTGATGTTCCATTGTAAAACCCCTATTCTATATTTCATCAAAAGTCAGTCGCATCTCATTCCAAGATACTCCACCGTGTTTTGACATGGACTGCCCTTCGTTAATGTAACCGAATTGCTCATAGAACTTAATCAGTTCATTCTTACAAGTAAGGACAATGCCTTTTCTACCTTGCATTCTGCAATCAGTAATTACCTGTTCCATAAGTTTCGCCGCGTACCCTTTGCTCTGGTATTCTGGTAATGTCATCACACCAAATATCATCTGCCAACTGCCATTCTCATCATGCTGTGACGCATTAGCATACATCTCATCCCGTAACATTGGAACATTTGTAACAAATCCGTTCATACAGCTGACAGCTATACCATCATCTTCAAGAAGCCAGAAATGATTCGGGTAATATGTAAGTCTTTGCATAAATGATTCCGGTGATGCAGCTTCTGCTGGTGGGAAACACTTTGCTTCTATCTTTGATATTGTTTCGAGATCTGCTATTGTTGCGGTTCTAATTGTCATCTGTAATAATTCCTTTCATAATTACATTCAAAGCTCTCTCTCATTTACTCATTCGAGAGTGTAATACATACTCTGATTTCCATGTTTTCTTTAAGGCTTCAATCAGCTTTGCAGACGCTGTCTTTGTCTCATCCATTCCTGCATCCACACCTTGATTTTTCCCTCAGTAAAATAAATTCCTATCTTACCTTCCTGTGTTAGATTACTGTTTCCATGGATTGAATCAACCACTTGCAATAATTCCGCATTCTCTTCCTCCAGCCAAAACAAAAACAACAATATTTCTTTTTCCATATCCGATGAAGTGTCATTAATACTATCTGCACTGACCTTTAATATATCTGCCATTACAGACACCGCACTCTCTTTTGGTGTTCGTGTCCCCGCTTCGTATTGTGCAATACGAACATCAGCATTTTTCTCTTTATATCCCATTTTTATTCCAAGCTCCCGCTGCGTCATTCCTCGAAATAAACGGATATGCTTCATTTTTTCTCCAAGTGTCATAAGCCTTTCCTTTCCCTAAAGAACAGGTTCCGAAATTATTTCGAAGCCTGCTGTTGTAACATAATATTTTTAAATTTCCATATCCGCAACTTTCATCTTTCCAACAGACGCACTCTCCACCATTTCATTCTTTTTTGCTTTCAATGTATCCATGATAGAAGGCTTTTCATCTGCCTTATCCATCGCCTGGCTTCGTTCTGCCTTTTCACTGGCAAGCATCAACTGTCTGCTTTCTTTGTCATAGCTGTACACTTCTCTGGTCAACACTTCGGCAGGTGCAACCTATGTGTCATTAACATCATTGACCATATCCTTTAATTCCCGATAATCTAAGTTTCCGTCATCAGGTAAAATCAGTGTTTCATGCACAGAGGAAGGGAGGACGAAGTAGTCTCCCCTCATCTGCTCTGCAATCTTCTCCTGCATCTCTGGATAGAATAATGCCGCCGCTCCATTTACCCTGTTTTCATTCGTAAGTACATACATCGAAACATGTTCCTGCTCCATCTCTGTTATGCTTTCATCTAACAGAGATTCCAGAAACTCTTTCATTCCATCGTCCTCGGCGATTTCGTCCAGATTAAATCCCATAAAATCTTTTCGCATGATTTCACGCATAACAGTATCCATAGCCTGAAAAGTTGCTGGAAACTCTCGTGGTGTGTTCTCCATTGCCGCTTCATGGAGCGTGGCTTCATCTACTCCCATATTTCGCATCATGGAATTGGTTATCTGAATCGTTCCAAATGTATCTGTTCCTCTATCCACCAAGATCTGATAAATCAGAGCCATATCATTTTCTATGCGATGCGGCATACTCCGCAATCCGATCTGATTTGTATTTATTCCCACCACACGAAATACAATATCATCTTTTATTTCTGTGACATACTCCCACCACTTAACTTCTATAAGGTTGAAGTGGGGGCTTCTTGTTCAATAGCGCTACCGCGCCAAGTTTACACAAGCTATCCCGCGTGTCCCGCGGTTTATCAAATGCCAGACATGGCAAATAATTTATTCTGTCTGTTTGCGCAGTTATGCGCATTTTCTTGAATCCGACAGGATTCTGATTCCTTCTTCTCTGATATTGATTGCT
>JAQUUC010000072.1 GCA_028694105.1 Hespellia sp.
ATACAAATATCGATAGATTTTGAAAAAGCACCCTTAGGGAGCTCTATTAAAGTTACCCTTTTTTACCACCGATATTAAAAACTAATTTTTTGCTAACTTATGGTTGACTTTTCATAGCTGGTCTCCAAGCTATTGAATTTTTTGTCTCCATATCATAATTATATTCAATACCATTGTAATTATACATTCACTTTTTGTCAAATAGTTAATGAATATTTAGTCTCCATTTCAATAATTTATTCAGTATAGATGGTGAACGGGCAGAAGAATCACTTTTTCTTCTGACCGTGACTATATTTCTAATATAAAGCAGTAAGCTCTTATACGTTCATCCTGAAACGACTAAGTCAATTCTTGTACTTATCAAGAAAGAATTTCTGCAATCAATAAATTTATCATTTATGTCACACTGGCAATGAATCCCGCACACACAGCGCGCCCCATCCCACATATGGATTCGGCCACACATCAAACCCCGGCAGCTGCCTCGCCCCACGTCTTAAGTAAGCTTTTACCTTTTCCCCATACAAAAACGGATCATTCCCTCTTACAATCCCCCATTCCATCATCAGCGCAGCACTCCCCGTCACAAAGGGTGCTGCAAATGAGGTTCCGGAATAGGCCTGATAACTCCCGTCCGTTGCAGTCGACACCACATCTACACCGGGAGCGACCAGATCGGGTTTGATCAGATTTCCCTGCCATCCGCCCTGAATATTACTTCCCCGTCCGGAAAAATCGGCGTAGCTCATGGTTAGCGAATTGTATGCCCCCACTGTGATTCCACGATTTGCCGTTGAGGGAATGGTCAGTGTTGTAGTGCTGGTTGGAAACAGAAACTCGGTTCCAATATTGAGTGCACTCTGACTCGGCAGCCAGAGCTGATACTCACCGGTAATAATCCTGCGTGGTGACAACACAATATTCCAGATTCCAGTCGTGATATACGTATCTGCTGGAATGAGATCAAAAAAAATTTCCTGCCTTGTACTATAGGGGCTAGGTGTCCCATAATATAACAGAATTTCCGTTCCTCCCAGCGTGAATCTCTGCGATCCAAGCACCTCCTGAATCGGTCCGACACGCACACCGGAGGGACTGATCAGTGAAATGTCCACCTCATCCGCGTAAGATTTCCACAGCTGTACATTAATCGCGGTCTGCCTCTCCTGCACCGCCAGTTCAATGATTTCTTCTCTGCCAGATACCATTCTTCCGGATGTATGTCCCGCCGCCGATGCTTCATTTCCACTGCCGATGCAGATGACGCTCTTCCAATAATTGGACATATCATCGATATAACGTTCCAGCAGTGAGGTCCCATCATGCGAACCATATGTATTGCCAAAACTGATATTCACTGCAATCGGCTGCCCCATCTCCCCAGCAGTTTTCAGCACAAAGTCCAGCCCCTGCATAAGTTCCGTCGTTCGTGGAAATCCATCCTGCTTTGCACTCCCCAGCTTTACAATCAGCATCTGGCTCCTCGCTGCCACACCGGCATAACGGTTTCCAACGCTGCCCGCTCCATTGCCCGCCGCGATTCCCGCGACCGCGGTTCCATGACCGGATATGTCCCGGCTCGGAACAATCTGAAACTGTCTCTGCCTGCCTTCCGGCTCACGTCCTACCTGCAGAGCCTCGTTTATCTGTGCCTGCGGATATACGGATCCAATCTGATACCCTTCCGGCGGATTTCCGCTGAGGGTCTGATCCCACAAGGCAAGAATCCGGCTGCTGCCATCTGGATTTAAAAATGCCGGATTGTCATACTGAATTCCACTATCTAAAATTCCAATCAGCACTCCCTCACCAAATAAATTCAGCGGTTCCCGCTGCACAGGCGGAATACATGAGACGCGCCGTCCATTTTCTGCCTCAAAAAATAAGCGCTTGGGCTTTTCCACATATTCCACCTGTGGAAGAGCCGTAAGCGCTTCGATTTGACTTTCTTTGATTGTAATAATTGCATATTCATTGGACAGCTCTGTCACTGCCGCACCGAGCGTTCGCACGGAATCGAGCGAACCGGAGTACTTGATGATCAGGTCCCATTCCCTTTCAATCGGATTGTATCCGATATCGAGTTCCAAAGATTTTTCCCGTTCCACCGGTGTTGCATCCAATGCGAGATTCAACAGATTTTCTGCTTTTTGATTCGCCATATTCATTCCATATTTTCACGAGACTTCTATTCATTTTATTTCCCGCATGAAGCGATTATTCCGCCAGTAACTATTCTCCGTGACATACTGAAAAATAGACTGCAAAGACAATTGACAGCCAAAGCCTTTGGCTGTGCGAAATAACAGAACGTATTAATTAAATCCAAACAGTCTTCTCGCAACAACATATGCCATCGAAGACACCTTCCGTCCTGAACTTCCCGGCAGATTCATCGTCTGTCCGAGAATTCCATATCGTATTTTCAGGTAGGTCTTATAATCTTTCCATTTCAGAAAATTCCAAAGCTCTTTTTTCTTCTGCAGATTCTCCGGCTTTTTAGAACGAATCAGCAAAATAGAGGATACCGTCATCATAATTGCCAGATAGTTCATCATATATTTGCGCAGTTTGCGGTTCTGAACATTTTTCAGCTCATACATATTGATCATCGTTCTGGTCACAAATATCTGCTGGTCCACACGGCCGATCATCACCTTTTCATTGACCGACTGGTCTTCTCTTCCGATATAGTAACGATAAAAGTCCGTATCAATGTAATACATCGTACGCACATGCGGCAGTGGATAATATACATAAATATTGTCTACATAAAATGTGTGCTTCGGAAGACGCAGCTGGCACAGTCTTAACATCTCTGTACGGTAGCATACCGAATGCATCAGAATATACTGCCCCACATGGAAAAATTTCACATCATTCCATGCAAATATTTTTTCAACCGGAAGTGCATTTCGATAGCTGACTACCTTTTTATGCTCCACACCTTCTTTTTCATAGACATAGTTGGAAATGACCATATCTACCTCGGTGCCGGTGGTCACAAATTCCTTGATTGCGGAAATGATCTTCTTCAGCGAATCTTTGTTCACCCAGTCATCACTGTCAACGACCTTGAAATATTTGCCGCTCGCATGTGCAAGACCGGTGTTGACCGCCTCGCCATGCCCGCCATTTTCCTGCGTAATTAATTTTACGATAGTTGGATACTTTTCAGCATATTTTTTTCCAATTTTTTCCGTCTTGTCAGATGATCCATCATTTACAATAATGATCTCAACATCTTCTCCACCTTTTAAAATTGATTTAATTGCATGTTCCATATAATCCTGAGAGTTGTAACATGGAATTGCAAAAGTGATATATTTCATTATTTTTCCTCTTTACTTTCGTAGTTGATACAGTATTAAGTGTCATTATAACGCTTTTTGCATTTTTTTCCAACTACAATATTGTAAAATCAGCGCAAAACCTTTATAGTGAACATATCAATTCAAAGGAGCGTTAGTATGAAAAAAAATGTAATCATCGGACAATCCGGCGGACCTACCGCCGTCATCAATGGCAGTCTTTACGGAGCCGCCTGCGAGGCTCTGAAAAAGACAGAGCAGATTGAACATGTCTATGGCATGATCAATGGTATTGAAGGTTTTCTTAACAATAAACTCATGGATATGAGTACGTTAGTTCCGACCGGAGAGCTGGAACTGCTAAAAACAACGCCAAGCTCATATCTTGGATCCTGCCGATTCAAATTACCGGAATCGCTTTCAGATGAAGTATACCCAAAACTGTTCGAAAAATTCGAGCAATATAATATTGGCTGCTTTTTCTATATCGGTGGAAATGACTCGATGGACACCGTCAGCAAATTATCCCGTTACGCTGAGCAGACCGGCAGTGATATTCGTATCTTAGGTCTTCCAAAGACCATTGACAACGATCTCGTCGAGACCGATCACACACCGGGCTTTGCCAGTGCTGCAAAATATGTTGCAACAACAGTCCGTGAGATTGCGACAGATGCCGCTGTCTACGATAACAAAAAATCTGTAACTATCGTCGAGATTATGGGACGGCACGCCGGATGGCTCGCTGCTGCCAGCGTCCTTGCACGTCGATTTGACGGAGACAATCCAGTGCTGATCTATCTTCCGGAAGTCGCTTTTGATCAGGAAGACTTTATTCAAAAAGTACAGACTGCCCTTGAGACAACTCCGAATCTGATCGTATGCATCTCAGAGGGTATCAATGACGGTAACGGCATGTTTATCTGTGAGCTTGCCAGTGATGTCGGTGTCGACAATTTTGGGCACAAAATGCTGACCGGCTCCGGAAAGTATCTGGAAAATCTGGTAAAAGAAAAACTGGGCGTCAAGGTTCGTTCCGTAGAACTCAACGTAAGTCAGCGTTGTTCTTCCGCATGCCTGGCAAAGACAGATTTAGATGAAGCAATTGCTTCCGGTGCATTTGCCGTCAATGCAGCATTATCCGGCAAGACAGGTCTGATGGTCGCATTTGACCGGATTTCTGACGTTCCGTATGAGATCAAGTGCTCTCTAAAGGATGTCAACATCATTTGTAATAAAGAAAAAACAGTCCCCCTGGAATGGATCACCAAAGACGGATCGGATATCAGCGATGCATTTATCGCCTATACCCGCCCTCTGATTCAGGGTGATGTCGAAGTTCCTAAAAAGGATGGACTTCCGCATTTTGCCTTCCGCAGATAACAGACACGTAAAAAAGGGGTTATGAAAAAGTGATGTTCATGATTTGTTCATATATCTTTCAAAATTATTTCATCTTCAAAACATTGTTTCTTCATTTCTGATTCGTATACTATATTTATCAGATGGAGGAAAAGACATCTGATCAAGAAAGACAATTTCTAGTATATATACTATTGGAAATAAAAAACTTTTTCATAATACATGCCAAGTAACATTATGTTACTTGGCATCCTCCCTTTTATGGGGAGTTTTTTTATTGTCTCTAATCAGGTTCTGATAAATCTGCAGTCCTGCTAATCCACTGATTAAAATAACCACTCCAAGCATAATGGCTTTTTGATAAAGCTTTAATTTCTCTTCATCTGTTTTCTCCGGCTCTTTTACTTTGTCCGTTTTTCCCCTTACAATCCCAAACTTCTCCAACACCTTTGTAACTCCTTTTTTTGCTTCTACCTGAAACGAAATATTCTGCTGTGTTTTATTTCCGGCAAGATCAACGGCCGACACACTAATTTCATATACCCCCGGCTCTTGAAACGGGAACAGGTAGAATCTGCTTGATGTATTGATTTTTTGTTTTTCACCGTTAATTGCAATTCTTTGAATACTATCCTGCGGATCCCTGGCTGATATTTCCGCCTCCACGCTCTCTGTATAGGCTTCTCCATCCCTCACATTTCCAAATCGTATCTCCGGTTTGGTATGGTCAATCACAAATCCTGCCTGCATCTCATTTTGATTTCCGGCTGCATCCACTGCCAGTACTTGAAACAAATGCATTCCCTCCCCCATAATCCGTTCTTTTGGCTGATACAGCATCCCATCTACCTTCATTTGATATTCGTACGTAGAAAAATCCTCCACCATATCCTTCGCCTCATAATTCCATTCAAAATATGGGAGATAGCTTCCATTTAGCTGTTCTACATACCGGATTACCGGACTGGTCTGATCTATGGTCACATGAATCGATTGTTCCGCCTCACGTCCCGCCAGATCACGAGCCTTAATCTGTACCTCATATATACCATCTGCTTCCCAGTAATTTGCCGCAGTCTGCTGATTGTCTCGACTCTGCCAGTCTGCATTTTCTGTCTCTGTCTCATTGCCATCCGTTCCCTGAAAATGAATCTGCATTTTTTTTGCCGCAATCCCGTTTTCATCTGATACAATCCCGGAGAACTCGAGCGGTTTTCCACTGATGAGATAATCCGAAATCCCCTCCCATGAAATCTGCGGTGGCATACGGTCAACAGACAGCTTTCTGGTCATACTTGACTGATTTCCTGCGCGGTCCTTCACTTCAATCAAAACCTCTATTGGGTTTCCATTTTCCGAGCTGCCCCTGACCATGGTGTTTTCACTGTATGTATTCGTTCCCTCCAGAATCGCCAAATCCACATTTTCTGTCTCTTGTCCATTGAGAAAGCTTTTCATACTCATAAGGCCGGATATTCCGTCCCCATCCGATACAGAAGTTCGAATCGTAACATCATCCAGATACCAAGCATCAAATCCATCCGGTGCTTCCATCGATATGGTGGGTGCCTGCGTGTCAATCAGAAATGTGATGGTTTGCCGCGTTGATGGTACCTCTTTCCAAACTATTTCCGGATTATCAGGTTCTGACTCCACCACATCCTCCTCCGTCTTGTCTGGTTCTGGATTATCACCCTCCGGATTATCTGGTTCCGGTTCCGGCGCATCCACAATGTGGGGCGCTTCCATCCATACGTCCAGACAGACTCTTCCTTCCCGAAAGTACTCCGTTGGAATTACAATATTTTCATCGACATTTCCTAAACACCCATTTGTAAGCACCGCGCCAGATGCCTTTAATTCATACTTTGTCACTGTATTTTCATCGTGATGTACGAGTTTCACCATCGGTCTGGTGCAGTAAAATCCGTTCTCGCCATTCGGCTGATCATATTGTAATTCATACAGACTTATCTCAGGCTTTTCTTCCCCCTCTGCGCTCTCGGCATGTGGTACCAGTTTTAGTGACAGAGACAATACGCATGCCGCTGCCATTATCATCATAACTTTTATCATCCATTGTCTTTTTCGATCCATATCTTTTCTTCCTCCATCTTAATTCCATATTCCTGCTGCATTTTTACAAATGCTTCCGTCTCTTTCAATTCCGGAAAACCAGCAAGCAGCTCCTGCAGTTCCTGATTCTGCTTCTCCTTGTCTTTGTTATCAGACTTACAGATGAACGCGAGATATTGTAATGCGATTTTCTGATTTTTCGGACAACGCTCCATCGCTTCCTTGTATGTTGCACGGGCAGCCTCCTTTTTTGTCAACTGTTCTTCTATCGTCGATTTTCTCAGGTAAAAACTCTCCAGTTGCTGCACATTTTCTTCCAGATGTATGAGAATCTGATAATAAAAAAGTGCCTCTTCATATTCTTCCTCCCGGTCATAAGCGGTGGCAAGACACCGCGCTAATTCTGCTTCCATCTCAGCCCCCTCCTCTATAATCTGTCTGTTGTCTTCGGCCGTGTTATTCTGAAGACGACGCTGCAATTGCTCGAGCACGTCCACCGTTTCTGTTTCCTGCTCTGCCGGTTTTTCAATTTCATCACGCTGGTTTTTTTCCTCCTGCGCCTGATTCTGTCTGTCTGTTTCAACCTCGTGTACATTTCTCTGGCTTGACTTTTCCCATCTTTTAGGTACAAAAATCACAGCTGCAGCCAACAGCGTCACAGCAAAAATCAAAATAACCATCACATTTCTATTTTTATTTTGTTTTTTATATTGGGGAATTTCTTTTTGAATCTGTTCCAGCTTTTGATAAGCTTTGCGGGGTGGATTTCCCAGACATCTTTCAATAAATCGATATAGATTCCGTTCTTCTTTTCGGGTAAATGCAACATCCAGTCTGATATAGGTCAGAAGAAACTGTATCGTTTTTCCCAAACCGTACAAATCCGTTTCCAGTCCCATATTCTGCCGAAAATGCAGTTCCTTTTTCACGAAATGTCTCCGCATTTCCCGCCGCTGCATATCCCGCATCACAAAGGCATTGCTCTTTGCCTCCAAATCCAGCAGATACAGCTGTCCTTCGGGTGTGACCAGAACACTTTCCGGGCTGAAATACCGGTAACATTGGTTTTTCTGACAGCGATGGAACAGACAAATCTGCATCGTCAGCATTTCTATCCATTGATAAAGCTGTTCCTTCTCCATCGTCCGATTGTCCTTCAGCCATAAAAGCAGCAGATCTCCCTTCATGTAGTCCATCGAAATTCGGCATAGATTTCCCTGATCAATAAATCGTATCACTTCATAACCTTTTTGTAACTCCAAGCGCATCCCTCCTATCTGAAAATAAGCGCACGAATCCAATTAACAGTTACTTTGTTACATGTGTGAATATTCGGATTGAATCATCCTGATACTTTGAAAAATCTGAAATTATCCAGATAGATAATCTCGAGTAATTAGTATATTACAGCGTTTACATGAAAAAAGCAAGAAGTTTTATCAAAAATTTCAAATAAAACTTCCTGCCGTTATTTTTCTATTTTTTTACTTTTGGCTTGTACAAATGTCTCGGAATACCATCTTTGACAGCTTCATTTTTTCTATTAAAAATAGTATATTTTCATGTAATTTCTTCACATTTTATTGATATTTCTTATCATTCTATCACGTTTTAATATTTTAGTGAGCCAAATTTGAGCCACTAAATGACCTAGTATTTCACAGCTTTGTTTTCTTTTTGAGTATCACAGAGAGCACAAAAAGGGGCTAAATTGAAAATTTATCTGACATATAGTCTATGTTTTTCTAGCATGGATAATCGTTCTGGCATAATTTCATCTCCCTTGTATCGGAGTTGTGAATATTTTTCAATATCTCGCAGCAACATTCCTATTTCTTTTAGGCGTTGAATAAATTTAATCCATTCAACATCATTTTCAACATAGCAACGTCTACCTATATCATCACGCTTCACGATAAGTGACATACTCCCACCACTTAACTTCTATAAGTTTGAAGTGGGGGCTTCTTGTTCAATAGCGCTACCGCGCCAAGTTTACACAAGCTATCCCCGCGTGTCCCGCGGTTTATCAAATGCCAGACAT
>JAQUUC010000034.1 GCA_028694105.1 Hespellia sp.
GCTGTGGCTGCGCTGTATCCTGCCATTGCAAGGAGCCATCCAATCAGGGAACCTCCAATACCGGAACCGATTTTAGAACCAAATGAACTGGCACTGTTACTCATTCCAAGCATTCTTTTGCCAAATTTCCACTCGTTATATTCCACACAACTATTTACCATGGCTCCAAGTAAGCACATAATCGGGATGTTTGCAAATGTTATAAAGCATCCTAATACCAAAACCGAAACAAAACTATATGGTGTAAATGCTCTTCCGACGCAGGCAAGTAATCCCATAATACATCCGATTTCACAAGTTTTTGCCATACCGAATTTCTTTGCCATAGGACCGACTGCAATAAATCCCACGAAAGTTGGAATCAGACCAACCGCTCCCATAATACCTACCAGATTGTCATTACCAAGAATATATTTTGCAAAATAAGTTCCACCAGAGCCTGATAAACCATAAGAAATATTCATAAATAAGCTGGCAACTAACATCAATACCCAATATTTATTTTTGAATAAATATGAGATACCTTCTTTGAATGGAAGTTTTTCTTCGATTTCCTTCTGTTCATCCGAAATCGTTGCACCTGTTGTTTCTTTTGAGGTTTTGTATAGTATCAATAATGATAATGCTGCAATTAATGCAAATATAACTGCAAGTTTAATCCATGCGGACTGTGTTCCACCAAGCATATTGGTAATAGGAATCAATAAAATTGCAAGAATCATACCGATGATGTATCCAAATACTGCTCTGACAATTCCCATCTTGCCTCTTTCATCCACACTTTCGGTGCGCATAGACATCAGCGATGTATAAGGAATTGCAACTGCTGTATAGATCACCGCTGTAATTAAAATATTTGTAATCAGTACATATGCCATCTGCAATCCACTGGACATTCCCTTCGGAACAGTGAACATCATGATAATGATAAGGAATGTTGGAATGACCATACGTAAGAACCATGGACGACATTTCCCTTTTGGTGATTTGCCCCTATCCATGATTTTCCCCATTGCTAAATCTGAAAATGCATCACAGATTTTTGCGACTAAAAGCATGGTTGCAACCATACCTGCTGCCAATCCGACTTTTTCTGTGTAAAAATATGTCATCTGTCCAACAAGACCTGACATCATATTCAGTGGTAACTGTCCCAGACCATCCCCTAAATAGTCTGTAAACCGCATGGTCTTTTGAATACCCATGCTGTCTTTTCCAAGAGGTTTCTTTGCCATTTTATTTCTCCTTTAGATTCGTAAAATTGAAGGGTTGCATAAGCGCTTATTTATGTTCTGATTGTATATTAACGTTTTTGCATTGTTTTGTATTGTAATTATGAGTTTATTATTGTAAAATCAAGTCAAATACATTTGAGAGGTTTGATAATGAATTCTTCCGAAAATACAACCATTCAGTATTTACATATTTTATACCAGAGCACATTTCTTCCACTACAATATTATCAGGGAAAGGAATGTTTATTTCGACTGCCCTTTCATGAAATTCCATTTTCATTTGCAGACTTCTCCGGGGCTCCACAGTTCTCTTCCAACGACCATATGCACTATGCTATTACCAATGAATTTTTATATTATGGATGTGTCCACAACCCGGATACTGACGAAACCATTATTGCCGGGCCGATCAGCACCACCAGAATCCGACAGGATTCTCTGCCCCGCATTCTGATGGAATGGTCCGTCTCTCCGACACATAAAGACGATGTCTGGAACTATTTTCAGATTACACCGACCTTTTCGCATGAGCAGTTTTTAAATCTTCTCTCCTTGATTAATATCACACTGAATCACGAAATATTGAATCCAACTACCTACTTTACCGATACGTCAGCTTCTCTTCTGAATCGAATCGGTGAAAAGCATTCTGCCAGCCTCTATCAGGCAAAGGAGGAGGAAATCTTTCACAATACCTACCAGTTCGAACGTGAATTATATCATTATGTGGAGGAAGGCAATCTCGAAGCGCTGAAGCGTCTGCTCTCTTATGACCGTAACTTTTCCAGTGGAACCATCGGTGAAACTTCCTTACGTCAGGAAAAAAACATTGCAATTTCCAGTATCACTCAGCTTACAAGACACAGCATTACCGGTGGTTTAGATATTGAAACCGCTTATCAGCTCAGTGACACTTATATTCAGGAATCCGAGAAATCCACATCCATTGACCAAGTAAAGAGATTAACCTACACTGCTTTGATCGATTTTACGAACCGTGTCGCTGCGAATAAAATTCCTCAGGGAATGTCGCCAGATATCTTCGCCTGTATGCAGTTCATTTCCACCCATACGAATCAATCAATTTCCGTCAGTGATGTGGCAGATGCAATCGGGCGAAGTCCATCCTATGTGTCCAAAAAGTTCAAAAAGGAACTCGGATTCAACTTGAATGAATTTATCATGAGACGAAAATTAGAAGAAGCGAAGAGTCTTCTTGCATTCACCGACAAATCTTTAAGTGAAATCAGCGAGTACCTGTGTTTCTCTTCCCAGTCTTATTTCCAGAATGTATTTAAGAAGAAATATCATGTCACGCCTTATGAATACAGAAAGTCCACGCAGTAAACCACGTGGACTTCTTTTTTACTTCTCATCATACATATAGAGATACTCTTTTGCTTCTCTCATATCAATCTTCAACTTTCCTTCTAAGATTGCAATTGGAATCTGGTCTTCAAATGTGTAGTTTATTGGGAAACGACTATGTTCAAAGTCATATACCGTCACCGTCTGCTCTTGTGGGTCTACAATCCAATATTCTCGAACTCCAGCTTCCATATACTTATTCAACTTCTTCACGCAGTCTTTTCGTTTGGAATATTTTGAAATCACTTCCATGACCCAGTCCGGTGCTCCAAATACGTTACCGTTTATGAATTTGTCTCTGTCGCAGACAATCATTACATCCGGCTGCACCATCGTCCAGATATCCTGATCCAGTTGAACATCTAACGGCGCGATTCCCGGGATACACTTCCCCTTTTCCGCTTTGATATAGTTTGCAATCTGACGATGAACTTCCCCAGCAATCATCTGATGACCAGAATGTGGTCCTTCCATTTCAATCACAACACCGTCAATCAATTCCACACGGTAATCGTCTGGGAAATTTTGGTAGTCTTCAACCGTAAACTCGCCCTGCTTTTTCTTCTTGACGTGATACGCTGAGGGTTCTCTTAACCATTGCGGTAAGGGTTCTGATGCAACCGTACTTCTGCTATTCATCCTCATAATTTCTTCGATTGTCATATGTTTTCACCTTCCAACTTTGCCCCAATATGCATTAAAGTATGTTTTGCTTACCACTAACCCTTTCTACAGAAAGAATTTCTCCTTGATTAATTTCATTGAACAAGCTCTACCAGTGCTTCCTTCTGCATCTCCCCATGAAAATTCATCATATGGGCCAACTTTTCCGTCGAACTCCGCTGCCCTTTCTTCTAAAGTTTTGTGTTTAAACGTTTTTGATAACATAATACTTCCGTCTTTAATTTGGACATCTAGGAATTCATCCATATGAACACCTCCTATCGTATATACTCTCAAGGAATAATTATCAATACCATATCTTAAAAAATCTCGCTCTTCATCTCGACCTTTTTACCACTATGTGCCAATCCAATTGCATAGACCTTTCCATCCAAGCCGGCCTCATACTGTTTCTCTTTTATCTGATTCAAAGCAGTCTGAGCAAGCGAGTCCAAATTATCTGTATCATCTTTTGCATACTTGAATTCTAAAATAAAATTGGGATATTGTGTTTTCTTTGAACAAAGTAATATATCGCTTCGCCCATTGCCGCTTTCCCGATTACTCTTTACCTCGTAATCTTTGTACAGAAATGCGCACATACCAAGCATCATCATGTGATAGCTATTCTCATTTTTCAAATCATAATAAGATGGTAATTCTAATAATATCAGTCGGTATTCTTCCAAAAACTCCTGTATGCGCTCAGATTTCAGATGCCTGAGCATCTTGGCAATATGCCCCTCCTGCACTTTCAGATAATGTGCCGTCAGTTTCTGAAATTCCTTCCTCACCTCATCATTTGGAACTTTTACGATACAGAAATCATCCTCGATCTCTTCCAAAATCGTAATCATACCCGCATTGACAAGCAGTCCCCAGAGGGATGCATCGTCAGCCTGCTCATAATAGGATGATTCCAGATCAAGCTGGACCTCCACCGTTCCCTGCTCAATTAAGTGTTCATAATCATTTACAAATGTCCGGCTGCTGTTTTCAAGCGCATCCTGAATCATACTATTTTCACTCGTGTTGACCCAATAGTAATTGAGCTTCTTCCTTGCAGCGTAGGATGTAATAGACCATGGATTATATAACTCAACAGAACCAAACAAATAGCCATCGTACATATCCTTCACTTCGTCCGACAACTCTAATCCATAATATCGAAGCAGCTCCTCTGTCTCTGTCTCGGTAAACCCGAAGTATTCTGCATATTCTGGTTCGTTCACGGTACACACAACCAGATTGTTCAATCCAGAAAAAATATTTTCTTTTGCAACTCTCTGGATACCAGTTACGAGTGCCTTTTCTAAAGCAGCATTTCCCTTGAGAGATGAACTGTACATACCGGAAAGAATCCCTCTGACTTCATCGTAATATCCACCCACATTTGCTGAAATAAATGGTGTATCGTATTCATCCAAAAGTAAATAAACCTTTTCCCCATAATACTCTTGAAGTACCTGACATAATATCGAAATAGCCGGAACAATAATATGCCATTCTTCTCCGGATAGTTTTTCCTGATTGAAACGACGTTCGATTTGTTCCGCATTCTTTCTAAGATAGTCTGATACTTTTTCGCTCTTTCGTTCATGAGCATACTTTTCATATGCTTCTCGCAATACATGCACCAACTGATGAATCATGGCCGTCGCAGTATTCCCTTTTACATTTAAAAAGGATAAAAACAGAACCGGATGCTGATTCATCTCTGTCATCTGATAGCCTTTACTAATATGCGTTCCTTCAAAGATATCTGCCGATTCTTTTGTGCAGTCTAAAAATTCTGCCACCATAGACATGTTCATCGTCTTTCCAAAACGTCTCGGTCTTGTAATCAGTGTTACCTGATAATTTGATTCCAGAAACTCCGAAATCAACATCGTCTTATCCACAAAATAACTATTCGCTTCTCTAAGCCATCGAAAATCCTGTGCCCCAATGGCAAGTTTCTTTTTCTTATCAGGCTGTCTTTTCACCTGATACGCACTATTCGATTCCCTAAGCATGGATTCCGTTCGCTGTATCGTTCTGCCAAACAAGTCATCCAACGAGCACTCTAAGATCTCGCTGATTTTCTCCAATGCTTCAAAATCAGGGGAACGATATCCCGATTCGTAATTCGTATAAGTAGAACGGGAAATCTCCAAACGTTCTGCCATCTGCGACTGTGTGTATCCTCGCAATTTGCGCATCAAACTTAAATACTCTGGGAATTTCGTTTTCATGTTCCACTCCTTCTTTCCTTTTTCTTTTATTATAACGCCAAAAGTCACGAAAAGCAACTATTTAATAGTTTCAATTCGTGACTTTTGTGATTTTTGTTACTGCTGATTTAACGCTGCAATCACAGCCTCATACAAAGGCTTCGCCTGCGGTGCCTGTGCAACCAATTCTGACATCGTCATGTCATATGCGAATTTAATCATTGGTCCATCCAGCATCCCCGGCACCGCCTGATTGAACATTTCCACTGCCAAAGGCTCGGCGATTATCTGCTTCAAAGTAGAATCCATGGAGAAACGGTCTTTTTCTAGTTTTGTCTCAGTCGCATATTCGTAATGATAGGTTCCTGACCCAACAGTCAGCATTTCCTCTTTTTCAGGCAAATAGATATCTGCTGTTGTATTTGCAGGTATTGTCACATCAACAGTGATGACATGATTCTCACATTTCCACGCACTTCGAATGGTTCCATATACACTTTCCAGACTTGCATCCGCCCATGTAATTCCTTTCATGAACATTGGTTTAATCTGAATTTTTTTATAACCAGCTTCCAAGATGTTGATTCCCGCAAGCTTCTTATACATCCACTCGCCAATAGAACCATATGCATAGTGATTGAGTGAGTTCATTCCCGATTCATCAAAACTTCCGTCCGGCATAATTGAATTCCAGCGTTCCCAGATGGTGGTCGCGCCCTTCTTCACCGCATAGAGCCATGAAGGGTAATCTTCTTGAAGGAAAATGGTTCCCGCCAGATCATGCATTCCATTTTCTGACAATGCGTGACAAATATATGGTGTGCCGACAAATCCTGTTGACAAATGATTCTTATGGTTCTCAATATTGGTCACCAGTGACTTCATGATGCGATTTCTATATTCTTCTTTCGCAAGATTGAAACGTAGTGCCAGCACGCATCCAGTCTGGGTCTCACTGACCATTCTTCCGGTTTTGGTAATGTATTCTTCATTGAATAATGCTACAATCTTCTGATGTAACTGCGTATACTGCTTCTCTTCTTCTGTTTTTCCAAGAACTGCCGCTGCCTTCGCAACGATATCGCAAGAATATGCATAGTACGCATTTGCAACAAGGTACTTATCGGTTGCTCCCGTTCTGTCTGCGCTTTCTTCTTTATCCAGCGCAAGCCAGTCACCATACTGGAATCCGTTCTGCCAAAGACCATTCTCATCACAGTGCTCAGTGATGTAATCAACCCAGCCTTTCATACTTTCATACTGATTTTCCAGAACGTTCTTATCGCCAAATGTTTCGTACACCGTCCATGGAACGATGGTTGCCACATCACTCCACGCTGCCGCTCCTGCCTGATCACCTAAAATATTTGGCACCACATGAGGGACACCCCATTCTTTTGTCTGCTCTGCTTTCAGATCACGCAACCACTTTGTAAAGAAAAGAGCGGTATTCATATTATACGATGCTGTTGCCGCAAAAATCTGTGCATCACCTGTCCAGCCAAGACGTTCATCTCTCTGCGGGCAATCTGTTGGAATCTCAAGGAAGTTACTTCTCATTCCCCACTGAATGTTGCTTTGCAATTGGTTCACCATCTCATTGGAACACTGAAACTCACCTGTCATTTCCATGTCAGAATGAAGGGTACATGCAACAAAATTCTCCAGTTTAACTGTTTCTTTTTCCATTCCTTCGATTCGGATGTAGCGGAACCCATGGAAGGTAAAATGTGGTCTGAAAATCTGTTCATTTCCATCGCAGATAAATGTATCAATTGATGTTGCCTGACGAAGTGTCTCTGGATAGAAGTTCCCATCTTTATCCAGTACTTCTGCATGGTGAATCACAATCTTCTGTCCCTTTTCGCCTTGCACATGCATTTCCACAAAGCCGCTCATGTTCTGGCCAAAGTCCAAGACCAATTCGCCTTTTGGAGTCTCGATTAATTCTTCTGCCGAAGTGCGTTCTGTAATACGAACCTCCTCGCCTTCCTGTGCAATCAGATTTTCTTTTCCTTCATCTAAAATCTGTACCGGTGCAAATGTCTGTGCTGCCACAGTCGTATCAATTGTCTCGCCGAGATAAATCTGGCTCTCACGAATGGCTCCTGTCGTAACCTGCCATGAATCATCGGTGGCAATCACTTCTTTCGTTCCATCTTCATAGGTAATGTGTAGTTCCGCTAAAGCCGCAGTCTTATCTCCGTAAATGTTCGGGCGAAGTGTAAATCCAAATGGCCCCTTGTACCATCCGTCAGCAACCGTAATCTCGATTGTATTCTCACTTGTATTATCACTTGTCAACATCTCCGTTACATCATAGGTCTGATACTGCAGGCGATGATGATAACTTGTCCATCCCGGAGCAAAGAACTGCTCGCCTGCTTTGTTTCCATTGATAGCAATCTCATATAAACCGTGAGCAGTCGCATAGATTCTTGCTCTTGCAATTTTCTTCTCACAGTTCACAGTGCGCACGAATACCGGGCATGTCTTCTCTTCTTCTGCAAATCCTGATGTAATCCATTTTGCGCTCATCTGTTTAGGATGCAGCAAGCCCGTTTCAAAAGACATTTCAAGCGCTGCCTGCTCGCCCTGATTATCCCACACATGAATCTTTACAAGATACGCTGTCTCTGCTTTCAAATCTTCTCCTGCATATTTCACGAGGATCGACTGATCACTGCTTACTTTACCGGAATCCCAGACGATTTTGCGTTCTGACTCATTTTCTGTGACCTGAATCTGGTATGCTTCCTGCATGCAATTGTTTTGATCCGATTTGACAATCCATGAAAATCTTGGTCTCTGCACATCTAAGCCGATGGGATTTTCACGATATTCTATACGTCCATGTTCTAAATTCATAACAAGCTCCTTTGAATTCATATTGATAAGTTAAGATGATTGTATAATGTTCTGAGCCTTTTGTATTGTAATTTTAAAGTTTGTATTATAATTTTAAGTTTATTTGTGTGGCAGGGATCGTTTCAATTGAAAAGAGGCAATATTGGAAATGTTCACACATTTCAATATTACCTCTCCACACATTTACTCTCTCTTTTATTTTTCTTTCATTCTTTTAAAGTAATCCTTCGACTCGCTTACAACGACATTGCTCAGCCAGATCAAAGCAATCAAGTTCGGAATCGCCATCAGCGCATTGAAGATATCTGCGATATTCCATACAGCGGCAACCGTCATATATGGTCCGAAGAATACGGCGGCAATGTATAACCAGCGGTAAGTCTTCACTGCTGTCTGATTACGATTTGATAAATACTCAAGACAGCGTTCACCATAATAATTCCATCCGAGAATTGTCGTAAATGCAAAGAATACCAGACAAAGCATCAGTGCAAATGAAGATATAACCGGTGAGAATGGAAGTCCCTTCTGGAATGCGGCTGTTGTAATTGCAACACCTTCCAGCCCTATGTTCCATGTTCCCATGATTACAATCGAAAGTCCGGTCATGGTACAGATGACGATTGTATCAATAAATGTACCAGTCATTGTAACCAGACCCTGACGGACCGGTTCTTTCGTCTGTGCCGCAGCGGCTGCGATCGGTGCGCTACCGAGGCCGGCCTCATTGGAGAAGATACCTCTCGCAATACCCTTCTGCATGGCAACGATCATACTTCCGGCAACACCACCCGCAAGTGCACTGCCTGTAAATGCTGATTTTACAATTGTTACAAGTGCCGCAGGAATTGCACTGATATGTGTAATTAAAATGATAAATGCAAATACAAAATATAACACTGCCATAAATGGAACAACGACTTCCGATACTTTCGCAATTCTCTTCAGTCCGCCGATAACAACAAGTCCAACGCAGAATGTCAGCACCAGACATGTAATAACAGTTGCAATGGAATACCGGTTTCCAAACAGGCTGACCGTGTTCTGCATATTCGGATCAAAAAAGTTCGTCACTGCGGATGCGATACCATTGACCTGTGTAAATGTACCGATTCCAAGAAGTCCGACTCCAGCACCGAAAAATGCAAAAATCTTCGCAAGCCATCTCCACTGTTTTCCCATACCATTTTCAATATAGTAGAAAGGTCCGCCAAGTACATGACCGTCTTCGTCAATTGTACGATACTTAATTGCCAGAAGTCCTTCTGCATACTTCGTAGCCATTCCAAAGAATGCCGCCACGATCATCCAGAATAACGCTCCCGGACCACCTGCTGCAAGTGCAGTCGCAACACCGACAATGTTACCGGTTCCGATCGTTGCCGATAATGCTGTACAAAGCGCTCCAAAACTTGTAACCTCTCCTGAACCGTCTTCTTCATTTTTGATCATGAATTTCAGGGCTTTTCCCAGATGTCTTATCTGTAATAAACCCAAACGAATTGTTAAATAGATTCCTGTTGCCAGAATCAGAACGATGAGCGGGATTCCCCATACGAACCCATCAAACCACGTGATAAAATCATTAATTGCTGTAAACATTTTTTTCTTTTCCTCCATCCTTTTGCCTGAGAGACTAACAAAAAGTCACGATCTTTTTGCGTACACCTTCGGCGCTCATTTTATTGCATGAGACTCTCCTGAGTTTTGACATACTCCAATAATTTATCACAGATTTTTTCAGTTTACAAGAGTAAAGTACTAAATCGAACAAATTTTAGGTAATATTATTAAATTTTTCTGTTTTTTCCTTTTCCAGTTGTTCCTTTTCACTCTTTCGTGTATAATGAAACTAATCATTAAATGAGCTGAAGAACTCAAATAAAACACATAAAGGAGATAGTGCCATGGTTAATTTAATTACAGGCCCTAAAGGCAGCGGAAAAACACAACAAATGATCGAGTTAGCAAACGAGGCGGTTAAGACAACGGACGGAAATGTGGTCTTAATCAAGAAAAGTCACAAGGATACATTGAGCGTAGATTTTAATGTTCGCGCAATCTGTATGGCAGATTATGTTGACATTACAAAAGTGGATGAGTTCGTAGGTTTCTTATATGGTATGGTTGCAGGCAACAACGATATCGAGACAATTCTTATTGACGGCATATTAAAACAAGCCGACATCACATTGGATAAACTTCCAAAGTTCATTGACACTCTGAAAAAAATTTCAAAAGATAATAAAATTGAATTTTACATAAGTGTAAGTGCAACACAGGACCAGATGACCGGCGTTGATTTTTCTGATTGCAAAATTCTTTAAGTAATAATGTTAAGATGATAAAAGTGGCTGTCGCATTAGCTGAAAATCAGCTTCATGCGTCAGCCACTTTTTATTTTTACTCTTAATCTTCTTTTATCATGCAGAATGAGCAGATTGCAACTCCTGCAATCGCTGCAATTGCAACAATTCCTAAAATCATTTTCTTCATCTTTCACTCCTCCTCGCCTATTACTTGTCTGATTAATCTATTCTTATTGTAATACGTTTTCCGGCGAAATTAAGCAAAAAATAATTTATTCTTTCTGCCCCGAGTTTTATATCTAGTCCACCCATTCACGAATGCGGTATGTCACACCAAGTGTTTTGCATATCCTGCGGCATTCTTCTTCCTCATCCTTCGTCAGGGTTGTCTCCACGGTAGTCATAACAACATTTGGCACATACTGCACCGCTTCTTTTGCAAAGGAAAGCATGGCATCATAGGAAATGTCTCCAAATTTGCTCCTTACCAGTTCGTGATACCGTTTTTTATTCGGCGTGTTGAGACTGATGGATACAGTATCGATCAAACCTTTCAAAGACGGCGTAATGTCTCTGTCATTGACAAGATTCCCCAGACCATTGGTATTGATTCGTGTCTTAATATCGTACTGCTCCTTTGCGTATTTCGCGACCTTAAGCAACAGATCAATCCGCTCTGTCGGCTCACCGAACCCGCAGAAAACAAGCTCCGTATATTTTGTCATGTCAAACTTTTTGAATTCTTCTTTTACTTCGTCAAATGACGGCTCATGATCCAGCCACAATGGATTTGAATTTTCCATGTGATCTCTTGTCTGTCTCAGGCAGAAGGTACATGCACATGGACATCGATTCGTCAGATTTACATATAATCCACCATGTACTTCATATAAAATTGTCTCTGCTTTTTTCATTTCTCACTTCATCCTCTCTGTTGTGTTTCTATCGCTCTCATGCTTCTGTCATATTTTAATTATCTTCGGTATAAGGTGTGCAGGACTTCCTCAAAACATACCCCGTCTGTAAGCGGGATATCCAGTTCATTGGATCTTACAATACATTTCTTAATAAATTTCGATGCTTTTCGAACCGATTCATCAAACGCAACACCGTTTACTGCATCTGCTGCCAGCACGGATGCAAAGATATCTCCTGTTCCGGAGCGTTCATTTCCTATCCGCTGCACTTTCTGAATCGAAGATTCCTTGCCCTGCTCATAACATAAGTTCGCAATAAAGCTCTTCTGTGGGATTCCGGTAATGACGACCTTCTGCGGTCCCTGCTTTGCAAGCGTTTCTGCCATACAGATGATTTCCTTTGTCCGCCAGCTTTTCTTATACTCGGTGTCCGTCAGGATGCACGCCTCTGTGATATTCGGTGTCAGGATATCCGCATACTGCACCAGCTCTTTCATTTTCGCGCACATTTCCGCTGTATATGTGGAATATGTCTTTCCATGATCTCCCATGACCGGGTCGATCAGAACCACGGTGTCTTTCCGTTTAAAACTCCGGATAAAATCACTTACAATCTGAATCTGCTGCGCCGACCCAAGGAATCCACTGCAGATTCCATTAAAATGCAGGTCCAGCTTTTTCCATTCTTCCATATACGGCACCATCTTGTCCGTAAAATCTTCCATATAATAGCTCGCAAATCCGGTATGATTCGAAAAAATCGAAGTTGGCAGCGGGCAGCACTGCACTTTCATTGTTGAGATAATTGGGAGCGCAACCACCAGCGAGCATCTGCCAAAGCCCGACAAATCATTGATGAGCGCAATTTTCTTTTGATGATTATGTGATGACATAAGATATGTCCTTTCCTTGTCTGTATTTATATAGGGCAATTCGCCCTCTGAATCACGATCTGCTATCAGAATATTTTTTATCATATCACAAAGTGGTCATTCTTGTATAGCCAGTTTTGATTCGTTTAGCCATGCCAGTTCATTTTTTCCTGCACGATTCCGCGCAAATTTTATATTGCGCAGATTCTACTATTTCATTTTAAAAAATTTTAAAGAATTTTAGGAGGTACAAAACAATGAACAATCAAACACTTAGAAACCAAAAGCTGACCATTACGAGGCAAATAAATGTCCTAAAACAAAAGCTGAAAACACTTCCAAAAGACGAACTTCTCTGCTGCAAATGCGGAAATTACACGAATTGGTACAAAAGTAATGGCGCAGCCCCTATTTATATCAAAAAGAAGAACCGACAGCTGGCGGAAAAACTGGCGCTTAAGAAATACTGTTCGCTGCAGCTGGAAGAGCTCACCCGGCAATTACATTTCTTGAATCAATACCTTGAAAATTGTGAAAAAATACCGGATGCATCTCAGCGTTTACTAGAGGAAGCTTCCCCTTACAAAGAGCTTTTACTCCCTTATTTTCAAACCATGTCAAAGGAATTATCGCAGTGGGCTGCAGCGGACTATGAACATAATTCCAATTACCCGGAAAGCTTGATTCATAAAACCTTAGCAGGTCACATGGTTCGTTCTAAATCAGAGGTAATGATTGCCAATGCACTGTTTCGTGGCAAAGTACCTTATCGATATGAAGCAGCTCTCCATCTGGATGACGGAACCTTTTATCCGGATTTCACAATTCTTCACCCCCACTCGCAGGAAATCTTTTACTGGGAACATTTTGGGTTAATGGATAAGCAGTCTTATCGTGATAGTGCTTTTAACAAGCTCAAAATATTTGCTGATCACGGGATTATTCCATCTGTCAACTTCATTACAACATTTGAAACCGCCGCGCATCCGGTCGACTCGGAAAATATTCAGAAGATCATTCAAGACACTTTTCTTTAAATAAGCTAGTTTACATACATTTTTCAAGAAAATCTCTTCATTTCTAATAAGAATTGAGTCATAGAATAGCTTATTCTGTAAAAAATACATGTTGCTTGCATATTTACAGACACTTTCCTATTATTCCTCTGTAAAAAGTGCAAGCAACACATGATTTTTATAGAAATTCCGATTCTGCGCTTGTTTTTCATGAACTTTTCGATAGTTTTTCTTTAAACAACCACAAAAAGGCAGCCAAATCGCCATCAAAACGCCGATTCAGCTGCCTTTCCTATTCTCTTCTGTCATTTCTACTTCGTCAATATCTCAAGTGCATTCTCCACCCGCTCTTTCGTCGGTGGGTTTACACCTTTCAGCGGATACTCAAGCCCTAATTCTTCCCACTTGAATGTTCCCAGTGTATGGTATGGCAGGACATCGACTCTCGTAACGGTCTTGAGCGTATCGATAAACGCGCGAAGACGCTTCAGATACACATCATTATCACTTCCGCCCGGTACTAGGACATGACGGATCCACATTGCCTTTCCGGTGTCTGAGAGATACGTTGCCATCTCCAGAATATTCTTGTTCGAGAATCCGGTCAGAATCTTATGCTGCTCATCATCAATCTGTTTGATATCAAGCATGACAAGATCTGTATACTCCATCAACTTTGTAAACTTTGAAAAGAAAGGCTCTTCTCTTGTAAACGGGTTGCCGCTGGTATCAAGTGTTGTGTGAACCCCTTTCGCTTTCGCCTTTTGGAACAATTCTGTCACGAAATCAATCTGCATCAAGGGCTCTCCGCCGCTGACCGTGATACCGCCCTCTGCTCCCCAGTATGGTTTGTATTTCAATGCTTTCTTAAGCAGTTCATCTACTTCATAAGGTGTTCCTTTGTCCATCTTCCATGTGTCCGGATTATGGCAGAACTGGCAGCGCATCGGACATCCGGTTGTAAAAATTACATATCTCACTCCCGGTCCGTCAGCAGCTCCAAAGCTTTCTAATGAATGAATATATCCTGTCGTCATATGATTCTCCTTCTATGTTATATGATAACCGTTTCAGATAAAGAAAATGCCTGCAAAATGCAGGCGTTTTCTTTGATATAACTATAACTTATAATTACATGTGATCGTGGAATGTTCTTGAAATAACGTCCATCTGCTGTTCTCTTGTTAAGTCAATGAATTTAACAGCATATCCAGATACACGGATTGTAAAGTTAGCATATTCTGGCTTCTCTGGGTGTTCCATCGCATCCTCAAGTAATTCTTTACCGAATACGTTTACGTTTAAGTGATGTGGTCCCTGACCAAAGTAACCGTCCAATACATTTACAAGGTTTCCAACACGCTCTTCTTCATTGTGTCCAAGTGCGTCTGGGTTGATTGTCTGTGTATTAGAGATACCATCTAAAGCTTCCTCATATGGAAGTTTTGCAACAGAGTTGAGTGATGCTAATAAACCATTCTGCTCTGCTCCGTAAGATGGGTTAGCTCCCGGTGCTAATGGAGCGCCTGCTTTACGTCCATCCGGAAGAGCCCCTGTAAACTTACCATATACAACGTTTGATGTAATTGTAAGGATTGATGTTGTTGGCTCTGAATCACGGTATGTATGGCATTTTCTTAATTTGTGCATGAATGTACGAAGTAACCAAACGGCGATTTCATCTGCGCGGTCATCATCGTTACCGTATCTTGGGAAGTCTCCTTCCGTCTCGAAATCAACTGCAAGACCATCTTCGTCACGGATTGCTTTTACTTTTGCATATTTGATAGCACTGAGTGAATCTACTACGTGAGAGAATCCAGCAATACCTGTAGCAAATGTACGTCTTACATCTGTGTCGATCAGAGCCATCTCTGCTGATTCATAGTAGTATTTGTCATGCATGTAATGAATCATGTTCAGTGTATCTACATATAACTTAGATAACCATTCCATCATGCGGTCAAAGCTTTCCATAACTTCATCATAGTCTAAATATTCAGAAGAAACTGGTTTGTAAGCTGGTCCTACCTGCTCTCTGTTCTTCACATCAACACCACCGTTGATAGCGTAAAGTAAGCATTTTGCAAGGTTTGCACGAGCGCCGAAGAACTGAATCTCTTTACCTGTCTGTGTAGCTGATACACAACAGCAGATTGAGTAATCATCACCCCATACCGGACGCATAACATCATCATTTTCATACTGGATCGAACTTGTCTTAACTGAAATGTCAGCTACGAACTTCTTGAAGTTCTCTGGAAGAGCTGGTGTATATAATACAGTTAAGTTTGGCTCCGGTGAAGGTCCCATGTTTACTAATGTGTGTAAGAAACGGTAGTCTGTCTTAGTAACCATTGAACGTCCGTCCATTCCAAGTCCACCAACTTCAAGAGTAGCCCATGTCGGGTCACCAGAGAATAACTGGTTGTATGATGGAATACGAGCAAATTTAACCATACGGAATTTCATTACCATGTGGTCAATTAATTCCTGAGCCTGAGCTTCTGTCAGAATTCCTGCTGCGATATCTTTCTGAATATAGATATCAAGGAATGTTGATACACGACCAACTGACATAGCTGCACCGTTCTGAGTTTTGATTGCTGCAAGGTATCCGAAGTATAACCACTGAGCTGCTTCTTTTGCATTCTTAGCAGGCTCTGAGATATCAAATCCGTATGCTGCTGCCATCTCTTTCATTTGCTGAAGGGCACGAATCTGCTCTGCAACTTCTTCACGCAGACGGAAATCTGTACCTTTCATGCCATGACGCTCGAAAATCTCTTTGTCTTTCTTCTTTGATTCAATTAAGAAATCAATTCCGTAAAGAGCTACACGGCGGTAGTCACCTACGATACGGCCTCTTCCGTATGTATCCGGAAGACCTGTAATAATATGGCTGTGACGAGCTTTCTTCATCTCATCTGTGTAGATATCAAATACAGCCTGATTATGTGTTTTGTGATATTTTGTAAAGATTTCATGTAATTTAGGGCTTGGCTCATAACCGTATGTTGTACAAGCCTGCTCTGCCATCTTAATTCCACCGTAAGGCATGAATGCTCTCTTTAAAGGTTTGTCAGTCTGAAGACCTACAATCTGCTCTAAATCTTTCATGCTCTCATCAATATATCCAGCGCCATATGCTGTTAAACCAGATACGACCTCTGTTTCCATATCAAGAACTCCGCCTTTTGCTCTTTCTTCTTTCTGAAGTTCCTGTAATTTGCCCCATAATTTGTCTGTTGCTTCTGTCGGTCCCTCTAAGAATGATTCGTCTCCATCGTAAGGTGTGTAATTCTTCTGAATGAATTCTCTTACGTTGATCTCTTCTTTCCAGAGTCTGCCTTCAAATCCCTGCCATTGCTGAAATTCTGCCATGTTTAAAACCCTCCTATTTTCTCCGCACCACTTAAGGTACAATCTAAAAAGATAATTAATATAGTAAAATGCATGGTGTTAACAGTCGCTAACTGTCTCTCACCATGCATACAATAACATGTTTTTCTCTTCCTTACAAGAGCACTATGTGAAATTTTTGTCATGTTTTGAATTTAGAACAATTCTCCCTAATTTCAGACAGATTTTGTACAAATTCTTGAACAACCCACATGGTTTATTTTGTCTTTAAAGCTCTCATGGCATTCAGGATCGCAATGACGGAAACACCTACATCCGCAAAGACTGCTTCCCACATATTCGCCATTCCAAGAGCCCCCATCAATAACACAACTGCTTTTACAGCAAGGGCAAACACAATATTCTGCTTTACGATTTTAAGCGTCTTTCTGGATATTTTAACAATCGATGCGATCTTGCCGATATCATCGTCCATCAGTACCACATCTGCCGCTTCAATCGCGGCATCGGAGCCCATGCTGCCCATTGCGATTCCGATGTCCGCTCTTGTCAGAACCGGTGCATCATTGATACCGTCTCCGACAAATGCCGTCTTTTCTTTTCCGATTTCTGCATGAAGCAGTTTTTCAACTTCGGAAACCTTGTCCCCCGGAAGTAGCTCTGCATGAACCTCGTCTATTCCCAGTTCTTTTGCAACTGCTTCTGCTGCCTCTTTACGGTCTCCGGTCAGCATAACACATTTTCTGACCCCGGCATGCTTCATATTGGAAATTGCTTCTTTTGCGCCGTCTTTGATGGTATCTGAAATGACGATCGAGCCTGCAAATTCACCATTTTGTGCTACATAGATGATGGTACCCATCTGATTACATCTCTGAAACGAAATGTGCTTCGTTTTCATCAGTTTTTCATTTCCAATCAGGATATCATTTCCATCCACGAACACATGAATTCCATGTCCTGCCACTTCTGAGCTTTCTGTGACACGGTTCATATCAATGGAGCTTCCATAAGCCTCCTTGATGGATCCGGCAATCGGGTGATTCGAATAGCCTTCTGCGCAAGCTGCGATTTCAAGCAGCTTTTCTGTTGTCATGCCCACCGGATAAATGCCTGCAACCTTGAACTCACCCTTTGTCAGTGTTCCCGTCTTGTCAAAAACAATTGTTGTCATCTCTGAAACAGCCTCTAAAAAGTTGCTTCCTTTCACAAGAACGCCAATCTTCGATGCGGCTCCAATGCCGCCGAAGAAACCGAGCGGCACGGAAATCACGAGTGCACACGGGCATGAAATTACAAGAAAGATACATGCTCTCTGGATCCAGTCCGTCCATCCGCCTCCTAACACCAGCGGCGGGATAATCGCAAGCAGTACTGCGCCGATTGTGACGACCGGTGTATAATATTTCGCAAATCTGGTAATGAAATTCTCAACCTTTGCCTTTTTACTGCTCGCATTTTCAACTAATTCAAGAATCTTCGCAACGGTAGAATCATCAAACTCTTTTGTCGTGCGGACCTTCAGTGTACCGCTTCCATTGACACATCCACTGATGATATCATCACCGGCAGCCGCTCTTCTGGGAACTGATTCCCCGGTCAGTGCCGCTGTATCAATGAGGGATTCTCCCTCCACAACAACGCCGTCAAGTGGAATTCTCTCCCCCGGCTTCACGATGATAATGCTTCCGATCTCTACCTCCTCAGGATCCACTTCTTTCAATTCTCCATCCGCTTCTATGTTCGCGTATTCCGGACAGATATCCATCATATCGGAAATGGACTGACGGGATTTTCCAACCGCATATCCCTGAAACAGTTCGCCGACCTGATAGAACAGCATAACCGCCACACCTTCCGAGTATTCGCCAACACCGAAAGCTCCGAACGTGGCAATCATCATCAGAAAGTTCTCATCAAACACCTGTCCGTGACTGATGTTAACGACTGCTTTTTTGATAATGTCGTATCCGATAATCAGATACGGAACGAGGTATATCACAAAAAGAAGATACCACGTGTCCTTCATTCCCTCCAGCTGGCCGGTATGCTCACAAACCATCAATATCGCAAATATAACGGCTGTTATGATAATTCTGCTTAATACTTTTTTCTGCTTTTTCGTCATCTTGTCATCTCCAAATTGGCAATTACATCAAAATTGTGCAGTCCGGTTCTACTTTCGCACATGCAGCTTTTGCTTTTTCCAGCACCGCTTCAAACTTATCATCATCTGCTTCTAACATCAGTTTCTGTGTCATAAAGCTTACGCTCGCATCCTTCACACCATCGATTTTTTTGATTGCCTCTTCCATCTTCGCTGCACAGTTTGCACAATCCAAATCCTGTAATTTAAATTTTTTCTTCATAATATAATCCTCTTTTCTTTATTTTTATGCTGTTATCATTCTTCAATATGGTCCCGCCCCTGAGCAATAATGGTTCTTACATGCCCATCTGCAAGGGAATAGAACACTGACTTTCCTTCTCTGCGGCTCTTTACCAGCTTCGACTGCTTTAGAATCTTAAGCTGATGTGAAATCGCCGACTGTGTCATATTCAGTGTGTCTGCAATATCACACACGCACACCTCCGCTTCAAATAGAACAAACAGAATACGGATTCTCGTTGAATCACCGAACACCTTAAAAAGTTCTGCCAGATCATACAACTCATCTTCATCCGGCATCTGCGCATTCACAATCTGAATCAAATCCTCATGTCTGCAATGCTGGTCGCAGTGTTCTACATCATTAATTGCCATTCGTCTACCTCCTATCGTCTTTTCATATGAGCATTTGTTCATACGTTCATTATGATACAACTATTTTGATTTGTCAATATATAATCTTCATTTTTTTGAATAGCCCGTGTTAAATGGCTACCCTGTTTTTCCCTGCACCTTTTGCTTTATAAAGAGCGATATCCGCTTCCTGATACAGACTATTGAAACTAGAATTGTCTGCATTGGACAATGCGACACCAATCGAGACCTCCAGCCCTTTTTCTGTGCCGTCAAGTACTTTCTTGTTAATCACTTTCATTAATGCACTGCATTTGTTCAGCACGACCTGCAGAGATGGTACGTCCGCCATGAATACGCCGAACTCATCTCCTCCCAGTCTTGCCACAATGTCGTTTGACCTGAAAAAATCCTGAAGTGAATTGGATACATCGAGCAATGCTCTGTCTCCGGTCTTATGTCCCATTGAATCGTTAATTTCTTTAAAGTTATCTACATCTATCATCAAAAATGCATGCGTCTTCTCCCGCTCCTCCGCGAGAATCTGGTTCACCATCTTCTCTGCGCTTGCGCGGTTGTAAATTCCGGTCAGGGAATCCTCTCTCGCGATTTTGATTGCCCGGCTGTATTCTTTGAATATCTGGCGGAAACGATTGTGCCCTGCAAGCACATTATCCACACGTTTTCGGATCACCTCCGGAATAAACGGCTTTGTTATATAATCATCTGCACCCATCGCAAGTGTCTTTACCTGCATCTGCGGAGATTCATCCACTGTGAAAATGATAATCGGAATATCAGCCATCTCAGAATGGCTTTTCTTATATTCCAGAAACGCTTCTCCATCCGTCACCGACATCTGCATATCCAGAATAATGATATCAACGGCGCCTCGACAGGCATTAATCCGGTCGATGGCTTCGCGTCCGTTTGATGCTATTTGAATCTCATAGCTGTCTCCGAAGATTTCCCGAAGCATCATACGGTTCAGCTCACCAGAATCAACAATCAGCATCCTGCGGACATATTCCTGCTGTTGTGTCAGAACTGCCTGATATTTCTTTACAGTCTCTTCATAGACTTCCACAGGCATCGGTTTTGCAAAACAAAATCCCTGCACATATTCGCATCCGGTACTGCGCAGAAACTCCACCTGTTCTGTTGACTCCACACCTTCTGCAATCACCGGAATATTGAGCCACTTTGCCATTCGAATCACAGAAGATATAATGCTCTCACTTCTTCCCGGTATTTTTGCTTTTTCAAAAAATTTCATATCAATTTTCAGAATATCAATGTCAATATCTTTGAGGATATTAAGTGAGGAATAGCCACTGCCAAAATCATCCATCAGCATTACAAAACCGAACTCATGAAACCGGTCAATCGTCTCCTGAATCATCAGTGGTGTATCTGTGTAGGCGCTCTCTGTGATTTCAATATGAAGTAATTCATGAGGCACCTCATATTTATCTGCAAGTTCGCAGATATTCTCTACTAAATATGGATTATATAAATTATTTCTTGATACATTGACTGACACAGGGAACGGCTCTCTTCCCTCCTGAATCCACCGGTGCAAAAGTCTGCAGGTATGCTCCCACATGTAATAATCCAGCTTTTCAATAAATCCGTTCCGCTCAAAAACCGGAATGAATTCCCCCGGAGAAATCATTCCCTTCACCGGATGTTTCCAGCGCACCAGTGCTTCCGCTCCTGAAGGAGTATTCGTTGCCAGACTGAATTTCGGCTGAAGGTAAACTGCGAACTCTTCATTTGCAAGGGCTTCTGCCATCTCATTTACAATCTCCTGTTCACTGGTCAGATGCTCTCTTAAATCTTCTGTATAGACAGAATACGTGTTTACATAATTCCCCTTGATCTGCTTTGCCGCAAGATTTGCATTGTCAAGCATGATACTCACTGAAATATCATGATTTGTAACCTTATATACACCAAAAGGAACCACCAGATTGAAGCGAATCTTAAATCGTTTGATTCTCTCCTGCATCTGCTGAATGTTCATCTCAATGTCGATATCTTTTTCATATCCGGTACAAAACGCAAACTCATCGGCCTCTATTCTGCCATACGTGATTTCCGTCTGTTCTTTTGCAAACTCGCGCAGTTCGTTTGCGATATGAATCAGAAGACTGTCTCCTGCTTCACTTCCATAATAAGAATTAATCAAAGAGAACCGTTCTACGTCAAACCGCACAAGCACATACTTTTTGTCCGTATTTTTTCGGAGCAGCTCATCCGTCTCTTCAGCAAATTTACTGCGATTGTAAATTCCAGTCAGCACATCATAGTCACTGAGATAATGCAGCTGCTGAATTGCATGCAGTGTGCTCCTCTCAATCGCATTTTTCAGCCGAAATCGTATAATTTCTGCTTCATAAGGCTTTGTGACGAAATCCCATGCACCGCAGCGCAGTGCCTTTTTTTCATTTTCAGGGTCACTGCTTCCGGTTGATACAATGATCGGAAGACCGCGGTACCGTCTTTTTTTCTGAATCATTTCTAAGAATTCAAATCCATCCATCACCGGCATGACCAGATCCAACAGAACTGCAGATATCTTCTGGGTACGTCCATTTATCATTTCCAGTGCTGTTTTTCCATTATCTGCCTCAATCACATCATATTCCGAAGATAGTATCCTGCTTAAAATCTTCCGGTTAATCGCATTATCATCTACAACCAATACCAGTTTCTTCATTCATCTTCCTCATCTTGTATTTCTGTGAATTATCATTGTTTTCATTATACGAAAAATTTATATGAACCTCAAGTACGCTCTGAGCCCAGTTCCGAAAGAAGCTCTGTCGGTGATGAAACCATACATGCCGCACCGGATTTCACTAAAAATGCACGCTCCCGAAATCCCCAGTCAACAATAATGCTGTCCATATGTGCATTCTCTGCAGTCTGAATGTCCACTTCCGAATCTCCTACATAAACAGCATCTCCTGCATTCAGCCGGAATATACGCAGTGTTTCATTTACAGAGTCCGGTGCTGGTTTTTTTTGAATTCCTTCCCGTTCTCCGACCGCGAAATCAAACTGGTCTTTGAAATACTGCCGGCATAACACCTGAACTGCACGATCGGCTTTATTTGATACGACAGCAATCTTACAGCCTTCCTTCTTCAGTGTCTGTAAAAGCTCTGGAATTCCATCGTATGGTTTGGTTTTGTCAGAACAGTGCTCCCCGTAATATGTTTTAAAATCCTCAAACACCCGGTCCACCTCCGAGGCTGTCAGACCGATGGGCACAGCACGCTCTATCAGCAGACGGATTCCATTTCCCACAAAACTGCGCACCTCATCGATACTGCGCTCCGGATAATGATTCTGCTTTAATGCGGCATTCGTCGCATCTGTTAAATCTTCCAGTGTATCTAATATGGTTCCATCCAGATCAAAAATTACTGCCTTATATCTCATTTTTTCGTCTTCCTCTCTCTTTTTCCGAAAAAATCCATCTTTTTCCCCTCGAATGCCCAGTCTTGCACGACGGACAATAGTAGGGTGCCAAATGGCCCCTACTATTGTTTAAATGACATCTTATCTGCCTTATTCTAAAATCAGTCTGACGCCGCCAATCATTCCCGCGTCATTTGATAATTCCGCAACCTTGATAAATGTATCTCTCGTTGCATGGAATGCATATTTTTTGAAATATTTCTGAACTACATCAATCAGCATATCTCCGGCCTTTGACATTCCGCCGCCGATAACAAACACTTGTGGATTAACGACACATGCCACCTGCGCCAGTGCCTTTCCTAACACGTTCGCCATCTCATCAATCATCCTGACTGCAACCACATCGCCTTCCTTTGCAGCGTTGAATATCGCAAGTGATGTGATCTTTTCTTCTTTTCTCAGCAGACTCTCATCGTCATGCTCTGCCAGATATTTCGCTGTCACTCTTGCGATGCCGTTGGCGGATGCATACTGCTCCAGACAGCCGCGATTGCCACAGCCACAAACCTCTGTCTCACCGTCAACCATATGCATATGCCCGATTTCGCCACCGGCTCCTGTACTTCCGGAGATGATTTTTTCGTTCATAATAACGCCGCCGCCCACACCGGTTCCGAGCGTTATCATAACCATGTTCTTGTAGCCTTTTCCGCCGCCCTGCCATAACTCACCGAGTGCTGCTACATTTGCATCATTTCCGGCCTTCACTTTCATACCGGTCATTCCCTTTAATTCAATCTCAACATTAAAGACACCCCAGCCAAGGTTCACGCACTGATACACCGTACCGTCATCGCCAACCGGTCCGGGAACTCCCATTCCAATTCCTTCTACATCCAGCTTGGAAATCTCTTTTTCCGCCAGCTTGCCTTCTACAGCTTTCGCGATATCTTCCAGAATATATTTGCCGCCATCCTCCGTGCGGGTCACGATTTCCCATTTTTCTAAAAGATCTCCGGTCGTTGTGAACAGTCCCATCTTAATGGTTGTCCCTCCGATATCTACTCCAAACGCATATTGCTTCACTTTTTTTCTCCTTTCGTCCCAAATTTTACATATAGTACTATTCTATCGCATCTTTTCTGATTCGTAAACAAGACAAATCAAAAAATGCTAATTTCCTGATTCTGTGTATTTGGCGAACCGCATCATCTCTTCGATGTATTTCTCCCCGAGATGACTCAGAAGAGCATTCTTTCTCATTACATATCCAATATGCATCGTCTCGGCGGATTTGAGCGGAACCGCAACGTAATCACTTCCGTTCAACTCCTCACAGATAATTCCCGAGCATAATGTATATCCGTTCAGCCCGATCATAAGATTTAGCATCGTAGCGCGGTCGCATGCCTTAATGGTCTTCTTGTACTCGTACGTACTCAGGATTTCCTCTGCAAAATAAAACGAATTGTTTTCGCCCTGTTCAAAGGAAAGGCACGGATACTCCTCCAAATCCTTCAGGCTGATTTTTGCCTTTCCCGCGAGTGGATGATCCTTCCAAAGATACACATAGCTTTTACACTGGAACAGTTCCGTGAATCTTAATTCGTTGTCCCGGAATAATTTCCGCATGATTTTTTCATTGAATTCATTGACGTATAAGACGCCGATTTCGCTTCTCCCATCTCTGACATCAAAAATGACATCCGCTGTCTTAGTCTCACGGATCGCAAATTCATAATCCTTCATATCACGGCTTTTTACCGTCTCGACAAACGCTTTTACCGCAAAGGAATAATGCTGTGTCGACACACCGAAATATTTTTTTCTGCCTCCTGCATCACTGTAGCGCTCCTCCAGCAGCTCCACCTGACCTAATATCTGGCGCGCATATCCGAGAAACTCTTTGCCCTCCTCGGTCAGTGTCACACCCTTGCTGCTCCGGCTGAAAATCTGAATTCCGATCTCCAGCTCCAAATCCTTGATCGAGCTGGAAAGACTCGGCTGTGTAATAAACAGTCGTTTCGCCGCCTCATTCATAGATCCAGTCTCAGAGACCATAATCGCATAGCGTATTTGTTGTAATGTCACTTTGAACCCCTTTCAGATAGTCCTATTTCATATCCGGAAGTCCGGCAAATCCGATGGCAAGATCTTCATCCGTCGGTACATAGTCTTCCATCTTTCCATCATGGAATGCCTCATATGCATACATATCGAAGTATCCCGTTCCGGTCAGGCCAAACACGATCGTCTTTTCCTCGCCAGTCTCTTTGCATTTCAGTGCTTCATCCATAGCTACCTTAATTGCATGGCTGCTTTCCGGTGCCGGAAGAATACCCTCAACTCTTGCAAATTCTTCTGCCGCTTTAAATACCTCCGTCTGCTCTACCGATCTCGCTTCCATGAGGCCATCCTCATAGAGCTGTGATAATACAGAGCTCATACCGTGATAGCGAAGACCTCCAGCATGGTTCGGTGATGGGATAAAGCCGCTTCCGAGCGTATACATTTTCGCCAGCGGACAAACCTTTCCTGTATCACAGAAATCATAAGCATACCTGCCTCTGGTCAGACTTGGGCAGGATGCAGGCTCTACCGCGATAAACTGATAATCTGCTTCTCCCCGGAGCTTTTCACCCATAAACGGGGAAATGAGTCCGCCAAGATTCGAGCCGCCGCCTGCGCAGCCAATGATCATATCTGCTTTGATTCCATATTTATCCAGTGCAGCTTTCGTCTCCAGACCGATGACTGACTGATGGAGCAGCACCTGATTGAGCACGCTTCCCAGCACATAACGGTATCCTTCGTGCGTTGTCGCCTGTTCTACTGCCTCTGAGATTGCACAGCCAAGACTTCCGCTTGTCCCCGGATGTTCTGCGAGGATTTTCTTTCCAACCTCTGTTGTCACAGATGGGGAAGGTGTCACCTTCGCGCCATATGTCCGCATCACTTCACGGCGGAACGGTTTCTGGTCATAAGAGCATTTTACCATATATACCTGACAGTCCAGATCCAGGTAAGAGCATGCCATTGAAAGTGCCGTTCCCCACTGGCCTGCACCAGTCTCAGTTGTCACGCCTTTTAAGCCCTGTTTCTTCGCGTAATAAGCCTGCGCGATTGCGGAGTTTAATTTGTGGCTGCCACTCGTATTGTTTCCTTCAAATTTGTAATAGATCTTTGCAGGTGTCTGCATTTTTTCTTCCAGACAGTATGCACGAATCAGTGGTGACGGACGATACATCTTGTAAAAGTCGCGGATTTCCTGCGGAATATCAATGTATGCATTGTCATTGTCAAGCTCTTGTGCAACCAGATCCTTGCAAAATACGCCTTCCAGTTCCTCTGCTGTCATTGGTTTTAATGTACCCGGATTTAAAAGCGGTGCCGGTTTGTTCTTCATATCAGCGCGGACATTGTACCACTGCTGTGGCATCTCCTGCTCTTCCAGATAAATTTTGTAAGGGATGTTTTTTTCTTGTTTCATGGTATTTCTCCTCTCTTTTGAATCTTTTATCACGTTGTTATCGGGACAAACAGCGAAAAAAACTCCTGTCCCTGCAATTTTCATGCTGGGACAAGAGTACAAATCAAAACTCCTGCGGTGCCACCCTGCTTGATATGGGAAATCCATATCCACTCTTTACGTCTGCATTTCGCGAAACGCTAAGATTTTTAACGGAGTTTCCTCTCCGTCTCCTCTACTTGCAATGATGGAAAATCCATATATGCTTTCGATTCGCCCTCAGAAGTCCATTCCTTTTAAGGTTCCATGATCTGCTCTCAGCATGCAGCTCTCTCTGTAAAGAAACATCTCTCAAGTACTTACTCTTCCTCAGTGGTTTATTTACTAACCACTTTAGCATGGTGAAATCCGAATGTCAAATGATTTTTCAGATTTTTCTATCTTTAAAATAATATGCTTTGTCATGCTCGTTCACTTCACGCAAAACGTGGCAGGGATTGCCGACAGCGATGACATTTGACGGCAGATCTTTTGTGACAATGCTTCCGGCGCCCACGACTACATTATCACCGATTGTAATCCCCGGCAGGACGATGACGCCCGCGCCAAGCCAGCAGTTTTTCCCAATATGCACCGATGCATTATACTGATATTCCTGCTCACGAAGTTCCGGCAGAATCGGATGTCCAGCTGTTGCAATTGTTACATTCGGTCCGAACATCGTGTGATCTCCCACGTAGATATGTGTGTCATCCACCATTGTCAGATTGAAATTAGCATAAATATGATTGCCGAAGTGTACATGATGCCCACCAAAATTCGAATGGAACGGTGGCTCAATATAACAGCCTTCTCCGATTTCCGCAAACATTTCCTTCAGCATTTGTTCACGTTTTTCTCCCTCTGACGGTCTGGTCTGGTTAAAATCATACAGACGTTCCAGATATCCGGTCTGTTCCTTCATTAAATCTTCATCTCCCGGCAGGTACAGTTTCACATTGTGCATTTTCTCTTTGATTGTCATTTACTTCTTCCTCCATACTTTTTTATGAGATATTCACAGTAAAGCCAGACTGGCTCCTTTTGCTTACAACTCATGGAATACCGGCTGCATCTTTTCAAATGTACAGAATGTCTGATATCCCATATCTTTCAGTTCGGCTCTCACTTCTTCCATGTGATCTGCGAGATGCTGCGTCTCATGTGTATCAGAACCAAGTGTAATAATTTCTCCGCCAAGTTCACGGTATCTCCTTAAAATCTTTCTTGATGGCATCAGATCCTTTAACCCATATTTAAAACTGGATGTATTAATCTCAATTCCCCTGCCATCCGCAATCACCTGCTGTAAAATCGGATCTACATATCTCATGACCTTTTCATCCGGGAAATCACCTGCCTGATCATATCGTTTGATCATATCCAGATGTGCCAGCACAGAATACGATTTGTATACCTGCATCACATCATAGATTGCCTTATAATAATTTTCCTGATATTCTTCCTGGCTCCGTCCCTCCTGATATTCATAATCCCAGAATTCCTTGTTATCGATCTGGTGATTACTCAGAAGAACAAAATCAAATGGATAGGCTTCAAAATCCCGCTGAAACGATTCTTTCGTATGTGTCTGCACTCCAAACTCGATTCCGGTCCGGATGATGATTTTATCTTTATACTTTTCCTTCAATTGACCGGCCTCAGCCAAATACGCTTCATAATCACAGTTTGTGACAGTCTTCACGCCATAGTCTACATGCTCTGTAAATGTAATTTCATCCAGTTGACATTCCAGGGCCTTTAAAATCATATCCTCCATCGGACACTCTGAATCATCGCTATAATATGTGTGGACATGTGAATCCGCACGATATGCTGTCTTGTTCATATTCTTTTTCCTCGCTTCCTGCTTTTTATTATTTTAGACATTCTCTCTTCTCGGTCAGATTCTTCACCCATCTGTATTTCTTATAATGAAGATAGACCGCAGGTAATTTCACTATTTCATCCAGTGTCATGATCAAGTATACCACAAGTACCGGTAAATGCAGTACAAATGCTGCCAACAGACTAAGTGGCACTGTCACCAGCCAGAAGGTGACCGTGTCGCAGGCCAGCCCAAATCTCGAATCACCGCCCGCGCAGAATATTCCGGCGATCGTTGTATTGTTGACGGACTGTGCGGTCAAATAATAGCTGCACATCATCAGCATTCCTTTGAGATAAATATCCGCCTGTACCGACACATTGACCATTCTCAGAATAAGTGGTGTTACCGTCAGTAATACCAGCCCCGTAAATGCGCCGCTTGCAATTGCAACAATACAGGATTTCCTGCCATATTCACGGGCTCTTTCTAAATTACCGGCTCCCAGTTCATTTCCAACAATGATTCCTGCACCGCTGCCCAGTCCAAGGCAGAAGCATGCCAGCAGATTTCGTATGATATTCGCGATGGAATTGGCGGCGACCGCATCCGTTCCCAGATGCCCCATTATGACAGAATACATTGCAAATCCGCAGCCCCACACAAGCTCATTTCCAAGCACCGGAAGCGTGTATTTCCAGAAATCTTTTTGCATGGACCGGTCAATGTGTGCCAGATTTACCATTCGGATTTTGATGCTGTCTTTTCTGCCATTCTCCCGGAGCGTCCATATCAGCTCTGCAATCCGTGCAATGGCGGTTGCGAGTGCCGCGCCTGTGATTCCCATTTGGGGCAGCGATCCCACCCCAAAGATGAACACTGCATTTAGAACAATATTGAGTACAACGGTAACCGAGCTGATGATCACGCTCTTCACTGCTCTGCCGCTGTTCTTCATGATGCACAGATAAATCTGTGACACACTGCACGCCAGAAATGTGATTCCCACAATCCGCAGATAAGGGATTCCCGCTTGAATAAGTACCGGGTCGGAGGTAAATATACACATCAAAGCTCGCGGCACGAGCATACTCACGCCAAAGAATCCAGCCGATACGACTCCGGTAATCCGAAGGACTATTGCCAGAATTTTTTCCACGGAGAAGTAATCGCCTTTTCCGTAATACTGCGCCGCAAAGATACTGGTACCGATTGTCATCGCCGCTAAAAACAGGTTATAGACAAATGTTACCTGCCCGGCCAGCGATGCCGCCGACAGCAGATTCTGGTCAAGCAGCCCGAGCATTGCCGCATCTGATGCTCCCACAAGTGCAAGCATAAACTGCTGAAATGCGATGGGCAGTACCAGTGAAAATAATTTTTTATAAAATTCCGATTGCTGTGCTCTCATCTGCGTTGACTTTTCCCTTCTTCTAACATTCAGATACGACTGCCTCACTTTTTGTTCTGCATCAGTATATCGCAAATATCAGAGCAGTATCTACGCAAATATTTCACATTTCTATAACAATATTTCAATTCTATAAGTTCTGAGCATAAAAAGGAGCCGTGCCCCCTTTCTCTTCACTTTTATTTTTCCACAGAATCATCCCAATATATTTCCTTGTGCACATCCTCCAGCGATTCCACAAATCTCTTCTTGAACACCAGAAATTCTTCCAGATCAAGTAAAATATGATACAGAATTGCACGGTTTTCAAATTCCTCCCGTGTCTTTGGCAACGGCTCTTTTTTCATATCCGCAAAAATGTCATTCAATGCCTCAATCTGTTTGGTCGGAATATTGATTTCCACAATGTAGTTCTTCATATACGTAATATAAGCCGCTATAATCCGAGCCTGCTCCGGCATGTAGCGCAGCCGTTTCATCTGATAGTGCAGATTATGGAGCACGTTACACTGCTGGGTACGCATTTCAAAGTAGTGAATATAATAGCTCGGATGAGAAGAAAAGGTGTTGTTCTGGTACTTATACGCCGCCTCCACAAACTGTGCCAGTTCATGCTCCAGCTCAATGATATCGCCCCATACACTGTGGTCGAGCTTCTCCAGTTTCATGTACCCCGCAAGCTCTTCCATTATCATCTGCAGCTTTTCTTCTGTATATCGCATATTCGCTATGATTTTCTTCTTTGCGCTTCCATTATTCTGGAACAGATTCAGAAGAATCGCAATTGCAACGCCAATCAGTACTAATAAAAATTCATTCATAATTGCCTGAAAACTGAAATCCAATGTGGTCAGGAAATGTGTTCCGACAACCGCATTAACAGATATCGTTGCCTTCCATCCAATCATCTCGCAAATGATGACCAGCAGAAAGATAAAGATTCCGAACTCCAGCCATGCAATATGAAAGAGATGGAAAACGATAATCGAAAGTACCACGGTGATTCCAAAAGAAATCATGCGGAAAATGGATATTTTAACGGTCTCCCACTTCGTCGTGAGAATGGAGAGAAGCGTGATAATCCCCGATGAAGTTGCAAAATTCAGCTGAAGTGCTGTGGCTATTAAGATTGCGGCACAGCTTCCCACCGCAATCTTGAGTGCCTGAATTAAAACATGTATCGTTTTTTCTTTGTTCAAATTTTTGTTCCTTTCACATACCATAATCTTGATTTGCTTTTTTTGTTATTTATAGTAACACAGAATTATAATACAATAAAACAAATATGCAGAAAAGACTCCATATTTTTCAATATAGAATCCTTTCCGCGGCAAATTTTGGTTTACTTTTTAATTCATATTAAGTAGTTCTTCTATGTAAAGTTTCTATTTAATGAAACTTACATGCTTGCAGATTTCTTCTGTTGCTGCATCTTTCTTCTTGTTGTACTCTATTTTCTTCTCCTCGAAGTAATTATTACCTTCTGCATCAATGGATACGATGAGTGGTCCGAATTCTTTTACGCGACAGTTCCATAATGTTTCAGGCATTCCTAAATCTCTCCACTCTGCACGTACGATTTCTTCTACTTCGACTGCTGCCACTACAGCATTTCCTGCCGGAAATACACAGTGGATTGCTTTGAATTCTTTACATGCTCTCTCTGTGTTCTCCTTCATGCCGCCTTTTCCGATAATCATCTTTACGCCGGTCTCTTTTACGAATTCATATTCGAATTTTTCCA
This sequence comes from Hespellia sp., assembly GCA_028694105.1. Classification (GTDB taxonomy): domain Bacteria; phylum Bacillota; class Clostridia; order Lachnospirales; family Lachnospiraceae; genus Hespellia. Next base: position 31,491 of record JAQUUC010000034.1, read on the forward strand.
TACGCATGCTGGTTGTCGGACCAACCGATATCATCTCAAATTTATCATTTTCCAGCGGACGAATGATTGGTCCTGCATGGAAAATCGCATTGTTTCTGACATCGACCGGCAACTCTCTGCCTTCTTCTACCAGACGGCGGTGTGCAACATCACGGCAGGTTGTCATGCTTCCGTTTAAGTATACAATATCTCCGATTTTGATATCTTTTAAATCTTCATCAGTAATTGGCGTTGTTAAAATTTTCTTTCCATTTGTCATCTCTACCATTATAATTCCACCCCCGAATGTGTTGTGATTGTATAGTTCAAATCCTTATCAAATACGATGTGGCCTCTTCTGTGGCTCCAGCATCCAACATTCACTGCGACACCGATTGTAGATGGATGACGAGCTGTATTCTCAATGTTCACGCCGAGTACAGAGTAGTTTCCTCCCATTCCCTGAGGGCCAAGGCCAATTGCGTTGATACCGTCTTCCAACAGATGTTCCATCTTGGCAGCTCTTTCATTTTCATTGTGTGATCCGATTGGGCGCATCAGTGCTTTTTTAGACAGAAGTGCTGCTGTCTCAACAGATGTTGCAACTCCGACACCTACCAAAAGTGGAGGGCATGCATTTAATCCGTAGGTTGTCATAACATCCATCACAAATTTCGTAATTCCCTCATAACCTTCTCCCGGCATCAATACCATAGCTTTGCCCGGAAGTGTACATCCGCCGCCGGCCATGTAGGTATAGATTTCACACTGGTCGCTGTCCGGCACGATGTCCCAGAGAACAGTTGGTGTTCCTTTTCCTACGTTCTTTCCCGTATTGTACTCATCGAATGTCTCCACACTGTTATGACGAAGAGGGGCCTCAAATGTTGCCTTAACCACAGAATCCTTTAATAATGCTTCCAGCTCACCAATCAATGGGAAGCCTGTTCCACATTTCACCCAGAACTGCAATACTCCGGTGTCCTGACAGCTTGGTCTGTTTAATTTAACTGCTAAATCCTGATTCTCGAACATGGTATCATAGATAACCTTTGCGAGCTCACTATCCTCTTTGTCACGTAACTCTGTTAATTTTGTGATTACATCATCCGGCAGTTTCTTTGCAATGTGTGCAATAAAGTTTGCCATATACGTTGTAAGCTGCTCTACTTGTTGTTTCTTTTCCATTTTTAATCTCCTTTTTTCTATTTTATATGATACTTCTTAGCCTTCCTGTCTTACGGAAAGAATGGAAATGCTATTGGAAGAATAATCATGCTCACGATGGTTGCAATGATAATCAGCGGGAATCCCGATTTTACGTAATCCATAAATTTGTATCCACCGGCACCGACAACCATTGTGTTTGCAGGCATTCCGATTGGTGTTGCATAAGCACATGATCCACCGATGACACAAGCCATAAGTACCGCTCTTGGGTCAGCACCCATTCCCTGTGCAATTGACAGGCAGATTGGAACCATCAGTGCGGTTGTTGCTGTATTCGACATGAAATTCGTCATTACGCAGCAGAGTAAGAATACCACCAGTGTAAGGATGTATGGGGAAGGGTTTGCCCCCAAAGCTCCGATTACTTTATTTGCGATTAATTCTCCGGCTCCAGTCTCCTGAAGTGCTGCTGCAAGAGAAAGTGTTCCGCCGAATAGGAAAATTGTCTTAAGATCAATTGATTTCAGTGCGTCTTTTTCGGAAATAACACCGGTTAAGATTAATAAAATTGCACCAATTGCGCCGGATATACATAACTTAATTCCAATCTGATCCTCGAAGATCATTGCAAGTAATGTGAATACTAAAATGATCAATGATAACCACTGTTTCCATTTTGGAACATTGCTGAAATCTTTTTCTGTGTCAAATGCACCATCATCTTTCACATCATGATTCGGAAGCAATTTATAACCAATGGTTGCATAGAAAATGATGCCTGCGATTAAAATTGGAAGACCTACAATCGAATATTCGAAGAATCCGAATTTCAACCCAATCTTATCCAATGCACTCTGTGCAATCATATTTCCCGGAGCGCCAATCAGTGAAAGATTCCCGCCCATTGCTGCTGCAAATACAAGCGGCATAAGTAATCTTGATCTCTTATAACCTGATTTTGCTGCGATTCCGATTACTACCGGAATCAGTACTGCTGCAGTACCTGTGTTGGAGAGCACTCCACTCATGAAACCTACAATTACCATAATGGCAACAATCAGCATACGCTCTGTCTTTGCGAATTTAGTAACAATCCCCCCGACTTTGTTTGCCATTCCGGTTTCGAACAATGCACCACCTACAATAAACATCGCTACGAATAAAATAACATTGCTGTCAATAAATCCTGCAAATGCAGTACTGACATCAAGAACCCCTGTCACAGTCAGTCCAATACAGACGATCATAGAAGTAACTCCCAAAGGAATCTTTTCTAATACGAACATAACGACTGCGAAGAGGAGAAAAAGTAAAGTAATAGTTGACGGACTCATTTCGTTCCTCCATTCCTTATTTAATTATTTTCGAATGAACTTATTTTTCATTCTCTCAAAATGCAATCTTGCGGCCGCTTCATCCATTTGATTATGGCTTTATTATACAAAGCGTTTCTGACTTTGTACATTCACAAAAAGTAATGTTACCCTAAATAAAAGTTAATGCTTTTACTTTTTTATACATTTTGTCCAAATTTCATGCTATAATCATCTTGTATTGACTATCCAATTGGTCAAATTGGTCATTTTTCTATTCGAAAAAAAGGAAGGAGAATTGCTGTGAAGATTGTTCAATTAGAATATTTCTGCGCTGTAAGCAGGTACCACAGTATTGCACAGGCATCTCAGCAGCTGTTTGTGACACCGCCTGCCATCTCAAATGCAATCAAAGAATTGGAGAAAGAATTTTCCGTCAGTTTGTTTACCCGTTCTAAAAACCATATGACATTGACAAAAGAAGGGGAACAGTTCTATCGGAAAGCTTCCGAATTATTGGAGGCCGTAAACCAGACTGCCTGCGAATTTGCAGACATCGGAAAACAGATCATTCCAATTCGCATCGGAATCCCGCCACTGCTCAGCACGATCTTCTTTCCAGAAATGCTGATGGAGTTCCAACGGCAATATCCGGACACCCCGGTGGAACTGTATGAGTATGGTTCGATTCGCGCCGCAAGGATGGTTCAGAACGATTCGCTGGATCTTGCCCTCGTGAATATGAATTTCTACGAAATTGATAAACTGAACTCCTTTCAGATTATTTCCGATCAGATTGTCTTTTGCGTGTCTCCCGACCACCATTATGCAAACGAAAAGTCAATCACCATTGAAATGCTTAAGGATGAGCCTGTCTTGATGTATAATACAGATTCTGTACAGAACAGTACGCTCCAGACTCACTTCAGCAATGCCGGAATAAAACCCACTGTTATTATGCATGCCAGTCAGTTTTATACCATTCGCAATTTTATTAAACAGAATTTAGGCGGTGCATGCCTGTATTCTTCACTTTTACATAATATGCCCGGGCTGATCGGCATCCCTTTCTCGCCAAACATAGAACAGGCAATTGGTATCGTATGGCAAAAGGGAAGATATGTAAATAGCCAAGTAGAGAAGTTTATTGCTTTTACGAAGGAATATTTCTAATACAGGTTTGCTCTGAGCTCCTATTTTTCATCCTCGAAAAGCTTCTGCTTTGCTTCTATCGCTTCCTCGTATCCCTTTAAAGCAGCAAAAGGCGCAAATATCTTTGCTCTGTCGGAATTACTCATGCGCGGATGTTTGATCCGGTCCGCGCTGGATAATGGATATTTCATATGGATGATATCTGAATATTTGCAATCGTCTAAATGTTTACTGATACCTGAATCACTATTTTTTAAATGCTTGTCCAATATTATCGTATCTCCTTTTTAGGCCTTGTGACCGCCAATCTGGTTATTCCGCTCCACGGTTGTTGCCCCTTCTTCCAAGTTCATTCCCTTCAAAATTGCATTTTTGCCAAACCTCTTTTTGATATTCACCATCGCTTCCTGCAGCTTTCGTTCCTTCTCCCGTTCTGCCGGATCTGTAAACAAATCAAACTGCTCAAACTCTTCTGGCGCAAGATGATTTGCATTCAGCGTCACTCGTCTGACCATCAGATTTTTGTCAATAATCCGGTCATATAATTCCAGTACTGCCGTCATAATCTTCTTTGTGCTGCTGCTCATGGTTTCGAGATTCGCTGTGCCATGTGCTGATTTTGGCACTGTTCTGCCGTAATAGTCCACTTTGACTGCTCCCTGATATTCCCCACTGTCCACCACAGCCCGGTCATAACCGACGGTTAGCGTAAGGCTGTCTGTCGCAAGCCCTTTCTCTACCAGCTCAAGGACAACAAGATCGGTCATTTCTTTTACAATCGTCCTTGCCTTGTCTGCATCATACGCACACTGCAGTACCTGCCCGGAGGTAATTCCGTTCGTAGCAGGTCTGTAATTTTTGATTTCCTGCATTCCACACGGCTCATACCCCCACGCATGGTCAATCAGTATTTCCGCATCGATTCCCAGCATCTTATATAAGATGTCTTCATTGTGTACGGACAGTCTCGCAATATCACCCATCGTATACATTCCGCTTCTTTCCAGACGTCTGGCAATTCCACTGCCGACTCTCCAGAAATCTGTAATAGGCCTGTGATTCCAGAGAAGTTCCCGGTAACGCTGCTCGTTTAGCTCCGCGATTCGAACTCCATTCTCATCCGCCTTCACATGTTTTGCCACAATGTCCATCGCAATTTTAGACAGATACAGATTTGTTCCGATACCTGCCGTCGCTGTGATACCGGTCTTAGCCAGCACATCCTGAATCATCTTCACTGCAAGTTCACGCGCCGTCAGCTGATACATTCCAAGATAATTCGTCACATCAATAAAAACTTCATCAATGCTATAGACATGAATATCCTGCGGACTGACGTATTGAAGATAGATCTCGTAAATATTTGCCGAAACTTCAATGTACTTTGCCATCTGCGGTGGTGCAGTGATATATTCAATTGTCTTACCTGTCTGCTGTTTGATTTCTTTTACTTTCTGCACCACTTCAAATAGTCTTGCGCGTCCCGGAATCCCATAGGCCTTGAGTGATGGAGATACTGCAAGGCAGATAGTCTTCTCCGTGCGCGACCGATCTGCCACGACCAGATTGGTCGTGAGTGGATCTTTTTTTCGTATGACACATTCTACAGAAGCATAGAAGGATTTTAAATCAATGGCAATGTAAGTTCTATCTGCTGACACAGTGTATACCTCCGGCATTTATTTTTTACTTATCTAAGGAGCTGCCTTGGGAATGGATTTCAATATCATCCCATCTCATTCACATCCGCTTCCTGCTTCTGTACCTGCAGGCTGGTTTTCTCCTCCGCCCTCTCATTCATGAAAATCATAAGCACGAGTATTCCGCCAAGGAAAAGTGGAAAGAACCTGATGCCAAATGCTGATGCCAGTGTTCCAAAAAGCGGTGGCATCAGACAGCTTCCGATATATGCACTTGCCATCTGCATTCCCATGACTGCCTGTGAGCGTTCTTCTCCAAAATGTACCGGTGTAGAATGAAGCAGTGCCGGATAAATCGGTGCACATCCCAGACCGATGAGCACAAGACCGATGAGCGCGCCTTGCTGCAGCAGATACGGATGTATCACCGCACAGATTCCAATCAAAATAAGTCCCTGCCCGACACGTACCATATGCTTATCTCCCAGCCGGTTTGATATCAGTCCGGAGAATGCTCTTCCTGCCGTGATTCCAATAAAAAACAGGCTGGCATATCCAGCGGCTGTCTTCTCATCTATTCCCTTTTGAAGAACTAAATAACTGCTCGCCCACAGCCCGGCTGTCTGTTCTAATGCACAGTAACAGAAAAAGGTAATCATCAGCTCCTTTGCCCCGCGAAGCCGCAGGACTTCTTCAAGCGAAAGCGGTTTACCTTCTGCATGCACTTCTGACTGTGGATTCTTTCTTCTCTTCCACAATGGAAGACTTAAAAACAGAATCGCTGTGAGCCCGATCTGCAGGATGGCAATCGTACGATAACCACTTTGCCATGTGCTGCGATTTAATGCAAATGCCATCGCATACGGTCCTGCTGCCGCTCCGACACCCCACATGCAATGCAGCCAGTTCATATGTCTGCTGGAATAGTGAAGCGCAACATAATTATTAATAGAAGCATCCACGCTTCCCGCGCCAAGACCATATGGAATTGCCCAAAGGCACAGCATTGGAAAGCTGTGGCTGATTGAAAATCCAAAAAGTGCCGCTGCCGTCATTGCCACACTGATCATCGTTACCCTTCCGGTTCCGAGCTTTCTGGTCAGCCGGTCACTCTGAAGGCTGGAAATAATCGTTCCGCCCGATATAATCATAGAGATAATTCCCGCATAATAAAGTGGCACCTCAAGCCCTTGATACATTGATGGCCAAGCTGAGCCCAGAAGTGAATCCGGCAGTCCCAGACTGATAAAAGCCAGATAAATAATTACAAGTAAAATACTAAACATTTTGTTCCCCCTGTCTTCGTTAAGTGACACATTTTCATAGAAAATCTGACACAGTATCCTGTCATAGTTGACATTATTATTTTTCATTGATATGATTATATAATCAAATTAGTTGTAAATGTTAGAATAAAATCTTCATTTGCTATGACAAAATTGTCAAAAGGAGACATATGGCGCTTTCAACCTGTGATACTGTTATTGTTCTGGATGAAACTGGAAAAGAACTGGTACAAAGAGGAACCCCACTTTTTCCGGCTTCCTGTTTTCTCGATAATATAAGTAAAATGCCGATTCCCTGTCATTGGCATGACGATCTGGAAATTTTTATTATAATCAGCGGATCTGCAGATGCTGTCATCGGCACACATAAACTTGTGCTTCATGAGGGTGAGGGACTTTTCATCAATTCCGAAGTACTGCACAGCGTAGCTTCACACTCAAAGGAGGATTGTATTTTGAAATCCATCTGCTGGCATCCCCATCTGACCGGAGGAAGAGATGACAGCATCTTCTGGCAGAAATACACGAAACCTTTGATTGATGACCAAAGTATTTCTTATATCCTGCTTCATGCAGATACGGAAGATGAGGTAAACGAAATGGACTTATTTCTGGATGCATGGCAGAAATGCGTGGAAGAGCCGGCTGGATATGAGGTGGATGTACGTTATGGATTATCCAAAACACTTATCCACTTGATGGAGCGCGAAAGTCTGAGTCATATACAGCTTAGCAGGAAAGCAATGCGGGATGAGGAACGTTTAAAGAAAATGCTCAGTCTGATTCACTTACACTATGGAGAAAATCTGACGCTCAGCCAGATTGCAGACATGGCATCCATCAGCGTCAGCGAAGCCATCCGGTGTTTTAAGGCAACTCTTGGGACCAGCCCAATTCAATATGTTAAAAATTATAGATTAAAAAAAGCGCTCGCTCTGCTGGACACACCCTTGACGATTTCTGAGATTGGCAGCAAATGCGGGTTTGAGGATATGAGTTACTTCGGGCGCGAATTCAAAAAAGCTCATGGTGTTTCGCCTTCAAAATGGCGGGATATGTTTACAGTTCATTAACCGTAGCCTCCCGCCGAGAACGCAAACATCGTGAGTGACCTTCCAGTTTTTCCATTGCTTAATCCTGCTCTTTTTTCATTTTCTCCGGAAATGGTCTCTGCTTTGCAGAATACTCAGAAACTTTAATCTCAATTACATTTACAATGGACACCAGCTTCTCAGTAAATTCAAAATCTCTTCCGGTCTGTGTCTTCATCAAAATTGTAAGTGCATTCATTTTTTCCTGTGGATCTTCCACGATTCTGGCAATGCCCTTCCCAAGTACACTGGAATAAGATGTACCATACTGGCACGCTATCTTTCCAGAAAATGGGTTTACATCACACTCGATGGAAAAGGAAACCTTCGGATTCTTCTCCAACACTTCGTACTTGTAACCTTTCACAGCACCATGCACATAAAAGGTAAGTTCCTCCTCTTCCATCGTGAATCCATAATTCATCGGCACCACATATGGCTGATCACCATCACATAGTCCAAGATGAATAATCTTTCCTCTGTTTAAGAAATCCAGAATCATTTCCGGATCTGTAATCTCTCGTTCTCTTTTTGTCATCGTATCAATCCTTTCTTCCTATGCGTTGCATGTAAATACAGTCTTCTGCATGCTCGGCAAATGGAAACAAAGACCAAAAGCTGTCGTGCCTCTGGCCTTTGCTTTCTATTCTATTACATGATCACCGGCTTCGGTTCATTTACTTTTTCAGCCGCTCAATTTGTTCCCTTAGTTCTTTGTTTTCCTTTTCAAGTCTGAGGTTTTTTGCTTCAACCTCTGCCTTTTCCGCTTCAACCTCTGCCTTTTCCGCTTCTAACTGATCGATTTGGATCCGGTATTTATCCAGTGGAAGTTCCATGGCTCCGTCCAATAATGGTTTCATTTCCTCGGCCCCCTTTAACTCTTCATAGTAATCACAGATATGCTGATACAGAAGATTCGTCATTTCAATCAACTGGTCTGCATCGTCCCTTGTGATATTCCCTACCTGAAAGTTTGCTTTGATACTTCCGAGTATATCATTCTCAATCAGATTCTGCAACGCTTTCAGCATATCTTTTGTGATACCGTTTTTCACCATTTTTTTCAGTTTGAGCAGTTGAAATGGAATGAGTACCACCATCTTCTTACGATTCAGTTCCACCAGTTCTTTTATCTCTGTTCTTCTAGTTCAGCCCCATATCTTTTACGACCGTCAATGCTTCGTTCACTTTTTCACTTGAAACAAAAATCATCACACGATCATTGAGCCCTCGCCCCATACCATAGCGCACTGAAGCAAACCCGGCATCGCCCATATCCTGTTTATATACCGCAATGTCATTTTGTTTTAACGCTTCTATTATCATATTAGCCTGCATATTTCCATCCGCAACAAAAAAATTCACCGGCTCTGCTTTCTCGCCTATCGAAGTCTCAGCAATGATACCTTCTTTGTCTTTTCTCTTGCAATTAAAGTAATCTAATATTCTTAAGGTTACGAACCCCAATATTGTCGTACCGACAAAGAACAGGATTGCTATATGCACAGTCAGGTCCGCTTTCGCACCCATTTGATGATAACTGAGTGCTAATACGACAGTAAAGAACGCCGAACATACCACACTTACCAAAATATCTTTAGACGGGGTACTGTGCATACTTGACCCGGTTGACCATGTACCGTTGTACACCATAATTCCAATATACGTGATCCCGCCGACCAACAATATTGCGGTTTCTCCTATTACAGCCATCAGACTATTTGTCATGATCAGCTGCATCACAATCATTACCACGCAAATTCCAAATGTAAGTCCAAATGCAGTATTTCCGGCTTTCGCAGTCTTTTCTTTTTCCAGCTTACTGTAATCTGCAACTCTGGATAATGTCTCCTTCAGTTCTTTATCCATATTCTCTCCTTTCCGTTCACCATTAATGATTTCCTTAATATCGACATCATAATAATCTGCCATTTGGACAAGAATACTCAAATCCGGCAGATTCGATCCGGTTTCCCAACGGGAAACCGTTCGTCCTGATACCAAAAGTATC
>JAQUUC010000002.1:0-111462 GCA_028694105.1 Hespellia sp.
TCGGCTCACCCGTACGCATATTCATTGCAATTCCTAATACAACATAGTCCCCTGTGGTTAATTTCTGTTTTAAAACATCCTTATCTTTTTCTCCATCATAGATGCTTAAGCTGTCAAAAAAGTTATCTGAAGCCCCAAACACATTCCCATAAAACCTATTGTTTTCATCTGATGCCACTTTCACACTTGCACCATTATCATAAGATAATGCGGTACGTTCATTTGTTGTATCTGTCCACACAACATTTGAATCTGTAATGCCATAGTCCACGGTTACGGTTTTATCATCCAACGTGTTTCTGTAAAGATATTTTTCATCTGTAATTCCGTTTTGTTGATTAATTAATTCAACGGCTGAAAGGTTAAGTCCATCTGCGTGATAGCGAAATGACTCTGTTCTATTCAGGCAAGCGGAATTGTAAATTGTAAAGTCCGATTTCGTCATTCTACTTATAAACTTTTCGGCATCTATGCTTTGCGTTACAATTATAACTGAATTGAACAACACGATACATAAGAATAACGAAATAACAATAAAGACTGAGCGACGCTTGTATCGACAGAAATTAGAAAACGCCATTTGTGAGAGTTTTGCTCCTTTTCGCCGTTTTGCTTGCTTCTTCCGCACATTATCCTGCTCAGTATATCTGATTGCTTCCAATGGAGAAACCTCGGATGCTTTTTTTGCAGGTCTGCGTGTACTGACATACACTGTAAAGATGGTAAACAGTGCTGTAATAATAAAAATGGACGGTGACAAAGGAATTTGAGCCGATATAGTAGTATTGTAATCTGATAGAAAACTCATTATAACAGGAAGTAAAGCCGAACTAATTAAGTAACCTAAAATCAATCCAATAGGCAGTGCAATCAATGTCAGCTTAATCGCCTGCATATTAACAAGTCTTTTTACTTGTCGAGTTGATGTTCCAATCGTCCTCAACAGACCGTACTGCTGTATGTCCTGTATAACCGAAATATCAAAGATATTGTAAATTAGCAAGTAACCACAGACAGCAAATAAAAACATAAAACAGACGATTGCAAGCACTGATGATGGCTGTAGCGTTGATGTCATTACACTGTTACTTGCACAGAGAACATAATTCTTGGCATTCATATCACTTGGTTCTCCACCTACGGAACGTGCAAATTCTTCCAGCTGTCCTTTGACATCTGTTTTACTTTTTAATACAACATCAGAAAGATACGTTCCTGTCATCTCACGGTCAGCGGAAAAAGTATTAGGAAACATCTCCCCATTTTCTTCCATAAAGCTATTAGAAACAATCATCAAACTAACACTGCTGTCAGATGCTTCCCACCATCCAGAAACAACCATATCAAATTGATATGTCTGTCCACGCAATTCAAATTGTACTGGAACTTTTGCACCTACTTCTGGTTTTACACCCAAAGCTTTTAAGGCAAGCTCCGTCGTAGTAATTTCATTTGCTTCCTGTGGTGCTGTGCCGTGTGTAGGAGTGCAAAAAGTTAATTCCTGTTGCACGGAGTCAGCATAATCTATTTCGATGGTATGACCTGGTGCATTCGTTGCAAATCCCACAATTCGCCTACACCCAGCCTGTTCTACAAAGTCACTGCTAACAAGAGCCTTATATTGTGCTTCAGTCATGTAACGAATATCCCCGTCAGCCTTGCTTCCTTTTTGCATTTGCAGAGTAAGCATAAGAGATGACTGCATCCCCAAAGCAAGTGAGATGACTGCGGTAAATAAAAATGCCGTCATAGCAATTGCTAAAATAGCCGCTATATTGCGTATTTTGTTCGCATGAAAATTGCGATTTGATAGTTTCTTAATAATTTTCTTATTATTGTTACCAAATAAAATATCATTCATAAGACTACCTCACTTTCTCGGCAATCTTACCGTCCTCAATCCGAATGATACGGTCAGCAAGTTGAGCAATTTCACTGTTGTGAGTAATCATTACGATTGTTTGATTGAATTTTCGGCTTGTACTTTTAAGTAAACCTAAAACATCTGAACTTGTTTTACTATCAAGATTTCCCGTCGGTTCATCAGCAAGAATGATGGCGGGTTTCGACACCAACGCACGTGCAATCGCCACACGCTGCTGTTGACCACCCGAAAGATTGTTTGGCATATTACTCAGTTTATCACACAGTGTGAGCATACGTACAACCTCATTCATATAATTTTCATCTACCTTATCTCCATCCAACTCCACTGGAAGTATGATATTGTCATAGACATTCAAAATGGGAACAAGATTATAGTTCTGAAAAACAAAACCAATATTCCGTCTTCGGAAAATGGTTAACTGTTCATCGTTCATTTTCGCCAGTTCCTTATCTCTAACCTTAACACTTCCAGAAGTTGGAATATCTAAGCCGCCCATCATATTAAGCAAGGTGGATTTTCCGCTGCCTGAAGTCCCAACAATAGCGACAAACTCTCCCTGCTCAATAGAGAGAGTAACACCGTCTAAAGCTTTTGTAATATTCGGCTCGTTACCGTAATATTTTTTTAATTCAGTAGTTTGTAAAATGCTCATGGTAAACACCATCCTTTCATTTGATGGCTTAATTATAGAAGGCAAACCTCGCAGAAATGTCACAGAGAAATATATTTTTACCATTCTAATCTCACAAAACGGTGACATTTGAAATCAACTCACTTATGAGGAAGAAATACGGAAAAGGTTGAGCCTTGATGATTTTCTGCAATGCCTTTACCTGTATCGGATATATCAATTTTTATATACATTTCCCAACTTTCCACCAACGCATGAATACAACCGCCGTTTGGCGTATATTTAACTGCATTATCTAAAATATTAAACAGGGCTTCACTTGTCCATTTACGGTCATGTGATACGGTTAATTCTTCTTTGCAATCCACATCAACCGCAATGTGTTTGCGTTCCGCATTAAGTAAAATACCGTCCAAAGCTGCTGCAAGCCGTCAAAAATTTCTTTTGTTTTTCTTCGGACATGGACTGCTCCAACAAAGTGGTGTTTACCATTTTCAGGTTTGCGATTGGCGTTTTGACTTGATGTGAAATATCGGAAATCAGTTCTTGTAAATCCATTCTTTCCTTTGCAACGCTGCGGTGATTTTCCTGCATAACTTCATATAAACGTGCTAACCGATGATTGATTTTATAAAATAGATTTTCTTCCTCACTGATCTGTGGCGGTTCAATTTCACCAGTCAGCATATCGTCCAACAAGAAACACAAGCTATTTGAAAAGGCGGTTAGCTTTTTTCGTAATATCGCAACGAAAAGCACTACACAAAAGAGCATGAGCGCAGAAAACAACAGTCCACACCATATGACCTGAACATTGCCCGTCAATAAATAGAGCAGAGTTATCATTGAATTTGAAAGAAGTACAAACGAAGCGAACAAAATAATACAGGCTTTGTTGATTGAAAATTTTATTGTAGTCACTTAGCTATCCCTCCAATCCACATATAGCCCATAGTTTTTCAAGAAGCACTTGTCTGGTCAAAACAATTTGCGTGTTTTTTGTCAACACTTTTAGTAAGCGATATTCCATAGGTGTAAACACGACGGCTTGTCCTGCAAGCATAGCGGTCATTTCAGAAAAATTGATAAACAAATTTCCATCGTCGTAACAATCGCCGCCGTTCTGCTTTGAAATGCGAGCAAGCAGTGCGGCAAATTTATGTCCAGTACAATGAGGTCATAGTCTTGCTTATTACTTAGATGTATTGCAACAGTTTTAGTCAAAGCAGCATCAACTGAATATCCTGCTGTGGACAGATTGTAGCAAAGTGTATTATTCAAAAGTCGGTCATCTTCGACAACCAGTATACGCATAAAATCACATCCTTTCGCTAAAACAATATACGTCAACTATATACGGAATAGTGAACAATAGCAAGTCTGCACTTTGTAAACACGAAATATCGCACTACTTAATATCAACCAGTTCTTTTACCGCTGATACTTAAATGTGTGAAAGAGGACAAAAAATAAGCGTACCACTATTTCTAATGATACGCTTACCGTATTTAGTTATTAATCAAGGTCGATATATACCTTTACAGTAGTTTCTCGCCATTGATTTTTCCTTACATATTGTCCGTTAGCCTTTCGCCAAGCTGCTGCCTGCTCAAAACTAAGCGGTAAATCAAAGGAAAGATAACTCCTACCTACTATTGATCGCTGCCTGCGCTGCTGCTAATTTTGCGATTGGCACACGGAATGGGCTGCAGGATACATAGTCAAGTCCGATAGCATTACAGAATTCTACGGATGTAGGATCTCCGCCGTGCTCTCCACAGATACCAATGTGAAGTTCTGGACGAGTCTTCTTACCTAATTCGATCGCCATCTTCATAAGCTTGCCAACACCATCCTGATCAAGTCTTGCAAATGGATCGCTTTCGAAGATCTTAGCGTCATAGTATGCATCTAAGAACTTACCAGCATCATCACGTGAGAATCCGAATGTCATCTGTGTTAAGTCATTTGTACCGAAGCAGAAGAATTCAGCTTCTTTGGCAATCTCATCAGCAGTAAGAGCTGCTCTAGGGATCTCAATCATGGTACCAACTTCATATTTCAATGAAGAACCGGCTGCTGCAACCTCAGCGTCTGCTGTCTCAACAACAAATTTTCTAACGTATGCTAACTCTTTCTTATCGCCTGCAAGTGGAATCATGATCTCTGGTACGATCTTCCAGTCTGGATGAGCTTTGTCAATCTTGATTGCTGCACGGATAACTGCCTTTGTCTGCATCTTGCAGATTTCCGGATATGTGACAGCAAGACGAAGTCCTCTGTGTCCCATCATTGGGTTGAACTCGTGTAAGCTGTTAATAATTGCTTTGATTGTCTCAACTGATTTACCCTGAGCATCTGCTAACTTCTTGATGTCATCTTCCTCTGTTGGAACGAATTCATGAAGTGGTGGATCTAAGAAACGGATTGTAACCGGATTTCCTTCCAAAGCTTCATATAATTTCTCGAAATCTCCCTGCTGTTCTGGAAGAATCTTCTCAAGTGCTGCTTCTCTTTCTTCTACTGTCTCAGAACAGATCATCTCACGGAAAGCATCAATTCTGTTGCCTTCGAAGAACATATGCTCTGTACGGCAAAGTCCGATACCTTCTGCACCAAGTTCTACTGCTTTTTTAGCATCTGCCGGTGTATCAGCATTCGTACGAACTTTCATTGTTCTGAACTTATCAGCCCATCCCATGATTCTTCCGAATTCACCTGCGATTGTAGCGTCAACAGTTGGAATCAGACCATCATAGATTGCTCCTGTAGAACCATCTAAGGAAATAGCATCTCCTTCATGGAATTCTTTTCCATCCAGAGTGAATTTCTTGTTCTCTTCATCCATAGTGATGTCTCCACAACCAGATACACAGCATGTTCCCATACCACGTGCAACTACGGCTGCGTGTGATGTCATACCACCACGAACTGTTAAAATACCCTGAGCTGCTTTCATACCAGTGATATCTTCCGGAGATGTCTCCAGACGAACAAGGATTACTTTCTCGCCCTTTTCATTCCATGCTACAGCATCTTCTGCTGTAAATACAATTTTACCACAAGCTGCTCCCGGAGAAGCTCCTAACGCTCTTGCCAATGGTGTTGCAGCTTTGATTGCAGCAGCGTCAAACTGTGGATGCAATAATGTATCTAAGTTACGAGGATCAATCATAGCAACTGCTTCTTCTTCTGTTCTCATGCCTTCGTCTACTAAGTCACAAGCGATCTTAAGTGCAGCCTGAGCTGTTCTCTTACCATTACGTGTCTGTAACATGTATAACTGACCATGCTCTACCGTAAATTCCATATCCTGCATATCTCTGTAGTGTTTTTCAAGGTTGTCGCAAACTTCGTTGAACTGCTTGAATGCTTCTGGGAATTTTTCACCCATCTCTGAAATGTGCATTGGTGTACGAACACCGGCAACTACGTCTTCACCCTGAGCATTTGTTAAGAATTCTCCGAAAAGACCTTTTGCGCCTGTACCCGGGTCACGAGTAAATGCAACACCTGTACCACAGTCATCACCCATGTTACCGAATGCCATAGACTGTACGTTAACTGCTGTTCCCCAAGAATAAGGGATATCATTGTCACGACGGTATACGTTGGCACGTGGGTTGTCCCATGAACGGAATACGGCTTTGATTGCTCCCATTAACTGCTCTTTTGGATCGTCTGGGAAATCGGAACCGAGCATTGTTTTATATTCAGCCTTAAACTGACCAGCTAACTCTTTTAAATCTTCTGCTGTAAGGTCTACATCCTGTGTAACATTTCTGTCTGTTTTCATCTTGTCGATGAGTTCTTCGAAGTATTTCTTGCCTACTTCCATAACTACGTCAGAATACATCTGGATAAATCTTCTGTAGCAATCCCAAGCCCAACGAGGATTACCTGACATCTCAGCAATTGTATTAACAACGTCTTCATTCAATCCAAGGTTGAGGATTGTGTCCATCATACCCGGCATAGAAGCTCTGGCGCCTGAACGAACGGATACTAATAATGGATTCGTGTGATCACCGAATTTCTTTCCTGTAATCTCTTCCATATCTACGATTGCTTTCATGATCTGATCCATGATCTCATCGTTGATCTGCTGTCCATCCTCATAGTACTGTGTACAAGCCTCTGTTGTGATTGTAAACCCCTGAGGTACTGGAAGTCCTAAGTTAGTCATCTCTGCTAAGTTAGCTCCCTTACCACCGAGAAGGTTTTTCATGCTTGCGTCGCCTTCTTTAAATAAGTAAACCCATTTTGCCATGTTTAAAGTTCCTCCTAATAGAATTTTTATTTTTTATGAGCATGAAAAATACGACTTATTTGAAAGCCGTTTTTCTGCTTTACATAAATAGGTGCAGCCAAAACACCTTGACTGCACTTATATTTTAAAGGTTTTGACACTGTTCGTCAACCTTTTTGTATTTATATTTATACAATATTTAAGACCAAATTTTGTGTAACATTTATATGAAGGGTAAATTCTGTACTACGCTCTTCATTTTATAAGGCTTTGCGATAGATTTCCGCTATTTCCGCCTGACTGAACACCACTGGGTTATTTGCAATCCCCGCTGCGGATACTTTCATACAATTCTCAGCCATCCACGGAATATCGTCCTCTGTGATTCCAAGCTCCGATAATTTCAATTCTAAATCCAGCTCTTTGAGCAGACTTCTAATCTTTGGCGCACAGTCCGAAGCCGTCAGTCCTCCAAAAATTCTTGCGATTTTACTGAATTTGAAATGATCCCCTTTATAAGATGCCTCGATAATCGGCGGTGTTAATGCCGCCAGCCCCTGTCCGTGCACAATATCCTTTAATCCGCTTGCCGGATGCTCCATTCCATGAGCCAGTGTCACTCCGGCCTGATTGATGACCATTCCACCGATGGTGCTTGCAAGTGTAATTTTTTCCCATGCACTGCGTTCCATACTTCCTCTATATACATTTACCAGATTCTCTGCAAGCAGCAAAATTGCATATAGGCTAAGAGCGTCGGTAAATGGCTGGGCTATTTTAGAGGTATACGCTTCCATACTGTGACACAATGCGTCGAATCCAACCGATGCAAGCACCTTTTTCGGCATTGTCATCATACATTCCGGATCCACAATGGATGCTTTTGCAATGATTGCATTGCAGCGAAGTGATTTCTTATCTCCATTATCCGGATTCGTCAGAACTGCAAATCCATTTCCTTCCGATCCGGTTCCGCAGGTTGTCGGAATCAGGAACAGCGGAAGTGCTTCATCACTGCGCAGACGGTTGTAAATGTAATCATTGATATCTCCATCATTGACCGCCAGAAATGCAATTGCCTTCGCGCAGTCCATGATACTTCCACCACCGATTCCGACTACGACCTCACATGCGTTTTTCTTCGCAAATGCTGCTCCGTCCATCGCGGTTGTGGTAAGTGGATTCGGTTTTACCTCATCAAACAGAACGGTGCTGAAACCGGACTGCTCCAGATATCCTTTGACCCTGTCATACAGACCTGATTTCTTTGCGCTGCTTCCGCCTGTGACAATCAGTGCCTTCTTTCCATACGGTTTCGCAAGTTCTCCGACGGTCTTTACCTTGCCGCATCCAAACACAATATTGGCCGGAAGATAATAGGAAAATTCGATTGCCGGCTCCTCCTTTTTTGCCGCAGCCGCTACGCCGTGTACGGTATCCATCGCAGATTCGAACGGTGTCTTTGTCTCCTTTTTCTCCACTGCCATCGCATCTTCCTCTGTGATTGCGACATCGATGTGAGAGCCGAATTTTTCTTTGTATTTCGCCTTGCATGCAACACAGAATGCAATACCGAGAACTGACCAGCCACCTGCCATGAGCCATTCCTGCCATACCAGTGTGCATCCGGAGTTCGGGATGATGTACATTGCAACCATCAGACCGGACATCAGAACTGCAATTGTTCCGACCAGTTTGTAATGTTTTACTTTGTAAGGTCTTGCCATATCCGGTTCTTTTGATCTTAAGAGGATAAAGGAAATAGATACCATGCAGTATGCAAGACAGCATCCGAAGTTTCCTGCATCCACAATCCATACCAGCATCGCACGTCCTGCAAACGGTGCGAGAATCGATAATGCTCCAATCAAATAGAGTGCGTTGACCGGTGTTTTATATTTCTTATGTAATTTCACGAAGAATCTGGGAATCATGTAGGACTCAGCCATCGAATACATCGCGCGGCTTCCTCCGATTAAGAACGAATTCCAGCTGGTCACAATCCCACACATACCGCCGACAATCAGAACCTTCGCCATCACGCTGCTGTTAAAAGCCTTCGCCATTGCATCCGCGGTAACCAGTCCGGATCCGGCCATAGAATTTTTAATATCGGATACTCCCATTACATATCCGACACCAAGTATAATCAATGCATAAAATGCAACCGCAAGTACGATCGATAAAATCAGGATTTTTCCAATTTTCTTTAATGGAACGTTGATTTCCTCTGCTGCCTGAGGGATGACATCAAAGCCAATGAAGTAGAACGGTGTTACCACTGCAACTCCGATCACCGCCTTCACCATGCCGCCGGAAGATTCTCCGACAAACAGCTGTCCCTGCAGATTTCCCACATCGCCGGTAATAGCAGAGGATACGATGAGCAGGATGCCGACGCCTCCGATAATCACGGTTAAAACCGTCTGCAGGATTGCCGCTGTCTTCGCGCCTTTGATGTTGATCAGTGTGATGACAGCTGCCACGATAACTGCAACCGCAACCCAAGATACATAGATATCAAACCCTGCAACCGTATACAGGTACCCCTGTAAAAACGAAGGGAAAATATACTGGATGATGGTAGGAAGTGCACATGCCTCAAAACATACGACACTGACATACCCTAAGATAATTGCCCACGTACAGATAAAGGATCCGATTGGCCCCATTGCCTTATAGCTAAAGACATGCTCGCCGCCGCACTGTGGCATAGCCGCTGTAAGCTCTGCATAAGTCAGTCCTACGAAAAAGACCATGATACCACCGATACCAAAACCGATGACAGCGCCGAGCACTCCGCCCGATTCAATCCAGTTGCCCGAGGATACGACCCATCCCCATCCAATCATGGCCCCGAATGCGATGACAAGAATGTCCCATGCGCTAAATACTTTGTCAAATTCCGATTGTTTTTTCTCCATTGTCATCCCCCTATATTTCTTCAAATCGCAGATCAATCATCTGCATAATATAATCTACTGTCTTTGCCCATCCAAGCACGCTGCTGTCAATCAGTATATGGCGGTTATGTCTGTCTCCCCGGTATGTTCCGGTCATATATTTATAACGGGTATGCATCATCTCATCATTTGCCTTGATTTCTTCTCTGGCCCTTCTCTCGGAAATGTGTTCCTGTTCCATCACGGATTTGACACGAATCTCCTCCGGCGCATAGATGAAAATATTCAGTACGTCATCGCGTTCCCTCAGAATATAATCACTGCATCTGCCGATAATCACGCAGGAGGACTGCTGCGCAAATTTCTGTACCACCTCAAATTGTGTGTAAATAACACGGTTCGTCAGGTTCGCATATCTGCGGCCGTAATTTGTCTCGAAACTGTATCGCACATTATTTTCTGTGTCTGCTTTCTCAACCAAATCACGCTCTACGCCCAACTGCTCCACTACCTGATCTACCAGATCACGGTCGTAGTACTCGATTCCCAGGTTCTCAGCTATTGCTTTTCCTATCTCCGGACCGCCGCTGCCATATTCGCAGCCGATCGTAATCACCATATGTTTCATCCCAACTTCTCCTTTTCTTGTCTCATTTTTGTGACACACCACATTCTCTGCCATCAGCTTATAAAATCACAAAGAGACGAACCCCTCCAAGGTTCGCCTCTTTGCGATATCTTTCTATTTTTCAGTCATTTGGATTCTCTATGCGATTGCTTCTACCGCTTCTTTGATTATCTCAAATGCCTTATCACAGTCTTCCTCTGTAATAATCAATGGTGGAATCATGCGAATGATATGTGCTCCAATAGCAGTAATTAATAAATGTCTATGTAAACATTCATGTTTCACTTCCACACCAGAAATTGTATCATCAAATTCAACACCGACCAGTAATCCCTGTCCACGAACTTCTTTTACGTGTGGAAGTGTAGCAAGTTTCGCTTTGAAATATGCACCCATCTTCTCTGCATTTCCTGCAAGATCTCTGTCCAGGAGTTCTTCCACTTCTGCAAGTGCTGCTGCACAAGATACCGGACTTCCGCCAAATGTTGTGCCATGTGATCCTGCTGTGAATGCTTTTGCAACTTCTTCCGCTGCACAGATTGCTCCAATTGGCATACCACCACCGAGTGCTTTCGCCATGGAGATAATATCCGGTTTGATTCCGTAATGCATAAATGACATCACTTTACCGGTCCGGCACCATCCAGTCTGTACCTCGTCCAAGAGAAGAAGCATTCCCTTCTCATCGCAGAATTCGCGAAGACCTTTCATGAATTCCATCGTTGCCGGATGTACACCGCCCTCACCTTGTACTGGTTCAATCATAATTGCGATTGTATTCTCTGTACATGCATCTTTAAATGCCTGCAGATTGTTGTATTCTGCATAAGTAAATCCATCGGTCATCGGTCCGAATCCAATCTGGCATCCGTTGTCCGGCTGTCCTGTCGCAGACATGGCTCCGAAGGTTCTTCCGTGGAATCCCATGGCTGCCGTTACGATATTATATTTATGTGGACCATATTTCTCAACGCCATATTTACGTGCCATTTTAATCATGGCCTCATTGGACTCTGTTCCGGAATTCTGGTAAAAGATCTTATCCATTCCGATTGTCTCACATACCTTCTCTGCCAACAGTGCCTGTGGAATCGTGTATGGATAGTTGAATGTATGCATGATATCTGCCACCTGGTCCTGTACGGCCTTTACAACTTTTTCATTACAGTTTCCTGCCGAGTTTACAGCGATACCTGCGTAAAAATCAAGGTAAGGGGTTCCTTCCTCATCGTAAATGTACTGATCTTTTGCTGTCTCTGCGAGGAAATCAAATCTCTCGTAGGTTTCAATCATGTACTTGTTCACTTTGTCTTTGATGTCCTGTGTTGTAAGTCCTGTGTCTTTTAATCTCATTTTCGAATCCTCCATCTTATCTGAATCATTTACAGGAAATGCATTTTGCTACCGCGGCTTCAAAGATATCAAGTCCTGCCGCAAGCTGTTCCTCTGTCATAACCAAAGGTGCAAGGAAACGGATTACATTGTTGTAAGTTCCTGCTCCCTCGACCAGCAGTCCGTTCTGGGCACATTCCTGAACGACCGCGCTTGTCAGCTCCGGCGCCGGCTCTTTTGTTGCTTTGTCTTTTACAAATTCAATTCCGACCATGCCGCCAAGTCCACGCACATCCCCAATCACCGGATACTTCTCCATCATTGCTTTATATCTTTCCATCACCTTCTCGCCAATTTCGCATGAACGCTCTGCCAGATGGTCGCGTTCCATAATCTCAATTGTCTTCAATGAAGCTGCACATGCAAGCGGATTTCCGCAATAGGTTCCGCCGATGGTTCCTGCTGCCGGTGCTTCCATAATCTCTTCCCTCGCAATGATTGCTGATAATGGAACTCCTGCAGCGATTGACTTTGCTGTTGCGATGATATCTGGCTGTACACCCGCTTCTTTCCAGTACTCTGTCGCGAACATCCTTCCCGTTCTGCAAAAGCCTGACTGGACTTCGTCAGCTACAAGCATGATTTCATGTTCATCACAGAGTGCTCTGACTGCCTTCACCCATTCCATCGGTGCCGGGATAAATCCACCCTCGCCCTGAAGCGGTTCTACGACAACTGCTGCGATTGTATCTGCTGGGGCGCACTGCTCGAAGACATCTGTAATCGACTTCATATAATAAGCGACAAGTGCTGATTCCGGCATCCCTTCTGGTTTTCTATAGTAGTTCGGGAACTGTGCGCGGTAGATTCCTTCTGGGAAAGGTCCCATGTCAACAGCATATGCTTTCTTGGATGTCATCGACATCGTGAGATTCGTTCTTCCGTGGAACGCTCCGGAAAATACGATGATATTCGGTCTCTTCGTAAATGCTTTTGCAACCTTCACTGCATTCTCATCCGCCTCAGCTCCACTGTTTGCAAAGAATACTTTCTTCTTTTCGCCTTTCACCGGTGCAATCTGTGCAAGTTTCTCGGCAAGTGCCACATATCCTTCATGTGTTACGATATTGAACATTCCGTGGAAATATTTATCTGCCTGATTTTTCACTGCTTCTACGATCTCCGGCTGTGAGTATCCAATGTTGAGGACCCCGACCCCGCCGATCCAGTCGAGGAAATAATTTCCGTCCACATCTTCGATCATGGCTCCCTCTCCCCGTTCAATGGCTACCGGATAGCCGCAGCGAATGGATGACGGTACTGCTGCCGCTCTTCTGTCTATCAATGCTTTTGCCTTTGGTCCCGGCAAAGTATCTGTTATAATTTTCGGTAATGCTGTTCTTAACATTATATTTATCCTCCTTTTATTCTTCGCATCTCGATTACGCTTTACTTATTTCTTACACGCAAAAACGCACAACGAGGAAGTCTTTGCAACTCCTTTGTTGTGCGTTACGTATATTCTGCCATACTTTTTCTTGCTATGCCATATACCATTGACACAAGTTTTCTGTTTATTTTTGTGCTGAGAGCATAAATTCATTTACACTCATGAGATGTTATGCTAAACTTTCTGTAAATGCATGTGGCTTCTTACTTTTACATACATTTACAGAAAGGATTACTCATGTCACTTACCCTGCAGGAAATATATGAAAACACAAAAAGTAAATATCACTTAAATCTTCTCACACCACTTCACACGTTAAAACAAGTCATGAACTGGGTGTACATCGGCGAAGACATCACCACCTTCGATTACCTGAATGGCGGTGAGCTTGTCATCACAACTGGTCTGTGCATTCATAATCCCGAGGAGCTATACGACTTTATTCGGGCTTTGATCCAGCATGAATGTTGTGGACTTATCATCAACACCGGTGGTTATCTCAAGGCCTCGAGCATCACCTCTGATATCCGCCAGCTCTGTGTAAAGAATGATTTCGCACTCTTTACGATGCCGTGGGAAGTCTCCTTCCAAGCAATCACAAAGGACTATTACAACCGCATCTTTCAGGATAACCAGACAGATACCGCCATCACAGAATCCTTCTTAAGCATTCTCCGTCAGGATCAGGATGTCAGGCACAGTATCCTGTTATTAGAAGAATACCGCTATACTGCTAGCGAACCGTACTGTATGTGCGTCCTCAATTATCGTTCTTCGATTGATGAGGCAACGACGCTCTCACAGACCGAAGAATGGCAGAAGCAGCTGTTGTATTCCATCGACAGTCTTCTCCATGACAGTTCACTCAAGCATCATGTCATGATTTACAAAGACACCATTGTGTTCATTTGCTGTGACTCACATTTGAAAGTCATCCGCAAAACAATGGAACACATTTTAAATCACCTGAAGGTCATCCGCCCACGTTTCGAATGCCGGATTGGTATCGGCTCACTCACTCAGGATTTGACCGAACTTGCCGTCAGCTACAAACGTGCCGTCGCCGCCCTTACCATGGCGGAATATCATAAGACTTCCATCTGCACCTTTGAGGAAATGGGATTTTTCCGGCTGTTGCTCTCTGTACATGACCAAGCGCTTTTGCATTCATATCTGGACGAGCAATTAGGAACTTTGATGGAATATGATCAGGCACATAACAGCAATTACATGGAGACATTGTATCAGTACATCATGTGTGGCGGGAGCATTCAGTCGATTGCTGCTGCGATGTACTGTCATCGTAACACTGTCAATTACCGCGTGAGGAATCTCAAAGAAATGCTGGGTTGTGATATCGATGATACAACAGTAAGATTTGATTTCCTGACCGCCTTTTGCATAAAAGAATACCTCGAGATTTTATAATCCCGAGGTATCTGCTTTGTTGTTTCATTATTAAATCTGTCAACCAGATTTTCTTTTTCATATTTTCGCTCTTCTACTCACACTAAATATCGCTTGTATATAGATCATAATACCGTGTTTTGCTTCCATTCCGAACCTCGTAGCAGTGCTGATACGATGATGGATTCTCATATTGGACAGAATAGAGGAAAGGTAATATCTTCTTTTGATCCGCATCTTTTACACCCGCTTTAGAAAACGTTGGCGCAAACTCTACTTCTTTTATTTCTAACTGTTCCCAAAATCTGATATTAAAAAAGTAAATCCGAGTCGGGTTGATCTCTCCGATTACCTGTCTATTGGCAAAATTTTGTTCTTCCCTCTGTAAATGAGTCTTAACATCCTCACTCACTTTTCCCAGCCTCGGAACTCCCTGTGCAATCATAATTGGTGGTAATGCCCATACCAACACCAAAAGCAGAATGATAATAACGCTTATTTTAACTATTCTTCTTTTCTTATCCATACTATTTCCACATCCTTTCTAATTGAATTTCACTATATAAACATGTTTATCAGGAAATGCACTAGCGCTAACTCTATCATTTAATTTTTGATTAAAGTAATATGACGTATGCTGCGTGCAATAAACCTCGCCATTGACTTTGGATTGTACAAATTGAGTATGATAAAATTCGTATGTTGTTGTATTAAACCAAACCAAAAAATCTCCTGCGTACGCTTTTGAATTAACTTGTGATAACGAGGTACATACTGGGCCTAAATACCCTCTTGTCAAACTCCAATATTGTAAAAATCCAGATGCATTGATCCAATTAAAACTTGCCTCTGTATCAGCCCCAGCCCAGACATTCCATTTAGAAGTTGTTCCAAAACCTCCAGCATGCAAAATCTGCGAAGCAAAGTTCGTACAGTCTAGGCGGAATACAGGATAATTGAAGTTATCTACTAGTGCATATGCATACGCATAATCTTGAGCCGCTTTTAAATTGTATGCCACATATGGTTTTGTCTCTGATGGTTCAGAATATGCCTGCTGAATTTTCGTTGCTACGGACTGATTTGCTTTTCGTATTTCAGCAATTGTTTTATTATGCATTGCATCTATTGATTCTTCTCCCAAATATACTGATGCATAAGCACTATAATACATTTGAGCAGTCTCCGATACTTCTGCTGGTGGTGCAAATGCAAAATCATTCATTAACACCGAAAACTCTTCTGAGCCATATTCAATGCCAAGATTGTTAAAGGCAATATAATTCAAAATATCTGTTTGAATATCTCCCAGAGTCATCTCATATGAAAATTCATCTCCCAATGAACTATCAAAAGCGTCGGTAGGTTCACTGGCAAACGCTGTTAACACCGTTCCCATCATAATAACTAAACATGCAATAATTGACACTATTCTTTTTTTCATCATCTTCCGCCTTTCATAATCTACTATTTTTCTTTTACTTGAAAAACTGCTTTAGCCACTCCCAAAATTCCCAGCTATATGTACTCATTTCTCATCCCTCCTTTTTCTCAACAATACCAAAACGAGAAAAAAAGCAATGACATATGTTTGAAGGACGGAATATATTGCGTGAAATCTATGTTCTCTTAATAATAAAGCATGATCATTATTTTAAAATAGTTCTCTTGGATTCCCAATTCTACAAATCCATTATATTTTTCTACACATGCTTTTATATTTTGCAACCCAATTCCATGATATATTTCATCTTGTTTTGATGAAATATATTTCCCATTTTTCTTCTTCAAATTAGAATTACAAGCATTTTTTTCACAGATAAAAATTTGATTTTCATTATAACGAAGCTCTACCTC
Source organism: Hespellia sp. (assembly GCA_028694105.1). Classification (GTDB taxonomy): domain Bacteria; phylum Bacillota; class Clostridia; order Lachnospirales; family Lachnospiraceae; genus Hespellia. The sequence continues at coordinate 16,346 of JAQUUC010000002.1, forward strand.
AATTTTCTTAGTATCAATTAGTGAGACCGCCTCAACTGCATTTCTCATTATATTCGAAAAAATCACTACCAAATCATAAGATGCAACGCTACACTCAGCTGGCATATGTCCTATCACGTCTAATTCAATATGCTCCTCACTTTGATATTTTTCCAAAATAGCATTCACCATTACATTATGCGTTTCAATTCCTGTCTGAAACAATATATTATCCACTCTCATTGTATGTAAATAGTTCTTTACCTCTGTTAGATTCCCTATTTCACATAATGCAGATAACATCTCCATGTGCTGTTTATAATCATGATGTAGTTTTCGCGTGTCTTCATCTTTAGAAACAAGATATTCATATTGTTTTTTTTGCATCATCATATACTGTTCCTGAATTTCATTTTTTTCTTTATAAGATTTACTCTTTCCTTCTAAGTACGCGCCAATCCCAATTCGCGCAACAAAACAACACCCAATCAATAAACTTATAATATATATATCATGCTCTAGACCTTTCTGTTCTGTCACCAGTAAAACACGCAACAAAATCAGTGTGTATAGAATCACAGCAATGAAATCCGCCAAAAAATATTTTAATGAAAGCGCACGAAACACCAACACGTTATTACGTTTTATAATAATAACAACGCATAGTAAAACCAACAATGAAACAATTCCACTTACTAAGCCTACAATTGACTTAGATACTATTTCATTCAAATGAAAAAAGCCTGTTAAAAGAGTTCCTATCCCTCCATCCAAAAACCCCATAATTAAATCAATAAAAAAAACTATTGAACTGATTTTAAATATGTTGTCATTAAATATAACAACTGAAGTGATGCAAGTTATTGCGATGTATAAAAACAAAGGACCCCTTTCACTGAAAAGAACTATTTGTATCGTCAAACAGCAGGCAATAATCCCCATTCCACAAAGTACTCTTCTTTTCGAAAAGAGCGTTTCTAGTTCTAATATATATCGTAAAATAATATATATTTTTAATATATCAATAATATATATAACCACTTGATATATGCCATGCTCTATCACAGGTTCCCCCTCTCATACATATATGCCATGAAACAATGATAGAAATCTTTTCTCCTCTTTTCACTCAATGGAATACACATTCCGTTGTCCATTGTGATTTCTAATTTTTTCACCAACTTTATATAATTGTAATTCACTAAAAAAGCCCTGTGCACAAGATAAAAACATGTATTTTGTAAAATAGCTGTAATTTCAGTTATCGTAGTCCGCGATACTAAAATATCGTCCACAGTATGTATATATGTTTTCCGATCAGAAACTTCAACATAGCAAATATCGTCTGCTTTTATACAAGCTACACCACCATTCAGAATAGCGACATTTAACTCTTTTTGTTTCATCAGCTTTATCTTTGCACTTAAAACCGCTTCTTCGATACAACTAACATCATCGGTTTTTTCAATAAATCGAAACGCAGACACCTTATATCCTTGCTTGCTATATTCTCCGTGACTGGTAATAAAAACAATCAATACTCTTTTATTCTTTTTGACATAATCCATCGCGGCATTCAAACCATTTTCCCCCTCCATTTCAATATCAAGAAACAAGAGTTCACATATCACATTAGAATTCAACAATTCTTGTGCATTGGAAAAACTTATTAATTCCGCTTCTATTCCATTCTTATTAAGTATAACAATCAATTGATTTTTAATTGCATTTCGGTAATATTGTTCGTCATCGCATATTCCAATCACCATAAATTATGATTCTCCATACATTTTAAGTTTTTCTAAATATTTCAAGTTCAAAAATGCCTCAAGGTTTCTCAATCTCAAGGCATCTTCTGTTTTATCTTTGTCTTATTGCTTTACCGTACCCAATTTACGGAATTCCGGTATGGCTGACAGTGCCGAGTACAGAAGCAGTGATATCACAAGACCTCCACATCCCTGAATCACATTCGGAATCACACTCGCAAATGCGCCGGATTTGTAAATCACATATTCAAACAGGAAATATCCGCCCGAAACGAATATAATATCAAATATGCCTCCCGCCACAACGCCGATATATTTTAAGGTAATCGTGTTGTTTGCGGCAATCTTCTTGTATGCCAATGCAGTACATAATGCAATAAGTCCTTTCACTGCCAATGTAATCGGCGCATATAACAGATATCCGCCAAATAAATCCGACAGTGCCGATCCAACGCCTGCCGCAAAGAATCCGTATACCGGTCCCAGATAGATGCCGGACAAAATCACAAGGGCATCTCCCGGATGAATATATCCACCAGTTCCCGGTGTCGGAATCCGGATGCTCATCGTGGCAACGCAGGTCAATGCTGTAAACAGTGCTGTAATTGCTAATTTTTTTATGTCTTTCATATAACTCCTCCTCTTGTGTGTCTTTGTACCTCTATGTCTATATGATTCATAATCCTCAATACGTATTATAAGAATATAGATAATATACACCACAAGTGGCAGGAATATAATAGCCAATTTCGTTAAATGTGACCAGACCAGTTTTGATTAAATTTTTATCTAGTATGCTGCTTTTAAAAAGGCTTCATATGCTCTCGTTGCTTCATAGACATCTGCCTTGCTGGCAACTTCCCATGGCGCATGCATATTTAAGACTGCAACACCGCCATCAATGACTTCCATACCGAACTGCGCCAGGATATATGCGATCGTTCCACCGCCACCTGCATCAATCTTCCCCATTTCTGTCATCTGGAAAGCAACCTTATTGTCATCAAAAATCTTTCGAAGCTTTGCGATATATTCTGCATTTGCATCATTTGATCCGCTCTTGCCGCGTGCTCCGGTATGTTTTTTGATCACAAGGCCATAGCCCATTTTTGAAGAGGATTTCTTATCATATACGTCGGAGTACATCGGGTCATAAGCTGCACCGACATCTGAAGAAATCATTTTTGAGTTCGCCATGCATCTGCGCACTTTTAATTCGCTGTAATCCCCGATCAGATTAATAATCTCAGCAACTGTATTTTCGAAGAACTTCGAATGCATTCCGGTCGCACCGACGCTTCCAATCTCCTCTTTATCAACCAACACGCAGCAGGCGGTTCTCTTTATATCCTTTGCGGCAAGCATTGCCACAAGTGAAGTGTAGGCACATACTCTGTCATCCTGTCCATATGCAAGAATCATGCTTCGATCAATTCCACAATCTCTGGCTTTACCCGCCGGTACGATTTCAAGCTCTGCCGACTGAAAATCTTCCTCGTCCATACCGTACTTATCTTTGATGAGTTTTAAAACACCTGCTTTGACTGCATCTTTCTCCTCACCTTTCAGTGGTTTACTTCCAACAAGAATATCCAGAGCTTCCCCTTCTACGACTTCCGCTGCTTTCTTATCCATTCGTTTACTTGACAAGTGAATCAATAAATCGGTAACCACGAATACCGGATCCGTCTCTTCCTCACCGATTATGATATTCTGAGATGTTCCATCTTTTTTTACAGCCACGCCGTGAATCGCAAGCGGAATCGTCACCCACTGATATTTCTTAATGCCCCCATAATAATGTGTATCAAAATAAGCAAGTCCAGTGTCCTCATATACCGGATTCTGTTTTAAATCCATTCTCGGCGAGTCAATATGCGCACCCAAGATATTCATACCATTTTCCATCGGTTCTGTGCCAATCTGGAAAAGGATGATTGTCTTGTTCATGCCTACCGCATAGATTTTATCTCCCGCTGCCAATGTCTTACCTGCTTTGCGTATATCCTCTATGTTCTGATATCCTTCTGCTTTTGCCTGTCTCACTGTCTCTGTCACGCACTCACGCTCGGTTTTTCCTGCATCTAAGAATGCACGGTAACCTGCATTTACTTCCTCTAATTCTTTTAGCTGGGTTTCGTCATATACTTCCCATAAATTTTGTTTTTCCATGTCTTTTCTACCTCCTGATTTCTCTATTATACCCCAAGTTGGGGACGTAGTATAGTTCAAATTTACTACGTCCTAAATTGAATTTAACCCGTCAAAAAATTGAAATATGCCCGTCAGAAAATGCATATAAGAGTGCGTTAAATTGTGTTACATCATTATTTCATAAGACCTTTTTCTTTATATCAAGATATATTTTTTGAGATTCTCTTCTTGAAATCTGCAATGTATTCCGAAGTTTTTCTAAATACTTCTCACGTAAATATTTGTTTTCCAATACTTCTGACAATCTTTCAAACTTATTTTCCTCTTTCATTTCCAACAGAATTTGCGTTGCAATATCTAATTCCTGCAAATATAATTCTGGATAAATATCCATAAAAACAAATTGTTGGTTTTTTAAATGAAAACGTTGGAATTCTAATATGTCTGAAAAATCACGTTCACACATTTTCAATGCATTCTCATGTATTATTTGTGATTTTTGTTGCAAATATGCTTTTATACTTGAGAATTCGTATTTATCTGCCTGTTCTACTATTTTGGATTTCACTGGATTGTTATGAATGTATCGAACACACGACCAAAAATAAGAGATGTTTTCTACGCACTCACTTTTAAATCGACCTTGAAAAACATGTCCATTCCGCTTATGTTTGTAGTTATAATATTCTGCGTATTCGGCTAAGACGATAGCCATAAATGATGATAAGATTTGTATTTCCGATTTTATCAGAATATGCATATGTGTCGGCATAACGCAATATGCATATATTTCTATTTCTTCATATTTTTCTAATTGTTGTTTCAGAATTTTTAGAAAGTAGCGGTTTTCACGTTCTTGTTTGAAGATTTTTTCTCGATTTATTCCTCGTGCCATCACATGATAGATAGATGTAGAACTAGTTTTTCTTCCCATATATGCCATTTTGCACCTCCTTCCATAAATCGAAGTTGCAATTCGAAGCACCCTTAAATGCATTTTCTGACGGACATATTCTAATTTTCTGACGGGTTAAATTCAATTCAGGACGTAGTATAATTGAAATATACTACGTCCCCAATTCTTTCTTCTTTTACCACTCGAATTTCTTCTCGAAGTAAGCTTTCAGATCTTCAATCTTGATTCTTTCCTGCTCCATGGTATCTCTGTCACGTACAGTCACAGCTCCGTCTTCCTCAGAATCGAAATCATATGTCACACAGAAAGGTGTTCCGATTTCGTCCTGACGGCGATATCTCTTACCGATGTTACCGCGGTCATCAAATTCACAGTTATATGTCTTAGCAAGCTCTGCAAAAACTTTCTCCGCACCTTCGTTCAACTTCTTAGACAATGGGAGCACACCAATCTTAACAGGTGCAAGTGCCGGATGGAAATGCATTACCGTTCTCATATCCGGTTTTTCTTCTGTTCCGATATTCTCCTCGTCATATGCACTGCAAAGGAATGCAAGCACCATACGGTCTGCACCGAGTGATGGCTCGATTACGTATGGGATATATTTCTCTTTCTTCTCGTCATCGAAATATGTCATATCCTGTTTGGATACTTCCTGATGCTGTGTGAGGTCGTAGTTCGTTCTGTCTGCGATTCCCCACAACTCCCCCCATCCAAATGGGAATAAGAATTCCACGTCTGTGGTTGCCTTGCTGTAGAATGATAACTCTTCTGCATCATGGTCTCTGTATCTTACTTCCTCTTCCTTCAGACCAAGGCTGCTCAGCCAGTTGAGACAGAAGTTCTTCCAGTAATTGAACCACTCTAAATCTGTGTCCGGCTCACAGAAGAATTCTAATTCCATCTGCTCAAACTCACGGGTACGGAATGTGAAGTTTCCCGGTGTAATTTCATTTCTAAATGATTTACCGATCTGGCCGATACCGAATGGGATCTTCTTTCTGGATGTACGCTGTACATTTTTGAAATTCACGAAGATACCCTGTGCAGTCTCAGGTCTTAAATACACGACGTTCTTTGCATCCTCTGTAACACCTTGGAAAGTCTTGAACATCAGGTTGAACTGACGGATATCTGTAAAATTATGCTTTCCGCAGGATGGACATGGAACCTGATGTTCATCGATGAATTCCATCATCTTCTCCTGTGACCATGCATCAACGGCTCCGTCTAATTCGATGTTATGCTCAGCGCAGTAGTCTTCGATGATCTTGTCTGCACGGAATCTCTCATGACAGTCTTTGCAGTCCATAAGCGGATCTGAAAATCCGCCAAGATGTCCAGAAGCCACCCATGTCTGCGGGTTCATCAGAATCGCACAGTCAACACCTACGTTATAAGGACTCTCCTGAATAAATTTCTTCCACCACGCCTTCTTTACGTTGTTCTTAAGTTCCACACCCAGATTACCGTAATCCCATGTATTTGCCAGTCCACCATAAATCTCTGAACCCGGATATACAAATCCACGTGATTTCGCAAGGGCTACCATTTTATCCATTGTCTTTTCTACCATGATATCATTCCTCACATTTCCATTTTAATTTCGTAATTGTATTCTTTTAACCGAAGTCAAAAGCTAATCTATAACATTATACCTTCTAGTGACTGTTTTTTCAAGCACAGTTCTCTGCGAATTAACACACCTGCTAACTCCCCAATAATTCCAGCATCTCCAGCGAGTTAAATGTCTTATCAATATGCACCGCAAGATAACGTTTCATAATCATTTCCAGCTTCTCCAGCACTGCGTCCTTCACCGTAAATGTATACAGCTTTTCCACCGCACTGGATTCTATGTACTGCAAGGTATACAGCGTTGAATTGTCGATTGCAATTCCGTCAATAACATTTCCACGGCAGTCACTGCACACCAGCCCGCCCGCCGCCGGTGAAAATACGACCGGACGCTCTTTGTCTCCGCAGCTGACGCACTCGAACACCTGTGGGCCTTCTCCATTGATACAGATGATCTTCAGCTCGTAAATACAACGGATCAGCCGATTCGGGATATGTGGGTTTACCAGCGCCCGCATCGTCTGATAAAGAAGTTTTAACACCTGCTTCTCATCATTGAATTCTTTCGTATAATAATTGGCAAGCTCCAGAAAATAGAACCCGTAGTAAGCACCGACCACATCCGAGCGCAGCTCCGCAAAATAATTGGAAATGTTCGCTGACTGGATGGTATAGGATGTCCGCCCCTCATACATTGTAAACTCGCCAAAGGAGAATGGGTTCACTGCCCCCACGAGCTGACTGTTCGGTCTGCGCGCCCCCTTTGCAAATGCCGAGAGCTTTCCATGCTCTTTTGTCAGAATAACGACACGCTTATCATATTCTCCTATCGGTGTGGAAGACAAAATCATTCCCGTTACTACAATCTGATTCACGATTCATTCTTCTCCGTATATCCGAAATTCTTCATCTGGAAATCACTGTCCCGCCAGTTTTTCTGCACCTTCACCCAAAGCTTCAGATTTACCTTCTTTTCCAGCATGTGTTCCAATTCATATCGGGCAGTACTGCCGATTTTCTTCAGCATTGCCCCCTGCTTTCCAATGATAATTCCCTTGTGGGATTCTCTCTCGCACACGATCGTTGCTTCGATATCCACCAGTTTGCGCTTATATTTCATCGCCTCCACCGCCACGGCAATTCCGTGTGGAATCTCTTCACTCAGAGAATGCAGTGCTTTTTCGCGGATAATCTCCGCAACGATCTGACGTTCCGGCTGGTCCGTGATGGTATCCTCATCATAGAACTGCGGCCCGTAAGGAAGATATTTCATGATGACCTTAATCAGTTCCTCTGTATTTTCACCGCTTCTGGCTGAGAGCGGAACGATTTCCGCAAAATTACCGCACGCCTTCTGATAAGCAGCGATACATGGCAGAATCTCTTCTTTTTTGACCATGTCGATCTTGTTGATGACAATGACCACCGGAGTCTTTGACTTTTCGAGCTGCTCAATGATATGCTTCTCGCCCGCACCGATAAATGTAGACGGCTCCACCAGCCAGAGCACGACATCCACCTCGTTCAGCGTTCTCTCTGCCACATTTACCATGTATTCACCGAGCTTATTCTTCGCCTTATGAATTCCCGGTGTGTCAACGAAGATGATCTGTCCCTCCTCCGTGGTCAGTACCGTCTGAATCTTGTTTCTGGTTGTCTGTGGTTTGTTCGATGTAATCGCGATCTTCTGTCCGATCAGCTGATTCATCAACGTTGACTTTCCCACATTTGGTCTGCCGATCAAAGTTACAAATCCTGATTTAAAATTATCCTGCATGTATTCTCCTTTTCATTGTTCCTCTTAACTAGTTTCTCCCTAACTGAGCGTCTTTACTTCCATGAACAGCTCCTTACTTTCTTCCACTTTTTCTTCACTGCCGATAACACAGAGCTGATCTGCTTTCAACACAGCCTCCACAACTTCCGCAAGATTTCTGATATCCTCCTGCGTTGCGTCCAACACCTCATTTCGCTCCTGCAGTATCATCTCATCCGAAACATGATTCATATAGAGGTTCATTGCGCGGTCACCCTTTGCTGACGGTGTCATTGGCCGGTCCATATTACTGATGGTTCCAATGATGAATTTTGTCATATCACGCTCGTCCACCGTAAATGTTTTTAAGTAGTCCACGACTCCTTCATACACCTTCATCGTACGCTCCAGATTCGGATCGCGATAAGACACAAAATAGCCATCTCCAATCCGGTTAAAGCTGCTCATGCATCCGTAGGCTCCGCCCTGCACACGGATATTCTGCCAGAGATATTCATAGCTCATGATCACCTTCAGAATCTGCAGTGCCCCGTGATATTTCGCTCCGCCATCAATAAAGTTACCGACTCTCGCAACATACTGCACTTCTGAGGAAGTCTTAAAGCCTTCGTTCTTCTTTTCACAGTGAATTACACAGGAATCCATCGATGTAACTTCTCCTTTTTCAAGCAGCAGAGAAACTTTTTTGATTCCTTGTACACAAATATCTAGTCCATTCTGTGCTGCGGTGTAGCTAACCATCATATTATCTGCACGGAATAACCGCTTTGCAAGTGACTGTAGTTTTGCAGTCAGGTCCGTTTTTTCCGACTCAAAATTATCATCAATCCGTTTGATCACTTCATATACACCAATTCCGTCGGTATCATCCTTGAACTTCGACATCGGTGATGCGTAGGACAGTGCGCGGAGTGCCGCTGTCGTATGTCCCGCAGATAAGAATCTCATCTGCAGTCTCGACTTTGTCATATCCAGAATCTCTTTCAGCCGTTTGTCATCCTTCAGCTTTGATTCCATCAAAATCTCTCTCATCATGTCAAACACAACCGGAAGCTTTTCATATAAAGCCTTGCCCTTAATTTCAAATGTAGTCTTGAACTCTTTTTCTTTTACCTTTTTCACATTTGGATACAGCTCTAACGAAGTTCCGATTCCACCGGTATGCACATTGATTTCATTGAAGAGCTCTCCATATTCAAAATGAGTCGTATCGATAATGCCAAGCACAGACTGCAAAATGCTGACATACGGAATCATTTCCTCGGAAATGCCGGACAAGTCAAACATCAGGTCCAGGTATCCAATTCCATTCGTCTCCTCATTATGAAAAATCAGTGGAATCCCTTCCACATCCATCACTTCATTGCTGTACGGTGCGATTTCTCTGGAAATATCGCTTCTCTTCAGGACCGGAATCTTCTCCAGATCTTCTTTGCTGTCCTCGGATTCCTGATATTCCTTCAGATGCGCTGTATCCTCTACTAGTTCGTGGATTTCCTGTGCAGAAAGTCCTGCCTTGAAATCTGCCAGCTTTTTTTTCAGTTCTTCATCCATCTTCGCAGTTCTTCCACGCTCCGGCTTCACAACCACAATGGATGCATGTGTATTATCGAGCAAATATTTCTGAATCAGATTTTCAAAATAGTCTGTCGCAATCTGCTCTTTTAAAAATTCAAAGGTTGGAATTGCCTGCATGTGAATAAATGGCTTTGCCTCGTCATACAGCCAGCTGTCAAACATCTGCAGCCCGTACATCAGCCCCTTTGGATAATTTCCGAAATCAGCCTCGCGGAAACGGAACTCGTTATAATTGATTCCGGCTTCCAAAGCCTTTTTGTTCATACCGTTCTTTGCAATATCACGCAGCGTATCTTCAATGACTTTGATAAACACTGCTTTCTGCTCCACATTTGCGCCCTTGGCAATGACAGAGAAAATCGGCTGAAGGATTCCATTGTCGTAAGATCCCATGATATCTTTCCCGATTCCCGCATCTGTAAGCGCCTTCTTCAGCGGTGCCCCCGGCGCGGATAAAAGTGCATAGTCCAGAATTTCAAACGCTAAATATAACTTCTCATCTAAACTGGTTCCAATCACTTTATTATAAGAAAGATAGGTGTTATCTTCCTCCGCTTCCTCATTGGTAATGGAGTACGTCTGTTCCAGTTCGAAGGTCCGTTTAAACGGCTGCTGTTTTTCAATCTCAGATTCCACGCAAATCTGCTCAAACTTACTTAGATATTCCTTATCCAGCCAGTTTAACTTCTCTTCCATATCCATATCGCCGTACAGATAAATATAACTATTCGATGGATGATAATATTTCCCATGAAATGCAAGGAACTGCTCATAAGTCAGATCCGGAATATTCTTCGGATCGCCGCCCGACTCATTTGCATATGTCGTATCCGGGAACAGCGAATTTAAGATCACACGGTCCAGCACACCCTCCGGCGAAGAGAACGCGCCCTTCATCTCATTGTATACAACGCCGTTATACTCCAGATCCGCATCCTCATTCTCCAGTTTATAGCTCCAGCCCTCCTGACGGAAAATCTCTTCCTGCTGATAAATATTCGGATAAAACACAGCATCCATGTAAATGTGCATCAGATTCTGGAAATCCTTCTCATTACAGCTTGCCACCGGATAAACAGTCTTGTCCGGATATGTCATCGCATTTAAAAATGTATTCAGCGACCCCTTTACCAGCTCCACAAAGGGATCCTTGACCGGAAAGTTCTTTGAGCCGCAGAGCACCGAATGCTCGAGAATATGCGCCACACCGGTACTGTCCGCCGCCGGCGTGCGAAATCCAATCGTAAACACCTTGTTTTCATCATCATTTTCCATCAGCAGCATACGCGCGCCGCTTTTTTTATGTCGCAGCAGATAACCTTTCGAGCCCAGATCATCCAGATTCTTCTGCTGTAATAATTCATATGCCGTTAAATTCCCCAAGTTCATCTTCTAAAATCCTCGTTTCTTTTTCCATTTTTCCACTTATTAGTATGCCCTTTTTTTCTAAAAATTGCAACTGATTAATTCCTCTAATCCGCTCTGCATTTTCGCGTCTTTCCGATGATACAGACCAATCTTGTGACTGTTGCCGCTTCGTTCGCAGAACATCGGGTAGATGAATCCGCAATCCGGCTCTCCCGGTTCGTACTCACCCTCAAGCGGGCAGATTGCGCAGATTAAATAATCATAGACCTCCTCGGATTCCCCCAGCCGTTCTTTATCGGATGCTTTCACCGGCACATCATACACATCATAGAACACGAAAACCGCATACTCCTGCTCCGACTGGTAATGCTCCGCAATAATGTCATAAAACGTCTCCATCAGCGCATCGTTTTTCAATTCACTTCTTCGGATCCCCTCCAGAAGCTGGCGCATCTGTCCGCTGTGCTCTGTCCCAAATGCATAATCCTTCAATTCTTCATTCGTCTCAGAGAACGAAATTGCTTTGGCAATATTTAGATTTCTCTGTCGTTCCTTTATTGGCAGATTCAAAAAGTTCGTATTAAATGTTCCATCCACAAACCCATCCTCATCCATATATGCCCCGGCAATTCTTCTCATAGAAGTTCTGCTTGTGGTCATTCTTCTCGTTAATTCCAGCATATCCTCTCGATTTATCATAGTTTTTCATACAACCTCTCTATTCTCATTTTTTTATAAAATATAAGTTTTTTTCTTCATACTTAATTAAGAATTCAATCACAGTTTGTTCAAACTCATATTATATACTATAAAAGAAATAAGAGATAGGTTTTCTCTTAATCCTATAAAAGAAGCCATCGCTTTTGCGGACAAGATTTTGTCGCAAAAGTGATGGCTTCGACTAATTTTAGATTGCATGCTATGTGTTTAGCTGTAGTTTTATTATTGATACTGTTCTTTTACTTCCACCAGAACTCCGAGTGTATCTGCAGTATCAAAATATTCATATGCTTCATATCCTTTTTCCTGTTTGAATATAGATTCAAATCCCAGTTTTTTCATTGTCTCTTCATCCTTCTCCAAAGGTCCATCTGATAGCAGGCATACGGAATAAATGGATGTTCCATGATCTTTTAACCACGCTGCCCATGGATCATTGTTTCCCAATGGCTGAATGATTTCGAACCAAAAATTATCACTAAACACGCTCTCCACCTTCATAGGTGTATCTGTAATATCCTGACCTTTATATATTGTGAATGGAGTTCTGACTTCTTTATGATTTCCATTGTCCTCTTCTGGTGTTCCGGTACCAAATAAGCTCTTATATGCGGAAACTGTTTTCTCTAAATCGTCTGTCACAACGATCACTTTAATAATGTTTGTTGATGATAATGCCATGTTATCCTCCTTTTCTTTCAATCGTATTTCGTTATCTATTTGTGAAACCACCGTCAGTAATAATTTCGGCGCCCGTCACATACGAAGATTCATCAGATGCCAAGAACAGTGCAACTGCCGCAATCTCACTCGGCTGTCCAATATGACCAATCGGAAGCTGTGCGATGAGACCATTTCTAACCTCGTCATCACCTTTTACGAACTCTGTAAAACCTCGTGTTTCTGTCGGTCCCGGACTGATTGCATTGGCTCTGATTCCTTTCTCAGCAAGTTCCCCCGTAAACGAACGGGCCATGGAGCGTACTGCTGCTTTTGCCGCATTATAAACGATTGCATTTTTACCGCCCTGAAACCCGGCAATGGATGAAATCAGTACGATTGCGGATTTGTTGGACATAAATGGAATCAACTTCTGCACAGTAAAGAATGCTGAGAACACATTTAAATTCATTGTCAAATTGAATTCTTCCGGCGTAATTTCTAAAATCGGGTTCTGTGGACCATTCCCAACGATTGGTAATACCGCTTTCACCTCACGGCCTGTCTTTTTAACCGATTCAGCAATTTTCTCCAGGTCCTCCATTTTTGTTGCATCAACCTGTAAGATATCAAGAACATGGCTGTTTCCTTCATACACTTTTTTTGCCGTTTCGACATCATAATCAGCCACAATCAAATCAGCACCTTCACGGAGGAAACGTTCTGCAATTGCTCTTCCGATTCCGTTTGCTGCGCCTGTTACAACACACAATTCATTTTCTAATAATTTATTCATTTTTCTACCTAAACCTTTCCTTCGCTAGACACGATACTCAAAGAAATCAAATGTTGCTTTTGATTCGTATCCAGAATAGTCAACCGCCGCTAATCCAACAAATGCTCCCGTGAAGAATCCACCGTAATGTTCCACCACATAATCATCTGTCAAAATCATTGCATCCAATTTAACAGGTATTCTGTTCCAGTTTTCTCCGTCAAACGAATACTCGTAGTAATAATCCAGATGATCCACAATGCTCTTAAACCACACCCACTCCGTTCTTTCTGGAATTTTCACAGCATTTTCTTTTAAGACAGAGGTGTATTTTCCATTATCACATTGCGCAACTTCAATTACATTATGATTGTCATCATCTTTTGTAATAAAAATCCATGACCAATGCTCGTTGTTATAGTAATTAACAAGACCCGCCATCGCCTGATAGCTATACGCTTCAAATTTTACTTTTGTCACCGCAGAAAATACAAAGTCCTTCCATCTTCTGGCAATAAATGATGGTGTAAATCTGTTTGACAGAGAACCCCGTCCAATCAGTTCAAGTTTCCCTTCACCAACTGCTCCCATTTTTTCTGTAAATGGAACTCTTAGTGTATTCCATTCACCATCCAGTTTGTCTGATGAAAAATCATCATATACAGCATTTGTTTCCGCTGCTTCTGTCAAAACAGCATCTTTGGGAGCCTCAACTTCTTTCAGACCACCATGTCCGCCTTCGATTCTCGGCCATCCTTCTTCGTCCCAATAGACTTTCTGAATACTGGTCTCACGTCCGAGCGTACACCATCCTCTTGGATCATAATAATTTTCCGTCGGGTGGTGAAGCGGTCTTGCACATAATGAAGCATAATACCATTCACCAGAAGGTGTCTCAACAAGAGAACCATGACCCTGTTTTTGCAGGTAATGATCCGGTGTATCAAAGTTCGTAATAAATGGTCCATCTGGTTCTGTTTCATACGGTCCCATCAGACTTTTCGAACGGGCAACAACTTCCTGATGCGTCCAGATTGTGCCGCCCTGTGCTGCGAAAATGTAATAGTATCCATTTATCTTATACAAATGCGGACCTTCAACAGTCTTAATGCTTGTTCCCTCATAAATTGTTTTTGCAGTTTCCGGTTTCATACATTTATTGTTTGCATCATACTCTGTTAGCGTAAGTCCGTTGAATGGATTATTATATTCACGGTGATCCCATGTCTGTTGAATAATATATTTCTTGCCGTCATCATGAAACAAAGACGGATCAAAACCAACACCATTGAGCTTGATTGGCACACACCAAGGACCTCTTATATCATCTGCAACGGTCAGATAATTGTACATATCTTTGAACGCGCCTTCCACTACTTTTACATCTGTATATACAAGCCAGTATTTTCCATCTGCGTAGGACAGATCAGGTGCCCAGATACCCCCAGAACACGGATTGCCTTCCATATCAAGCAATTCCACGGTATCAAGGATAGTTGTCGTTAATTTCCAATGTACCAGATCCTTTGATTCATGAACTCTTACACCCGGGAACCACTCAAATGTAGATGATGCAATATAATATGTATCATCTACACGAATCATGGATGGATCGCCATGAAATCCTGTAAGAACCGGATTCATAATTTTCATAGTATTTCTCCTCCTGTTGTTTTTAATCAGCTTCTCTCTCCGAGTGTCCAGTTTTCGGCGTTATTCTCAACCATGCATACTAAAATGTCGTCACGCCTCACCCCGATTTCAACAAGTCTTTTTGTCAACTCCTTATGTGCTTTTTTCTTTTGCTCAGGTGAAAACATATTCACCATTGTAATACTAATAACGATTAAATCTCGTCTATCGCGATTATCATAGGTTGGCGAAAAGAAAATCTCGCCTTCGTCATGTGGTCGGAATACGTGAAAAAGATCAGTTGTTTCCATATCAAAACCTGCAACTAACGCATTGTGAATCGCATCTGAAATACCTTTTCCCTTTTCTTCGAACACGCTTCTTCTTAAATCAACTTGAATTAACGGCATCATTTTCCCCTTTCTCAGCGTTTATTATCATACCTGCTATTTCAAAGCTCCTGCGCTCATACCTTTTTCGAAATTCTTCTGCATGAGTAGATATATAATAATTTCTGGAATCGCCGTAAGAACTGCTGCTGCCAAAATCTTTGTCTGGTCATTCGTAAACTCCCCTTGGAAATACTGCGGAAGCAATGTTACCGTCTGCATTTCCGGGCTCTGTAAGAATAACAATGGCATAAGATATGAGTTCCATGAGTTAATCAATGTTAAAACCACAATTGATGATGCAATCGGTTTTGTGAGTGGAAGAATGACATACCAGAACATTTTCGTAACGCTTGCTCCATCAATTCTTGCAGCTTCCATCAGTTCATTTGGAATCGAACTGTCGAAGTTTCTCGCCAGCAATATCATAAACGGCAGCTGCAATGCTGCAAGTGGTAAAATAACCGCAAAGAATGTGTTAAACAAATGAAGTCTCTGAAATGTAACAAATAATGGTGTGAGCATGATTACTTCCGGCAATGTAAGAGCAACCAGAATCATCCAGAAGAACACTTCTTTTCCCAATATATGTAACTTCGCAAATCCAAAGCCTGCGGTCATACTAAAGATATAAACCAGAATGATTACACCAGCAGAAATAATCATAGAGTTTCTAAAATACGTTGGAACAACACCTGTATCCCAGACTGCCTTATAATTTGCAAGACCCGTTCCACCTAAAGAGCCAAGAACCATTTGGATAAGCGGAATTGCATAAGGTATTGTTAACAGCAACAAAACGATCTGCAAAATGACTTTATTTTTTGTACTTCTAATTTCAAACATGTTATCTACTCATCTCCTTTGTTAGCTCTATTTGTAAGTAACGCACCACAGATCGCGAGAATAAGAAGCATGACTGAGAGTGCTGCCGCATAGCCAAGGTGAGATTGTCTTATTCCCTGTCTGTAGATATAGGTTCCCAAGAACTCCGTTGCATGATTCGGTCCACCCGTCGTAATCAGATACGGAATATCAAATGTCTTTAATGCTCCGATAACACCAAGCATTGCCAGCGAAATCGTTGTTCCTTTACAGTTTGGTAATACAATATTCCATAATGTTCTGAAGTTTCCTGCTCCATCTAATCGTGCAGCTTCAATCATTTCTTTATCAATCTGGCTCATTGCCGCATAATACAGAATGAAACTCATTCCAGTAAACTCCCAAATCGCAATCATCATAAGGATGAATAATGCTGTTTTTGGATTAGCGAGCCAGTTCACCGTAATTCCCAAATGAAGGGCATCAAATATGTCTTGTAACATTCCCTGCGGTGAAAACAGTAATCGAAATACTGGTGCCATCGTTGCCGGTGCTATGATTGTCGGTATGAAAACCAAGCACTTATGTACAGTTGGCAGTTTTACTTCTGTATGTAAAATTGCTGCAAAAATAAATCCCAAACTGTTTTGAACAATAAATGTAATAATAAAATAAACGACCGTATTTGTGATCGCTTTCCAGAAAATGTGATCTCCAAATGCCTTGGCGTAGTTGCTGACTCCCACGCTTGTCTGGATCGGATCTAGTCCATTCCAATCTAAAGTAGATAGATTGAAGGTATAAAATATGGAATAATAGATAATCCCTACAACAAAAACGAACGCCGGGAGTATCCACAGAAAACCGTTTATCTTTGTAGATTTCATAGTTTTATTTTTCTTCATATCGATAAGTCTCCTCAACTTTAAATGATAGGGGCACTACGAAAGATACCCCTATCACGAAATACTATCCTTTACTCAATTCTACTCACTATCTGCCTGTGTTGTCGCGAGCTGGGCTGCGCCATCTTCAGGTGTCATGCTTCCTGATGCAACACCTGCTAATACGTCCATCATTGCCTGATTCATATCTGCATTGATTGCTGCAAACCGAGGATTGTCATTTGTCTCCATTGCGTTTTCAATGTATGTTTTCACCGCATCATTCTGTTTTTCTGGATTTACAAGTTTTACTTTATCCCAATCCGGTGTTGCTGATTTTAGGGAAGGTACTACATTTAATGAATCAGCGATCATCTGTTGTCCATTCTGAGATGCTCCAAGCCATACTGCAAATGTTGTTGCTGCTTTTACATTGCTTGATGTTGCTGATACAGCTGTAGAATAGTCTAAGTCTCCAAACATAGATCCCGTATTTCCTGTTCCTGCGATGTCAGGAAATTCAACTGGAATCATTGTGAATGGTGCCTCTGTTGAAGACGCTGACTCTATTGCTGCTTTCATTGTTTCAGGTAATGTGTTCGATGTATACCAAGATCCCATCATAACCATAGCTGCCTTCTGAGACATAAATAAGTTGTTTGCTTCCGGATACTGCATAATACCAAGTGCTCCATCCTGCATAATGTGATCATCGAAAAGACCTTTCCACAGTTCTAACGCTTTCACAATAGAAGGATCTGTCCATTCTGCTTCACCTCTTGCAGCCTTTGTAAATGTTCCGGGGCTTACATTATCAGCGATCGCATGGAATGTATCCATGTTGAATGCCCCCTGACCTGCGCCTTGTACAAAACCTTCAATACCGTTCGCTCTGAATGTTTCACAGGCTGTTTTCCACTCTTCATAATTTGTAGGTACTTCCACATTATATTTGTCAAAAAGATCCTGATTAATCCAGAGATTTCCTGAGTATACAGTACCTACACCAAGTCCTTTTAATTTCCCGTCAACTGTCATTGTTGTAATGGATGCTTCGTTGAGTTTCTCTTTGTAATCATCTCCCAGCTCTGCTTTTACAGCGTCTGTTAAGTCAATCGCCTGTCCGCCGAATATCTGGATACCACCATTGGCTGAACCTGCTGATACCATGAATGCATCTACACCTTCGCCATTAGCTAAAGCCGGTTTAATTGCCGCATCATAATCATCAATTGTTGTCTGTTTCCAAGTAACCTTAATATCCGGATACTCTTTGTTAAATTCTGCAATATATTCTTCATTTGTTGGAGATCCCGGTGTCCATCCCCACCATACTACTTCGCCTGAAGTCTCAGTTGAAGTATCCTCTGCCTGTTTTGAATTTCCACCACATCCGGTCAGTACGGCCGTAACTAAAACCAATGAAGCAACCAATGCTGATCCTGCTCTTTTCATCTTTTTCATACTTTCTCTCCTCTTTTCTTATCTTCCTACTATTTAAAAATCCTTGCATTTCATTAAATTCTTTATGTATGAAATGCTGTTCAGATATTCCTCATCTGTATTTAGATGTTCAATGATAAAAGGCATATTCTTATCATAGGATAAACCAGTTTCAATTAAATGTTTGATATTAACACCTCCATTTCCCACATTTGTTTCCCTAAAGAATATTGTATAATCATCTTCCATCCTGACATCTTTTAGATGACAGCTTTTTATATCATTTCCAAGTTTGTCGAAACACTCACATATGAATTCTTCATGAAAGAAATATCTTCTCGGTGTTGTAATCCAGTTAAAAACATCCATATGAACAGCAAATCGATCTCTGTCCACAGCTTCTAAAAGCTTTCGGTATTCATCTGGACCGGTTGGAAACATCCATGGCATCGATTCAATCACAAAATATGTATGTTTCGGATTTACCGCATCAATAATCTCCTGAATTGTCTTTACTCCTAGTTTCCATGTCTCTTCTGAAAAGTTTTCTTTATATGCACCATCCCAGCGGGCACCTCGCGCCCCCAATATATTTACACAACAGCGGGCACCAATCCTGTCTGCTAATTCCAACTGCCCAATTGCGTACTTTATTGCTTTTTTTCTCACATCCTCATTTAAGTCTAACGTGTTTTTCCAGACACCAACTTCTGCAAATTCAAGATGATGCTTCTTCGCTTCTTTGACATACTGATCAATCAGTGCATCGTCATCGTCGCAATTCAGTGAGAAATTGATAGCCTCGAGCCCTAATGACTGATGCTTTTGTGCCCATTCTTCCGGGCTGCTGTGCTGTAATGGTGAAGATGTTCCAAGTTTCATATTCTACTTCTTGCCTTTCTGTAAAGTACATACAAAGTCACTATTGATTGTAGCTTTCAAGAAGTTCTACAATACATTTTAAATCTGGAGCATCGAGATAATTGTATTCTCCACTTCCATCGCCATACACGCCTCTTTGAACCAGTTTCAGCCCTGCTGCTTCCGCGTTTGCAACCACTGCTTTGGAATCTTTCACCTGAAATGCAACATGATGAATTCCCTCTCCTTTTTCCTCAAGATAATTTCGCCATGTGGAGGGTTCCTCATTTGGCTGGATCAGTTCCAGCTGTAATCCCGGTCCAACATCGAAGAATGCCATCCAGCAATATGCATTTGGTGCAGGCTCTCCCTGAAATTCTGTTTTTGTAATTGCATAATCTCCGATTGGCTGTGTCTCTGGAACTTCCATTCCCAAAAACGCCGCCCACTTTTTCTTTGTTTCTTCTACATCTTTTACAATAAATCCTACTTGTGCTACTAATTGTGTTCCAACTGTTCCTGACATGTTATATGTCTCCTTTCATCTCTCTTGCTTACCGTTTCGCTTTTAAATAAAGTTAAATTGTGTTTATATTGCCACCCGGGATCAACGGTTCAGGCCTCTCGCAGGTAGTTGTCATTTTATAAAACGCTCCACTTTTTGCTGACTCAATCATTCCTTCGATTGCTTCTGTAATGTGCATAATCAGACTTCCATTTGCTCTGTTATCGGAATGTGTCTCAATTGCATTTGCAAGATCAAGCACTCCAATTCCTCTCGAATAATCCTTCACTCTCGGAAATAATTCCGGCAATTCATAGAACTTCTCTTTTCTCGCGATTACCTCGTCCGATGTCTGATACACAGCATCTGTATACTGTTCTTTCCTATATATCTTCGGCGTTCCACCTCCAAAATTCGGATCTGGATAAGTAAGCGTTCCCTGATCCCCATATATCTCAAACATGGGAAGATTTGACTTGTAAATGTCAAAACTCACATTAAAATTCACTGCCACTCCGCTTCTCAGCCTCAGTATTGAAGTATAATGCGTTGGTGTTTCTGTTTTAAAATCTTCTCCAGCAGCTTCTCCTACATAGACATGCCTCGTGCTGTTTGCTGTTGCATCGAAAGCGGCAATGCTTTCAATCGGTCCAAGTATTGAGACAATTGCGGATAGGTAGTATGGTCCCATGTCAGATAGTGGACCGCTGTTTTTCAGATAAAATGGAAACGGGTTCGGATGCCATGTTTCAACTCCGAATGTTGTCATATTTGCTGTTACAAAAAACGGTTTTCCAATTAAATTCATATCCAGATAATATCGCAGACTTTGAAGCCCTGACGATAGAAATGTATCTGGCGCACATCCGACTTTTACGCCTTTTGCTTCTGCCAGTTTCAGTACTTCCCTTGCCGCCTGTAAATCAGGTGCAAATGGTTTCTCACTAAAAAGGTGTTTGCCTGACTCTATGATTTTCTTATCCAAAGCAACATGAAACTGTGGCGGTGTAAGATTGATTACAATCTCAACTTCTTTATCCTGCAACAGTTCTTCCGTCGTATACGCCTTTTTTATTTCAAATTCAGATGCCAGTCTTTTCGCCCGCTCTATATCTACATCCGCACAGGCAATTACTTCAAGGTCGTTATAGAATGTTTTGATATCTGCAAGATATGTTCTACTGATTACCCCGGCTCCAAGTATTCCTATATATTTCTTCAAAGCGCCCTCCTTTCTTGTTGAATTTGCACATAGATTATTGCTTTTTTATATCTTTTATGTACATATTGTATCAGTTTTTTCATTCTGCTATTCTTTATAAATTCCGTATAACATATGCATATATTGCAATTTTTCTTTGCGACATCGTATATTGTGTATCAGCTAAAACACTAATTTTGCTCCAAATTTTGTTAATTATGTATGCAAATCATCTTTTATCACATGTCAAATCTTGCTATTTCTGATTATAAATGATAGACTAGCCATAGTTATTGAAGCAATTCCTTATACAATTTGCATATACAAACAGCAAAGGGGGCATAAATCATGTACACAAATGACTATTTTGAGATATTAGATTTGAATAGTGGAAAGAAGATTAACATTTCCAGAGAAATAGATGTTGAATTTTCCGCCACGACGCATTGGCATCCTTTTGTTGAAATTCTCGTCAGTTGTTATGACGATACAGAAGTTAATATTAATTTCAAAAAATATGACCTAAAAACCAACGACTTCGTAATTATCTATCCCGGTGATTTACATTCGCTCCATAATGTTTCCGAGGATTCCTTTCTCTTAGTACAATTTCCACTTGATCTTCTGACTATTATGAACGAGCTGAAAAATATATTTTCCGTTTCATACCAGTACCACTACTTCAAATATGACCGGCTCAATATTGAAAGTGATCGAATGATTCTTTTAATCAAAGAACTAACTGATCTGTACTATAGAGATGAACCTTTCAAAGAAGTTCGAATCTACACTCTTCTTTTAGAATTTTTCATAAAACTTGGTCAATATTGTATCCATACCAGATCAGACGATTTTTCCGGTAATACAGATGCTGAATACAAGTTCACACAGTTAATGGCAGAAGCCTGCCTTTACATTTCACAGAATTGCACACAGCCTTTGACACTGGATGACATTTCCCGTCATATGGGACTTAGCAAATCGCATTTTGCACATTTATTTAAGAAATACACGAACATGACATTTATCGATTTTCTTACCACCGAGCGAATCAAACGGACAGAAGCCTTGATTCTAAATCCCAAAGCTCATATTATTGATATCGCCTTTGACTCCGGTTTCTCGAGCATCTCATCCTTCAATCGTGCATTCAAAAAAATCAAAGGTGTTTCGCCTAGTAAATTCAGGGAAACAATGATTAACGGAGCCTTCTAAAAAGAACAAGATAGCAAAAACCCCCGAGCCAAGGCCCGGGGGTTTTCTGTCTCATTATGCAATTGATCTACTAATTTTAGTCTTATTCCTCTACTCCGTAAAGAGTGATTAACTTATTAAGGTAAGCATATCTTTCTTTCGCTTCCTTCTCAGATTTCGCAAATAACTGAGCGGCTCTCTCTGGATTAGCTCTCTTCAGTGCGTTGTAACGAACCTCTCCATCAAGGAAGTCCTGATAGCTCTCTGTTGGAGCTTTGCTGTCTAATGTAAATGCAGCTTTTCCTTCTTCCTTAAGTGCAGGTTTGAAACGGAAGTTGAACCAGTATCCGGAAGCTACAGCTAACTGCTCTTCTGTCTGAGCTTTTGCCATACCTTTCTTGATACCATGGTTGATACATGGAGCGTATGCGATGATCAGTGATGGTCCCGGATAAGCCTCTGCCTCAGCAATTGCTTTTACGGTCTGATTGTAATCAGCACCCATAGCGATCTGTGCAACGTATACATAACCATAGCTCATTGCGATACTTGCAAGGTCTTTCTTCTTAATCTCTTTACCAGCTGCTGCGAACTGTGCTGTCGCACCTGTTGGTGTTGCTTTTGAAGACTGTCCGCCTGTATTAGAATATACCTCTGTATCGTATACCATGATGTTGATGTCCTGTCCACTTGCTAATACGTGGTCAACACCACCAAATCCGATATCGTAAGCCCAGCCGTCACCACCGAAGATCCACTGTGATTTCTTAGCGAGGAAATCTTTCTGAGAAAGGATTTCTTTTTTGTCATCACAGTCGCATCCGCAAGCCTCGATAGCTGCAACTAATTTTTCTGTAGCTGTTCCGTTGGTAACACCGCTGTTAAATGTATCTAAGTATTCTTTTGCTGCTGCTGCAACATCAGCGTTGTCAGAATCTACGAAGCCTTCTACTTTTGCTTTTAATCTTGTTCTGATTGCTTTCTGAGCCAGTAACATACCAAGACCGAATTCAGCATTATCTTCGAACAGTGAGTTAGCCCATGCTGGTCCCTGTCCTTTTTCATTTACTGTATATGGTGTAGATGGTGAAGAGTTACCCCAGATTGATGAACAACCTGTTGCGTTAGCAATGTACATTCTGTCACCGAATAACTGTGTAATTAATTTTGCATATGGTGTCTCACCACAACCTGCGCAAGCGCCTGAGAACTCAAGCAGAGGTTTCTTAAACTGAGAACCTTTTACGGTAGCTTCTTTGAATTTAGCAACAACTTCTGGTTTTACCGGAATTGCTGTTCCAAAATCAAATGTAGCCTGCTCAGCGTTCTGGATGTCTTCATTTGCTGCTGCATTTTCCATTGTAAGAGCGTTCTCACCCTTCTTACCCGGGCATACATTTGCACAAGATCCACAGCCTGTACAGTCAAGAGATGAAATCGTCATTGTGAATTTCATTCCCGGCATACCGATCATATCGATTGTCTGTGTTCCTGCTGGAACCTTAGCTGCCTCTTCTTCTGTAAGAGCAACCGGACGGATTACGGCATGAGGACAAACATAAGCACAACGGTTACACTGGATACAGTTCTCTGAGTGCCATACCGGAATGTTAACTGCGATACCACGTTTCTCAAATGCTGCTGAACCGGAAGGTGTGTTACCATTTACATATTCATTGAATGCAGATACAGGTAATGTATTTCCTTCCTGTGCATTTACTTTGCTCTGAATGTTATTAACAAAATCAACAACATCTTTTCTGTCTCCTGCTGCTGTCTTCGTTGCAAGGCCTTCGTCTGCTGCGTCTTTCCAAGACTCTGGAACCTGTACTTCTACAACCTGCTGGGCACCTGCGTCGATAGCAGCCCAGTTCTTAGCAACGACATCATCACCCTTACGTCCGTAAGTAGCTTTTGCTGCTGCCTTCATCAGTTCGTTTGCTTTCTCTTCTGGAATGATAGCTGCCAGTTTGAAGAATGCCGACTGAAGGATTGTGTTGATACGGGTTGGTCCCATACCGGTTTCGATACCGATCTTCACACCGTCAATGACGTAGAA
This sequence comes from Hespellia sp., assembly GCA_028694105.1. GTDB lineage: Bacteria > Bacillota > Clostridia > Lachnospirales > Lachnospiraceae > Hespellia. Next base: position 40,613 of record JAQUUC010000002.1, read on the forward strand.
TTTGATGTTGTGCTTTGCGATAAATGCTTTTACCTGTCCGGGAACGTGAGCTTCAATCCCTTCCATATCCCATGGGCAGTTCAAAAGGAATGTACCACCATCAACTAATTCCTGAACCATGTTATACTTCGTCATGTAAGAAGGATTGTGGCAGGCAACAAAGTTTGCCTTTTTGATCAGGTATGTTGATTTAATTGGTTTCTTACCAAAACGGAGATGAGACATTGTAACACCGCCGGATTTCTTTGAATCATAGTCAAAGTAAGCCTGAGCGTACATATCTGTGTTGTCACCGATGATCTTGATCGAGTTCTTGTTAGCTCCTACAGTACCGTCAGCTCCAAGTCCCCAGAATTTACAGTTGATTGTTCCTTCCGGTGTCGTAACGAGTGGATCTCCAACTTCAAGTGAAAGGTGTGTCACATCATCGTTGATACCGATTGTAAATCTTGGTTTGTCTGTGTTGTTGAATGTAGCAACAATCTGTGCTGGTGTTGTATCTTTAGAACCTAAACCGTAACGTCCTGAGTTAATCTGAACATCACCAAATTTTGTTCCCTTTAATGCTGAAACAACATCTAAGTATAATGGCTCGCCCTGAGCTCCCGGCTCTTTCGAACGATCTAATACGTTGATTAATTTAACAGTATCCGGAATTGCATCGATCAAAGCCTTTGCGCAGAAAGGTCTGAAAAGACGAACCTTAACGACTCCGACTTTCTCGCCTGCTGCCATTAAGTAATCGATGGTCTCATCGATCGTATCACATACAGAACCCATAGCGATGATAACTTTCTCAGCATCAGCAGCTCCGTAGTAGTTGAACAGTTTGTAGTCTGTTCCGATCTTAGCGTTTACCTTGTCCATGTAATCCTGAACGATAGCCGGCATAGCCTCGTAATATGGATTGCAGGCTTCTCTTGCCTGGAAGAAGATATCCGGGTTCTGTGCAGATCCCATCTGGCATGGGTGATTTGGATTCAAAGCGTTCTGACGGAAGGCTTCTACTTCATCCATGTTCATCATGTCCGCTAAATCTTCGTAATCCCATGTCTCAATCTTCTGAATCTCATGAGAAGTTCTAAATCCATCAAAGAAGTTGATGAAAGGAATCTTACCTGTCAGTGCTGCGCAGTGAGCTACCGGAGATAAATCCATAACTTCCTGTACACTGGATTCACAGAGCATAGCTGCACCGGTCTGACGACAGGCATACACGTCTGTGTGATCTCCGAAAATTGATAGTGCGTGGCTTGCAAGTGCACGCGCAGATACCTGAAATACACCCGGAAGCTGCTCGCCAGCTACTTTATATAAATTAGGAATCATCAAAAGTAAACCTTGTGATGCTGTAAATGTTGTTGTCATCGCGCCTGCTGCCAATGAACCATGCACAGCTCCTGCTGCACCAGCTTCTGATTGCATCTCTGTAACTTGAACTGTCTGTCCAAAAATATTTTTTCTACCTTCGGTAGCCCATTCATCAACATGCTCAGGCATAACTGATGATGGTGTAATTGGGTAAATCGCTGCAACTTCTGTGTATGCATATGATACGTGAGCCGCTGCCTGGTTACCATCCATGGTCTTCATTTTTCTTGCCATTTCTTTATTCCTCCTTAAGTTTACATTGTAAAAATATTGCTTCACATGTATACATATTATATCCCCATTACTACCAAAAGTCTAGTAATGATTCGTTGGTTTATTGTTCATTTTCACGAACAACACCCAACAATTCCATATGATACCATTTATCCGTACGGAGCCGGTATTCACTGGTGAATATTTTCAGGCACTGGTCAAGTTTCAGTACCATATACACTACCATGACCGGCCATTTCAGAACAAGCGCTGCAATGAGACCGCATGGAATCGTAAATCCCCACAGAAAAATCAGGTCATTGCACATGGCAAACCGGACGTCTCCGCCGCCGCGCAGAATCCCCATCATATTCATGGTCTGAACAGATCTGCACAATTCCACGACCGAGCCGATCAGCATAATCTGTCCGGCATACATCTTCGTGATATCCGTCACCTTATATAAATCAATCACAAAGCCCCGGCACAGGAGCATAATTGCCATCCCTAAAAGTCCGACAATCACAGAAACCCTCTGAAACAGCTTTTTATCCTGCATCAGCTGTCTGCGGTTCCCCTGACCGATTACATTTCCCACCAGCACGCACGCTGCCGAGTTCATTCCGGACACAACGACACCGGACAGTTCACTGATGTTCGCATAAATTGCATTTGCCGAGACGATCTCCGTGCCAAGCCTGCCCAGAATCATCGCTACCGCAGCTTCACCGAGCGCCCAGAACAGTTCATTTAAAATAACCGGAACACTTGTGGAAATGTAGATGCGGAAAAGGTCAGGTCTGTTATTCTGAACTTTTTTGCCGGCAAAAAACAGCCGCCACAGATTTAATTTCCGCTCTTTCTTATATATATAAATCAGCAGCAGGATACTCTCTACAGCTCTTGCACATAATGTCGCAATCGCAGCCCCGCGGATCCCCAGTACCGGCATACCGCATTTTCCAAAAATCAGAATATAATTCAGGCCAATGTTAACGCACAGCGAAATTGCCGATAAGATCATGGCAATCCGGACAATGTGAACTGCGCGCAGGACACAGAGCGTGACTGTCGTTGCCGCAAAGAACAGATAGGACCATGCTACGATTCGAAGATAGTCTGCCCCCATCGTAATGACAGCAGCATCTCTTGTGAACAGCCGCATAATCTGCCGCGGAAAACAGATGGCAGCAACTGTAATCACACATGCGATTGCTGCTGTCATCCGGTATGTATACACTAAAATCTGATGGATTGCTTCCTTATCTTTCTTTCCCCAGAACTGTGCCGCCAGTACATTTGCGCCACCACCGATTCCATATACCACAAGGGTCACAATAAAAAACACTTGGTTTGCAAGGGAGGATGCCGCAAGCGGCACCTCACCCAGCTGACCAAGCATCACGGTATCCATGAGATTTACTGCAAAATTAATCAGATTCTGCATTGCGATTGGCAAAGCAATTCCTAATAATAATCGAATTCTCTCTTTAGTCATGTGTCTTAAAATAGCTTTCCATTACACTGTTATCATGTGGTAATGTCAAGTTTCTCCCTCCGTCAAAAGCAAGTCGGTAAGCGATTACCTGTACGGCTACCGACAGTTCAATTGCAGTAAAATGTTCCGTTACAAGATCCACCTGAAGGTCTTTGTCATCCACTACCCTGCTCCCGATTACAAAACCGTTATTCTTTACTTCCTTCATCCATCTTGCAAGCGACAGACCTTTTCTTTCTTCTGTACCGTCATTCAGTACAATGACACAGTGGTTATAGTTGTATCCGTAATTCGGTCCATGCATTCCCTCTTCCAGCTCGTATCCGACTGATGCGATCTGTGGGCATTCCCATGCTTTCATCGCCGCCTCAAGTGCAAGACCATAGAGAGATCCTGCCCCTGTGAATACAAGAAGCTGTGACTGGAACATTCTGCGTCTCGCATCGTCCATCCATTTCAGCGAGCTCTTGATAATTGCCTCCGTGCTTGCCGGAAGACGCCGTGCTTCCTCGATGTATGTATCGAATTCTTCCTGTGTGAGATTTCCGTAGGTTTTGCCAACTGTAAGTCCAAGTATCATCTGAGTCAGGACAGAGGTACAGTATCCGATGGTTCTCATCGGGCAGTCCTCGATGCCGCTTCCCATATTGATCACGATGCTGCTCTCCTTCGCGAGAGGTGTCTCTTCACTTTCCGTAATCGCAACGGTCAGAAATCCTTGTTCACGAAAGCTTTTCTGCGCCTCACGCACGAAATGAGAGGTTCCTGTCTGTGATGTGAATACATAAAGTGCATTCGGATTGCGCAGATAACGGTCGTACATAAATTCATTCGAACTTACTACAGTCGTTCTTATTTTGCTCACCTTCTCAATGAATGGGCGCGCCGTCATCGCTGATGTGTTTGATGTGCCCGATCCGATGAAAATAATCTCATCAATCTTCTTTTCTGTGATTTTCTCACTTAACTCTTTCAGATAAGTCTCATGATGATCCAGCACATTTTCAAGAGCCGCTGGGACTCTCTCAATACATGTTATAATTGATTCCATATCCTGTCCCCTTTTTAAGAAAAGCGGACATATTTTGTCCGCTTTTTTGTTTCATCTGTGATTAGAAAATTCCGATTACCTTTCCAAGAACACCAACTACCATCATACCAAGCATGATCCAGATTGGTTTTACATTTTTCTTCAGTAATTTGTAACATGCAAATGTAAGAAGTAATGGCAGAAGATTTGGGAAGATCTGATCCAGCATATCCTGAACGACCAGTTCTGAACCCTGTATCTTGGCAACTGCCGGTATACTAAAGCTGACCATCGAACACGTCATTGCACCGACTGTCATCAGTCCGACAATTCCTGCACCTTTGGTGATTTTACCTAAGAGACCATTCTCGCTTGCGCTCTTTAAGAAGGTAGATCCCATGTTGTAACCTGCAAATACGCCGTAGTAACGAAGTAAATGTGCAACTACATTATATAACAATAAATGAATCACGGCACCAAGGATACTTCCCTGTGCTGCCAGTGCAATACCGATTCCAAGAGCAATGATACGAAGTGAGCCCTGGAAGAGGGAATCGCCGATTCCGGCAAATGGTCCCATAAGTGAAAGCTTTACTGCATTGATGGATGTTTTATCAAACTCTTCATCTTTGGATGCTTCTTTCTCCATAGAAGTAGATAAACCGGTGATAAAACCACCCATGGTTGGTGTTGTGTTGAACAATTCATAATGACGTTTGTAAGCCTCGATACGCTGATCTTCGTCTTTGTAATATCTCTTGATAACGGGAATCATGGTGTATACATATCCAAGAGCCTGCATTCTTTCATAATTATATGTAGAACTCAGTGTCATGGTTCTCCAGAACACCTTTTTGAGCATTTTTTTGTCTTCCGCGTCATTTACCTTTAATGCCTGATTAATCATTGAACAAGTCCTCCTCTCCGTTATCTGAAGCCACTGCTGCTACTGCGGTTCCTTTGTCATTTGCCTCAAGAATGATTGCAAGAATCAATCCTACGCAGGCAACACCGACGATCGGTACATTGAAGAAACATACAAGAATTACTCCAAAGAAGAAGAATACTGCCATTTGTTTTGACCACATCATTCTAAGAAGAAGTGCAAAACCTACTGCAGGCATAAGACCTGTTGCATAATCAAGACCACTCTGTACTACTGCAGGAATTGCATCAAGCATTCCCTGTGCAAATCCGGTTCCCCATGCAAGTGCTACGAAAAGGATTGCCATTTTCGGCAGATCCGGTACGAATGATACTAAGAAATGAACCCGCTCGATTCCTTTGGTATCCCCCTTTTCCACCAGCTTCTCAACGTATGGGTTTACTAAACCGTTAATGATGTATTTCAATAATGTAAATGTAGAACCAAGAGCTGCGATTGGTACTGCAAATGTAAGTGCAGTCTCAACATCCTGTCCCAGTGTGATAGAGAATGCAACTCCGATTACTGCTCCAAGTGAAGCATCTGCCGGAAGCGTTCCTCCAATCTGCATAACTCCTAAAAATACCATCTGTAATGTAGCTCCTGCGATAATACCTGCCTGAAAATCGCCAAGTAAAAGACCAACGATTGGACAAAGAACCAATGGTGTATTGATCATTGGATATGCAAACCATGCCTCTGCCCATGTAATTACCCATACTACAAGGGTAATAATTAATGCCATTAAAACACCCATCTGTATTTCCTCCTCATTTAAAAGTTTTTCAGAACATCCTCTAATGTTTTTGCAGAATCTGATGGTACCATACGAAATTCAATGGAATCCACCAGCTTGTCAAGTTCTTTCAGATTTTCAACATCCTCTTCATTGACATGAACTGCTGCTGCAACCAGCTTACAGCCTTCTCTCTTCTTAATTCCTCCGATATTGACTTTTTTTACTGTCTCTGTTTGTTTACACAGGCGAACTGCATCTGCGATTGTTCTTACAATTACGAAAATTCCGATTTTTTCTGATCGCGGATCGTTCAAGAGTGCTGCTCCATCATCGACTGAACGGATTGCAAGTTTCATTCCACTTGGTTTTGCCATCTTAAGTGCCATCTTTGACATCTCATTTCCCATGACTTCGTCATTTGCAATCAAGATGGATGATGCCTGCACATTGCTTACCCATGTAACAGCAACCTGCCCATGTAGTAATCGTTCATCAATTCTAAGCAAACTTACCATAAGTCGTCCTCCTCTTCTTCCTTCAGACCTCCAACTACAGCAGAGTCAAAATATTCAATTCCATCTCTTGCCTCTTCAAAGAGTTCTGCTTTCATTTCCGAGCATTTTACGCCCGGTGGCATCATGGCGAGCCCGATTGCCAGTGTCAGATTCATTCCGCTGATGACGCACACGTTTGGCTCAGAGCACAGCTCCACCATACGGTTGCATACACTTCCTCCTTTCATATCACACAGAATAATAAATTCCTCCTCGGGAGCTTCCTCCCGGAGTTTTTGAATCTGTTCCATGATTGCCTGTGGCTGTTCCCATTTGTCCAGACCAAACGCTTCTGCCTGAACTGTATCTCCAAGAATCATCTTCAGTGCACTTTTCATGCCCTCTGCAAGACTTCCATGAGATGCTAATATCAATTTACTCATAACAATTCCTTTCTCAAACATGTAGCGCCTCCAAAGCGGGGGCACTACCTATTGGGCAAGTATTTTATAACTCAGAGTCTTCGATCACGACTTTGCTTAAATCGATTTCTCCACCGAGTGCATCTACATCTGCAAGAATCTGCTCTGCGGAAGCGCATCCGATACCAAAACGTGTTGCGCCAAGTTTGTACATTTTAACTAATGTATCTAAGTCTCTTACTCCGCCTGCAACTTTTAATTTTACTCTGTCACCGATTGTATCCATGATAACTTTTACATGGTGAAGTGTCGTTGGTTTTCCAACGGAGAATCCAGAACCTGTCTTTACATAATCTGCGCCGGCTTCTATAGAAAGCTCGCATGCTTTTCTGATCTCATCATCTGTAAGAAGCATAACTTCCATGATTACTTTCAACGGAACTCCGGGTGTTGCTTCACGAACAGCTTTGATATCATTTAATACAAGATCATATCTGCCTGCTTTTAACCAGCCTACATTGATCTGCATATCGTTTGTTGCCGGCTCAAGTTCCATGAACTGATGTGCAAGGAATACTTTTGTCTCTGTTGTCTCCTGTCCTGTTGGGAATCCAAGAGATGTACCGAATTTTGTCACCTCAGCATCCTTTAAAAGCTCTACCAGTTCTGGATAATAACATGGCCAGCAGAAGCAGGTTCCACATCCATATTTCTTACATACATCTACCATATGTTCTACATCATGAATGGTTGTATCAAGCTTTAATACGCTTGGGTCCATCATGTATGCAATATCGTCCTTTGTTAATATCTCTTTTCTTGGTCTTTCTGTTAATAATCCTTTCATCTTTTTCACCTTTCCTTTGATTAAATTTTATAGTTAATACGGAGATTGGTCCGTCCAGCTAACATCATGTATGAAGTGCTGATACTTTGCCATGTTTCTTTCTGCATTCGATAAACCGCTGTGTATATGGTTTGTTGTAGGTAACGCATCCAACCGGCTGCTGGCGAATCATAAGCTCTTCACAGTTCATGCACATGGTGCAGTAGTGAATCTCATCTTCTCTTCCTTCTGCCAGTTTTGCAGGTGTAAATGGATCTGCAAATGACTGTCTTCCAAGTCCGACCATATCCATCATTCCCTCTTCGATACATCTTGCACCTACCGGGAAGATTCCTGATTTTTCAGGATCAACGGACAACAGTTTATTCTTTTTGCCTCTGAACGGTGTGAAATGCGATCCCACAACAACCGTTTCAGGCTTTAATGCCTTTTTCATCATATCTGCGAAATAAATATGTAAATAAGAGAGCTCTGAGCCATCCTTCAGGCATTCCATATAATTCATTGCACTATGTACATTTCCAAGAGATTCTACGAAATAGCTTGCGCCTCTCTCCTCAAGTCCTTTGATCAGGTCAATTGGCTCTGTCATATCCATCAGCGGAGAATCCGGACCGGCACTGCCAAATCCACCCGGGTAGCCTTCCCACATTGACATCTTAGAACCAATCAAAAAGTCTTTGCTTACACTCTTCTGAATCCGCTCCATCAGGTCATATGCCCATCTGGATCTGTTCTCCCATGATCCGCCGTATTTCCAGTCACGGTCATTATATGGACGGATAATCTGTGAACCAAGATATCCATGGCAGAGCTTCATGTCGATACCATCAGCGCCTACATTCTCTGCAATCTTTGAAGCAAGAGCAAACTGATCCATGATATGATCCACTTCTTCTTCGCTGAGAATATCTCCCTCAAGTCCGTATGTCGGTTTTACACAGACTCTTCTTGAGAATTCAGGTTCGCTGATTTCTCCGGAGTGAGTTAACTGAAATACGATCAATGCTTCCGGATTGACTTCTTTTAATTTCTTGATGAAATTTGCCAGTGCTTTTTCATTTCTTGGCATAATTTCCAGCTGTGTCTTTCTTGCACGAGACTCATTCGTTACTGTAATAGCCTCCAGATCAACCAGACCAAAACCACCTTTATAGAGGTTTTCATATCTCTCTAATGTCAAATCGGTTGGATTTCCTTCCGCGTCCGAATCCACGCACTCCATAGGCTGTGCAAAGAATCTGTTCTGACATGTTTTATTTCCAATTTTAATTGGACTTAATAACGTTTCTTTGTATCCCATTTTCATTCTCCTTTTTATTCCAGTTTTTCGCCACTGGCAAGCTTCATGATATTTTCTTCCGAGAATTCATCCACTGTTAATTCTCCTGTAAGACTGCCTTCGTGCATAATCACCAGACGGTCTGCAACCCCCATAAGTTCTGGCATTTCAGACGAGATCAGAATGATGCTGACTCCGCTCTGAACTAATTTATCCATCAGCAGGTAGATTTCATATTTTGCACCAACATCGATTCCTCGTGTCGGCTCATCCAAGAATAAAATCTTGCATTCACTCGCCAGCCATTTTGCAAGCACAACCTTCTGCTGATTTCCTCCTGAAAGGAATTTACATAGCTTATTCATATCCGGTGCAACAACCTGTAACTCATCAAAATATCTCTGCACCATCGTTTTTTCCTTGCTGTTATCAACAAATCCGCCCTTGGAAACTTTGTCAAGTGCCGCAGCGGCAATGTTATCTTTGATATCCTGATTCAGAAACAGTCCCTGAGTCTTTCTATCCTCTGTCGCAAATCCAAACCCACACTTTACAGCCTGATTCGGCTGAGTGATACGAACCTCTTGTCCGAACACCTTTATCGTTCCTGACTGATATCTGTCTGCGCCAAATATCGCCCTTAAGACCTCGGTACGTCCGGCACCTACCAGTCCTCCAAATCCAAGTATCTCGCCCTTTTTCAGCTTGAACGATACATTCTCGAATCGGTCTGCCGTCAGATTCTCTACCTCCAGCACGGTCTCATCACTTTTCATTCTGTGCCGTGGTGGATAGGTATCCTTTAAATCTCTTCCAATCATCTTACTGATCAGCCAGTCTTTATCAATATCTGCGATATTCGCATCTGTGATATATTTTCCATCCCGGAGCACAGTCACTCTGTCACACAGTTCGAACAGTTCTTCCAGTCGATGGGAAATATAGATAACTGTAATTCCATCTTCTTTTAATTTTCTTACGATTTCAAATAATCGATCGATTTCACCTGTCGTCAGACTGTCGGTAGGTTCATCCATTACAATGATTTTTGAATTATATGACAATGATTTTGCGATATCTACCATCTGCTGCTGCGCTACACTTAAACGCTTGACAGGTATCTTATAGCTCGGCAGGGTTCCCCTGCTCGCATAGTCCAGATATTTTCCAGCAAATTCATTTTCTTCTTTGGTACTGATAATGGAACATTTATTTTTTTCCTGACCCAGCATAACATTTTTAATTGCATTTAGTTCAGGTACCAGACTCAGTTCCTGATATATAATCGATATACCCTTATCAATTGCATCTCTTGGGTTTTTAACTGTGACAACCTCGCCATTAATTTTTACGGTTCCCGCATCAGGCTTATACACTCCGGAAAGAACCTTCATTAATGTCGATTTTCCAGCTCCGTTCTCACCAATCAATGCATGGATTTCTCCTTTTTTTACATGCAGATCTACGTTATCCAATGCAGTTACTTTAGAAAAAGTCTTGGTAACGCCCAGCATTTCCAATGCATATTCACTCATAAGCTTCTCCTTCTTGCGCTTAAACCGCTACTTTTCCTGTTTTTGGAATACAACTGCCGCAAGGATAATGACACCCTTAATCAGGCTCTGCAGGTTCGGATCCGCTCCAATCAGGTTCAGGATATTGTTTACCATTGCCATAATGATTACTCCGGCAAAGGTTCCTGCCAGTGTTCCAACTCCGCCGCTCATGGCTGTTCCGCCGATAACCGCTGCTGCAAGTGCATCCATGTCATATCCGGTACTTCCGTTTGGCTCACCGACACGAACACGGGCCATTAACATAACACCGCCTAAGGCTGCTGTGAATCCACAAAGTACGTATGCCATAATCTTATTCATCTTTACTTTGATACCGGTCAGTCTCGCCGCCTCTGCATTACTGCCGATTGCATAGATGTGACGTCCATAAATTGTTTTATGTAAAATAATAACGAAAATCGCAAGCATCAGAGCATATAAGATCACTGCACATGGGATTCCAAAGACAAATCCGGACCCAAAGTTCTCCCAGAATGCACTTACTTTTCCTCCCGGAGCACCTTTGGTATATACCATTACGATTCCTTTTACGATCATATTCATCGCCATTGTAACAATAAACGCTTCCAGTCTTCTTGTTACAATTACAATTCCATTTACCAGACCAATCAAACAGCCAAGTAATAATACAAGAATGACAGGTCCGATCATAATTCCTGTCTTTCCTGCTACTACGCCCTTCTCCATCATATCTGCCAACAGACAGGCCGTAAGTGCCATAATACTGGTTACAGAGAGGTCAATTCCTCCCACAAGCAGAACAACTGTCATACCAATGCTGACTACACCTACGATTGATGCCTGTCTCAAAATATTCATAATGTTTGAATATGTTGGGAAGATATTCGGAGAAGCGATCGTCGAAATTACGAACACAAGTATCAGCGCAATATACGGTACACTCACCGGATTGCCCAATATTCTTTTCATAATATTTGTTTTTTCCTTTTCCTTTGTCACGACTTGCTCCTCCAATCATCATCCTGAGATTTTATTTGTATAAAATAGTACGTTCTGTTGCTTCAGGACTTACCAGTACTTTTACTAATTTTGGATTCTTGCGAATCTCATAAAGTGCATCTTCCAGATCTTCCAGCGGAACAATCATGGAAATGAGTGGTGTCGGGTCAACACGGTCATATTTCATCAGGGTGAGTGCATCGCCCCAGTCATATCCGATTCCGGCACAGCTTCCGCTGATTTTCTTTTCACTTGTCACAAATTCTACTGGTGGCAGACTTGCGAAATCATCCTCTGCACAGATACCAAACGCCTCAACTTTTCCACCCTTACGAACCATCTGGAATGCCTGCTCATAAGTAGAAGAACGTCCAACTGCCTCAAGTACAAAATCTGCGCCAACACCGTTTGTAAGTTTCATTACTTCTTCCACAGCGTCACATTTCGATGCATCAATCACATAATCTGCGACAACTTCTTTCGCCATTGCAAGGCGGTCTGCATTCATATCCACCATAATAACCGGTGCTGCTCCGCGAAGCTTTGCAAGCTGTGCGTGCATAATTCCAAGTCCTGCTCCGATTACTACAACACTTCTTCCGATGGTGCAGTCCATCTTGTGCGATGCATTCAGGCATGCGGTAAGTGGCTCAACAAATGCTGCTTTTTCATCGGATACTTCTTCTGGAACCTTATAGATATTTTTCCATGGAACCTTTACGTATTCTGCAAATCCACCGTCTGTGTGAATTCCGATCTGTTTGAAATTCGTGCAGAGAAGCGGCTCACCGATACGACAGTGGTAGCAGGTTCCACAAGGAGTACAGATATCATATGTAACACGGTCACCTACTGCGATATCCTGTGCGTTCTTTCCAACTTCAGCAATCGTTCCATATACCTCATGTCCGGTTGTCAGTGGAATACATTCTACCTCGTCTGCATATTTTCCGTTAAATGATCCCCAGTCAGATCCACAGATACCACAATATTTTACTTTCACTAATACTTCATCATCATTTATTTCAGGAATTGGAAGTGTTTTCAGTTCAAAATGCTTCACTTCCGTGAGAACCTGTGCTCTCATTTTTTCTGCCATGTCCTATTCCTTCCTTTCTTATTATGACAGACCGCTTAAAACGGTCTGCCTGTCATTTTTATTTTGTAAATAACTTATCGTTTCTTCCCTCATAAGGTGCATCGATCATCAGTGGTTTTAAGAAATCAATCGTCTTCTTCACACCGTCTGCTCTTGACATAATGACGTCTTCATGTTCGTAATTGAATACACCGTCATATCCGGTAATGAAAAGTTCACTGATCAGGCGCTTCCAGTCCACATCGCCCCAGCCCGGAATCCGGAAACGGAACGAGCGGTCGAGTCTTCCCCAGCCATCCTGCATATACATGTTCAGACCGCCTCTTGCGAGGTTATGTTTTACGATCTCACAGTCTTTTGCGTGAACAGTTACAATACGTCCCCGCAGGTCATCTACGAACTGATTCACATCTACTCCGGAAAAAAGAATGTTCGCCGGATCAAGATTGATGCAGAAACTCTCATGGTGATCCACCACTTCCAATAATCGGAGTGTGGACTGTGTATCATACACAATGTTGTTCGGATGTGGTTCAAATGCAACCTTTACTCCGTACTCTTTGTATTTATCAAATACGTAGCCCCACTTCTCTGCAAACTGTTCTTCTTCACATTTCCATCCGTTTGGCTCCGGCCAGTCATTGATATGTCCGTAATTCTCCATTCCGGAAAATGCTACAACTGATTTTACTCCAAGTTCTGCTGCCAGCTGTCCTGCACGAATCATACTCTCCTGTCCAAAACGAATCTTCTCTTCTTTGGAACCAGGACAGATACTGTCCATCCCAGCGCTGTAAGGTCCCATAATCAAAGGCGAGTCTGCGTGGTTACTCAGTGCAGAAATAAATAATCCCTGATCTTCGATTTTCTTTTTGAATTCTTTTGCATTATTTCCTTTTAAAAGTTCTGGAACATCCACCTGTCCATTGTCCGTATATGCCGGAAGTTCAACAGCATCATAACCATTGTCTGCTGCGATCTTACAAACTTCATCTACAGGAAGTTCCGAATAATTAACTACACAAAACCCAACTTTCACGTTCTATTCCTCCATATCTTTTCTCATATAATAGGAACACACTGATGTGTGCGCAGGTCATCAGCCTCTGGCTGACAACATGATGTAATAAATCTTAATATGTCCAGTCGAAATCGTCTCCGTCTTCCACAACATAATCGTCAACATTGTCCTTTGTTACTACGATAGGATCTTTTACAACGATCTTTTCTTCCGGATCTTTTCCTTCCAGAGTCTCAATTGCAAGGTGAAGTGCCTCTACAGAAGCTGCTGCCGGGAACTGAGTCAGTCCATAGCATTTGCCTTCCTTGATCAGCTTACATACGCCGTTGATACCATCTGCATTTACGACGATGATTCCTTCATCATCTCTGCCAGCTTCTTTGATTGCATCCCATGCTGCTAATGTAACGCCGCCATCCTGTGAGATCACTGCATCAATTTCGCCAGGACCATATTTGCTCAGGAAATCTTCCATGGATGTTTTTCCTTTTGATGCTTCAAAGTCTGTGTACTGTCTGTCGATAATCTTGATGTCCGGATATTCGTCAAATACTTTGTTCTGTCCGGCTTTCTGTCCGTTATCGGTTCCTGATCCTGCGATAGAATCAAGTGCGATGACATTGCCCTTTGGTGAGCCATTCTTCTCTGTCAGTGCATCTACGATCATCTGTGCACAGGCTGCTCCGTTGTTCTCATCTGTCCAGCCTACGAAGTGTGAATAATCTTCCGTTGTCGCTGTACGGTCAAATAAGATTACCGGAATTCCTGATGCGAAAGCTGCCTCGATACCCGGGTTAACTGCATCCTCTACACAAGGTGTAATCAAAATCGCATCCAGATCCTGCTGAAGCATTGATTCAATGTTACTGTTCTGTGTGTTTGCGTCATCGTGTGCGTCTGTCTCAACAATCTTGATGTTGAGTTTGTCCGCTTCTGCCATCAGCTCATCACGCATCTTTACGCGCCAGCTGTTTGATACAGATGCATTTGCAAATCCAATCGTGTACTTCGCATCATCTTTTGCAGATGCTGTAGATCCTGCTGTTTCGTCTGCTTTCTTTCCGCACCCTCCAAGTAAAAGGGTTCCTACCATTGTTACTGCAACTAATGCTGATATTACGTTTCTTTTTTTCATAAAACTTCCTCCTCTTTCTTTTTAACAGTGACCTTTCTGAGTGCTCCTGTCTAACTATTAACAATATAACACATCCGCTTTTATTTGTCATCAATTTTCTTTCATTTCTTTTTGTTTTTTTCTATTTCTTTTCGTTTTTTTGTTGTCAACCCCTATTTTTTTAGTTTTATTCTCCTTTTTTCAGACATTATGCGCCCAGAAATCTATTTGAGTGATTTTTCGTTTTTCGTTTTCTTTCGTTTCTTTTCATTTCTTATCATTGTCATTTAATTATTTTTATGTTATCATTGTAAATAGCTAATTATAGAATACTTTTTCAATATGATAAGGATGGAATTATGTTTAAAGTTGAACGAATCAGACGTATAAAGGAAATCTTACGGGACTGTCACCAGATTGAGGTCTCCGTACTTAGTAATCTCTTAAACGTTTCCGATGCGACAATCCGTAATGATTTGGAAGAATTGGAGCAGGATGGATTTCTCACCCGTTTTCACGGTGGTGCGACATTCAACTCGCCTGATGCGGCGCTTTCTGCCAATTCACAATCCTCTCTGTCTGCGGTAGAATACCATAAAGATAAAGAAGAGATTGGTATTATAGCTTCTCGCCTGATTCAGGAGCGTGAATGGATTTTCCTCGGCCCCGGTACGACTACCTATTATATTGCGAAGGCACTGCGCGAACGCGGTCAGATTAATGTGCTGACCAATAATTTTCTTGTCGCTAACGTACTGTACGATGTTCCTACCATCCGTCTCGTTTTTCTCGGCGGTCAGGTCGATCACCTCGGAAACTATACGGTTCCAGATGATCTGGACAAAGAACTTCAGAACATTTACCTCGACAAGGCATTCTTTTCTGTGGATGGTGTCGATTTAAACGCTGGATACACCCTGTCAGACAAAACTGTTTTCGATATCATTCATGCCGTTATGAGACGTTCCAGAGAACCAATCATGGCTGCTGACTGCAGCAAGTTCGAACAGACCGGGTTTATGACCATCGGCGATTTATCACTGACACCAACTATTATTACAAATGCCGGGATCCCGGAAGAATACAAGCAGTACTATTTAGATCACGACATCCGTGTGTATTCGTCATTTGATTTGAAACCTGCAGCCTTTTAATGCTTTTCATATACATTTACTCATTTTGGAGTTTTAATTATGAAGTTTTTTTCTATTCAGACAAAAAATTTAACAAAAATTATGGAGCGCCCACTGATCAGCGATATTTCCTTTACCGCTCATTCCGGTGAAATCCATGCGATCATCGGTAATAACGGAGAGGGGAAAACCTTGTTCGCCAAACTCCTTGCCGGAGTGCGCCCAAAAACGAGTGGCAGCATTCTCATCAACAATGAATCGCTTGATATTACAGATGTTATATCTGCCCAAAAACACGGCATCTATATGCTTCAGCAGGAACAGGTCCTTTTTCCGGAGCAGACCGTGCGCGATAATATTATTGCCGGAAACGAAAAGAAGCTCGGGCTGAAAAACCGTTTTTTCAGTCCTTCCAAAAAAAGACTGAACCAGATCTGTCTGGATTATTTAAAGCTGTTTGATCTGGAGCATCTGAATCTGGATGCTCCGATTTCGTCTTTAAGTGTCATGGAGAAACTGGTGATTCAGCTGTGCCGCATTTTAATCTGTAAGCCAAAAGTTCTTATATTAGATGAGCCTTCTACTGCCCTTACTACGGCCGAGCTTCGGACAATCTTTGATTTCATGGAGGATTTCAAGCAGAATACAGCAATCATTCTGATCACGCATAATTACCCTCTGTTGATGCGTTATTGTGACCGTGTATCCGTCATTGATGACGGAACAATCACCGCATCTTTTACACGCGATGATTTCACACAGCCGGAGTTTCGTGACTGTATCACTCATTTGAAGATGAACATCAAATATCCAAGGCTTCCAATTATTCCGGGAGACGAGCTCATCTGCTTTGACCATCTTTCGACGAATTTGCTGAAGGATATTCACTTCTCCATGCACCGGGGTGAGATTATTGGCCTCGCAGGATTAAAAATAGGTGAAAAGCACAGCTTTCTAAGCACGCTTTCCGAGGAGCTTATGCCCAAAGACGGTCAGATTATTTACTCTGATACGCTCCGCCGTCCATTTTTCAGTCTGATCAGCGGAGATGAGGCAAACCAGGCTCTTTTTATGGCACACTCAATTCCATTTAATATAGCCGTATCCAATTTTCGAAAGGTGACAAAATACGGGCTCTTTTCCAAACGCATGATGAAGGTATATGGAACCTATTATCTGAACAAGTTAAAAATCAAGGATTCCGATATCCATACCAGAACCTGCCACCTAAGTACCGGCACCAAACAAAAGATTGTGATTGCACGCTCTCTATTCACTCAATCGAATATTTATATATATGATGAGCCCACGAAAAATCTGGACTCAACAAGCAGACTGGATCTTTACAATATCCTGAATGCATTAGCTTTAGACGGTGCATCTATTCTCCTGATTTCTTCCAACAACGCAGAGCTTGTCGGTATGTGCAGCCGCGTGATCCTCACAAAGGACGGAAAACAAATCGGGAATTATTCGACGCAATACCTTTCTGAGGAAGCCCTGTCTAAAGAATTAGAATAATGTAAAGGGAGAATCACCATGAAAAAAGACAAACTAATTGCTTATGATCTTGGAACCGGAGGAATTAAAGCCTCCTTATTTGACGTGAACGGGAAGTCTCTCGCTGAAGTATTTCAGCAGTATGAGACCTATTTCCCCGCTGAGAAATGTGTAGAACAGCGTCCGCTGGACTGGTGGCAGGGTGTTTGCTCCGCAACTGGGCTTCTGCTGAAACAGAGTGGCTGCGCTGCTGAAGAAATCGCCTGCACAGCTCTGTCCGGCCACAGCCTTGTAGCTGTCCCTCTGGACAAAGACAAGAACCTGCTTCTTGATCAGGTTCCGATCTGGTGCGATATGCGCGCCGGAGACCAGATTCCAAAGTTTTTTAAAGACCTTTCCTACGAGGAATGGTATCCGGTCACCGGAAATGGTGATCCGGAAGAATGCTATACGATTTTAAAACTTATGTGGATGCGGGAGCACCAGCCTGAGATTTTTGAAAAGACAGACAAAATTCTGGGTTCTAAGGATTTTATTAATTTCAAATTCACCGGAACCATCTGTACTGATCCGTCTTATGCATCTGGCTTTGGCGTGTTCAATTTATTAAAATGGGACTATGAGGACCGCTTTTTTGAAGCTTCCCAAATCTCGAAACGCATCTTTCCTGAGATTCGTCCTTCCGATTCCATCGTGGGATATGTCACAGAAGAAGCATCGAAAGAATGTGGCCTCTGCGCGGGAACACCGGTTGCCTG
Source organism: Hespellia sp. (assembly GCA_028694105.1). Taxonomy (GTDB): domain Bacteria; phylum Bacillota; class Clostridia; order Lachnospirales; family Lachnospiraceae; genus Hespellia. Next base: position 58,596 of record JAQUUC010000002.1, read on the forward strand.
CGGTGCGGTTGACAACACTTGTATGGCTTTGGGCGCAAGGGGCCTTGATGAGGGTGTCGCATACACCTCTCTCGGTTCTTCCAGCTGGATTGCCGTAACATCGCAGCAGCCCATTATTGATTTGAAGACAAGACCTTTCGTCTTTGCCCACGCGCGAAAAGGATATTACACTTCCGCTGTATCCATCTTCTCTGCCGGAAATTCATTCCGCTGGATCAGAGATCGTTTTCTGATGGACTACGCCAATGATACAGACACCTATGAGATCATGAATCAGATGGCAGAGAGTACACCTCCGGGAAGCCACGGTGTTCTCTTCAATCCGACACTCGCCGGCGGCAGTGCACAGGAGCCAAGCCCGAACCTAAAAGGGGGATTTATGGGACTCACGCTTGCAAATACAAGAGAAGATCTGGTGCGTGCTTCCATGGAAGGTGTCGCTATGGCTCTTCGCAAGACACTAGATATTCTGCTGGAGCAGGTTGATATCAAGGGAGAGATGTTATTGTGCGGTGGCTGCAGCAAGAGTGCCATCTGGCGCAGGATTTTTGCCGATATCTACAACATGCCGGTCATCAAGACCAACATCGATCAGGATGCCGCTTCCCTCGGTGCCGCTGCACTGGCAGCAAATGCCTGTGGGCTCTGGGACGGCTATGATAAAATTCAGGACATTCACGTCATCGAGGATCGTCTGATTCCAGACCCGGAGACGAATGCATATTATGAGAAGCTGTTAGATGTCTACGGTGAATGGACGCAGGCACTTGCGAAATTAAGTGAAATGAAAATAAATTAGAAGCGTCAAAAAGAGAGTGTCCAAAAACACTCTCTTTTTATGTCATCTTCTGGATTTTACAATGCTTCATCTCCGGTCTCGCCGGTTCTTACCTTCACCGCACCTTCCATATCACGGACAAAGATTTTTCCATCACCAAAGCTGTTGGTATTCAGCTCATCAAGAACCCGTTTTATAATATTGTCTACAATATCATTTTTAACAACCGTACGTACACTTAATTTTGGGAGAAGATTAATTCCCGGCTCGTCATCCCTTACATATACCTGACCGCCGCCCTTTTGATGACCGTATCCAAATATGGTTGTTATCATAATTCCTCTTGCACCTTCCAAGTCTAAAATACGTTTTAAATTTTCCAGTTTTTCCGGTTTAATTACTATCTCTAATTCTTTCATAAGCATTCTCCATTCTACTACAATATTTTACGCCTGATTGTCCGTCATGCGAATAATCTGAGATATCTCTCGGCCAATTCGATTGTGCCATCCATCCAGCCAACACTTAGTTCTTCTACCGGACCCGATTCCTGATGACTTGCCAGCCACGCCGTAAGCTGCAGTCTCCGCATCATGATAAACGTATCTATTTCCTCGAAATCTGTATCTGTGAACGGGAGGACCTTTTTATATCCGGTCAGCCACGCATTGACAATCTTTGGAACAATCGGTTTTTCTTCAATAAAGCTCAATGCGGATGCAAGATCATGCAGATGCCACCCAAAGCCGCAGTCATCAAAGTCAATCACTTTAATCTGATCTCCTTCCAGCAGAAGGTTCGCCAATCTGAGATCCGCATGAATCAATCCGTAATTATTCTCATTTTTTCCGTATCTTTCCAGCCTTTTTTGTATGACACTCGATACCTCAGTCAGCATCATCTCCGCTTTCGGAGTCATATCCGGAAAGTCATTCCATCTTCCCCAGATTGCATGCTCACCGATGATGGTATCATAATTCCACTCGATTCGATCCAGCTTCTCTGTTCCATTCCATATTTCCGTCTGTCTGTGCAGATATGCGGTTGTCTCCCCCAGATAACGGAACTGTTTTACCATCTTTTCCTCATTATTTTCATCCGGAGCTTCACCCTGAAGATATTCACATATAACACAGAAATAATCGTTGCCGTCTTTTCCTCTCACCACCTGAATATTTTTATCATCCAGCCCTTTGATTGGATTTGCCACTTTCAACGGCGTATACTCATTGATCTGATTGAGCCAGTTCATTTCGGAATTCAGTTCCTCTCGCGTGTGATATCCCGGCCGGCTGATTCTAAGGACTCCGTTTTTCTCTCCGGTAGCCTTATCTTTCACCATGTAAGTCGCATTTTCCGATAAAACAATCAGTTTTGATTCACCCGTCTTTTCCCAGCCATATTTTTCAAGAGCGTTTGCTGCTATCTCGTCAAACAATTCTATATTTTCAAAAGCCATTTGATCCCCTCCTTAAAAAAGGTGCACATCTCCATTTTCTGAAGATGTACACCTTTGTACGAAATGTGAATTTTATTTGCAGTCTATACCTGTTTCAAAATATCTTCTTTTGCTTCTTTTATTCCATAAGCCATTTTTTCCAATAACTCATCGCAAAAATCTTTGGTACATAATACCCCCGGTTTAAACTGAAGTACATGCGGATCAAGCTGTGAGTAAATGCCCCATACTCCGTTCTGATACAAATGCTGCATAACCGGAATAGCGCCTTCTGTTCCGGCAAATTCCAGTCCCATAATGGTTCCGTTCTGGCGGATGCCTGTAAATGTATCTGGATTATCCTTCATAATATCATTCAGACCAGCCCTGAGATAAGACGCTACAAACTCGATATTTTTCTTCGTTGTCTCTCTCTGCAGTATTTCAAATACTTTGAGCGCACATGCACAGCCAAGCTCACTGCCTCCAAATGTTGCCATGTGGGCACTTCCATCCTGTGTCATCCAGTAAGATGACTTTTCATTCAGGATAACTGCTGAGATTGGATAAATGCCGCCGGAAAAACCTTTTGATGTCACTATAATATCCGGATTAACACCGTATGTCTCTATGCACCACATCTTTCCGCTTCGCATAAGACCCGTCTGAACTTCATCCGCAATATACAAGGAACCGTATTTTTCACATAATTTTTTAACTGCCGGAAGATATCCTTCGTCTGGAAGCGGAAATCCGTAGGTTGCAGGGATGGTTTCCATTATAACACATGCGGCATCCCCTTCTTTGAGTGCTTCTTCCATTTTTTCAAGATCATTAAACGGAACTTTTACGAACTCAGGTCTTTCGGCATGAAACAGCTTACAATATCTCTCTGCCCCTGCTGCCACCGCTAATCCGGTATGTCCATGATAGCAGTTTTCAATGCTGACTATTTTCATTCGTCCAGTTGCAGCCCGTGCACATTTCAGAGCCAGATCGATTACCTCGCCGCCACTTGAGCCATATATAACATGCTTCATTCCCTCCGGAGATGCTTTCACAACAGTCTCTGCAAGCTTTGCCTTCAGCGGTGACGGGAAATGATGATTACCGATATCTACAGATTCGGTTGCCTCAACCAGCGCCTGAATCACTTCAGGATTTCGATGACCCAGACTGTATGTACCACCGTTGATATGCACATCCATAAGCTGTTTTCCTTCCATATCCCAAAAATAATATCCTTCGCGCTTTCCAATGATCAGATCGATTTTAAGATCCAGCCATTCTTTCGTCTTTCCACTGTTCCAATATTCGATCGATTTTTCAAATACCTCCTTTTTTGTTGTGTTTTCAAAAATATCTGTTACCTTCATGCTGTTTTTCCTCCTCTTTCATTTATATTTTTTTGCAGCTCTGTTTTATAGCTAATCGGCGTATACCCTGTTTTTTTCTTGAAGTTTTTTGCAAAGTATTCCGGATTATTGTAACCAACTATATTTGCCACATCACATATTCTTATATTTTTATCTCTCAATAGAACTTTTGCACGATCAACCTTCACCTCCGCCAGATAATTGATAAAACTCATTCCGGTTGTTGCCTTAAAGATATGACTTACGTAACTCGGATTTAGAAAAACTCCCTTTGCAACTTTTTCTAATGATAATTTTTCATCTACATGGACTACTACATATTTTCCGATGTTATACACCAGCTTGTCATCAATCATCTGATATTTTGTGACCATCGCACTTGCTTCGCTAAAGCACCGAAACCATTCCTCCGTAATCTGTTCCTTTTTCTTGATTACAAATCCAAAATGATATGCAAAATCTTTGCTGTACAGAAATTTTTCCAGCCACGGTTTTCTCTCAATTAGTATTTCGTAAATTCTCTTCTTCGCTTTATCCGCAACACTCTGACAGTTAATTGCATCATTTTTCCAATCCGCAAAAATCTGATCAATCATACTCTTTATAATATATTCCTCCTGACCACCGCCTTGAAAGATGTTATCAATCAGGGCATCGGTCTTAAGCCGGAGTTTTTCCAGAACATATTCAATACCAAATTCCGAGTATACTCTCAGCATAGATTCTTTCAACATATCCAGATCACAGGGCTGTACCAGATAATCAAATGCTCCATTCAAAAAGCTCTCTCTCACATTTTCATAAGTACCATCACATCCAATCACAATCATGTGTATATCTGTAAATGTTTTATTGATTTCCCGCATCGTCCGAAAAAACGCTGCATCATTGCTGCTGATACTCATAATCAGAATATCCGGTCTGATGTCCTGCAAACGATCAAACAGGTGCGTCTCGTTTTTCAGTATCTCTTCATGGAGGAAAAAGTCTTCTCTTTCTTTCCAGAATTCCATATTTTTTATAAATTCCGTAATGATTCCCATTTTGTCATATATGCTTACATACTGCATTTACACGCCTTTCTTTTTTACTGACCCATGGAACTGGTCTCCGGTAATGTGCTTCCTCCATCAATTACAATCTGAGTTCCGGTAATGTAACTCGATTCTCTGCAGCCAAGAAACGCAGCCAACTCACCAACCTCTCTTGGATCCGCCAGACGTCCCAGCGGAACTGCTCCTGCAATTGCCTGAATTGCTCTCTCCGGCGATTCTGGATCCGATTGCTGTGCCATTCCTTTTACCAGTGGTGTGAGAACATATCCCGGGCATATTGCATTTACTCTGATATTATATGGAGCCACTTCTCTTGCCATTGCTTTGGTGAATCCTACCAGAGCAGCTTTGGAAGTCGCATATGCCACCTCTCCTGGATCTGCCACCATGTCCCCTGTCACAGAACTCATGATAACAATTGCTCCTTCTTTATTTTTCATAAGTTCCGGCAAAACATCTCTTGTAACATTCCACACCCCCTTGATATTGATATCAATGTGTTTGTCTCTGTTTTCAAATGTTTCATCCTCGCTCAAAAAATCTTCGAGAACACAAATTCCGGCATTGCACACCAGCACATCTATTTTTCCATACTGCTTTACCGCTGTCTCAACAAGATTTTTGGTACTTTCATAATCGGACACATCTGTTTTAACCCCGATTGCATCGTATCCCTGCTCCTGCAGTTCTTCCGCTAATTCAAGTACCTTATCTCCTCTCGCGGCCAATACACATTTGGCACCGTATCCAGCGTACACTTTAGCAATTCCTTCTCCAATTCCTTTTGAAGCACCTGTAATCATTGCGACTTTTCCTTCTAGTTTCCGCATATTATCCCCCATTTCTGAATGTGACAAGATAAAGGTCCACCGGGCCTTTACTTGCATGCCTGGCAACAAAAGGGGCATGGTGTCTCAGATTCTGAGATCCATGCCCCTTTGCATTGCTTTGGTTTATAGGTTTTATTTTACAAGAAAAAGCCAAGAATGCAAGCTTTATTTTTTAGGTCATCCATAAATATTTTTAGGTTTCTGATCTATAGTGCTTCTATAAATCTCATAAATGCCGCTCTTCCTTCTTCTGTACACTTGTACACTCCGGCATCTTCGAGCACCTGAACAAAGACTTTTCCAACCTCATCCCGAATGATATCCATCACATTTTCCCTATTGATGTTCTCGTATTCTGGCAGGAATTCCTCTACCCAGTCTGCATGTTTTTCAAGCACCTCATGGCTGCGAATATCTTTTTCTTCCAGAATATATTCGGACAGCAATTGCATCTCTTCTTTCAGTCTGGACGGGAGGACTGCAAGTCCCATCACCTCAATCAGTCCAATGTTTTCCTTTTTGATATGATGAAGCTTTGCGTGTGGATGATAGACACCAAGTGGATGTTCCTGCGTTGTAATATTGTTGCGAAGTGCCAGATCCAGCTCAAAGGTATCCCCAACCTTTCTTGCGATCGGTGTGACGGTATTATGAGGTTCTCCCTCTGTCTCCGCAAAAATAAATGCAGCTTCATCCGTATACCCTCTCCAAGTCTGCTGAACATGTTCCCCAAGTTCAATCAGTCTCTTCTCATCCCTGCTGCGGATACGAAGTACGGAAAGTGGCCATTTCACGATTCCGGCCTCTACATCTTCATAGTTTTTGATTGTAACTGCTTTCTCAATCGGTGCACTCGCCATGGCGAACTGATAATGTCCACCCTGAAAATGATCGTGACTGAGAATCGAGCCGCCAACAATCGGCAGATCTGCGTTCGAACCAAGGAAATAATGCGGGAACAGCTTTACAAAATCAAACAGCTTGATAAATGTTGCCTTCTCAATCTTCATTGGAACGTGCTGCCCGTTAAATACGATGCAGTGTTCATTGTAATATACGTACGGAGAATACTGAAATCCCCAGTCACTGTCGTTGATTCTAATTGGAATGATTCTATGGTTCTCTCTTGCCGGATGATTGACTCTCCCCGCATAGCCTTCATTCTCACGGCATAACAGACATTTCGGATATCCGCTCTGCTTTGCGGTCTTTGCCGCCGCAATCGCTTTTGGGTCCTTCTCCGGTTTCGATAAGTTGATTGTAATGTCCATATCGCCGTATGGACTCGGTGTCTTCCACTTGATATCCTTTTTGATACGGTATCTGCGGATATAGTCTGTATTCTGACTAAAGTGATAGAAATAATCCGTTGCTTTCTCCGGTGATACAGCATAGAGCTCTTTGAATGTGCGAATCACTTCACTCGGTCTTGGAACCAGACAGTTCATCAGCCTTGTATCAAACAGATCGCGGTATACTACCGAATCCTCAATCAGACCGACCTCACACGCATAGTCAAGCAGTCCTTTCAAAATCTCTTCCAGTTCCATCTCTGAAGCTTCAGTCTGTGGAGCTTCATATTCTTCGATTTTCAACACATCCAGTATCAAATTGATTGCATATATCTCGTCTTCTTTTGTAATGAGACCCGTGCGAAGTCCATAAGCAGCTAATTGTTGAATGTATTTATAAGGCATGCGCTCCATCTCCAATCTCTACCACATAGAATTCTGCTTCATGTCCGACCTTTGCCGCGTAATTCTTTCCGATGACTTTCTGGAACTCTTCTACCGCTTTGTCTTCTACGATGCTGACGGTACATCCGCCGAATCCACCTCCCGTGATACGCGAACCTATGACTCCGTCGATCTTTCTTGCTTCATCCACCAGAAAATCAACCTCATCGCAGGATACTTCATAATCATCGCGCAGAGAATTATGTGACTGGTTCATCAGCTCTCCAAGCAGCTTAATGTCACCATTTTTCAATGCTTTTACTGCCTTAATGGTTCTCTGGTTTTCATAGACAGCATGTTTTGCACGTCTTCTGCAGGTTGCATCACTGACGCAGTTCTGATAGTGCTCGAATTCTTCCTCTGACAAATCTCCAAGTCCATCGATGTCCACCTCTGCCTGCAGGTCATTCAGTGCCTGTTCACACTGCTGACGCCTCTCATTGTATGCTGAATCGACCAGACTATGCTTTACCTTACTATTTGTAATGACAATCTTCGCTCCATCTAATTTTACAGGTGCATACTCATAAGTCAGATCACTGGTATCCAGAAAGATTGCATGATCCTTTTTTCCCATTGCACTTGCAAACTGATCCATAATCCCACAGTTGCAGCCGTTAAAATTATTCTCGGAATACTGTCCGATCAGGGCAAGGTCAGCCATACTCACCTTGTCAAAACCGTATAAAGTCTTGATGACCAGCCCGGTCAATACTTCCAGTGATGCAGAGGAGGATAATCCAGATCCATTCGGGATATTGCCGTAGATCAGCAGATCAAGTCCACAGTCCATCTTCATTCCACGCTCGGCAAATGCCCACATAACGCCTTTTGGATAGTTTGTCCAGCCAGCCTTCTCCGATGGTTTTAAATCATCCAGACTTGACTCTGTAATTAATTTATTATTAAAATTCATAGACAGGAAACGCAGCTTGTTGTCTGTTCTTTTTCTTGCTGCCGCATAAGTACCGATGGTCAGTGCGCATGGAAATACATGACCGCCGTTATAATCTGTATGTTCTCCAATCAGATTGACTCTTCCCGGTGCAAAGAACACCTGCACGTCCTCTCCCCCTCCAAAATAAGTCCTAAAATCGTTCAGCATTGCCTCTTTCATTTTTCATGTTCTCCTTCCTGAAATCACTTCTCACATTCTTTTTTTGTTTCCTTCCAATGAAGAATAGTAACAATCCCGAAACAATAACCATCACAATGGCAAGCACCTGAGATACCGCAATCTGGGTTCCCGTTATCCACAGCTGGTCTGTACGGAGTCCTTCAATCCATGCTCTGCCAAGACCATAGCCAAACAGATAGATTAGAATCAGCTCTCCTTCGAACCGCTTATGACGTCTGTATGCAAAAATGATGATAAGAAGTGCAAGGCACCATAAGGATTCATATAAAAAGGTCGGCTGAACCTGAATAAACTGCACACCATCGATTGTCTCGATATGCTGTCTCATTGTCTCCGATACGTCGGAGTTTCTGACTGCTGAAAGCGGGAGCTGCATTGCAAACAGACCATCTGTATATTCCCCAAACGCTTCCCGGTTAAAAAAGTTGCCCCATCGTCCGACAATCTGTCCGAACAGAAGGCTCGGTGCCACCACATCCGCAATCTGAGGTGCAGATAAGTGCTTCACCTTCGCAAATACAAGAATGGTGATAATCGCAGCAATCACGCCGCCATAAATCGCAAGACCGCCCTGACGTGTATTGAAAATGTCCAGCAGATTGTCTTTGTACATATCCCATGAGAATATAACAAAATAGATTCTCGCTCCGATTACACCGCAGATGATGCCGATGATACCAAGATCAAAATAATTCTCCGGATTCTGTCCGGTCACCTTCGCCTCATGAGCCGCCATAAAAATTGCAATCAGCATTCCGCAGCCAATGATAATGCCATAATAGGCAATGGAAAAGCCAAAAATCGAGATTGTTTTTCCCACGTGCTCCAATTGAATCCCAAGATGTGGGAAATAAATCATCATGTCCATAGTTTGTGTGCTCCTTCTTATTTCCTTCTACTGCTTTGAGTCATCCCCGCTGGAACTATACGTTAAACCGGAATAAAATAATATCTCCATCCTGAACCACGTACTCTTTTCCCTCTAATCTGACCAGCCCCTTTTCTTTTGCGGCTGCATGTGTTCCACACGCAATCAGATCATCATAGCTGACGATCTCCGCACGGATGAATCCACGTTCAAAGTCCGTATGGATTTTTCCTGCTGCGCCCGGAGCCTTCGTACCTCTTGTTATCGTCCATGCACGGCACTCATCCTCCCCGGCTGTCAGGTAGCTGATCAGTCCCAGTATATGGTAGCTGGCTTTGATCAGCTTCTCCAGACCGGATTCCGTAAGTCCAAGATCCTCCAGGAACATCTTCTTCTCATCGTCATCTAATTCCGCAATCTCCTGCTCAATCTGCGCACATACGACAAATACTTCGCAGTCTTCGTTCTGTGCATATTCGCGGACCGCCTGCACGCCTGCATTGCTCATGCCGTCATCTGCAAGGTCATCTTCCGCTACATTCGCAGCAAAAATCACCGGTTTGATTGTGAGCAGATTGTAGCTGTCCAGCCATTCCTGCTCTTCTTCGTCCTCAGTCGTAAAGCTCTTTGCAAGCTTACTTTCCTCTAAATGTGCTTTCAAACGGTTCAACAGCTCTAATTCTTTTGCTGCCTTTTTGTCATTTCTGCAAAGCTTCGCTGCTTTTGCGATTCTTCTTTCTAAGATTTCGATATCAGAGAAAATCAGCTCCAGATTGATCGTCTCAATATCACGAATTGGATCAATATTTCCATCCACATGCACGATATTGCCGTCCTCAAAACATCTTACTACGTGCACGATTGCATCTACCTCACGGATATTGGCAAGAAACTGGTTCCCGAGTCCCTCTCCCTTCGATGCACCTTTTACCAGTCCTGCAATGTCAACAAATTCAATGGCTGCCGGAACCACCTTCTTTGTGTGGTACATCTCTCCAAGCACTTTAATTCTCTCATCCGGTACCGCTACAACTCCGACATTCGGATCAATCGTACAGAATGGATAGTTTGCTGATTCTGCCCCCGCCTTTGTCAGTGAATTAAATAACGTACTCTTTCCTACATTTGGTAATCCCACAATTCCTAATTTCATAAATATATTCCTCCTGTCCTTTATTCAAAATCCTTTAGTATCTCCATAAACTGTCTTGTCTTTGCCACAATATCTCCGCCAAATACAGAGGATCCGGCAACGAACACATTGACTCCCGCCTCGGCAATCTCCGCTGCGTTATCCACCGTCACACCGCCATCAATTTCAATGTCAACGGATAGATTTTTCTCATCAATCATCTTTTTTAATTCACGGACTTTATCCAGCGATTCCGGCATGAATTTCTGTCCGCCAAAACCGGGCTCCACCGACATGATCAGCACCATATCCACCTGATCTAACACCGGTGCGATAGCAGCTACCGGTGTGGCAGGTTTGATGGTTACGCCTGCCTTCACGCCCTGCCTGCGAATCGCTGCAACCGTTGCCTGAAGATCCTGACACGCCTCCGCGTGAACCGTAATAATATCAGCTCCCGCCTTTGCAAATACCTCGATATAACGAATGGGTTCTGTCACCATCAAATGTACATCCAGTACCTGCTTTGTGTGGCCCTGAATCGACTTTAGTACGGGCGCTCCAAATGAGATATTCGGCACAAACATTCCGTCCATCACATCAAAATGCAGATACTCCGCTCCGCCTTCTTCTGTCTTCTTAATCTCCGCTCCCAGCTCTTTGAAATCCGCCGATAAAATTGACGGTGCAAGTTTCATTCTCATTGTCCTTCTCCCAACTCATCCTTAATATCTTTTTTTATTTTGAAGCTCCTGATACATTTCCAGATAATCCTTATAGCGGACCTCACTTATCCGGCCCTCTTCCAGTGCTTTTTTTACCGCACAACCCGGCTCATGAACATGGTCACACCCCTGAAAACGGCAATGGCCTTCATAATCCGCAAATTCTCTGAAATAATACTTAAGCTCTTCTTTTTCAAATTCATTCACATACAGTGAGCTAAATCCCGGTGTATCCATAATATACGACCGGTCATCGATCGTAATCAATTCCGAGTGTCTGGTCGTATGCTTTCCACGCGCAATCTTCTGGCTGATACTGCCGGTCTCCATCTGAATATCCTCCTGAAGCAGATTGATGATAGAGCTTTTGCCCACACCGGACGGCCCGGCAATCGCAGTGGTCTGTCCTTGCAGAATTGCTTTTACTTCTTCTATATTATCATCTTCCAGCGCGCTCGTAAATATAACCGGGTATCCACATTCCTGATAAATATCCTTCAGCTGCTGAATCTCCGGTTTGCTTGCAATATCTACTTTATTAAAGCACAAAACTACTGGGATCTCTTTGCTCTCCATCATGACAAGAAAGCGATCCAGCAGATTGAAATGCGGCTTTGGTTCCGTCACCGCAAACACAACAAGAGCTTGGTCTATATTGGCTACTGCCGGTCTTACCAGTTCGTTCTTCCGATCCAGTATCTGAACAATATTCCCAAGCTTTTCTGTCTCATCTAATATGTCAATCTCTACATTGTCTCCAACGAGCGGTTTGATTTTTTCTTTGCGAAAGACACCTTTCGCCTTGCATTCATAAATACCGGATTCTGCTACATGTACGTAGTAGAATCCGGCAATACCTTTCACGATTTTTCCCTGCATAGATACCTCTTGTATCATCATTGATTCGTTGAATTATTCCCCGTATTACCACCATTATCATCACCGTCATCCGGGTCCGTTGACGGTTTTGGTCCGAGACTGATTACGAAGCCGACGGCGGTTCCTTTGTCAACAGAGGTTCCCGATCCGATTGTCTGTGAGATGACATATCCCGCTGTCACCGTAGAACTGTAGTCACTTGTGACATCCCCTACAGATAATCCAGCGGAAGATAACGCTGATCTTGCGCCGTCCTCCATCTTGCCGCTCAGATTCGGCACGGTAACACTTACCGTCTTTGCACCCTTGCTGATGACATAATCAACCGTTGTTCCCTTGGCAACCTTTTTATTTGGAGATGTTCCCTGTGAGATAACGGTTCCTGCCGCATAGTCATCGCTGTAATCCTCTGTAACGGTACCTGTCCCAAGTCCGGCCGACGATAATGCCTCATTCGCGTCAGACTGTGATTTACCGCGCAGATCCGGAACGGTTGCCTTCTCCGCTCCAAGGCTGACTTTCATTGTAACTTTATCTCCCTCTTTTGCTTTTGTGCCACCTGCCGGTGAGGTCGAGATAACCTTGCCTTCTTCCACAGTATCATCGTAAGCCGTTGCGGACTCAACCACCAGTTTTGCATCCTCGAGAGCCTTCTGCGCATCCGCCTCATCTTTGCCCTTCACATCCGGCACAGTAACTTCTGCTGCCGTCTTTCCGGTACTGATGACGATCTTAATCCGTGTATTCTTGTCTACACGCTCGCCCTCTTTGGTTTTCTGCTCCATAACGATGCCCTTTTCGTATTTATCAGAAGGTTTTTCAGACGCGTCATATCCGAGATTCTTGTCATTTAAGGCTTTGATTGCCTCCTCTTTGGTCAGACCGACAAGCTTCGGCACCTTGACCTTTGACTCTGTACTTGTTGATGACGTGTCGTTGCCGATTTTGAAGACACCTGCAGCACGTCCTATCATGAAAATTACTGCAAATGCAATAATAACCGCAACAACAATCATAAGAATCTTCATAACTTTTGCCATCTTTGGATTTACATCCTCGTCCAGCTCTTCGTCATCATCGTAGTCTTCATCTTCATAATCGTCTTCATATTCTTCCTGCTGCTTGATGCGTTCCAGCTCATCCTCCGTAATCATCACGGTCTGTGAATGATCCGGCATCACACCCAGTGTGACAAAATCCCCATCCGGATCTACCAGTGACTGCTTCAGATCCTGAATCAGTGCTCCGGCATTCGGGTAACGCTTTTCCGGATTCTTCTGTGTACACTTTAAAATAATGCACTCCAGACTGTATGGAATGTCCGGCACTTCTTCTGCCGGTGATACAATCTCTTCCTGCAGATGTTTGATTGCGATGGACACAGTGGAATCCCCGTCAAACGGTACATGTCCTGTCACCATCTCATACATCGTAATACCGGCCGAATAGATATCACTCTTGATATCGACTCCGCCGCCTCTCGCCTGCTCCGGCGAGGTATAATGAACCGAGCCCATGACATTCGAACTGATCGTGTTCGCTGCCGTTGTCGCCCTTGCAATACCAAAGTCGGTAACCTTTACCTTACCCTCTTTGGAAATAATAATATTCGCCGGCTTGATATCCCGGTGGATAATGTGCTGGTTATGCGCAGCTTCAATACCGGTTGCCATCTGAATTGAGATACTGATTGTCTCTTTTGCAGATAATCTGCCCTTTTTTTCGATATAATCCTTCAGTGTGATACCTTCGACAAGCTCCATTACCATGTAATGAAGACCGCGATCTTCTCCCACATCGTATACATTGACTACGTTCGGATGCATCAGTCCTGCAGCCGCCTGAGCCTCACTGTGGAATTTTCTGATAAATTCCTCGTCTGCACGAAAATCACTCTTTAATACTTTGATTGCGACATAACGGTTTAACTTATGATCTTTTCCCTTATAGACGTCCGCCATTCCGCCGGAACCGACGCGCTCAATTATTTCATATCTTTTCCCTAAAAATACTCCCGTTTTTAACATATACTCACCTCACCTATACAAGGTTTCACTAAAACTACCCCTATATTATCTGTTCCACCATTCTCCTTCGCAGTCTCTACAAGCAGTTCACCTGATTCAACAATATCTCTGCCCCCCTGAACCAGATGAAACAGTTCTTCATCCTCTACCATATTACTAAGACCATCTGTACACATCAAAATGATGTCATCCTTTTTTAACCGGTGTTCGAAGAAATCAATCTCTACATCCGCCTTCGCACCAATCGCTCTTGTAATAATATTCTTGTCCGGATGATGTTTTGCCTCTTCCGGCTTGATTCCGCCAAGTCTGACCATCTCCTCCACAAGGGAATGGTCCTTTGTCAGCTGTGTAATTCCTTTATTGACCAGATACAAACGGCTGTCTCCCACATTGGCAAAATACATCATCTGATTAATAATCGTCGCAACCACGAGAGTCGTTCCCATTCCAGTCAGATGTTCGTCCTTCGCCGCCGTCTCAATCAGCTCACGATTCGCCGTCTTGATTGCCGCCGTGATCGCCTTCTCAACATCAGTCTCCCTCGACTGCCGCAATTCTCTTGTAATTACCTCAACTGTAAATTTCGAAGCAAAATCTCCTGCCTGATGACCTCCCATGCCATCTGCAACAACAAAGAGATTCGGAAGGGTTCCCAGAGGTTTATCGGTTGTGTAGACATAGTCCTGATTCACGGTTCTGACCCGGCCGACGTCTGTAATTGAAAATGTCTTCATATTTCCTCCTTATCCTTCTGCTTTTTCTGCATGTTTTCTTCTTAATTGTCCACAGGCTCCATCGATATCTGAGCCCATTTCTCTTCTTATAGTAACATTTATTCCACTTTTTTCAAGTTTATTTTTGAATTTTTCGGCGCTTTGTCTGCTCGGCTGTACAAAATCCCGTTCTTTGATCGGATTCACCGGAATCAGGTTCAGATGACAATTGCGTGATTTGCAGACTGCTGTGAGCTCTTTTGCGTCCTCATCCGTGTCATTGACGCCAGCCACCAGACTGTATTCAAAGGTGATTCTTCGTCCGGTCTCCCGGAAATAAATGTCGCAGGCCTCCAGCACTTCCGAGAGATCATATTTATTCGCGACCGGCATCAGGCTCTGTCTTTTTGACTGCGTTGCACCATGAAGCGATAACGCAAGTGTAATCTGCAGATTTTCTTTCGCAAGCTCTTTGATTTTCGGCACGATTCCGCAGGTTGACACCGTGACATTGCGCTGGCTGATATGAAGTCCGTGTTCATCGGTCAGTATCCGGATGAATGTCAGGAAATTGTCGTAATTATCCATCGGTTCACCGGTTCCCATGACCACGACATTCGATACCCGCTCGCCGGATATCTTCTGAATCTGATAAATCTGCCCCACCATCTCCGAAGGGCTTAAGTTTCTCTCCAGACCTCCGATGGTCGAAGCACAGAACTTACAGCCCATCCGGCAGCCGACCTGCGAGGAAATGCAGACCGAATTCCCGTGTTTATATTTCATCAGGACACTCTCCACCACATTGTCATCCTGCAGACGGAAGAGAAATTTGTTCGTTCCGTCCAGCTTTGACTCCTGACGCTCCAGCATCTCAAGAGGCCAGATGAGGTAATGCTCCTCCAGCTTTTCCCGCAGTGGTTTGGACAGGTTCGTCATCTCCTCAAAACTGTCTGCCAGCTTCACATGCAGCCATTCATAAATCTGTCTGCTGCGAAACTTCTTCTCACCGAGTATTTCCATTTCCTCTTGTAATTCTTCAAATGTATATGATCTGATATCTTTTTTCAATGTCTATCCCCTTTGAAATTTTGCGATGAAAAAGCCATCGCTCTCCTGCAGTCCCGGCAGCAGCTGCAATGTCCCTTCTGCCTCGGTCAGGCTTTTAAGCTCCCCGCACAGCTTCTCGCTGATATCCGCAAGATGAAACTGCGGATACTCTTTTAAGAACCACTGTACATTCTCCATGTTCTCCTCACGGCTGATGGTACACGTGCTGTACACCAGAATGCCGCCCGGTTTTACATACGTATGAACCGCGTCAAGTATTTTCCTCTGCAGGGCTGCCAGCTCCCGAATACCCTCCGGTGTCACTTTATATTTTAAATCGGTCTTTTTCCCCAGAACCCCCAAGCCGGAACAGGGCAGATCTGCAATCACGATATCTGCTTTTTCCACTGCCTCTGCATCTATCTCTGTCGCATCCCATTCTGCCGCTTTGATATTCTCCATGCCGGTGCGTTCGATATTCTCCTGAATCAGGCTGACTTTATATTCGGTCAGGTCTCTCGCCTCCACATGTCCGGTTCCCTTAAGCTTGTCCGCCAGATGCAGCGACTTGCCGCCCGGTGCAGCGCAGACGTCGATGATATAATCGCCAGCCTTCGGATCAGCGATCTCGCTCACCATCATGGAACTGATATCCTGTATCGTGAAATCTCCATCACGAAAGCTCTGCAATTCGCCCAGATAATTGTACTGCGAAATCCACAGCGCATATGGAAGATACGGATGTGGCTCTACCTTAACCTGCTCCGCTTCCAGTTTTAGGGTGAGCTCCTCTGCCGTAATTTTATTCAGATTACAGCGTATCGTTGTCGGCTTCTCCTTCTGGAAATCCTTCAGCATAATCTCTACCGTCTCACGGTCATATTCTGCCAGCCATTTTTCCAGAATCCATTCCGGCATAGAATACCGGATAGAAAGATATTCCTTTAGATTCGATTCGTCCGGATAGGAAATGTCCTTCAGATTCCGTGCAATATTGCGCAGAACCCCGTTCACAAAGCCACGCAGGCTCCCGAAACCCTTCTTGGCCGCAAGCTTCACCGCTTCATTGCATACAGCAGAATTAGGAACACTGTCCATATACTTTAGCTGATAGACTGCGCTCCTAATAATATTCCGGATGACCGGCTTCATTTTGTTCACTTTCACTTTGGAAAACTGATTGATCATATAATCAATCTCTATCATATGTTCCAGCGTGCCTTCACTCACACGAGTGATAAAGGCACGCTCCTTTTTATCCAGATACTGGTACTTCTCCAGTACATTGCGAAGTGCAATGTGGCTGTAAGTATTCTCTCTTGTCACTTCTAATAATACAGCCAGCACAAGTTCCCTCTCGCTCACGGCTTTACTCATCTTTTACGTTCTCCTATCATGATTAAACGAAGCAGCTGCAGAATCGTTGCTGCTGCGCTTGCTACATATGTCAATGCCGCTGCGGACAGCACTTTTTTCGTTCCGTCTACCTCTTCCGGATACAGCATTCCACTCTCACCGAGAATCCGGACCGCTCTGCCCGATGCATTGAACTCCACCGGCAGCGTCACAATCTGAAACAGTACCGACAGGGCAAAACACCAGATTCCGAGATTAATAAAAAACATGGACGAATTCCCATTCAAAAAGAATCCTACGATAATCAGCGGCCAGGCTGCCATGGAACCGATATTCGCAACCGGAACCAGCGCGCCGCGGATTGCAAGCGGCACATAGCCGTGTGCATGCTGAATCGCGTGACCGCATTCATGTGCCGCAACTCCCACAGCCGCAACGGACGCTGCGTTATATGTCGCATCCGATAAATTCACGACCTTGGTTCTCGGATCATAATGGTCTGTCAGATTACCTGATATATGCTGGACGCGCACATCATTCAGACCATTCATCTGCAAAATACGTGCTGCCACCTGTGCACCCGTTATATTCGAATGATTCCGGACCTGTGCATAACGATTGAATGTCGACTTCACCTTCGAGGATGCCAGCATACAAATAACCGCACCAATCAAAACTAATATATAAGTATTATCAAAATAAAACATCGCGATTGCCTCCCGCTTTTCTTTTCCTCTGATTATAACGAATAAATGTTAAAATATGATGTTCTTCATACTTTTTTAAGAAACTTATGAATCTCTTAAGATTATACCCGTGCTCAAATGGTATCCACGCAGGAAAGAACCTGCGTCCATCCGCTTCTTGCCCGGCAGCTGAAGCTCCTGCACCAGAAGCTGTCCTTCTCCCGTCTGAACAGCGAATTCATTCTTACCGATCGCGGTCACAGTTCCCGGTTCTGCATCGGAGGTTTCCTTTTGCACCTCCGCCTTCCAGATCTTCATGACCTTTCCATCTAAGTGTGTATATGCACTTGGCCATGAATTAAGACCCCGCACCAGCCGTTCAATCTGAACCGCCGGCTTTGTCCAGTCGATGTTGCCCAGCTTCTTATCTAACATGCGGGCATACGCGGTGGTCATCTCGCCCTGTTTTTTTGGTGTAACTGTTCCATCTTCCAAGGCTTTTAACGTCTCTGCACAGAGCTTTGCTCCGGCAGCTGCCAGTTTATCATGGAGCGTTTCTCCCGTCTCGTCTTTTTCAATCGGAACCACCGTTTTTAGAAGCATATCTCCGGTGTCCAGTCCCACATCCATCTGCATGGTCGTCACGCCCGTCTCCGCTTCTCCATCAATGATTGCCCACTGAATCGGAGCTGCGCCGCGATATTTCGGCAGAAGAGACGCATGTACATTCACGCATCCGTAAGGTGTCATCTCCAGAATCTCTTTTGGAAGAATCTGACCAAATGCAATAACGACCATAATATCGGCATTGTATTTCTTTAATTCTTCCACACATGCCGCTTCCCGGATTTTCTTTGGCTGGTAGACCGGGATTCCATGCGCTGCTGCCGCCTGCTTAACCGGCGTATACTGCATCTCTTTTCCCCGTCCTTTCGGCTTATCCGGCTGCGTCACAGCCAGACACACCTCATGGCCTGCCTCAATCAGAGCTTCCAGTGTTCCGACCGAAAAATCCGGCGTTCCCATAAAGATTACTTTCATCTACTCTTCTTCCTCCTCTTCATAAGTCACATCATGAAGTTCTCCTTCTACCAGATCCACATATAATTTACCGTCCAGATGATCCACCTCATGGCACATGGCTCTTGCAAGAAGACCGTCCCCTTCCAATATAACCACTTCCATCTCTTCGTTTAAGGTTTTCACCTTGACATGGTCCGGTCTCGTCACCTGACCTGCTTTTCCCGGAACGCTTAAGCACCCTTCATCTCCGGTCTGCTCTCCGCTCGTCTCCATAATCTCCGGATTCACCATGATAATCGGACCTTCTCCTACATCGATTACCACAATCCTCTTTAAAATGCCAACCTGAGGTGCTGCAAGACCTACTCCCATCGATTCATACATGGTGTCTAACATATCCTCAATCAGAATCTTCGTGCGGAGTGTCATCTTCGTCACTTCTTTACACGGTTTCGTTAAAATATCATCTCCAAGTTCTCTTATTTCTCGAATCGCCATTTTTATCTCCTTTTTCTCATCTTTTCTTTCATTTTATCCCGCTGATTATCTCGCTAAAATACATTCATCGGATTAAAGTCAAACTGAATTCTCACCTTGGCAAACCCTGAATTGATTTCAATGTACTGCTCTAATTTATTTTTCATTTCTATTAGTGTATCATATTTTTCGTCTTTTAGATAAATAACCTTGCGATACACGTCATTTATTTTCCCGACTCCGGGACTTGCCGGTCCGATGATCTGAAGCGCTTCTTTTTTATTTACACGCAGCGCATATTCTTTTAAATATCTGCATGCCGTCTCCAGCAGCGTCTCATTCTCGCAGGATACCAGAACCGCCAGAAGATTATGGACCGGCGGATATCCCATCAGGTCACGATAGGAAATCTCTTCGTCATAAAAACGCTCATAATCCTGCCTTGCGGCGCAGGTGATTGCATAGTGCTCCGGACTGTACGTCTGAATCACAGCCTCGCCATGCTTACTGCCTCTTCCGGCTCTGCCGACCGCCTGTGTGAGCAGCTGAAAGGTCCGCTCACCGGCGCGGTAATCATCCGAATACAGCGACATATCTGCCGCCAGCGCGCCGACCAGTGTTACATTTGGAAAATCATGTCCCTTTACAATCATCTGTGTTCCAATCAGAATGTCTGCCTCTTCATTTGCAAATGCAGATAATATCTTTTCATGTCCGTCCTTTTCCTTCGTTGTATCCATGTCCATCCGCAGCACGCGTGCTCCCGGAAACTCTTTTTTCAGCATATCTTCGATCTGCTGTGTTCCTGCGCGGAATTCTCCGATATGGGTGGACCCGCACTCCGGACAAACCTTCCGTTTCGGCTGCTCATATCCACAATAATGGCAGACCAGCTTCCCGCTGCGGTGGGAGGATAATGAAACATCACAATGGGGACATTTCACTACATATCCACAGGATCTGCAGGAAATAAATCCCGCGTATCCGCGCCGGTTGATGAACAGCATCATCTGTTCCTTTTTCTGCAGACGATCCTCAATCAGTTCATGCAGCTTCCGGCTGATAATCGAACGGTTTCCTTCCCTCAGCTCCTCGCGCAGATCTACCGTATAGACCGTTGCCAGCTCCTGCATCTGCGCGCGGTTCTTGAGCGGCAAAAGTGTATAGACTCCTCTCCGTGCCCTGTAGGATGCCTCCAGAGACGGAGTTGCCGACCCGAGGATCACAGATGCGTCCTCCATTCTTCCTCTCGCCTCCGCCGTCTCTCTCGCATGATAGCGGGGAACCTGCTCACTCTTATATGTGGTCTCGTGCTCCTCGTCAATCACAATCAGTCCCAAATTAGGAAATGGCGTAAACAGCGCAGAACGCGGTCCAATCATAACATCTACTTTTCCATCCTTTGCCCGCATCATCTGATCATACCGTTCCCCTTGTGATAAGCGGGAATTCATGATGGAGACACGGTCACCAAAGCATTTGTAAAAACGCATCACCGTCTGATAGGTCAGTGCAATTTCCGGGATAAGTACGATTGCCTGCCGCCCCTGCCGGATGACACGGTCAATCATCTCAATATAAACTTCCGTCTTGCCGCTTCCGGTCACGCCGTGAATCAGATAGGTCTTTCGCACACCTGCTTCATAATCCTTCCAGAACGTATCGATCGCAGCGCTCTGCTGCGCCGTATGAACCAGCGTTCTCTCTTCTTTCTGCCGGTCCTTGATTGGATTTCTGTAGACCTGACGGGATTCCAGTGCAAGCACGCCCTGTTCTTCCAATGCCCGGATGACGGGAAGTGTAATATTTAATTTCTTAGTGACAAGCTCGTATTCCAGTATTCCGTCATCTAACAGTGCTGCCAGAAGCCTTGCCCTTGCGCGCTGGTTCTTCTCCAGATAAAAATCAAGCTTTGCTTTTCCCTCTTCTTCACTCAGCAGAAGACGCACACGCCGGTTGATCTTTGCATTTTCCTGCTTTTTAATTGGGAGGACCGTCTTCAGCGCCTGAATCATGGTTCCGCCGTAATATTCCTTCATCCATGCCGCCAGTGCAATCATCCTCGACTCGATTGCCACACTGCGCTCCGCAATACGAAGCACAGGCTTGATTTTTGACGGATCATAATCACAGTTCTCTGCAAAGCCGACCAGATAGCCCTTCGTCTCCCGGTTGCCCCTTCCAAACGGAATTACAACCTCCATACCAACTTTTAGCACCCCCTCTAAATCAGAAGGGATGCTATACTGGAAGATTTTATCTAATTTTTCATGTGTAATATCAACAATGATATTTGCGTACATAGATACCTCTGTTTCGTAGAATTCGGATGTTTTCCCCGACTATCCGCGCAGCTCCTCAAGAACCTGCGCAATCAGCTCTCTTTCATCCATATGGTGTTTCACACCTTTGATTTCCTGATAATCTTCATGCCCCTTACCTGCAAGGACAATGACATCGCCCTTCTGGCCATGCTCGATTGCATATTTGATTGCTTCCTTACGGTCGCAGATTTCCACATATTTTCCATCGGTCTTAGCCATACCTGTTTTGATATCATCTATGATATCCTGCGGTTCCTCAAATCTTGGATTGTCGGATGTAATAATTGTGAGATCCGCCAGATTGCCGGATACCTCTCCCATCTCATAACGACGCTCCCTCGAACGGTTCCCGCCGCATCCAAACAGACAAACCAGACGGGCCGGACTGTACTCCTTAAGAGTCGTCAGCAAGCTCTGAAGGCTCATTGCATTATGCGCATAATCGATCATGAGTGTAAAGTCATCCGACACCTTAATCATCTCAATCCGGCCTTTTACCTGTGCCTTCTTTAACGCCTTTTTAATACTGTCTGCCGGCACATCAAAATGTCTGCACACTGCGATTGCTGTCAGGGAGTTATAGACACTGAAGGTTCCCGGAATATCAATTTCAACATCAAAATCCATCAGTCCGGACACATGATAAGCCACCCCTAAATATCCCGGCTTTGATACCAGATGTGTCTCTGTTGCGCGAAGATCTGCTTTTTCCGAGAATCCAAATGTCTCTGTTTTACACGTTGCATTTTTAAATACATCCGCAAAATTTTCATCATCGACATTCGCGATCCCAAGTCTGCACTGCGTAAATAAAATGCCCTTGCATCTCTTGTAGTCCTCAAAATCAGCGTGCTCATTCGGTCCGATGTGATCTCTTCCAAGGTTCGTAAAGATACCGATTTCAAATGAGATTCCCGCCGTTCTGTGAAGCATCAGTCCCTGAGACGATACCTCCATAACCACACTGTCGCAGCCCGCTTCTGCCATCTCTGCAAAATACTTGTGAATCGTGTAGGATTCCGGAGTTGTATTCGCCGCCGGAATCTTCTTATCTCCGATAATCGCCTCGATGGTTCCAATCAGTCCTACCTTATGCCCGGTATCTTCTAAGATCGATTTGATCATATAAGTCGTGGTTGTCTTCCCCTTGGTTCCGGTAATTCCGATGACTTTCATTTTATCTGCCGGGTAGCCGAAATACGCAGCGGACATCAGTGCCAGCGCATATCTTGTATCTGCAACGCGAATCACGGTCACCCCCTCCGGTGCCTGCACCTCGCGCTCTACAATCACCGCCGCTGCGCCCTTTTCTGCAACTTCCGTTATAAACTCATGTCCGTCAGAGACTGCACCACTGATACAGACAAATGCTGACCCTTCTTCCACTTTTCGGGAGTCATTGATCATCGTCGTAATCGGAATCTCATCGCTGCCCTGTAATACGGTATATTCCAGACGTTCCAGTAATTTATTTAATTTCATACAAGTATCCTCCATATGTTTACCTTTTCAAATTCTATGTAAAATCATACCACATTCAGAATATACCGTAAAGCGGGCATTCAAACAACTTTCCGCAAATACGGGATTTTGCGGACTACATACACGCAGCCAAAGGACAGGAGCAGCAAAAAGGCCACCACCGCCGGGACTGCTGACCATGCAGAAAAGTCTGTTACCGCTACATACTTCTTGAAATTATCCAGAAACAGGATATGGATCAGATAAATGCCAAGTGTGCATGGCCCAAACACGTCCATGAACCGCTTTACTTTTTCGGGCAGGGTAACCCTGCCGTTCTGCATCTGCATGATCCAGATAAAAAATGCAACCGAGCCACCAAACAGTACCGGATTTCCATATTCAAGAAAACGCTCATAAAAATCACCGGTCCGGTAACTCATCATGACCGTTCCGATTACATTTGCCATATTCGCAATCAAAAACAGCATCAGGAACATCCACTGCGGTTTTTGTATTCGTTTCTGATATTTCTTCACCATGAAGCCTGCCACGAAATAGACAGCATACGAGCGGTCTCCAATCAGTGGAATATCAAAATATAATTTTTCCTGCAGGAGACTTGAAAAATACATAATGAAAATCGCAGCGAGAGACAGTGCCATAAACGCACGGTCCAGCTTCACATTCATCCCGCGGAACATAATCTGGAAAAAAGGCAGTACCAGATAAATCGGAATCATCGCATACAGATACCATAAATGCGCCTCCATCGGTTCAAAAATTAATTTCCACAAGTGTTCTTCCGTTCCCATATATAGCATGTTATGTAAATAATACACAAGATTCCAAAAAATCAGGATTACGAAGAACTTTTTAATTCTTGCCGAATGATGTGTAAGATCTTCCTCTCTGCCAAGAAGCAGTGCCCCACTGACCATAAAAAAGCACGGAACGCTCAGTCTCGCAAATGTATCCATAATAACCGAAAAGATGAATTCCCCGTCCGTAACCCTTCCAAAGCCACGACAGTAATAGTTCGATACATGAATCACAATCACTAGCGCGCAGGATAGTGCGCGTAAAATCTCAATATTATAATTCTTTGTCTTCGTCATCTTTTTTTACTGCTCTCTCCTTTTTTAATAAGCTTCCCCGAACAATTGCATTCTCACCGTAGCGGCTGCGAATCTGATCCATTGCAGCACTCAGCTTTTTATGCTTTTCATCCTCCGGTTTTGTAAACTGCAGGTCGAACAGACTCAGCTGCTCCGGTTCTCCCTCATCGACAAGCTTGGAGCTGCGAATCCCCAGCAGACGGACCGGCTGTCCGTCCCATAACTCCTGAAACAGTTCGCAGGCTGCACGGTAAATAATTTCGTCTGCATTGGTCGCCCTCAAAAGCTGTTTTTGATGTGACACCTTTTGAAATGTCGCATATTTAATCTCCACGCTAATCATCCCGGCTTTCTGATTCGCTTTTCGAAGTCTTCTTCCGACACTTTCCGCCAGCGAGAGCAGCACATGATTCGCTTCCTCCTGCGTCTTCGCATCCTGATGTAATGTCGTTGAATTACCGACCCCTTTCACTTCCCGTTCGTCCGACTGCACCTTGGCATCTCCGATTCCATTGGCGAACTGCCATAACATTTCCCCGTGCTTTTTCAAATGCAGCCTGATGATTTCAAGATCCGTCTTCGCCAGATCTCCGATGGTATATATCTCAAGATTTCGAAGTGCCTCGACGCTGGATCTTCCCGCCATGAACAGCTCGCCAATCGGCAGCGGCCACATCTTCTCCTGAATCTCCTCCAAAAACAATGTGTGCACCTTATCCGGTTTTTCGAAATCCGAAGCCATCTTTGCAAGCAGCTTGTTCGAGGAAATGCCGACATTCACCGTGAAGCCAAACTTCTCCCTCACACCGTCTTTGATCTGTATTGCCGCCTGAACCGGCGATTCGTACTCCGATGCGATGCCGGTGAAATTCATGTAACACTCATCCACACTGACCTGCTGAATCTCCGGTGTATAAGTCATCAGATAATCCATCAGCTCACGGCTCTTCTGCTGGTACATCCGGTGGTCCGGTTTTGCAAAGGTTAAATTCGGACACTTAGTTAAGGCATTCGCAACAGGTTCCCCCGTACGAATGCCGTATGCTTTTGCAGCAAGTGATTTTGCGAGCACGATGCCGTGGCGGGACTTCTGGTCTCCGCCGATAATCGACGGTATCGTCCGCAAATCTACCTCTGCTCCGTTTTTCAATTGTTCTACAGCCGTCCAGCTAAGGAACGCTGAGTTTACATCTATATGAAATATAATTGGTGTCATCTTATCCACCCGTTTCGCACATATCCAACGAAGGATTACCCATTGATTATCTGCTCCCTGACTCTTGCATCCAGTTTCCCGTCGACTGCATCAATCAAGATTACATCCGCACTCGCAACCTCGCCGGAAAGGATCAGCTTTGCGGCAAGTGTCTCCACATTCTTCTGCAGATAACGCTTCAGCGGTCTTGCGCCGTACATCGGATCATAGCCCCCGTCCACCACAAGCTGCTTCGCACTCTCGGTAAGTTCTACGGTAATCTCTTTCTCTACCAGCCGTCGATTGATATCTTTTATTAACAGGTCAATAATCGCACAAATATTGTTTTTCGTCAATGGTTTGAACATAATGATTTCATCCAGACGGTTCAAAAATTCCGGTCGGAAATGTGCTCGAAGCTCATTCATCACCATAGATTCATTCTCTTCATCAATCGTACCGTCTTCCCTAATTCCTTCCAGAAGATAATTGGCACCGATATTGGAGGTCATAATCAGAATCGTATTCTTAAAGTCTACGGTACGGCCCTGTGAATCGGTGATTCGGCCATCGTCCAATACCTGCAGCAGCACGTTAAATACATCCGGATGTGCTTTTTCAATCTCATCGAACAGTACAACGGAGTATGGTTTTCTTCTGACTGCTTCTGTCAGCTGGCCGCCTTCATCGTATCCCACATATCCCGGAGGTGCTCCAATCAGCCGGGATACCGAGTACTTCTCCATATACTCACTCATATCGATACGCACCATATTGCTCTCATCGTCAAACAGACTTTCCGCCAGTGCCTTGGCAAGCTCTGTCTTACCGACACCGGTAGGGCCCAAAAACAGGAATGAACCGATGGGCTTCGTCGGGTCCTTGATGCCCGCCTTCGAGCGGATAATGGCTTCTGTCACCAGCTCCACACCCTCATCCTGACCAATGACACGCTTGTGAAGCTCATCTGCGAGATGCAGCGTCTTACTTCTCTCACTCTCATTTAATTTTGCAACCGGAATTCCAGTCCATCTCGAAATAATACGTGCAATCTCATCATCATCCACACTCTCACGGACCAGTGACAATTCTTTGGATTTGACGCGTTCTTCCTCTTCTTCCAACTGTTTCTGAAGGGACGGAAGCTTGCCATACTGCAATTCGGCCGCCTTATTCAAATCGTATTCACGGTTCGCTTTCTCAATCTCACGATTGGTCTGTTCAATCTCTTCGCGAATCTTCTGCACATGTTCTACACTGTGTTTTTCATTATCCCACTGTGCCTTCCTGCCTGCGAATTCCTCACGGAGCTCTGACAGTTCCATCTGCAGTCTCTCCAGCCGATCCTTGCTTAACCGGTCATCTTCCTTCTTCAGGGCAGTCTCCTCAATCTCAAGCTGCATGATACGGCGGTTGAGCTCATCGAGCTCCGTCGGCATAGAATCCAGCTCCGTCTTAATCAGTGCACACGCCTCATCCACAAGGTCGATTGCCTTATCCGGCAAAAACCGGTCGGAAATGTATCTATTTGAGAGAACAGCTGCTGCAACTAATGCGCTGTCCGTAATCTTGACGCCGTGGAATACCTCATAACGTTCTTTCAGTCCACGTAAGATGGATATCGCGTCCTCAACCGTCGGCTCATTCACCATAACCGGCTGGAAACGACGTTCCAATGCTGCGTCCTTTTCAATATATTGTCTATATTCATCCAATGTCGTTGCACCGATACAGTGAAGCTCACCTCGTGCAAGCATTGGTTTTAACATATTACCTGCATCCATCGCGCCGTCAGTCTTGCCGGCACCTACAATCAAATGTAACTCATCAATGAACAGAACGATTCTTCCGTCACTGTTCTTAACCTCTTCCAATACTGCCTTCAAACGTTCCTCAAACTCTCCACGGTATTTCGCACCTGCAACAAGCGCACCCATATCGAGTGAGAAAATCGTCTTATCCTTGAGACCTTCCGGTACATCGCCTTTTACAATACGCTGTGCCAAACCTTCTACCACTGCGGTCTTACCGACACCGGGCTCACCGATGAGCACCGGGTTGTTCTTCGTCTTGCGGGATAAAATACGAATGATGTTACGAATCTCCTCGTCACGTCCGATGACCGGATCAAGCTTCTGCTCTCTTGCTTTCTCTACGAGGTCCTGTCCATATTTATTTAAAGTGTCATAGGTTGCTTCCGGATTATCAGAGGTGACACGCTGATTGCCTCTGACCGTTGATAATACCTGCAAAAATGAATCTCTGTTAATTCCAAATTCTTTCAATAATGCTTTGATTTCTCTGCTCGCATACTTAATTGTGGCAAGAAAAAGATGTTCTACGGAAGCATATTCATCTCCCATCTGTTTCGCCTCATCCTCCGCATGGATAAAGACATTATTCAAATCCTGCCCGACTCTCGGCTCTCCGCCCTGAACCTTTACACGTCTGGCAATCGCCTGTTCCACTCTATTTTCAAAAAGCTCCGGCTGGATGTTCATTTTCTCTATCAGCTTTCGAATCAGACTGTCTTCCTGTGTAAGCAGTGCGTACAAAAGATGCTCCTGTGCAATCTCCTGATTGCCATATTCCATTGCTATTTTTTGACAATCCTGCATCGCCCTGACTGAATTCTGTGTAAATCTATCAATATTCATACTCAACCCTCCTGTTCATGATTCATTGTTCTATAACTTATAACACAAAGTTAGCACAAAAATTAGCACTCGTCAAGTCCGAGTGCTAATTTTATAATTTGTTAATATTTATCCGTGTAATTCCAGCGGTAATCCTCTTTTTTTTCGATAATGTTCCCTTATGCTCTCTCCTCCGGCGCATCAAACTTTTTGATAATACCGAATCCAAGCGGAAGTGGTCCTGTGTGCACACCAATGGTCGCGCCAATCTGAAGGATACCGACCTCTGCCTTCGCTTTTGGCCAGTATTTCTTTAATAGCTCAATGAAATCCTTCTGGAATTCCTTGCCTTCGGAATAGCCATATCCATATCCGACATTGATCGCATACTGGTCCGGATCATCCCCGTTCTCACGGATATACTTGACCGTCTGTTCCATGACCTTTTTCTTCGCCTTCTCACGGCCTCTTGAGATGCCGGCAGGGAAAATCTCACCCTCGCGCAGGACAATCAGCGGCTTAATGTTGAGCGTTCCGGTCGCAAGCTTCGCGAGCCTTCCGATACGGCCACCCTTCGCAAGATAATCCACACTGTCAACCGTAAAGAAAATGCGTCCGGTCGATTTCATATTCTCAATGTACTGCAGGACTTCTTCATAAGTAGCACCTGCCTTTTGACTTCTGAGAAGCTCCATCACGAATGTTCCCTGTAAAACAGTGTTCACCGTTGAATCCACAACGGTAATCTTCGCCTCAGGATAATCTTCTTCCACGATTTGTTTCGCATTCATCGCTGAATTGAACGATCCGCTGAACTTCAGAGTAATGCAGATGCAGATCATCGGTATGTTCTGCTTCGCATACTTGGTGAAAACCTGAATATAATCCTCCACAGACGGAAGTGAAGATTTTGGAAATACATTCGGATTATGAACCATAAAGTCATAAAACTCTCTCACTCCGACTTCTTCAATCTCTTTCTGGTAAACCTTACCATCCATTGATACATAAAATGGAACGACTTCCACCCCTAATTCTTCCGCCCGTACTTTTCCAAGGTCGCAGGACCCATCTGTAATAATCTGATACATTTGTTTCTCTCCAAACTTTTTTCGCAATCTAAATGCTTTTTCTCGTTCAAACGTATTCTAAGTATAATACAAAAAATGCCAGCGGACAAGCCCCGGCATCTGATGTTTATGGGAAACGAATCAGAAAAAATTGCAACTTCTTATTCTTTTCTTAATTTAATTGACTTTCCACCCGTTGACATTTATCATGAAATCAGTGAATAAATATGCAAAAAGCAGGAGGAATCAAACTATGAAATATGAAATCAGAGGCGGGAATTTTCCGGTTGTCATCTGTAACTGTGAACCGAACGAAAAACTAATCTGTGAATCCGGTGCAATGAGCTGGATGTCGTCAAACATGAAAATGGAAACCAACACCAACGGCGGCATCGGAAAAGCTTTTGGACGTATGTTTTCCGGCGAGTCAATTTTTATGAACTCTTACATGCCGGTCGGAGGACCGGGAATGATCGCTTTCACCTCCTGTTTTCCGGGTGAAATCCGGGCAATCGATCTCACGCCGGGAAAGGATATCGTTGTCCAAAAACGTGCATTCCTAGCCGGAGAGGCGGGTGTCGATCTTTCCATTTTCTTTCGGAAGAAATTAGGCGCCGGATTATTTGGCGGCGAAGGGTTCATTATGGAACGCTTGTCCGGGCAGGGAACTGTATTTATCGAAATTGATGGCAGCTCTGTGGAATATACGCTGGCTGAAGGACAGTCCTTAACCGTAGACACTGGCTACATCGCAATGATGGATGCGACCTGCTCTATGGATATCGTGACCGTACCGGGTGTCAAGAATATGCTCCTCGGCGGTGAAGGTTTATTTAATACCGTTGTGACCGGGCCCGGAAAAGTATTGATTCAGACCATGCCAATCAGTAATATCGCCGGAGCAATTGCACCTTACGTGACTGCCGGAAAGTAATTTACCTGCATGCCTGGCAACAGAGAGCGAAACAAAACTTCTACGCCGATATCCGATATCCGACCCCTCTGACAGTCTCAATAATATCTTTCTTTAAATCTAACTTCTGTCTCAGGGTTCTGACATGGACATCAACAGTCCGGGTCTCCCCGCCGAAATCATAGCCCCAGATTTCTGTGAGCAGCTGATTTCTGGAGAGTACCACGTTTTTATTTCTCATCAGTCTTTCTAATAACCCAAATTCTTTTAATGTCAAAGAGACTTTTCTATTTCCCACACATACTTCATGCTTTTTCACATCTAATACAATGTCTGCAACAGTAAGCACCTCTTCGGCCGTATCTGAATTTATCTGGCTGCTTCTTCGAAGCACCGCCTTTACTCTCGAAATTAATTCCATCATGCCAAAAGGCTTCGTAACATAATCGTCTGCACCGGAATCCAGCCCTACGACCTTGTCGTACTCGCTGCCTTTTGCTGTAACCATGATAACCGGAATATGTTTCGTGTCCGGGGCTGTCTTCAATTTGTTTAGAATGGATATTCCATCTTCGCCGGGCAGCATAATATCGAGTAAAATCAAATCCGGAATCATAGTCTGAAGTGCTTCCATCATTGTCGCTCCGTCTTCAAACCCCTGAGTCGAAAGACCGGTCGTCTCTAATGTATAACTCACCAATTCGCGAATACTCATATCATCTTCTACACAAAATATCATATCTTATCCCCTATACTGCTGAATCTTTATGCACACCGGTAATTGAAAATTCTACCCATTCAGCAATGTTTGTTGCATGATCACCAATACGCTCTAAATATTTTGTAATCATGATCAGATCGATGCCAACAGCTCCGTCCCGGCCTTTATGCTCCGCGATTTTTGAAATCAGTGTTGTCTTAATGTCATCAAACATCTGATCAACTGTATCATCAGAAGCCTGAACTTCTGTTGCAAGCTCCAAATCTTTTTCAACATAAGCTGACACACTGTCTCTTACCATTCTGCTTGCAGCTGCTGCCATTTCACCAATCTCATCCACATTAACCAATTCTGAAGAAATATCGGATGTGATGATAATTTCTGCGATATCTGCGGTCTGATCACCGATACGTTCCATATCCGTAATCATTTTCAATGCTGCAGAGATTCTGCGAAGATCTTTTGCAACCGGCTGCTGTTGAAGCAGAAGCTTTAAGCAAAGACGTTCAATGTCCTTTTCAAGCTGGTCTATTTCTTCATCTGCCTGAATGATTGCTTTTGCCTGCTCTACATCGCCTTCCTGAAGCGCTTTTGTTGCTTTTGCAATTGCAAGCTCACAGAGTTCTCCCATGCGTGTTAACATTTCATCTAATAAGTGTAATTGTTCATCAAATTTATTTCGCATAATAATCAACCAAACCTTCCTGTAATATAGTCCTCTGTCTTCTTCTCGGCAGGTGTTGAGAACAGTGTCTCTGTATCATTATATTCAATCACTTCACCCAAAAGGAAGAATGCAGTATTATCAGATACACGAACCGCCTGCTGCATGTTATGTGTGACCATGACGATTGTGTAGTCTTTTTTCAAGTCCATTGCAAGGTCTTCAATCTTGGAGGTCGAAATCGGATCCAGTGCAGATGTAGGCTCATCCATCAGAAGCACCTCCGGCTCTACCGCAAGTGCTCGCGCGATACAGAGACGCTGCTGCTGTCCACCGGACATTCCAAGTGCACTCTTTTTCAGACGATCCTTTGTCTCTTCCCAGATTGCCGCATCACGAAGTGACTTTTCAACAATATCATCCAGTTTTGCTTTTGAGCGGACACCGTGTGTTCTTGGTCCGTAAGCAATATTGTCATAAATGCTCATTGGAAATGGATTTGGTTTCTGAAAAACCATTCCCACTCTTTTTCTCAGTACATTTACATCGATATCTCTATAGAGGTCAACGCCGTCTAATAAAAATTCTCCGTCAATTTTACATCCCTCAACCAGATCATTCATACGGTTGATTGATTTTAATAAGGTTGATTTACCGCAGCCACTGGGTCCGATAAATGCTGTGATTTTATTTGCTTCAATATCAATATTTACATTTTTCAAAGCATGGAAATCATCATAATGAAGATTTACATTCTTGATATTTAATTTATCCATTTTGTTATCCTTTCACTAATGAAGTTCGATTCACTAAGCTCATAAATACTTCGCTAAGTGTTCTAGCTTTTCGTTAATCGCTTTGCTATAACATTTGACAGAGTATTGATTCCTACTACCAGTATAAGCAGTATAACTGCTGTTGCGTATGCCTGATCCATATAAAGACCTTCACTTGCAAGATTGTACATATGAACCGCCAGTGTTCTTCCGGAGCCCATGACACTTGATGGTACAGTTGCCACGGTTCCTGCTGTATAAATCAATGCTGCTGTTTCTCCTACAATTCTTCCGACTGCCAGGATGACACCAGCCAAAATTCCCGGCACTGCAGACGGAAGAACGATTCGAAAGACGGTACGGAGCTTGCCCGCGCCTAAGCCAAAACTTCCTTCACGGAATGAATCCGGGATTGCCTTCAAAGCTTCCTCTGTGGTACGCATGATTGACGGCAGTACCATGATCGCAAGCGTAAATGCACCTGCAAGAAGCGAGAATCCCCAGCCCAATGTGTTCACAAAGAATAACATTCCGAATAATCCATATACAATAGATGGAATACCTGACAGTGTTTCTGTTGTCAGACGAATCACACCTAAGAATTTATTTCCTCTTGCCGCGTATTCTACTAAGAAAATAGCCGCAAAGATTCCAAACGGTACCGCAATCAGTAATGATAAGAATGTCATAACGACCGTGTTGATCAGTGCCGGCATCAGAGATGCATTATCTGAGCTGTAATGCAGCGAGAACAACGATGGCTTCAGATACGGAACACCGTGTACCAGTATATATATAATCAAAAAGATTAAAACTGCAAATGTAACAATTGCTGCGAGCAGCACCAGCAGCATCACAATAAATGAACCGGGAGTTCTGAGGTAGCTCTTTATTTTGCTGCCTGCTGTTTCTTTATTAATCATTTCCTGACCTCCTGTTTAAGAATGCAACACTGAAGTTGATAATCAGGATGAACACAAAGAGGACAACGCCTGTTGCGATCAGTGATTCTCTATGTAAGCCTGTTGCATATCCCATTTCTATCACGATATTGGCGGTCATCGTACGGATCCCCTTTAGGATACCTGCCGGCATTCTTGCCTGATTACCTGCTACCATGATAACTGCCATTGTCTCTCCGATTGCACGTCCGATTCCAAGCACGATACCTGCGATTACTCCTGATTTTGCGGCCGGAATAATCACCATAAAAATACTTCTTTCATGGGTTGCCCCAAGGGCAAGTGAACCTTCATAATACTGTTCCGGCACTGCACGGATTGCTGATTCTGTCAGCCCGATGATTGTCGGAAGGATCATCATACCAAGTAATAATGATGCCGTAAGAATACTGCTTCCATTTCCGGAAAACCCCATACTTCTGCCTATATTGCGAATCATTGGCACTAATACGACAAGACCAAAGAATCCATAAATAACAGATGGAATACCGGCTAATAATTCTGTTGCTGATTTTAGAGGTTTATAAATTGCTTTTGGGCAATATTTTGCCATAAATACGGCTGTTAAAATACCGATTGGAACTCCAAATACAATTGCTCCTGCTGTGATATAAATACTACCGACAATCATTGGGAGGATACCATATAAATCATTATTAGGTTTCCATACGGTTCCTGTAAGGAATTTTATAAACCCAATTTCTTTCATTGCAGGAAGTCCATTTGCAAAAAGGAAGATACAAATGAGAGCTACCGCAAGTACCGAAGCACATGCGGCAATAAAGAACACTCCCTGCATGGATTTTTCAAGAACGATATTACTTCCCTTGGAAGATATCTTCTTTTCATTTTCACATGCGTTTGATTTCATTTTATTTTAATACCTCATCCCATGTAAGAGCATCCCCTACGTAGATTGATTTAACCTGATCTGTTGTAAGTTCCTCTACTGTACTGTCATTGTTTACTACTACTGCAATACCATCTGTTGCGATAACTGTTGATGTAACGCCTGTCTCTTCTTCTTTTAATTCTCTTGATGCCATACCGATATCATAGCTTCCGTCCTGAGTAGATGTAACACCTGTTGTTGAGTCTGTTGTCTGAAGTTCGATTTCTGCATTTGTGTTTACAGCTTTGTATGCTTCGATTAATTTTTCCATTACTGGAGAAACTGATGAAGATCCACCAACTACACATTTACCGGAAGG
This sequence comes from Hespellia sp., assembly GCA_028694105.1. GTDB lineage: Bacteria > Bacillota > Clostridia > Lachnospirales > Lachnospiraceae > Hespellia. Next base: position 92,937 of record JAQUUC010000002.1, read on the forward strand.
TTTTGTTCCTGCATATGCTGTTACGTCATCGACTGCAATATAACCGTTCTCTTCAACTACTGCCTGACCCTCTGTACTCATGATAAATGAGATAAAGTCATTTGCGACTTCGTTGTCCATACCCTCTTTTGTTACGATGTTAAATGGTCTTGAAACTTTGTAGTCTCCGGATTTAACGTTCTCTGCTGTTGCTTCTGCCCCATCGATCTTAACTGCTTTTACGCTGTCATCTAAAGAACCGAGTGATACATAGCCGATTGCATACTCATCACCTGCAACGGTTGTCATCATAACGGAAGTGCTGTTTGTGATCTGAGCGTCTGCTGTTGTGTTATCAACTTTCTCGCCTGAAGCATCTTTTTCTTCAATACCGAATAATTCAATAAATGCGCCTCTTGTTCCTGAACCGTCTTCTCTTGAAACGATTGTGATGTCCATTGAGCTGTCCCAGTCTGATGTTGTACTGTCTGCTGCTGTAGAACCTGCGTCTGCACCTGCGTCATTATTTCCGCATCCAACTGCCAAAGAAGCTACCATACTTACTGCTGCAACTACTGCTAAAAACTTTTTCATTTTCATTTTTTTGTTTCCTCTCTGTTTCTAATTTCTGATTTTTATTATTATTCTGTAGCTGTGTTTGCTACAAGAGATATGATACGTGAGAAATGTAAAATGCAAAATCACAGTTTTGTAAAAAGTGTGTAAAGTCCGCTCAAAATCAGTCAGCATTTCCGAATACAAAATTCCAGTCCATCGCAGTCTCCCTACTTTACCACCTGAACATTAATCAGATTTGTTGTTCCCGACTGGCCGAGCGGAATTCCACCTGTCATAACAACCGTATCCTCCTTCGCAACCAGCCCTCGTTCCTTTGCGGTCTGTATCACCTGATCAAATAATACAAATACATCCCGTTCTTCTTTGAGCAGAACCGGAATAACACCCCATGACATATTCAGCTGGCGCCACACTCTTTCCTCGGTCGTTCCACTTACGATCATACATTCCGGACGGTATCTGGAAATCATTCTGGCCGAATATCCGGATTTGGTTACCGTGAGAATGGCTCGGGCATTCAGATCATACGCTGTCGTACAGCTGGCGTGGCTGATTGCATCCGTAATGTTCGGATTTTCTTTTCTTGAAGATGCAAAAAATTTCTCCCGGTACGATATTCCACGTTCAATATATTCTGCAATTTTCACCATAGTCTGCAGTGCCTCCAGCGGATATTTACCGGCCGCAGTCTCCCCGGAAAGCATCAGGGCACTTGTTCCGTCATAGATTGCATTTGCCACATCCGCAGTCTCTGCTCTTGTCGGTCGTGGGTTGTGCATCATAGAATCAAGCATCTGCGTGGCAGTGACAACCTGTTTCCCGGCATTTTTCACTTTTTCAATTATCATTTTCTGAATGACCGGGACCTGCTCGGACGGCAGTTCCACACCCATATCTCCTCTTGCAACCATGACTGCATCCGATACAGCGATAATCGAGTCAATATTTCTGACTCCTTCTGCGTTCTCTATTTTTGATACAATATGAATCAGGTCCCCACCGTGATTGTGAAGGAACTCCCGCAGTTCTCTCACATCGTCTGCCGAGCGGACAAACGATGCCGCAATAAAATCAACCTGCTTCTCAATACCGAACAGGATATCATTCTGATCCTTCTGACTCATATAGGGCAGTTTTATGTGCACGTTCGGAACATTGACCCCTTTGCAGTCCGATATCTCTCCATCATTCTGAATCCGGCAGATAATTTCCTTATATTCAATCTTTTCAACCGTCAGCTCAATCAGCCCGTCATCGATCAGAACGGTATCTGCCTCTTTGACATCCTTATACAGATTCGGATAGGAAATACTGATTCTATCAGCATCTCCCAGACAGTCTTCCCCCGTCAGTGTCAATTGTCCGTTTCGATGGAGCCTGACCGTTTTTTCTTTTAAGTGTCCGATTCGTATCTCTGGTCCTTTGGTATCCAGCATGATTGCGATCGGCACTTGTTCTTTCTCCGAGATATTGCGCAGAGCTGTAATTCTTTTCTCATGCTCCTCGTATGTCCCGTGAGAAAAATTCAGTCTCGCAACGTTCATTCCCGACCTTACCAGTTCCTTTAGGATATCTGCTCTATCAGTTGCCGGTCCCAGCGTACATACTACTTTTGTTTTTCTGATACTATTTTTCATGTCTGATCTCCTCATCTTCTACATCTTCTATATCTTCTATATCTTCTTTTCCATAATTGTCCTGCCAAAAGACAGCTGCTGTAATCGCACACATCATGATGGTCAGAACCACCGCACAAATATTATTTACCATATGAAAATCCTCCATTTTGAATATCAGCCCCTCTTAAATCCGGCTTTGCCAAATGAGCTGACACAACATTTTTTGGTACACAAATAAGCCCTTGTTGTATTACACGGGCAGTTTACTATATTTTATGCTGTTTTAAGCTTTCTTTCCATCCTTGCTGTGCACATAGCAAATGACAGTCCTCAGGTATCTGCTGCAATGCACAGTATCCTCATGGAAAATCTGGTATTTTGGAAAATATATTGGCAGAATCGCCAGATGCGTTATAATAAAATCTGTCTTTACATTCAGTTTTTCAAACGCTGTTTTTGTAATGTGTGCTATAATTCGCGCACTGTTGCTGCCTGAAACCTCCTGCGTAAAGGAATGAGATTCCTCCTGTGAGGATAGATTCAAAACCATGCTGCCTGAACTCATTCCAGAATGCGCGCATGAAAAAGAAGAACTCATTTTCATGAATTCTGTCCAGACACCGGATGTGAGCAACGTCACAATCAGAATACATAATATCACTTTCTCACAGACACACGTTTTTTTCATAGAGCACCTCTTTTCGCATTATAGCATATTTGAGATGATGCGTATATATGATTTATGTATCTTTACAGCCGCTCAATTCTCTTGCGAAGCTCCAGTACCTTTCGGTCCATCTCCTCAATTGTATTTGCATACTCTTTGAGTTCTTCCCCAATCACCTGTGCTTTTTTCTTGCTCTTCTTATATTGAAGCTGATAATCCAGATTTGCCCAATAATCCATTGCTGCTGTGCGCAGCTGTACTTCCATCTTCACCCACTGCGTTCCTTCCCCCAGACAGATTGGTACTTCAACAATCAGATGAAGACTCCGATATCCCGAAATCTTTGGTTCTTTGATATAATCCTTCTTCTTAAGCAGTCTGACATCCTTCTGCGCGCACAAAAGTTCTGCGATCTCATACAAATCATCTGTATAAGAACACACTGCACGGATTCCGACAAGGTCATTGATCCGCTCCTGCATAATCTCTATGTCGTCATCCAGACCCTTTCGGTTCATCTTGTCCATCACACTGCCATATTCTTTCAGTCTGCTCGCGGTGGACTGAATCACATCACGGCCATACTGAAGCTTTAATTCTGCATTGATAATCTTTAATTTTGCCCTGACAATACTGATTCCACATTCACTTCGCACCTGAAAGGAATCACTGTTTAAATATTTTTGAATTCTCTTTTTATTATTACTCATATACGTTTAAATACTCCCAGCTTCTAATTGAACCATTGTAAATCTTTTTTAACTGTGATACAGACACATCTTCAACATCATTCTCCGGATTTACAATAATCGCAATTGCATCTCTCCCAATGCGCTCCGTTGTAAGAAGTTCCTTTTCATAACTCTTTAACTCTCTTGATACCATTCCCAAATTGCTGTTGCCCGCAATCACATCCATCATTCCACTCTCCGAATCAGAACTTTTCACTCTTACCTCCGCATTCGGATTTACCAGCATATAGCGCTCTGCCAGTTCTTCCAGCATCGGTGTCATTGAGGTCGATCCACTGATGTCAAGGCGTCCGACTGCTCCGTTCGGCAGATAGATTCCCTGATTACGGACCGGCACACAATAACCGGCAATGTATCCCTGTCCTTCACTTTTCACAAATTGCAGGAAATCCTTTTCAATATCAGAAAGTTTTCCCTGATACACCAGCTGAAACGGGCGAATCAATGGATAGGACTCATTTTTCACATGAGCAATGGTCGGTTCAACACCATTCACCTTTAGCATCTTGATACGGCTCGAGTTCTTTGCCACGGCATAAGAGACATATCCCAATCCGTTTTTCGTATTGGACACCTGTATTATCATCTCTTCCGATGAGCCGATCACTGCGGCATCTTCTACAGTTTCATCCTATAACTCACCCAGAAAATTCCGGCTTTCCAGTCCGGTCATAGATACAAAAGCGCCTCTGGTTCCAGAGCCATTCTCTCTTGTATAAGGAATTATATCTTTTCCGTCATCTGCTTTTACCACCTGACTGTTCTGAAACACCGTTCCACAAATAATGGCAATACACATGGCGGCAAGCAGAGCCATTATGATACCATCAATTAAAGTAATTTTCTTTTGCATAACATTTCCTCCACAAACTCTCCCTACAATAAAGTCGAGTATAATGCAGAAATGTTAAAATCATGGTCAGGGTTTTGTTAAATCATGGTTAAATCTAAAATTGAAGTGTGAACTTCGTTCCACCGTTTTCCTCACTCTCCACGCTCACCTTGATATCATGAAGAATTGCTCCATGCTTCACGATGGATAGGCCGAGTCCGGTTCCGCCACGCTCTTTGGAATGACTCTTATCCACACGATAGAACCGTTCGAAAATACGTTCCTGATGCTCCTTCGGAATTCCGATGCCGTCATCTGCGATCGTGATTTTAGGTCCGTTCAGGGTATTTCCCACCCAGATTTCAAGATGCCCATTCTCGTAATTGTATTTAATTGCATTTTCACAGATATTATAAATCATCTCATTTAAAATCTGACGGATGCCATAATAGACTACATTTCCACCCGAGATTTGTACATGTACATGCTTTTTCTCCGCCTGTGGACTGAGCAGCGTGCAGATTTCACGTGTCAGTTCGTATAGATTTACATCTTCTTTTTCCAGCTCTACAGATTCCTCATCCAGCTTTGACAGCTTGATAATATCTTCCACAAGTGTGACCAGACGCTTTGCCTCCTTGTAAATGCGCTCCGAAAACGTCGGAATATCCTCCGGTTTTACCATTCCGTTCATCATAATCTCCGCATATCCGGATATGGATGTAAGAGGTGTTTTTAATTCATGCGACACATTTGCAGAAAATTCTTTTCTCATCTGTGCGATTGCATCTTTTTCTTTATTCTGTTCATCGATTGCCGTAAGAAGTGGCAAAAGTTCCTCGTATACAGCATTCTGCATAGGATTTCCAATATCCAGGTCATTGATTGGTTTAATAATCCTCGCCGTCTGCCATTTTGCCAGAAGCCATGCCAGTATCAGCATCGCCACCGCAATTACAGTCATGACCGGCAGCATATTCATAGCGGTTGCCGCCATGGAATTCGATGTCTTGGACAGACGAAGCACCGTTCCGTCATCCAGACGTACCGCGTAATAGTACATCTGATGGCCCAGTGTACCCGAGGTTCTGATATCCGATCCTGAACCATTTTTATAAGCCGATGCGATTTCCGGACGGTTTGCGTGATTTTCCAGAGAGGAGGAATCGGATTTCGAATCATACTGCACATCCCCGTTCGCATCAATCCAAGTCACACGGGTCTCCTCATCCACCGCATTGATTTCGTGCAGCTCCTTCAGATAATTCGAACCGGATATCGTAACAGCAGTCTGTATATATTCTGCCTCCTGACGAATCTCATTTTTCAGTAAATGAAGTGTCTGATGATAGACAATTGCTGTCATCAGTGTATAAGACACCAACAGCGTGAACACCAGTATCAGCTCCATCGACTTTTGTATTTTTGCTCTCATTCCATGCCTCCAGCTATTTATCGGAAATGCGATACCCCACTCCTCGTATCGTCTCTATTACTTCTTCTTTTGCCCCAAGCTTCTGTCGTAACGTTCGTATATGTACATCCACGGTTCGTGTCTCTCCGCCAAAATCATACCCCCACACATTCGTGAGCAGCTGGTCTCTGGACAATACTGAATTCTTGTTGCGCAGCATCAGCTCCAGCAGATCAAATTCCTTGAGCGTCAGAACGACCTCCCGTCCCTCTGCCAGAACCTGATGTTTCTTAATATCCATTTCTACCGTCCCCGCAGACAGCACCTCTTTATTATCCGGGGTTTCGGTTCTTCGCAACACTGCCTTGATTCTCGATACCAGTTCCATCATTCCGAAAGGCTTAGTCACATAATCATCTGCTCCCAGATCCAGTCCGACTACTTTATCGTACTCAGTTCCCTTTGCCGTCAGCATGATGACCGGAATATTCTTCGTTTTCGAAGAGCTCTTCAGCTTCTTCAAAATTGAAATTCCATCCTCACCGGGCATCATAATATCCAAGAGAATCAGCTCCGGACATTCTTTCTCCAGAATTTTCCATAGTATACTACCGTCCTCACAGCCCTTTGCTTCCATTCCGGTACTGTTCAGCGTATAGATTACCAGCTCACGGATATTCACATCATCTTCTACACAGTAAATCATCTCTTTCCATCCTCGTCTTTCTATATGCCCCTTGTCTGTACCTGCAGCCATGCCCGCTCTTCCTCCGACAGATACGGAGAAATCGTTCGGTATACCTGTTCATGATACTGGTTCAGCTGCTTTTTTTCATCTCCGGATAACATATCCGGATTAAGTGCCTCTAAATCAATGGGTACGAATGTCAGATATTCGAATTTCATAAACTGTCCATACTCATTCTTTCTGTCTTTTACAGTCAGCAGTTCGTTCTCTGTCCGAATTCCATGTGAACCGGCAATATACAGTCCCGGTTCGTCCGTTGTGATCATTCCTTCCTCCAGCGGATATACCTCCGCTCCGGATTTGCTTTTCCAGCGAAATGCATTCGGACCTTCATGTACATTCATCAGATATCCAACGCCATGCCCGGTTCCGTGATTAAAGTTAAGTCCGCGTTTCCAGAACGGCTCCCGCGCCACAATATCCAGATTCGCACCGTCACAGCCGTACAAAAATGTCGTATTCGCAAGTGCGAGCATACTGGCTGCAACAATGGTGAAATGAGTCCGCGCTTCTTCAGATACCGGTCCCAGTGCGATGGTTCTCGTGATATCCGTCGTCCCTTCATAATAGTGACCACCGGTATCCATCAGTAGAAGTCCCTGCGGTTTCAATGCCACATTCGTCTCCGGTGTGGATTCATAATGCACAATTGCCGCATGTTCCTGATATGCACTGATCGGCGCAAAACTCGGCGTGATAAATCCTTCCTGTGCCCTGCGGAATTCTTCCAGCTTCTCTGACACGCTCATCTCGGTCAGCTCTTCTTTTCCAACCCGTGTCTTTAACCAGTACAAAAATTTCGTGACTGCAACTCCGTCTTTGATATGTGCTCTCTTTATATTGGTGACCTCGACCGGATTTTTTACCGCCTTAAAAAGCGAGGTCGGATTCCTTCTGTCTATCTTCACTGCACATTCCGGTATATTATGATAAAGTGCATAATTCATCTTCTCCGGGTCCAGCAGAATCCGATTCTGCGGCCCGAACTGCTTCACGGTCTCGTACACCGCCTCATAAGGACAGATATCCACCTTATTCTGTTCTAATATTTCACAGATCTGTCCGCTCAGCTTTTCTTTACTGACAAACAGCTGTGCCGACCCGTCATAAATTATTGCATAACTAAGTACCAATGGTGAAAATGCGATATCATTTCCGCGCAGATTGAACAGCCAGCAGATATCATCCAGCGAAGTCAGAATATGTGTGTCTGCCCCGCATTCTTTCATTGACATTCTCACACGCGCAAGCTTCTTTTCCATCGGTTCTCCCGTATAGATGTCTTCCAGCAGAAATGCTTTTTCACCGGAAAGCGGTGGTCTCTGCTCCCAGATCTGATCAATCAGCTCCAGATCATAACGAATCTGTCCCCGCTTTTTGTGAGCAATATTCTCAAACAGCTTTCCCTGATCCACGGAAATAACCCGTCCGTCAAATCCAATCACTCCGCCTTCTTTTAGATGTTCCTCCAGATATTCCTCCATCGTCGGGACATCGTCTTCCCCCATACGCTGAAGTTCATACAGACCGCCCTGCAGCTGTTTTTCTGCCTGAAGGAAATACCTGCCATCAGTCCAGAGAGCCGCTGCGTCCATCATCACGACCGCCGTTCCTGCCGAGCCCGTAAATCCGGTTATAAATTCCCGCGCTTTAAAATAATCTCCCACATATTCACTTTGATGAAAATCGGCAGACGGTATCACATAGCTGTCAATCTGCTGTTTTTGCATCTGCTGTCTGAGTTCTGAGACTCTCTCTGCTATCCGGCTCATATCTATTCTTCCTTAAACCCTTCTCCAACTACTTCATTCGATTCCATAATAACGGTGAACGCCTTCGGATCCACCTTCTTAACTGCCTTTCTGACTGCATACATCTGCTTGTTATTGCAGGCACACATCACGACCTCTTTATTCATTCCCGAATAACTTCCAGTCCCTTTCTGTATGGTAGAGCCACGGTCTGAATAAATGGAAATCGTATCCGCCACTTCCTGTCCCTTTTCCGTCACGATCAGCGTCATCTTACCGGAATCAATGCCATACATCAGCTTATCAATGATTGCCGACAGCAGATAGGAAATGATAAATCCATAAATCGTCGCGTCGACATCCCGGAAAATCAAACCACCGATTGCGACAATTACTGCATCAATCACAAAAGTAATCTTTCCAAGTGACACATGCGGTCTCTTCGCACGGATGGACATGGAAATAAAATCCATTCCTCCAGTGGAGGAGTTGTTCATAAAAATCATCGCATATCCCAATCCGGAGAATATTCCGGTACAGATTGCCGCTAACATCAGATCCCCGGAATACGTTGGAAAAAACGGTGCGACCACATCGACGATAACCGATGTAATAATCACCGAGCGCACAGATCTCACAAAGAATTCTCTGCCCAGTGTCCGGTAACATCCCACAGCGATCGGGAGGTTCAGCGCCATCGTAGTCACACCGATTGGGAACCCAAACAGATGATAGCCGATGAGTGCCAGACCGGATACTCCGGCCAGCGGAAATCCTGAATTTGCCGCAAAATTATAGACTCCGATTGCAATTAGTACACCGGCAACCACATCAATCATGATGTCATATGCCAGTTTTTTATAATCCATATTCTTCCACATACCTGTTTACCTCTTATATCTGTTTTAGATCTTTCCGTCCTTGAACGTCATGATCATCTCATTCGTCAGACTGTCATCTGTCTTGGTCACCGGGATATCTTCCCGCTCAAACCACTCTGCCAGTGCAAGTTCCTCCCGGTCAAGTGTAATATCTTCCGCCCCGTCAAGCTCTGCAAAATATCCCATGAGCAGTGTGTCACTAAAGGACCACGGCTGGCTCTTGAAATACCGGATGTTCTTCACCTTCAGTCCCACTTCTTCCATAACTTCGCGTTTTACCGTCTCTTCCACGGTTTCCCCGATTTCCACAAAGCCCGCTAAAAGTGCATAATTCTTGTAGGTGCGTCCTGCATATTTCGACATCAGAATTCGATTCCCGTGTGTCACGCCGATAATCGTGGCCGGACATATTTTCGGATATTCCATATTATGGCACGAATCGCAGAACAACATGCGCTCTTTCGTATCTTTTTTCATCATTTTGCCGCATCTGCCACAATATTTATGATTCCGGTACCAGTTATTCAACTGTAATCCTGTAATTCCTGCAAACGCAAGATATCTCGGCTGTGCAGTCCGGAAAATTTCCACATTCTCCATTGTAAATTCCGACAGACGTTCACGGTTAATCTCAGTCACGAGATAAAACGCGCTGTCATCAATCGTGAATAAATATGTATAATCCTCATAAATATCATCATTCTGTCGCTCTAAATCCGCAAAGGTCGGAAATGTAATTCCTTCTTCCGTCCGGCTCATAAGCGCCGTTCTTCCTTCGTAATACAATGCAAAACTGCTCTTCTCTGGCGGGGCCGGTTTGTATGCATTGTCATAGTTATGTGGTGCTATATCCTGTATCATAGTGCTTTTATCTCCTATTATAATTATTTTTTAATTCAAGACTCGCTCCTATCATATCACTATTTTATAATTTCTGACACCCTTTTTCCGTGAAATAGAAATGATTGACATTTTTCTTTGCTTCCCACATAATAGGAAATAATTCAAAAAATCCCCAACAGACAGAAAGGAAGGAACGACGATGAAAATTGTGTTTTTAGATGTAAAGACCATCGGAGAAGACATTGATTTATCAGAATATGAGACTCTGGGCGAGGTCGTAAAATATGACTTTACCTCTGGCGAAGAGGTCCCGATGCGGGTGAAGGATGCAGATGTCGTGATTCTCAACAAAGTACAGGCAAACGCGCAGACCCTGCAAGGTGCCAGGAACCTGAAACTGATCTGTGTGACTGCAACCGGGACCAACAACCTTGACAAAGAATATTTGGCGAGCCAAAATATTGCATGGAGAAATGTTGCCGGATATTCTACACAATCTGTTGCGCAGCACACGTTTGCCATGTATTTTTATCTCAGTGAAAAGCTTCGCTACTACGATGATTATGTGAAGAGCGGCGCCTATATGGGCGATACTTCCTTCACCCACTTTGAGCAGCGTTTCCACGAGATTGCCGGACAGACTTGGGGCATCATCGGTCTCGGTGCTATCGGACGCAGAGTGGCAGATATTGCAGCCTGCTTCGGTGCAAAGGTTATTTACTATTCTCCCTCCGGGAGTGCCCCGCAGGAAGGTTATCATCAGGTTGATTTTGACACCCTGCTGTCGGCCTCCGATATCATATCTGTCCACGCGCCGCTTACCGGGCAGACCACAAAGCTTCTAAATGCCGATGCCTTTGCAAAGATGAAGTCTACCGCCATCTTCCTGAATCTTGGCCGTGGACCGATTGTAGATGAGTCCGATTTAGCAGATGTGCTTGAAAAGAATGTCATCGCTGCAGCCGGTCTTGATGTCCTTGACGCAGAACCGATGGCTCCCGATAACCCACTCGCCGGAATCACCGACAGCAAAAAACTGCTGATTACACCCCATATCGGATGGGCAAGTATCGAAGCACGGACAAATCTGATGCATATTATTTTTCGTCAAATCAATGAATTTTTCCAATCGCTTTGACTTTTCGCCTTTTATTATGTAAAATGTAACTATGAGAAAAAAAGTGATTACCAAACAAATGCTTCGAGATGCTGCCATTTCCTGCGTAGCCGAGATTGGTCTTGAGAATTTCACAACCAAAAAGACTGCAGACCTGATTGGCATTTCCGAAGGAACTATTTTTAATAATTATCCAAATAAGACCGCCCTTCTCGTGGATTGTCTTTATTCCATCGACACCGAGATTGACGAAGTGCTGAAGGCCGTTCCATTCCATGTGGCTGCCTTTACTTCTTATGTCCATGATATGTGGTATGCATATTTTAATTATCTGGTTTCCCATGGAGATAAGGCAGCGTTTTATTTTCAGTTTCGCCATTCCTCCTACTATACTCCGGAGGTCATTGAGGGACAGCGTAACTCCTTTGGATTCTTCTCCAAATTTTTAATTTCGCATATGCATTTATTCAGGATACAGCCTGATGTTTTCTGGGTGTTTGTCATCGAGACTACCATGAATTTTGCGATTCGATTTGCAAATGGTCATCTGGAGCTGAACGATGAAAATGTACAGAATTTGTATCACCTGATTGTGAACGGAATTGCCGGAATCTATCATCCGACCTCTGATTTCAAATGAAAAATCACTCATCTCTCTCATCGGGAGAAATGGGTGATTTATTTGCATTCTTATTTAAGAGTTTTTTATCAGGCGCTTCACTAAAAACTTCTGAAGTGCATCCACACCGATCCCAACATATACCACACCGGCAATCATGGAAACGCCAATCTGAATCGGAAGCGATCCGATCTCAGCTACCTTCATCGGACCCATAATGGTGAGTCCGATCGCCCATCCGCAAAGCCATGATGGAACGAAAATAAATTTCGGAAATGTTTCTCCTATGATGACAGCAAGACCACCCAGCACAAATAATGTACCGTACAGCTCGGCATTCGGATTGAAGTTCATCGCTCCCATCACATTCACTGCAATAAAAGCCCACAAATCTCCGAGTAAAAATCCGATGGCAATCTTAAGTGCATCCGCTCTTTTATTTCCATTTGCCACATAGAGTCCGGCGCAAATCAGTGCGACCGCACCGGTTGAAACACCGATATATGGGCTGACAACTGCCCAGATGGGAGGCATAAATGCGATTCCAAAGGCCAGTGTCAGCATGTTAATTTTCTTTACTTTTTTCTCTTCCACGTTCATCACTCCCAATCAAAGCCATCCCAGATACGTTTCCCTGTGTATGTCTTTGCTGTCTCTTCCCCGTCTAATACACGGATTGCGCCCGCTGCCATTGCTTCCATCTCAAATTCTCCGGGATACGCAGTCACAGGCGCGATGAAAGAACAAGTGTCTGTAATCTGTTTTACAAGATCTTCATTGTATACCATTCCACCACCGAGAAGGATTCCGTCTACTTTTCCATGGAGAACTGCTGCCATGGAACCAATGCATTTTTCAATCTGATAAATCATCGTGTTCCACAGCATCTCTGCATATTTATCTCCATTTTTCGCACGGTCTGTGAGCTCTAACGCATCCGAGATTCCGACATGGCTAACGAAACCTCCGGTTCTTGTACAGAGCTTTTTCACATCTGCGATTTCAAGGTTGTTGTTTTTCATATAAGAAAGTAAATCTGCAACTGCAACGCTGCCGGATCTTGTCGGAGCCATTGGTCCCTCTCCGCCAACGATGTCGTATCCGTCAACCATCTTACCCTTCCGATGTGCTGATACGGAAATTCCGCCGCCGATATGACATACAATATAGCTGCATTCTTCGTATTTTTTATGCATCACATTTTTACTGTGACGAATGGCTGTCTCTTTTAAATTCAGCGCGTGTAAATGTATGATACGGTTCACGCCCTTGATTCCTGTCATACGGGCAAGATCCTGCAATTCATCTACGTCCGGTGGATTCACGACCATTGCTTTTTTGCCATACTGAACTGCAAATTCATGTGCAAGCTGCGAGCCAAGGGCTGCCGGATGGATCACTCCATTTGCGCAGGTTCTTGCATGTTCCAGCATCAAATCTGTCACTTCATAGGTACCGCCTTCCATGGCGAGAAGTCCGCCGCCACGTCCAACAAATACATCCACATCCTCTAATGTAATACCCGCTTCGTTCAGAAGATTCATGATGGTTTCACGACGGTATGGAAGCTGGTCCGACATTGTTTTGTATTTTTCCAGTTCTTTTGCGTCATGCGATACAAACTGTGAATACAGACATTCTTCGCCTTCAAAAACGGCAGTCTTCGTAGAAGTAGAACCCGGATTAACGGTTAATACTTTATATTTTTTCATTGAATTCCTCCTCTAGTTCTTACTCCCGGCTGCACGAACAGCACTGATTACAATATTTCCCTTGATTTCAGAAACCGGAGCCCCTCTTGAACAGTCACATACAATTTTATTAAAGCCCTGAAGCATTGGACCATAAGCATCTGCCTTACCAAACTGCTGAATCAGTTTTACGCCGACATTCCCGACGTTCAGATCCGGCCAGATGATCACATTTGCTTTCCCTGCGACCCTGCTTTCACGGTTCACTTTCTTAGCCGCAACTGCCTCTGAAACAGCTGAATCAAACTGGAATTCTCCATCGATTGCAAGATCAGGACGAAGCTCGTTTGCGATCTTCACACCTTCTACAACCTTGTCGATCAGCTCTCCCTGACCACTTCCAAGTGTCGAATAACTTACCATGGCACATCTTGGTTCCCAGTCAAGCAGTGAACTGACCGTATCACAAGCGGAAATCGCAATGCTTGCCAGCTGCTCTGAGGTTGGATTGGTACATACTGCACTGTCTCCGACTGCGAGAAGGCTGCCTTCGCTTCCTTCAAATCCTTGAATGTCGCAAAGTCCAATACTGGAAATTGTGCTGATCCCCGGTTTTAATCCAATGATCATCTGTCCGGCAAGAAGAACATCTCCGGTCGTGTTGTCGATTCCGGCAAATGTAACCGCTGCGTCTCCGACTGCTTCCATAACCATCGCAAAATACAGAGGATCTTTCATTCTGCGTATTAATGGTTTTTCCTTCAAAAGTGTTCCTTCAAGAGCAATATATTTTGCGATAATCGCATCTCTGTACTCTTCATCAGCAATGTCAACGAATGTGAAAACGCTTTCTTCAAGTCCACGCTCTGCAATCAGGCTTTTGATTTTTTCCACATTACCTACGAGAATCGGATGAATGTATCCTTCTTTTCCAGCCTCGTAAGCTGCCTGCATCATCTTTTCGTTTTCTGCTTCCGGGAACGCTACTTTCTGAGGGTTTACTTTTGCTTTTTCATAAATTTCATCTAAAACGCTCATTTTTTCGTTCCTTTCTTTTTCTATTTCCTATCCCAGGCTTCTTACATTTCCTCTTCTACTTTGTCAACCAGATCAGCGATTGTAGCACATCCGGCTGCATCCTGAAGCTGAACCATAACGTCTAATTCGTTCTCGATCTCAGACACAAGGCCTACCATCTGTACAGAAGTTCCGTTGATATCCTCACCAAATTTTGAATCTGCTGTTAATGCTGCCTCTTCTACTCCGTATGATGTTGCTACTAATGCGATTATCTGCTGTTCTAATTCTTTTCTCTCCATTTTTTTGCGCTCCTTTTTCTTTTCTATTCTTCATCCAAAGCAAATACAACGGTCTTATATCCGTCTCTCTGGAAAATTTCTGCATGTACCGGTACCGGAAGTTTTCCATTCTCCATGATTTCTTTTCTTTTCTTTTTATTGATTCCTTTTACAACACCATTGAAGCAGGCGCCTTCTTCCAGCTCGATCTCGCCATAAGCGAATTTACCCATCTGCTTGTATTCTGGTTTTGATGAAAGTGCAGCCGGAAGTACGATTGATTTCATCACACCTTTTCCACTCACCTCAACCCACTCTGTCTCAAGTGAACCACATGTGTTGCATGCGTATACCGGCGGAAACTCTACCGCTCCACATTTTGGGCATTTACGGCCAAGGAATTTTCCTTCTTCCAGACCATCGTAAAACTTCTGTACAACTTTTTCTAATTTAATACTCATGATATTCTCTCCTCCAAATCAGTCAATTGTTCTTATGAGTACAGCCGCTACGTTCTGCGCACCACCGTATCCCCTAAGCATTGCAGTCTTCGGTAATTTTTTCACCTGACGTTCGCCGCACTCGCCACGCATCTGCATGCAGGCTTCATACATATCAGCAAGGCCGGAAGCAGCATGTGCATGTCCAAAGGAAGTTCTTCCGCCGTTGGTATTGATTGGTTTGTCACCATCATAAGCCGTACGTCCGTCACAGATATATTTCCATCCTTCTCCATACGGAAGGTATCCTGCGATCTCTGCGGAAATCAAATGTGAAGTAATGATAAAGTCATTTGCGAAGAATAAATCAAGTTCCTCCGGTTTTACGCCTGTTACCTCATATGCCTGACGTACCGCTTCCTCTGTTGCACGAATCTCAAAATGAGGAGTCGAAGCTTCACAAGCTGCGCTTCCAACGCCAAGTACTTCGATTGGTTTATGGTTCAGGTTTTTCGCGATTTCCGGAATCATGTCTGTTGCACATACGATGCAGGCAGCCGCTCCATCACATTTACGCTCCACACCTTCCATACGAAGGAAGTCACCCATCTTAGGGTTGTATGGTGATCTTAAGTAATCAATCGCACTGTCAAATCCTTTTTCTTTTGCAATATCATCAAAGGATGTTCTCTCAATTGCAAGTGGATTCTTCTCTGCGTTACGACGGTTGTTGATTGCCATCCAGTTCAGCGCATCATCCATATTCTCAGCAGAGATGCCACGAGTACGGACATAATCTTCCGCGGCATCATCGTAAATAAGTTCAATTGGTGCCATTAAGCTTCTTGAATAGGTACGATCATATAACCAAGAGGTTGTGGCAAGGAATTTGTCCATTGTCATCTTCTCACGTTTGTAAGGATGCTTTGGAGTTTCAATGTTATCATTTGGAAATGGAACACTATCACCGAATTCTACGCAGCCGGTAAGTACACAGTTATACTTTCCAGAAGCTACTGCATTCACAGCCTGTTCGATTGCAAGGTAACCGGTACAGCATGCCTCAGAATGATGGATCGATCCTTTTCCCTTCATTCCAAACCAGTTTCCGATCTGAATGTTTGGTGTCAGGTAGTTTGATCCGTTCAGCGGGCTCGCCTGTCCGTGGAAATAAAAATCGACGTCCTGTGCGCTCACGCCTGCATCCTCCATCGCTTTGAGTGCTGCATAACCAAACATCTCGCCTTCTGTCAGTCCATCAGTCTCCGGATTGTCCACTGTGTACATAAATGGAGTACATCCTACACCAATGATCGACACACTTCTGTTATACTTTCCTAAAGTAGTCTTGTTCATATTTTCCTTCCTTTCTTTGGATAAATCGATGTTTATCTCTTTACGTTTGTATGATTATTATATATAATGAAAGTACTGATTTCATCGTATTTAAAGCTAATATCACACTTGTTTTAGTCAGTCTTTTTGTGCGAGCGCACAATAACATTGTTTTTCTTCTATAACGACACGATACGGAACTGTTTCAGCAACACAAAGGAGATATTTATGGAATATCACATTTTATTGAATCGATTGCGCAAGAATGGATGGCATCCTCAGATATTTGGACAGCTTAACAGCGACAATGACCTGATCAACATTCGAATTCTGAGCAAAAAGCAAAAGTATTTCGAGCCGTCTACGCTTTATCTGACTTCCACTGAGCAGATGCCTTCCCCCGGTTCAAAGGGTGCTTTTACTTTGTTTTGCTATGGAAAATCTATTGATTTTAGTCTCTATCAGAACAGTGCTTTTAACATCACCTACTTTGGAGCGGATGTGCGTCCTGACGAATTATTCAACACTTCACTTGAAAATCTTACGGAGCTCCAGCAGGTCACTTCCGGTATGCACATCCTGCTCAATGCACTTTTTTCAGGCAATGGACTCCAGTATCTGGTGGATACTGCTGCTCATTTATTCGAAAACCCGATCTATGTTGTTGATTTGCAGCATAAGTATCTGGCGATTTCTTCCGGTATCGTTCCGGACAATGATTTTTTCCGGGAAGAAAGTGCATCCGGCTATATCAGTGAAGCCGGGATAATCTCGATCCGCAACAACCGGTTAGACGAGAAAGTACGGCAGAACAAAACTGCCTATTATTACGTGAATGAAATCGTGCAAAAAGGAATGCTGATTGATGCGGTCCATATTCAGGGCATTGAGATTGGACATGTGATGATGATGGAGTCCGAGCATCCCTTCCGGGAATTCGATCAGGACTTTTTCCATCGGTTCTGTGAACTTGTTTCGATCGAACTCCAAAAGGACTCTGCTTATGCGAATAATAAAGGAGTCATGTATTCTTACTTTTTGGCTGATCTGTTAAAAAACCCGGAAGAAAATGTTGCACAGGTTGCGCAGCGGCTTACCAATCTTGGGTACAATCTAAAAGAATATCTATATATTCTTGCGATTCCTTCCACCAGCTATCATAGTTCCAATACGAGACTCGATGTGATTACCAACCATCTGCGAACCATTTTGACCAGCAGTATCTATGCAATCTACGAAGATTCCATTGTCTTCCTGATCAGCAAAGAACGCTATAGCGGTGTCAGCGATTACGAATTGAACCGCCTGACGGACTTTTTAAAGGCGAATCAGTTAAAGGCCGGATTCAGTAACTTCTTCGAATCACTCAGCGATGCCCCCCGTTTTTACAGGCAGGCATTAAAAGCGGTCTCTCTGGGAACAAAGCTAAATGATCCATCCCCGCTCTGTAATTACAGTGATTACTATATGTATGAAATGCTTGAGCTCTATGAGAAAAGTGACGCTGAAATCCGATTCCTGATTCATCCCGGTCTGATGCAGCTTTATTATTATGACCATGAAAAGAATTCCGATCTTCTGCACACCTTAAGAGAGTATCTCGAATATCCCGGGCAGCCTGCAAAAGTCGCTGCAAACCTGAATATCCATAAAAACACGTTGCTTTATCGCATGGGTAAAATCAAGGATATTACCGGGTGTCAGTTTGAATGCGGCGCGGACTATATGAATTTTAATTTCTCATTTAATATTATGGAATATCTGAATATGCTATAAGATAAGAGGACGGTTCCAAACCACTGAAAAAGTAGTTTCGAACCGTCCCCTTGTCTTACACTTGTCTTATCTCCTGCATGGTATCGGTTTCGTTGGGCATTTTGGTTTTGCCGTCCCGGCGCGAACGATCGCGTCTTCATCACACGCTTCCATACATTCTGCTTCTTGTCACTTTTTTTTACGTT
>JAQUUC010000002.1:111472-138837 GCA_028694105.1 Hespellia sp.
ATAGACTCAACAAGATTTCTGAACTATTTGAATTTGATATGAATAATGGAGCCTTACTGTTTGCATACGATTATTCTTTTCGTTTACTTCATTTCCTTGAAAACTATGAATAGAGGGACCAATGGATCTTTATCTTGTCACTTCTTTTTACGTTTGGACTTGCTAAAGATCATTGACAGCAACACAAGTACACTGCCCATTCCAATGAAGAAATCTCCCAGATTAAAGGTCAGTCGATTTAATTTCTCTGATTTTGTCTGAAATCCAATATAGTCGACTACATATCTGCGCACCCAGCGGTCAAAGGTATTACTCCATGCCCCCGCTGTCATCAGTGACAGTCCTGCCTTTCTCGCCAGATGCTTCTTCCGCAGAAGCGTCAGGCACTGGAAGATGGTGAGTATCACGGTCGTATATGCAGAAACGATCCGGACTCCTTCCGCGTTATCTTCCATCAGATTCAAAGCAAACCCTTTGTTATAGACTTTACGGATCTGAACCTTTCCGTCCAGTATCTCACGGGTTTCACCTCTGGCAATACTGCTCTCCACCCAAAACTTGATTACGATATCCACAAGTCCAAGAATTACCGTCAGACTCATCAATAATAATATTAGCATATTCACTCCTCTTCTCAGATAGTATCTTTACGGGCTGTGACCTCTTTTTCAAATCCTTCGATCTGTTCCTCTCTGGTTGAGATTGCCTCACAAAGAGCAGCTGCCTCTGCATCAATTACTTCTCCGGCCTTATACTTTTCATAGTACATCTTTCCGATATCGGAATAGTCACGAAGATTACCTCTCTTTAATGTACGAATCTGATTCTTTAATTTCTGAATCTCAATCAGTTCTCCCGTCTTGTCTGCAAGCGCCTCTGCTGTCTCCGACAGTTTCTTTCCCAAGTCTTCAAATGCATCATTCATAATTCCGACTCCTTTCTTTTTTCTACGTATTTTCATTATACTACAAACGTCTCGCCACTTCAAACGCCTGATACAAATCAAGTGTTCCGTATCCCCACTCCCGGTTCGGGTAATTCAGTGCTGGATTTCGCTGTGTGCCGAGTATCATCATGCTCTTTAATTGTACAGAGTCAACCCCGGCCTCTCCTCTCTGGTAAGTAATCCATTCCATAAGAAGCGCCATTGCCCCTGCTGTGACTGCTGCCGCGATACTTGAGCCGGAGCGCCGGACAAACCGCCCATCCTGCATGACTCCAAGCACATTGACTCCCGGTGCTGCAAAGTCCGGTTTGATTCCCTGTTTTCTGGTATAGCCCCGGCCTGACTGGATTGCAATTGCCCCGACCGCGCCATCATAAAAGCTCACCGTTGTCGGTGGTATGACATTGGAAGGATTTGTCAGGGTTTCATTCGGGCTGGACTGGAGGAAATATGCCTCTCCCGTCAGGAATTCCGTCACAGGAAGCCAGATATGGAAAATTCCATCTGCAATCTGCTCAGCCCTCACAATCACTTTCCAGATCCCGGTTGTCGGTCTGTCAAACCGGAAGAAGATCAGCTCCGAATTCGTGCGTTCCACCAGTACCCGGTAATCAATATACACATTCGTCGCTTCAAACAAGAAGGAAAAGACAGCACTCGTCCCTGCCCGAATTGGAATATTCGAGGTGCTCTCTCCGGTCGGCGATACGAGTGTCACCGAAAACAGATTCGGGATATCCGTCCACAGCTCCATCGAAAAACCTTCGTTATTGCCGTCCGAACGGATTTCAACGGTGATTTCTTCCTGACGCTGCATAAGCTGACCAGAAAAATGATGCCTCTTATTCGCCTCATTTCCACCGGCGATCACGACGCCCCGTCCGCCCTGAAGTGCGTAGAGGGAAAGCACCGCGGGAAGTGGCAGTGTCCCGTCATGTCCGCCCATGTTGCTTCCCAGCGCCATACAGATAATCAGCGGTTTCTGCAGTTCTTCTGCCAGACGATTCAAAAAGCGAAGCCCCAGCATAATATCATTTTCCTGATAGCAGGGCACATCCTCCCGGATATAATAAAAGCTGCGCAGATATTCTTTTGCTTCTTTCAGTTTAACGACCGCAATGGTACAGTCCGGCGCAGCACCGATAAACTGCGCCTCGGCATCCGCATTTCCCGCTGCCACACTTGCCACAAAGGTCCCGTGCCCATTGGTATCCTCCGTCGGAACCATCGC
Organism: Hespellia sp.; assembly: GCA_028694105.1. Classification (GTDB taxonomy): domain Bacteria; phylum Bacillota; class Clostridia; order Lachnospirales; family Lachnospiraceae; genus Hespellia. The sequence continues at coordinate 113,650 of JAQUUC010000002.1, forward strand.
CCGCGGATTGTCAGACTGCAGCGCTTCATCAATCATCTCCTGCGTATAGACGCTCCCGTAGGCAATTTCCTGCGGCAGCTCTCCGGTCTGTATCGTCTGATCCCATATCGCGGCAATGCGGGTCGTTCCGTCCAGATTTCGGAACACCGGATTCTCATATGCGATTCCGGTATCAAGAAATCCGATCAGCACATCCGTCCCCTGCAGCTGAAGTGTCGGATAATTCTGAACGCTGATGATTCCCGCCTGATTCATCGCCTCCATATCCATTAACGCGTAGCATTTCGGGATGGCCGGATAGGAAAATCTGGCAATAGTTAGCGGCTCTGCCTGTGTTCCCTCCAGATATGCACAACTGTATCCAAAATCCATTTTCTGCTCGCACAATTGCTCTGGCGGAATATCCCGAAAATACGGCGGCCTTGCTTTTGTCACAATAAAATCCTGGTAGTCCTGAGACAGGATTCGTTCTCTGCATATCTCTCTATCCATATGATACACCTGCTTTTACCATTCTTTACAGTATATGTGCAAGGTCAGAAAAAGACTATGGACACTTTCTTTTTGTCCATAGTCTCTGTATGTTATACTATATTGCACTCTTTTTCTCAATTCTATGTACTTCCTGTCCGCGCATCTGAACCACAGGTCCGCCGGTTCCCAGAATGTATTCCTTCGTGATGGTCACCTCACCGATGTTATCATCCTTCGGAATCTCGTACATAATATCCAGCATGAATTCTTCGATGATCGCCCGGAGTGCTCTGGCGCCTGTATTCTTCTCCATTGCCTTCTTTGCGATCTCACGGAGCGCATCATCCTCAAATTCCAGATTAACTTCGTCCAGCGCAAGAAGCTTCTGATATTGTTTTAGAATCGCATTCTTAGGTTCCTTCAAAATCTTGACAAGCATATCCTCGTCCAGCCCCTTAAGAGTAAAGACGATCGGAAGTCTTCCGATAAACTCCGGAATCATACCAAAGGTGCGGAGATCTTCCACCGTCACCTTCGATAGAATATCTTTATCTTCATCGAACTTATCCTTCAGATCGGAGTTGAAGCCCATGGAACTGTCATTCGTCAGACGTTCCTTGATGATGCCCTCCAAATCCGGAAATGCACCGCCACAGATGAACAGAATGTTCTTCGTATTAACCGTTGTCATCGGAACCATCGCATTCTTACTGTTCGCTCCGACTGGCACCTCAACCTCGCTGCCTTCTAAGAGCTTGAGCATCCCCTGCTGAACGGATTCTCCGCTGACATCACGCTGGCTGGAATTCTTTTTCTTCGCGATCTTATCAATCTCATCAATAAAAATGATACCGCGCTCTGCTTTATCCACATCATTATCTGCTGCGGCAAGAAGCTTGGATACAACACTCTCGATATCATCACCGATATATCCGGCCTCCGTCAGTGATGTCGCATCCGTAATTGCAAGCGGCACATCTAAAAGTCTGGCGAGTGTCTTGACCAGAAAGGTCTTACCACTTCCGGTCGGCCCAATCATCAGCATGTTGGATTTCTCAATCTCAATCTCGTCCATCGAGTCGGTCGCAACACGCTTATAATGATTATAAACCGCAACGGACATCGCTTTTTTCGCGTAATCCTGTCCGATGACATATTCATCCAGACTCGCCTTAATCTTATGTGGTGCGGGGATGTCCCGGATATCGATTCCGAGATCTACCTTCTCACCTTTCTTTTTCTTCTTAATCTTCTGGTTCTTCGGTGCAATGTTCTCCAAATCCGACATGTTGATAATCTGCATTCCCGGAATGTTGATATTCTTAAGCATATCATTGTAATCAATATTCGAGCTCGTCATCGCATCAAAGCTTCTCTGCATACAGTCGGAACACACCGTAATATTATTCGGAAGATCGATCATCTTCCCTGCTTCACTCTCCGGCCTGTGACAGATAAAACAGATCTTCTCGTATCCGTCATCATCGCCCTGATGTTCTTCTTCCTTCTTGGCCGGAACCTGATCTCCCGCTTTCTCCGATGGAATCACTTCCCTAAAATCCTGAAAATGTTCCCCATCCTTCTTCTCATCTGTCACGGTCGCTTCTACGTCAATGACGTCCTTCTCATCTATATCTTTATCATCAAAATCTGACATGATTTTACCTTCTTTCTCAAATTCATGGGCTATTACATCGTGAATTAAATGCAAATTTACTAACACTCATTATATCGCAGCTGTGATAGGTAGACAAGTGAAGTTTTTCTAAACAAAACGCACATTTCTTACTATATTAAAGATTTCCTTCACACAATTTTAAGAAATCCTCCTCGGAAATAATTGGCACGCCCAAATCTCTTGCCTTTTTATTTTTGGAGGAAGTTGATGCCACATCGTTATTAATTAAATAGCTGGTTTTGGAGGTGACCGAACCGGTGACCTTACCGCCCTTGGATTCAATCAGTTCCTTTACCTCTGAGCGATTTGAAAAATGCTCGACGCTCCCGGTAATCACAAAGTTGACACCGGCAAAGATCTGTTCCTCCGTATTCACTTCTTCTTTTGCGATCTGCAGCTCCTCCAGCACCTGATAAAAAATCTCCCGATGGTGCTCATCTGCAAAATAATCTACGAACGCATTCGCAATGACCGCTCCCACACCGTCGATTTCACTCAGCTCCTCCGCTGTCGCATGCACGATTTTTTCAACATCAAAGCCGAGTGCCCGGCAGATCATCTTTGCATTTGCAAGTCCGACATTTGCGATTCCCAGTCCGTAAATCAACTTGGGAAGTGTTGTCGCGCGCGCCGTTTCTATGCTGCTTTGCAATTTTGTATAAGACTTTTCCCCGAGTCCTTCTATTTCTTTGATTTCCTCCGCGTAACGGTCCAGATGAAACATATCTGCATAAGTTTTAATAAATCCCATGCCGACCAGTTTCTCCAGCGTTGCCTCGGACAGTCCGTCAACATTCAAAGCATCCCGGCTCACGAAGAGTGCAAATGATTTCAAATGTTTCACCTGACACTCCGGATTCATACAGTACAGCGATTTCGCGTTGTTCACCTGTGAGATTTTTGTCGCGCCGCCACACGCCGGACAGACATCAGGAATATCCTTCACACCACTTCTCGTCAGATTCTCCGCTATCTGTGGAATGATCATATTGGCCTTATAGACCTGAATCCGGTCACCGACGCCAAGCTCCAGATCCTCCATGATACTGATATTGTGAACGCTTGCACGGCTGACTGTCGTTCCCTCGAGCTCTACCGGTTCAAAAATCGCAACCGGATTAATCAGGCCGGTGCGGGACGGACTCCACTCAATCTCCATGAGTGTTGTCTCGCGGATCTCATCCGCCCATTTAAACGCAAACGAATCTCTCGGAAATTTTGCGGTTGTCCCAAGCGACTGTCCATAGGAAATATCATCATAGACCAATACGAGTCCGTCTGAGGGAAAATCATTTTCCGTGATTTTATCCGCAAAGTACGCGACCTCCTCCTCGATGGTCTCTCTTGTAACCGGACGGTTCTCGACAACCTGAAATCCCTGTCCCGCCAGCCATCTCATCTGCCGGAGTCTGGAATTTTCAAAGTCAATGCCCTCCGCCTTGACCAGTGAAAATGCAAAAAACTGTACATTTCTCTTTGCCGTGATTTCATTGTTTAGCTGACGCACCGATCCGCTGCACAGGTTTCTTGGGTTTTTATATTTTGCATCCACATCCTCGATTTCTTCATTGATTTTTTTAAAATCCTGATAACCGATGACCGCCTCTCCTCTAAGGATCAGCTCACCTTTGTATCCGATATGAAGTGGAATGTTTTTAAATACTCTGGCATTGTTCGTGACAACCTCACCGATTTCTCCATTTCCACGTGTGACCGCTTTTACCAGCTCACCACTTCGGTATGTCAGCACGATGGTGAGTCCGTCCATCTTCCAAGAAATCATCGCTTTCTGATCTCCCAGAAACTCAGCCAGTCTTGCCACCTCTTTGGTCTTGTCCAGGGACAGCATTGGTTTTTCATGGCGTTCCTTCGGGAGCTCACTGAGCACTTCATAGCCGACATTGATGGTCGGGCTCGATGCCATAACGGTGCCGAGTTCTTTTTCCAGTGCCAGAAGCTCGTCATATAATTTATCATATTCAAAGTTACTCATAATCTCTGTATCGTTCTGCTCATATGAATAACGCGCTTTATTTAAAATCTTCACTAATTCCTGCATGCGTTTTGTTTTCTGTTCCATCGTATGCTCCTCATTCTCATTGTTTTTGTTGTATAAAACAGACACCCTTATTTCTTGCGGCAGGGTGTCTTAACGGTCTCATTCGAGGAATCCCTGATCAGCTCATACAATTCATTCAATTCCCGATCCGTCAGCTGTCTGTATTCGCCCTCTTTTAGATTGCCCAATTCTATATTCATAATACGAAGACGCTTTAATTCCTTCACCTCGTATCCAAGTGCCTCACACATCCGGCGAATCTGCCGGTTGAGTCCCTGCGTCAGAATGATAGAAAATGTATATTTTCCGATTTTTGTCACCGTACATGGTCTGGTCACTGTATCCAGAATCGGAACACCGCCGGACATTTCCCGGATAAATTTTTCATTGACCGGCTTATCGACCGTCACCTTATATTCCTTCTCATGGCGGTTTCCGGCACGCATCATTTTATTGATGATATCTCCATTGTTGGTCATGAGTAAAAGGCCGGTTGAATCTTTATCCAGTCGTCCAATATAGGTAATGCGGATCGGATAATCCAAAAAGCGGATAATACTTTTTCGCTCTCTTTTTTCCTCGGTGCAGACGATGCCTGCCGGCTTATTGACCGCCAGCACGACCATCTCATCCTTTTTAGAAATCTTCCTTTTCCCAACCATCACTTCCTGACCGGGCATAATGCGCATCCCTACCTCTGCGCGCTTCCCATCGACGAAGACCCGTCCGCTCTCAATGATCTTATCCGCTTCCCGTCTGGAGCAGATTCCAGCTTCACTCATATACTTATTCAGCCGGACTGATTCTTTCGGCTGTTGAAATTCTTTCTTAATCTGATTACTCACCTGTTAACACTCCGCTCATATTATTGTCTGACATAAAGCCATTTGCACTGTACAAAAACATCATATCACTGATCTGATATGTCGACATCAGTTCTGCTCCGGTTCCGGTATAATATTTCGGATCCACCACCACGATTTCCCGGAAATGCGGTGTCAGAAACGGAATATAACAATTGGCGAACGAGTCCTTAAATATCAGAAGTCTTCTGTCGGAATTCGCAGTTGTCTTAATATCCAGAAGCCCATAATTGCCACCCAGAAAAACTTCATACTGATTCTTCGAATCCAGCTGTGAGGAATCATACAGAGACGTTGTTTTATTCTGTTCTTCCACCTGATTCACCACAAGCTGAATCTTATCTTTCGGCACGTAAATGTCAATCTCTTCCCGCGTGCCGGTCTCGTATCCGCTTTTCGATGATAATTTCCCGTTAAACGTCGTTGTGACCGGATAGGGTGAAAATGCAGCTTCACCGCCAGTCTCAATCTTGAGTGCATCCCCGGACTGCTGAAAGGCATAATATGCTGCCAGAGTTGTCCAGTGGGCATCTGTCTTATAATATATCTTTTCATTTTTGTGTTCGTTCATAACGGACTCCACATCAATCCAAGTTAAATGCTCCTCCAGATTGCGCTTCACATTCTTGAGGTACGCCGACTGGTTGGCGACAGTTGCCAGTGGCGGCAGTTGATCGCTCCACACAGATACTGCATCCGGTACAAGAATCATGCTTGCCGTCACATCTGGGAACTCAGCTGTGAAATTCTGGATTGCAGTGATATTCTGTTCCAGAGACACACTGTCCGGAATCACCGCATCTTCCATGAGCTGACCATTTTTTCCTTTGAAGATTCCATCGGATTTCCGGCCGCCCGCAAACAGGTTGATTTCCGTACGAATCATACGAAGTCCGTCACGGCCTACAAACTGATCCTTCAGATAATCTTCGTATTGTCTTGCGAAGTCTCCGTTTATAAATGCTGACACACTAAACTGCGGTCTCTGCATCAGGTTGCGGTCTTCTGATTTGGAGTAGGTTCTCGCCGGTACCACAAGATTCACGATTGCAGCTATAAGCAGGCAGGCCAGAAACGAACCCGCAATATATGCCTGTAATTTCAATTTTCGTTTTACTTTTTTCTGACGCTTTTTCATGAATTTCCCCTAAAAACTAAAATATAAAAATGAAGAATCAAAACCGGATACAAAAAATGTAATCGTCAAAAAGAACATCAGGAGATAGATCAGACAGGCAATGCCGCCTCTCCCTCTGCCATTTCGGTAATTGTACACCATCCGGTCAAGTACATAATATCCAATCGGTGTCGAACCCACGATGCACAGCAGGAAAAGGAGCCAGTTCGAACCCAGCAGAGAAATCGTCTGCAGATTCAAAAATCCCTGTACACCAATGCCAAACATCGAACCAATATAACGGAACGAATCCGACACACTTGTGTTGAAGAAAAATGCCCAGCCCAGCAGAAGCAGCACCAGAATATAAATGTGTCTGGCAGCTTTTGGCAGCTTTTCAAGATATTTCCCATACACATACTGTTCCATCACCAGCAGTACTCCGCTTAAAAATCCCCAGATCAGGAATCTCCAGCTGTCATTATACCACAGCCCGATCATACTCCAGACAAGAATTGTATTTCCAATGGTTCTGGCAACGCCTTTCTTGTCACTTCCAAGCGGCCGGTACACATATTCATGGAACCAGTTCGTCAGCGACACATGCCATCTGCCCCAAAAGTCCCGGACACTGACTGCCATGTATGGATATGCGAAATTCCGCCGGAACTGAAATCCAAATATTTTCGCCAGACCAACCGCCATATCCGAGTATCCGCTTAATTCAAAATAAATCTGGAACATAAATGCTGCGCTTCCCACCCACGCGGTCATCATAGCATACGTTCCAAACCCCATATTCATAATTTCGGTGACAATCATTCCCATTCCATTTGCCAGAAGGATTTTCTTTGCCAGTCCGCGGATAAAAAAGCAGACTCCTTCTCCCGCTTTATTGAGATTGACAGCCCGTCGGTTCAGCTGGCTCTCAATCTCCCCGTAGGACACAATCACTCCCGAGATCATCTGCGGAAACATGGAAACATACACCGCAAAATTAAGTAAATTCTTCTGTGGACGTACCTTTTTGCGATATACGTCAATCAGATAGGACAGAATCTGAAGCGTATAGATGGAAATCCCCAGCGGAATCGGTAACTCACGATACGCAATCTCAACAGAAAAAAGTACATTCAGGGTTCCGAGCACCCATTTATAATATTTGAAAAATCCTGCTAACAGCACATTGAAAATAACGGCAACAGCAAGGCTTCTCCTGCTCTTTTTCGGGTCATCCGCATGACTTGCGATATCCCATCCGCAGATATAATTAAATCCAATGGAGATCAGCAGAAGGATTACATATGCCGTCTCTCCCCATGCATAAAAAATGATATTACAAATAAACAGCATCAAATTCCGAAATTTTGCCGGTACTATAAAATACAATATGATTGCGATAGGCAAGAAATAAAACAAAAAACTGATACTGCCAAATTCCATCTCTGCATTTCCTTTACTTTTCGATTCTATAAACTATCTGTAAATGCCTTTTTATATTGCTCTGCATCATCAGAAATCGTGAAAAACACAAAATCTCCTCGGATCTGAACGGTTGCAGAATCAATCAGATTGACCTGCTCGGGCGCAAACTCTTCAAAATCCTCTCTTCGTACATCCATCCGTTTTTCAATCGCGGTGCTGATCTCTGCGATCTGATCGACTGATTTTACTCTTATCATAAGTACTTCTGCTGCAGACAGACTGGATTTCGACACATACAGTGAAACCCCTTCATAATCTGCACCGTTCAGACCGTAGTAACGTTTCAGGTCCTGTACAGTCATTTTCGTCAGTGCATCTGTATCAATGACAGCCTCCACGCCTTTCGAAATCTGTTCGAAGGATTGGCTGCTGCCACCCGTAAACAGCAGTAATACCGCAATATATGCAAGTGCAGACAGTGCGAGTGCATATTTCACCACCTTCAGCACCACCTGATGCTTTTTCAGTGGCTTTTCTTTTTTCTGTTCTCTCATAGAGACGCCACCTCCGCCATATGATCCGCCCATACCGGATAGAAATTCTTCACAAAACAGATTCCATCACTATCGTAATACCGGTCTGCAACCGGATCCGAATTGTCAATATACGAAATCTGTTCCTTATTGCATATGGTTTCTAATACTTCATTATATTTGTCAATATGCCGGTAAGCAGGCTGTTTCTTGATCTGTGCCTTCTGAACCGGAAAAATCCCGTTCACAAAAATCCGGCTGTTCGGCAGCTCTTTCTGCAGCTGGTCAATCAAGGCCTGATATTCCTCCTGAAACAGTGATGTGTCACCATTCGTTGCCACAACATCATTAATTCCGTATGTCAGAAAGATTGCATCCGGATTCATATGAACCACCGTCTGCACAGCATCATCCAGCTGATCCAACGTTATTCCCTTCTTAGCAATCACATTCGACACATCCAGAATATCATAATCTGCAAATCCCTGTGCAATTGCATCCCCCATCACGACACTGTTCACGAAAATGTTCTTTGCTGTACGTTTGGAAGTCTCGTCTTCCGCCTTATTCTCTTCCGCTTCCATCCTGTGGATTTTATTCTCGATTGCCTGCACATCCTGATTCTCTTCATCCTCAATCATTGCGCGGCCTTCTTTGGTATCTACATTCGAAGTCGACAGACGGGCAGCTATATTCAATATACCAAAAAGAGCCAGTATCACAACAATGGCTCCAGCTAAAACAATGACGAATTTTCTTCGATTGATTTTCATAATTCTCCTCTTACAAATCATCCGTAAATATCTCTCTAATAATACTGTTTTATCTTGAAAAAGTCAATCTTTCGGTTATAATTGAATGGGGAAGAAACTACATACCTCTACCTACAGAACCGCAGGAGAATTCAATATGATCGCAATCAATCTGCCAAATGCAAAAAACTGCATGGCACACTTATTATTAAACACAACGTTTGACAGCTTTTTATTTATAGAAGGAGAAATCGTAACCGCAAATACGTTCACCATAGACGGCTTTATCCAGAAGAAATTCTACCGGAACGGTGCCACGGACTCTCCAGACTCCTCTTTTGAGGATACTTCCATCCCGGATTATACCCTCTGGAAAGACATCCGCGATTACGCCTTTTCCATCATCAAAGGAAAACGCACGCCGCTCAGCTTCAAATTTATCTACAGTGCTTCACCGGAGGACATTCAGACGATTATCACCTCCTCTGCTCTGGATATCATGCCCGGCGATGTTCAGGGGCTCTATCTGAACATCAAATTTGACGGCGAACATCTCCTCTGCATCACCGGAACCTCGTTTAAATCTTTTTCCTTGGATAAGACACTGGAACGGGCATGGGATGCACATGTGCAGCTGTTTTTTGAAGAAGCAGGGGTAGCGTTTGAGACGATTGACGGGCAAATTTTTATTTAGTTGAGAAGTTCTAAAGACCAAGCGAGTCGGGGGTATGCTGTGCTTTCATCACTGAAAGCCACAGCATACCCCCGACTCGCTCTATTTAAGATTTCCCAGTAAACAGTCATTCAATTGCCATTATCTGGCTAAAGGGACAAATAAGCTTACTTCGTGAGCAGCAGCATAATCTCATTACTTCTCTCCACAAATGCTGTCATCTCTTCCGGACTGAGTGGTTTGTGTGCCAGCATTGCAAGGTCGTACAGCTGTTTACAGATGATTGGTACGCTCTTACTCTTTTTGTGTTCTACCACGAATTTTACAAGTGGATGTTTCGCATTTAAGATGAGGGTCGCATTGCTGCCGAACATACTTGGGTCCATGCCAGCCATGCCATACATCTTCATCATCTCTTCCATACGGCGTGATTCTTCCGGAAGCACGGCGATGGATGCAGTCTTTTCATTCTTTAAGCTCTCAACCTTTACGTCAAGCTTCTCATTTTCCAGTGATTTTCTAAAAATTTCAATCAGGCTGTCAGAATTCTTCTTGAACTCTTCCTTGTCTTCTTCTGCAATTTCTTCTTTAAATGTATCCGTTACATCCGCGTCGATTCTCTGGAACTTGACGTTTGGATTCTTCTGCTCAATATGTGTGATAAATGCCGTATCAATATTGTGTGTCAAAAGAACGGCATCTTCGCCCTCTTCTTTGAACATCCTGATGTACTGGCTCTGCTGCTGTTCATCGGACACGTAATAGATAGTTGTCTTGATTTCCTCTACTTCGTTATCTTCATTTGCATCCCCGCTGACATTTCCATTCTCATCGACATCTTTTTCATCCTGCGAGCTGACGATCACTCCGCCATTCTCTTCAATACACTCATCCAGTGAAAGATACTTGCCATCAATGTTCTTGAAGATCATTGCGCTCATCATCTTATCACTGAATTTTGCGTCCTTCAAGCAGCCGAATTTGATGAATGGGCTGATATCATCCCAATATTTCTCATAGTTTTCTTTATCGGTCTTGTACATACCGGATAATTTGTCCGCAACCTTTTTGGAAATATAATCCGAAATTTTATTTACAAATCCGTCGTTCTGCAATGCGCTACGAGATACATTCAGCGGCAGATCCGGACAGTCGATCACACCCTTTAAGAGCATCAGATATTCAGGGATGACTTCTTTGATATTGTCTGCAATAAATACCTGATTGTTGTAAAGCTTGATGGTTCCTTCGATTGATTCATACTCGGTGTTGATTTTCGGGAAGTATAAGATCCCCTTTAGGTTAAATGGGTAATCCATATTCAGATGAATCCAGAATAATGGTTCTTTGTAATCCATAAATACCTTGCGGTAGAAATCAATATATTCTTCCTTCGTGCACTCATTTGGATGTTTTGTCCAAAGCGGAGTGGTGTCACTGATTGATACCGGACGTTTTACGATTTTGGCTTTCTTCTTTGGCTCTTCCGGCTCTTCGCCTTCTTTCGCTTCTTTAGGCTCCTCTGTGATATGTTCGATGACTTCATCTATATCCAGTACATCCGCTTCATCGATCGTCTCATACTCCGGCTCCGCATTCTCTTTGGAAACGAAAATCTCTACCGGCATGAACGAGCAGTATTTGCCAAGGATTTCTTTGATACGGAATTCATTTGCAAATTCAAGGCAGTCATCGTTCAGATATAATGTAATCTCAGATCCAACGGTTGTCTTATTGCCGTCCTGCATCTCATATTCTGTTCCGCCATTACTCGTCCAGTGCACCGGAGCCGCACCTTCCTTGTATGACAGAGTGTCAATCTGCACTTCATCTGCAACCATGAATGCAGAATAAAAACCGAGTCCGAAATGACCGATCATGTCATCCTCTGTTGTCTTGTCTTTATACTTTTCAAGGAACTGAGTCGCACCTGAAAATGCAATCTGTGTAATGTATTCTTCTACTTCATCCCCAGTCATACCAAGACCGTTATCGATGAATTTCAGTGTCTTCTCTTCCGGGTTCACAAAAACTTCGATTTTCGGTTTGTAATCCTCCGGGAGCTCATATTCGCCCATTAAATCTAACTTCTTCAGTTTCGTAATTGCATCGCAGCCATTGGAAACTAACTCACGTGCAAAAATGTCGTGATCGGAATATACCCACTTCTTAATAATCGGAAATATATTCTCGCTGTCAATTGATAATGTACCTTTCTTCGTTGCCATAAAAAACACTCCTATCTTTCTATATTTTATATAATTTGTAACTAATAATTTCGACACAGATTCTCACCTGCGCCCCGATAATTCATACTATAACGCGCGCAAAAATAAAAGTCAATAGAAAATTAGCACTCTTTTTGAAAGAGTGCTAGTAATGTTGTGTTTTTTGTATGTATGCCTTGAAAAATCAAGGTTTTTGGAATTCTTAAAAGTTTATAAAGTGAGTTTTACTCAATCTGTTTCCTATTCTTAAAAGCCCAATTCTTGTAAACATATCGTAACCCCCGGATAAATACCCATAGTTATCTGCTCCTCGAAGCCGCATCGCATAATGACTCGAAAAAACCTCACAGCTTCCATGATGCCTCTCGATATAATCATTTATTTTCTTAGTCATACGGGAAATGATTCTCTCATGCGTCAGCGACGGCATCCCCTTGAAATATAGAACTCCATCCATTAACTCTGCAAAACTTCCGGGCGGAAGCTGATCCAGATCTTCCTCTGTGTATCGTCTGCTAGTAAATGCATAGCTGCTTGTTTCCTTCACCATCATGGGATTGTCCATACATTTTCCATACTCGTATCTTGTAATTTCATCTGATTCCATTTCTTTTTTTCCGATGACATCTTCGATTGCAAGCAGGGTATCATATCTTGGTGATTTTGTTGCACCACTAAAGATTTTGTTAATTGTACTGACCGGAATATCAGTTAAATCAGCAATGTTCTGATTGGTCAGTTTCAATGCCTTTTTTCTTATCTTTAGATTTTTAATATCCATGTCATTTATCGTCTCCTCTAAAATGCTTTCATATGTTTTATTTACTCTATTTTCCTGTCTTTATGAGGTTCTACTTTAGCATCTCTCTCAGCATCTCATTTACCTTCGCCGGATTTGCCTTTCCCTGCATCGCTTTCATCGTCTGTCCGACCAATGCGCCGATTGCCTTTTCTTTTCCGCCTTTGTATTCATCTACCGCCTTCTGGTTATTTGCGATGACTGTTTCAATGGCAGACTTTAATGCCCCGTCATCATTCACGGTCTTCAGTCCTTTTTCTTCTATATACTGTTCCGGATCAATATCATCCGTAAAGATTTTTTCAAATACTTCCTTCGCAACCGAACTGTTGATATCTCCGGCATCTGTAAGGAGAACTAATTTTGCAAGGTTTTCCGGAGAGAACTTCAAGTCATCTGCTTCGATTGCATGCTCCTTCATCAGACGAAGTGTCTCGCCCATCAGCCAGTTTGCGACCTTCTTCGGCTTTTTGCAGATTGCTGTTGTTGCCTCAAACAAATCTGCCATGGTCTTGGACCCGGTCATAATTTCTGCGTCATACTGTGGAATTGCGAACTCGTTCTTGTAACGCTCTAATTTCTCAGTGCGCAGTTCCGGCTGCTGTGATTTGATCTTTGCAATCCAATCATCAGAAATCACGATCGGTACCAGATCCGGCTCTGGGAAATAACGGTAATCCTGCGCATCTTCTTTCGAACGCATCGCATAAGAGCTTTCTTTGTTATCGTCCCATCGTCTTGTCTCCTGAATTACCTGCCTGCCCTCTTCAATGAGTTCAATCTGACGTGCTCTCTCTCCCTCGATTGCACGTGCAATTGCCTTGAAGGAGTTAATGTTCTTCATCTCGGTTCTGGTTCCAAATTCTGCTGCTCCCACTTCACGGACTGACAGGTTCACATCTGCTCTCATGGAGCCTTCCTGAAGCTTACAGTCCGATGCGCCAAGATACTGAATGATCAGTCTTAGCTTCTCGAGGTATGAGATTACTTCATCTGAAGAGCGCATATCCGGTTCCGATACAATTTCAATCAGAGGCACACCGCTTCGGTTATAATCAACTAAAGAGCTGTCATCCCACTCATCATGGATGAGTTTACCTGCATCTTCTTCCATATGCATTTCATGAATGCGCACCTGCTTCTTTCCCTCACCAACTTCAATTTCCACATATCCATCTCTTGCGATTGGGAGGTACAATTGGGAAATCTGATAGTTCTGCGGGTTATCCGGATAGAAATAGTTCTTCCGGTCAAATTTGCAGACCTGCGTGATTTTACAGTTTGTCGCAAGCCCGACCGCCATCGCGTATTCCACTACCTGTTTATTCAGTACCGGAAGGGATCCCGGCATACCGGTGCAGACCGGGCAGGTATGCGTGTTCGGTGCGCCACCGAATTCGGTACTGCAGCCGCAGAAAATCTTGGTCTTTGTCGCTAATTCTACATGGACCTCCAGTCCAATGACTGTCTCGTATTGCTTTGCCATCTTCAGTTACGCCTCCTTTCTGCTCATCGCTGCAATGGTTTCATGTTCTTTGTTCGTTGCGCACTCATACGTATATGCGGCGCGAATCATCTTTTTCTCCTGAAAGCAGTCACCGATGATCTGCATTCCGATTGGAAGTCCCTTCGAATCCGTTCCGACCGGAACCGACATGCCCGGAAGTCCTGCAAGGTTGAGTGAAATAGTATAAATATCACCGAGGTACATCTTCAGTGGATCACTTAAGGATTTCCCCAGCTCCGGTGCAGTCGTTGGCGCTGCCGGTCCGATTATCACATCATATTTTGCAAATGCTTTGTCAAATTCTGCTTTGATCAGTGCTTTTGTCCGAAGCGCTTTCAAGTAGTAAGCGTCATAATAGCCGGAGCTCAGCACAAAGGAACCGAGCATAATTCTGCGCTTCACTTCCGCTCCAAAGCCTTCGGAACGGCTCTTCTTGTACATATTATGAAGACCATCATACTCTTCTGTCCGGTAACCGTATTTTACACCGTCAAAACGTTCCAGATTCGAGCTTGCCTCTGCCGATGCGATCACATAATATGCAGGGATTGCATATTTCACGAGTCCAAGATCAAATGTTTCGACGATTGCACCTTTTCTTTCTAACACTTCCACGGCTTTCTGAATCGCAGCTTTTACCTCTGCATCCAGTCCTTCTCCAAAATAGTCTTTTGGAATCCCGATTTTCATTCCTTTTACATCGTCTTTTAATGCCGCCGTGAAATCATAGTCTTCTCTTAGAACCGATGTGCTGTCTTTCTCATCGTGCGATGCAATCGCTTCTAAGATGGTCGCACAGTCTGTCACATCCTTGGCGATTGGTCCGATCTGGTCTAAGGATGATCCATAGGCAATCAGTCCATATCGTGAAACCGTTCCGTAGGTCGGCTTGATTCCGACTACTCCACAGAATGAGCTCGGCTGACGAATCGAACCGCCGGTATCAGAGCCGAGCGCATAGGGCACCTCACCTGCTACCACAGCCGCACAGGAACCACCGGAAGAACCGCCCGGCACATGTGCGAGATTATGTGGATTTTTTGTCGGTCCAAAGTACGAAGTCTCTGTCGTACTTCCCATCGCAAATTCATCCATGTTCGTCTTACCGACGATGACCGCACCTGCCCTCTGAAGGTTCAAGACCGCCTCCGAGGTAAATGTCGGTTTGAAATTGCCGAGTATTTTTGAGCTGCAGGTTGTAAGCTGCCCCTCGATACACAGGTTGTCTTTGACTGCCACCGGCACGCCAGCCAGTGGTCCGGTCAGCTCTCCCGCATCTATTTGTTTCTGCACTGCCTCTGCCTGCGCAAGTGCACCTTCTTTATCTATCGTCACGAAGCTGTTAACATCCTGTTCAATAGCTTCGATCCGTTCCATAAATTTCTGCACCGCTTCCACTACAGAAATTTCTTTTTTCTTGATCTTCTGTCCCAGTTCTACCGCTGTGAGTTGAAAAATATCCATTTCTTTTTTGTCCTTTCCAAACATTTTCGTCCAGTCATTCTTTACCCGATGGTCTTTGGCACTTCAAAGCTGTTATTCTTCTGCTTCGGTGCATTTGCCAGTGCTGCCTCATGTCCATCGCCATTTGTCACAACATCCTCACGGAACACATTGTTCACCGGAAATACATGGGACATCGGCTCGATTCCCGCTGTGTCCAGTTCGTTTAACGTGTCAATATAATCCAACATTTTCTCCATATCCTGCTTTGCATTTTCTTTCTCCGCGCCGGATAGTTCCAGCTTTGCAAGGATACCTACATATTCGATTGTCTCGTCTGATATTACATTTGCCATACTACTGCCTTCTTTCATCTAATATAGTTGTTCCCATACACCGGAATAATCGGTGCTCGTAATTTCACCGGATGGTGTGAATTGAATGTTTGCTCCTGTTATTATAATTTTACTGCCCTCCGGCAACGCGATATTTTTATATGACACCGCGTCATACTCACCATCCGAGTCAAGTGAAATACTGTTAGTCGAATATTCCGTGTTATCCTCCTCCGATACATGAGTATATCCGGGAATGTACAATTCAATAAATCCGTATCCGTCCAGTGAAGTTGCATCATAAACCCCCGCTGTCAGATCTTTTCCTACGATTAATGTCTGATCCTCATCATATGCATCCACCTCTTTGGTTTCTGTTGCCGTATTTTCAACGACTGCATCCATCGCATCCATCTGTGCATTTTCACTCACCAGATCAAGCGTCAGATTTCCACCAACGGTAAGCCATGCTCCCTTATATAAACGATAATCCTCTATACACTGCACATCGCCGTCATACTCCGGGCTCTCTGCCATTCCCTGAGAGATATAGATGTGGTTTTCCCCGTCACTCAGATATGTGATTCCTTCACCCGATACAGCATTCACTACATAGTTTCCTTCCGGGATCTGACTGCCGACCTGATAATATCCGGCTGTCAGTGTTATCTCCTCATGCTCACCGGTCTCACTCAGCTCCCGCTCCACATATGAATATTCCGCATGCTCACCGTTAGCCGCCACATCATGTTCCCCTACACTCTCCGAAAATGGATCCTTCAACGAATCGATCATAGATTCTATGTTACCGGCAAAGGCGCCAAGCAGTGACACGATAAGCGCAATTACCGCAAACCACTGTACTTTTCTCTTTCCCTGCGTTTGAGATGCTTTTTTCGTCGGTATTTTCCTTTGCGGAGTACTTTGATAAGCCTCCGGTTTGTATGTCTCCGGCTTATAGGTTGTCTCCTGCCCGCTGGTGTGCACATGTGTCAAAGGCTCATGTTCGCAGCTGCTCTGATTTATTCTATAATTCTTATCATTTTTCGTTGCATCCAGTCCACAATCCACACATCTTCCATGTACTATTTTTCCGCCGCACAGGCTGCATTTTTTCTCAAACATCTCATTTCCTCCCAAGGTTCCTATTGAAATTATGGTTCTAATCTACTCAGATCACGCGGAAATAATGTTGTCTCTCTTACATTCTCCTCTCCCAGGAGCTTCATCGTAAGTCGTTCCATACCGATTCCTAATCCACCGTGTGGCGGCATTCCATGCCTGAAGCAGCTCATATACTGTTCCATGCCTTCCTCCGTCATGCCACGGCTTTCCATCTTATCTGTCAGCTTCTGATAATCATGAATACGCTGGCCTCCGGTCGTGATCTCAAGTCCATTATACAATAAGTCGAAGCTTAATGTATACACTGAATCGTCGGGATCGTCCATTGCATAAAACGGTCTCTTTTTTGATGGATAGTGTGTGACAAATACGAAATCTGCATCCCATTCTTCTTTTGCATACTGACCGATCAGCATTTCCTCTTCCGGTTCTAAATCAAACGGGTTCTTAATCGGACGGTCATACTTTTCGGACACCATTTTTTTGATTTCATCAAACCGTACCGCCGGAATCTGTTTTGTGTTTGGCAGTGTGACTCCGAGTATCTTCAGCTCCTTCGCATACTCCTTTTCCAGAAGTGCCATCGTGTACTGCAAAAATCCAGTCTCCATCGCCATGATGTCCTCAAATCCATCGATATACCCCATCTCAAAGTCAAGACTGGTGTATTCGTTCAGATGGCGTTTCGTGTTGTGCTTTTCGGCACGGAACACCGGCGCCGTCTCGAATACTCTGTCAAACACGCCGACCATCATCTGCTTATATAACTGCGGACTCTGCTGTAGGATTGCCGGTCTGTGGAAATATTCCAGCTTAAATAAGTTCGATCCACCCTCTGCACTTTTGGCTCCGATTTTCGGTGTGTGTATCTCCGTAAAGCCCTCCTTATATAAGAAATCTCGAAAACCTCTTACGATTCCTTCCTGTATTTTAAACTTTGCACGTTCTCGGACATTCCGGAGTGCAATTGGGCGGTAGTTCAATTTTGCCTCCAGCGATGTCTTTAATTTCCATTTGGAAATCTGAAGCGGCATCGTCTCTGTTGCCTCGCTGAGCAGCCGCATTTCTTTCATTCTCAGTTCTATGCCGTTTGGAGCTTTTTCATTCGCCTCCAGCACACCGCTCACCTCAACCGTATCGGCCTCTTTGATTTCTTTTAGATCAAATGCGGCGCTGCTCTCTTCATATACACATTGAAGAAGCCCTTCTCTTTTCCTCAGAATCACAAATGCCACCGTTCCCATATCACGAATTGTGTGAATCGCACCGTTCACCTTAACGGTCTGTCCTATCATTCCGTCTGCAAGAATCTCACTTAATTCCAGCGTTTCTTTCTTTTTTACTCCTGTAATCAATTCCATAAGTCTTTCCTTCCTCTCTCTGACACATATTTTGACTGCTTATGTTCTGAACCGTTCCCTGCATGCCTGGCAACCATTTTATACACTATGGTAAATGAAAAGGAACTGGCAGCGCAAACACACTACCAGTCCCTTTTAGACAAAAAAACGTCCCAGAACATTGTTGTTCTGGGACGGATATAATCAATGAATCCGCGGTACCACCCGCATTGAATAGACACCCTTGCCTACTCCACTCTGATACGTAACGTGTATAACCCGTACTTACCTACTATCAGTTCAATAAGTCTGCTCCCAAGTGTTCCCCGGTATCCGTTCCCTTGCGCAGCGCTCTCAGTCGGTGGCGCTATCTTTCCTGTCAAGTTCCAAGATTGGAGTCTTGTTCATCGCTTTTATTCTTTGAATTGTTTTTTATACTATCACAGCTTCCCTTGATTTGCAAGCACAAATTTTCCACAATCTATTTGTAGTGGAATTTTTTGTGCATTTCCTCTTTGAATTCTTTCCATCGAAAAATAATCAGAGCCATCAGGAATAAAAAGCTGGCGCCCACACAGATTGTACAGCCAAATGTAACCGTCACAACCTTTGTAATCAGCAAAATAAGCGGAAGCATTATGCCATACGTTGCCGCCATCACATAATAAATCATGTATTCTCTGGCTGAATGTGCCTGCAGCTTTGAAATCACAAGCATTGATAACTCAATCAGCACCGATACACCGGGCAAAACAAAATTCACGGACCAAGCGCGCCATCCGGTTATATGATCCCATATAATACAGCCGATTGTAATAATAAGGAGCTGCCACATCGCATTCTTCAGAAGGTTATGCCGCTTGAAAAATCCAATCGTGAGCGCCAGCCACATACTTGCAATTCCGCCAGCCGCCCAGAGTGCCCAATGGAACTCCGGCATGATGGAATAGTCCGTCACCATGGTAACAACAACCGCTGCCAGACAGAGGAACGAAAACCATTTATAGAACGTGATTGCGGCTCTGCCTTCTGTTTCCTTTTCCGGAAGCAGCGTATCCTGCTCTTCAGACGCAACTCCCATTTCTTTCAAGATGCGAAAGAAATTCCGCTGTATATTCGTTGTATCAATTCTTGAGGTAAATCCAAATGTAATTGTATTCTGGAAAGAGCACATGCACAGTTCAAGCTGGGGCGTACTTGTGTAGACTCCAAACCGTTCAATATACGGCACGTATTCTTCCGGCATCTTTACAACACTCATATTGGAAAAAATTGCCGTAATATCGTACTTTGAAATCTTTGTTCCCGCATGGATCCCAAGGTTCTTGAGTTCCAGCGGTGCAAACCGAAGTATCGGATGATGCTCAAGTGCTACCAGATTACTCATATTTTCCGCCATTTTGTCTTTTGTCAGCTCTGTCTCAAAACATGCTTTTACAGCATTTAAAACCTGTTCAAAAGAATCTTCATTTCCGTGGAAATGATATTCCGGCTCAATCCACCAGAAAAAATTGAGCATCGATGAAGACGGGAAAAACTTGCGTAAATTCACGGGAACCATCAGCCGGACCGTTCTTCGCTCCTGTGCTTTGGTCATCTCATCATGTATTGCACACAGATATACCGCTGACAAAAATACCGTCATGGAAACGCCGTATTCTCTTGCCTTTGCAAGCAGCGTCTTCACCGACACCGTTGTCTCTCTCACATACAGCTCCATATTTTCATGCTTGGTCCCCTTTATAATATGTGCTTTTTCTTTTTTCTTTTTTCTGCCTTTGATGTCCTTCGAATAGTATTTATTAAAACCATCGCCCTCCTGATCGGGGATGGTGATATCATCCGGCAAAAGCGGAACATCCGCAAGTCCATCTGCGCGATGTGCTACCACCAGATAATTTTTGACCAGTTCCCGCAAAAATTCCGTTGCCCCGGTCCCGTCCGTCAGTGCATGAAACACTTCAAAATTAATGCGGTTCTTGTAATAAGTGACCTCAAATAACAGCTTCTTTTTGTCCCGCTCGTAAATATTACTGCAAGGTCTCTTCTTTTCCTGATATACAGTCGGGCGAAGCTCACTCTTCTCCAGATAGTGCCAGAAGAATCCCTTTCTCAAAACGGAAAGAAATATCGGATATTTTACAAGTGTTTTGTTAAGTGCCTGCTGCAGCAGCTCTTCCTGAATCTCCTCCTTAAGCAGACAATAAAACCGAAATACTCTCGTATCCTTTTCACCGCTGGTCGCAGGAAATACTTTCGCGGCATTATCCAGATTTCTCCAATATGCTCTTTTTGTCTGTGCCATGTTCTATTCCTCCAATGCACTCGCTTTCAAAAATATATTGATATACTCAAAACTTTCCTGCACGTGAAGGTTCCTGATCCCCAGTGCAAAAAACCCATGCAATGCATCCTTGATTCGATAAATCTTCACCAGATTACCTGCTTCTCGAAGTTTTCGTCCGTATGCTTCTCCCTCATCGCGAAGTGGATCAAATTCGGCCGTAATAACAAGCGTAATCGGCTGATGACTCAGATCCGGCTCTAATATTGGGGCAAAATAAGGATTCTCTTTGTCCTCCTCACTGCTCGCATACAGATTAATGTAATCCTGCATCTTTCCTGCTGTCAGCAGATAATCCGTCCCGTTCTCCTGAACAGACGGAAACTTCGAGCTCTCTGAATAGTCATTGTTCGTTGCCGGATAGATCAGAATCTGTCTTTTCGGCAGGAATTCGCCGCGATCTCTCGCCATCAGCGATAACGCAGCTGTCAGATTTCCGCCTGCACTGTCACCCACAATCGTCACATCATCTGGATCTACATTCAGCATAAACTGATCTGTGAAAATTGCCTTTGCAACCGCATAGCAGTCTTCCAGTCCGGTCGGGAACGGGAATTCCGGTGCCAGTCTGTATTCTACCGCAACGACAACGTGATTCGTTGCATTTGCCATACGTGCACAGACTCTCTGATAATTTTCGACACTCTCTGTCACCCATCCTCCGCCGTGAATAAACAGCATAACCGGCAGTGTATTCTTTCCTGTGGCCTCAAAGGATGTCTCATTTGGAAAATAAATCCGGGTGGGCACCTCATGCTCCCCATTATAGACTGGATAGTCTATTGTCTTATAAAATATACTCAAAGGATCCAGTCTTTTCAGATCTGCCAGATGTCTGGACGCCTCCACTTCAATCCCACCAAAAGATAACGCTTTTAGTATTGCCTGTGCTGCTTTATTAATTGCCATATTTTTCTCTTTTCTTTTATTTTATACTGTTAACTACAGCATTTTTCAATCATATATCCCTCACGGACTCCACCGGCCGAAAGCTGGATTGTCTTACTTTTACAATACTGGTTGATTTCATCAATTACAATGATCCCCGGGATAATCGTGTGAATTCGATCCGGAACAATTTTTAAGATCTGCTTCATCCCCGCTTTTTCCCCGGTTCCGATTGCACTTAACATCTCCGTGATCTTATCACTCTCCATAATTGTATTTTCAACCTCACAGTCAAAATAATCATTATAAAGTTTCATGCACGCACGATTGGTTCCTCCGACACCCAGAATCATTTTCTGTTTCCCGATATTCAGTTTATCCAGATGCTTTCTGACAAACGCACGAATTTTCTCTTCTTCCGCCTCTGTAGGAAACAGTCCGTCTACAAATTTAGAAAAGCAATTCAGTGATCCAACCGGGATGGAATTCGCATCCTCCACTTTATAATCCTCAAAGCAGACAAGCTCCGTGCTGCCTCCGCCGATGTCCACCACCATTCCGGTTTCAGATTTGCAGCAGTATGTAGCACCCTGAAAATCATACATCGCCTCCTGCTTTCCGGACAAAATCTCTACTTCAATTCCTGTCTTGTCCAAAATCTCTTTTACAACTTTTTCTGTATTGTCGACATTGCGGATAGACGCTGTCGCAATCACATACAGCTTGTCTAAGCCCACGCACATAATCAGCTTCTTGAAATCTTCCAATGTCTCAATTGCACGCTTGATTCCTTTCTTTGACAAACAATTGTCCTGATCAACATATCCTGCAAGTCCTGCCATATTCTTTTTGTGAAAGGTCGGGATTAACTGCTTCTCCACAACACGATAGCATGATAAACGCATAGTATTTGATCCAATATCAATAATTCCGTACATAATGATCCCCCTCATTTCTACTGCTTACTTTTACTTTACCTTTCTATTCTACATGAGCGCAGGAAATAATTCAACCGAACACTTTCTTTTGTTATCTCTTTTTTACCTTGCCAAACAATTCTTGTTAGAAAAACAAATTCTGTAAATGGATAGCTTTTAGACAATAATACAAGAAAAACGTAAAAAAAGTCCATGAAAATTGGATTAAAACCGCCTCAGTTCCTGGTTGAAATGAGGCGGTTTTAATCCGATTTTTATCGGTTCCTTTGTTTTTTCTTATTTGAGCGTCCTCTTATCGCCTCATACACCAGGCGGACTAATAAATTAATGAACAGAAGCAGCATACACATTGCAACTGCCGGAGCTGTCTGCCCCGCTCCTTCCATGCTCACAATAATTACGGACGCAATCGGAGCAGTTGGCGATGCCAGGAACACGACCGCTGAGACTGTCACTAATGAATTCACAAAAAAGTACACCCACATCTCACAGATTGCAGGCAGACAGAGCGGCAAGGTCACCCTGCCCAAGGTTCTGTAAAATGGTACTGCAAGCGATTCCGACACGGTCTCGAATTCTTTATCCAGCCGTTTTAACGATGTTGTCGCTGTAGAGAACGGAACCGAATAAAAATGAATCATATTTGCCAGTATCAGAATCCAGATTGTCCCATACATCCCATGAAATGGATTCTGAAGTGCATATCCCTCCACAAATGGGATGTTGAACTGCGACGCATTAAAAAACATAATAAAGCTAAGCCCGATAACCGTTCCCGGAATTGCAAGCGGCGTGATTGAAAGGAAATAAGCGATCCTTCTGCTCGTCTTAAACTTCTGGTTTTTTTCAATCATATAGGCACCCACAAATGTCACAGTTGTGCCCAGCACTGCAGTGATCAGTGAAATCAAAATGGAATTTTTAAACGCTGTAAATCCGCTTCCGGACGCAACCTTCGTCAAATCATAATTTGAAATTGTAAATGTCAGATTGTATGGCCAGAGTTTGATTAATGAAGCAAATAATGCCACAGCAAAAAATATTACCATTACCAGTGTAATGCAGATGCAAAATGCGGTAGCCAGAGCATCGCTCTTCTTATCCGGCTTAATCTGGTACGGCACTGATTTTGAATTGATTGCCGCACTCTGTTTCTGATTTGTGATCCGGTCCACAGCAAAGGACAGCACTGCAGGGAAAAGGAGAATAATTCCGACCACAGCTCCCATATTAAAATTCTGCTGCCCAACCACCTGCTTATACACGTCGGTCGCGAGAACATTATAGTTTCCGCCGACAACCGAAGGTGCGCCAAAATCAGTAAAGCTATATGTAAATGCTACAAACAGTGCACTGATCAGCCCATACTTTACATTTGGAATCGTAATTGTCAGCATCTTTCTCAAGGTGGAAGTTCCCATGGTGTCTGCCGCTTCATACAGTCGGTTATCTGCCGCAGAAAATGCGACCATCAATATTGTAGTTGCCACCGGAAAGCAATAGATACTCTCCGCAATAATAATTCCAACCTTTCCATAAAGTGCCACCTGTAATCCCAGTGCCGTAAAAATCCCTTTATTTCCAAACAGATAGATCAGGGCAATACCAAGCAGCATCGTCGGTGCAAAAATCGGGATCATGCCAATATACTGGAAGAATCCTTTGCACGGCACATTTTTTCTGGAAAGCGCATAAGAAAAGAAAAATGCCAGTGTGACCGAAATTATCGTAGACATAATTGCAATAAAAAAAGTATGGCTGATGGACTGTATTAACGATTTGCTCTGAAAATACTTGATGAATTGTGCGAATCCGACAAAAGCACCCTCTTTATTTTGAAACGCTTTTACAAATAATGTGCACAGTGGACATACGAGAAAGACGAGCAGAAACACAACCACTGCATAGATTGCAATCGCCCTGACAATATCCTCTTTTGTGCAGCGCATTATTTTTTGTTTTATTTTTTCCATTTTACTCTTGTTTCCTTTCCAAGGTAAAGCCAGCAATCACACAGAGAATGATGCATCCACCTCTAAGCTGTCTTAAATCCAAGCAATTCTTCTCTTGGCAGGTTCACATAAACCACCTCTCCGATTCGAAACTGCATTGTTTTTACCATACGGAAAGGCACATCTACCAGCAAAATCATATCTCCCTGAACTCCATGGCTGACACACACTGTAATCCGATCGTAAAAGCCGCGAAATTCAATCTCTTTAATCTGAGCCCGCAGCGATGTTTCCTTTTCCGTTCTGCTGAGTTCGATTTTTTCCGGACGGATTGCTGCCCGTTCATGCTCACACAGACCATATAACTTACATTTTGCTTTCTCAATAAAATTAATGGAACCTATGAAATCCGCTACAAATGGATTCTCCGGATGCTCATAAATCTCTTCCGGAGTTCCTTCCTGCATCACTACGGATTTATTCATCACAATAATACGGTCTGCCATCGTCAGGGCTTCATCCTGATCGTGGGTGACCATAATCGTTGTCAGTCCCAGCTCCTTCTGAATTCTGCAGATTTCTTTGCGAAGAGAAATTCGCACTTTGGCATCCAGTGCCGAAAGCGGTTCGTCCAACAACAGAAAATCCGGCTCTGTCGCGAGTGCTCTTGCGAGCGCTACACGCTGCTGCTCTCCTCCGGACAACTGCGATGGGA
>JAQUUC010000035.1 GCA_028694105.1 Hespellia sp.
ATCATCTTCCCAGCCAACATCGAATACCAGCTTGCACCCATCTTCTTTCAGTCTGCGATAAGTATCCATAACCGGCATATCTTGTCCTGTATATAAATTGTCATATGATACACCATAACGTCTAAGCTGACCTTCCACAAACTGGGAGAAATAGTCTTGACCCAAAAATGTTATAATATGGCTTTCTACACCCAGACGTGATAAATTAACCAGGCTTGCCGGCATACCGCCGCCAAGAAGAAGCTGTAAGCCTTCTGAAAATATTTCCTCACCTTCCCCCGGCAGTCTTGGCACTCCAGAATATAGAATATCACAGTTTGCAAATCCAGCACCAACAACAAAACTCATAACAATTTTATCCTCCTATTGTTCTGATTCATGATAGTCCTCTGCCATTTTCTGGTAAAGTTCTGCTAACTCCTGTACAAAAAGTTTTGTTGTTTCTGCGGATGCCATCTGATCCTCCACATGGGTCAGAAACAGCGTCATACAGACTTTATCTCCACTGCATTCTTTGCTTATCAACGTTCCATGTATATTATGTCCTTCTAAGAAGTAGGTATCTCCATCTGTAATGTGTACCACCATCTGCTCAAAATCATTATTTTTTGCGGCTTCTAATGCTTCCATATAACAGGATTTTGCCTGACCTGCTGCTGTAATCATCTGAAATCCAATTGTTTCCATATCAAGTTCCTGTTCCATCGCTTATTCTCCCATCAACTCTTTTGCTTTCATCATAACCTTGTTCCCCCGCATCATACCATAGTCGACTGGTTCAATCGCTGCAACGGGCTTATCTGGAAATATTGCCTGCACTTTTTTCAATTGATATTTCACCTGTGGTCCAAGCAGCACCACATCTGCATCCTTTCCCTTATCACCAATCTGGGCTATTGGACATGCTAATATATCGCAAAGATAGGTTTCCTTATCTGCTGCTGCCTTCATCCGCTGCACAAGCATACTTGTTGACATTCCATCACTACAGCAAAGTACTATTTTCTTCATGGTAAACACCTCTTTCTTATTGCTCAATACAGAATTCTTCTCCGTACATGGTCCATTTCAATGGTGGATTCAGATCAAAATTCTTCTCATCTAAGAATTTCTCCTGTGCATCCGCTCTGTCTACATCCTCATGTGCTTCTTCCATACGCATTACTGCTCTTCTCGCCTCAAGAAATGCTTTCAGATAAGTGGTCTCATCTCCACCCTCTGCCGGTGTATCTGCCTGTTCCATCGCACTCGCACGGATTCCCGGAAAAGACTGTTCTCCCGGCACAGAGCCATCTCCCGGTCCATGCATGACAATTGCATCATAGTAGATGAACTGTCCTAACACCGATAATCCATCTTCCTTTGCACATGTTACCGCAGGATTGAAATACACTTCATCACGCAGTTGATTCTGTGCCTCCTGAAAAGCGGTGTCCTCTGCCGCACTCTTCCAGTCCTCCATGAATGCATCCCCCAGTCCTTCATGTGAATCTGTTCCATTGACCTTCTTCAGTGCTTCCAGATATTTTTCCAG
Source organism: Hespellia sp. (assembly GCA_028694105.1). Classification (GTDB taxonomy): domain Bacteria; phylum Bacillota; class Clostridia; order Lachnospirales; family Lachnospiraceae; genus Hespellia. Next base: position 1,535 of record JAQUUC010000035.1, read on the forward strand.
TACATTGCCCGGCTTATCCTTGACATAATTTTCAACCAGCTGGAGCATGTCCCCTGTTCCGGAACAGAAACCTATAATCCCCGCCGTATATCCTCGACCATCTCCAATATCTTCAATATATGCATACTGTGCCTTCCAGTTCAGAGAAGAATTCTCTGAACTAGACACTAACTGCATTGCGATTTCTTTCTTATCCTCATCCGCCAGTGAATATGACTCCTTATTCTTTTGCCCCATCCTCACGGTACAAATGAAAACTGCAATCACCACGATCAGAATTACAACTATCCATATTTTTTTCTGCTTTCCCATCATTTACCTCTCCTAAAAAAATTTGGAAGATACTGTTTATGTGCTTCTAACAATTCATCCATTGTCTGTTTTGCAACATCTCCGCTCAATATTAACGGATTCAGTGTGAACGCCTGTAACAATGTTCCTCTATCTCCTGTTACTGCCGCTTCAATCGTCAGCTGCTCCATGCTCTTCATTAATTGAAGAATTCCGCGTTCCTGTGGTTTAAATGAACCAAACTGGAATGGGATTGGACCATTTGAAGTCATAGTACAGGTCACTTCCACTACACTGTCATATGGCAGGTCTGTGATTGTACCATGATTAACCGTGCTGACTGTCATGATTTTCTTATCATCATTATAGATGGAACGAATTACCTCGCAGGCTGCATCACTGTATCTTGCCCCACCACGCTCCGCTAACTGCTTTGGCTTATAATCCAGCTTCGGGTCTTTATAGAGTTCAAACAATTCCTGTTCTATCCTTTTAACTGCCTCTGCCCTTGTTCCATGTTCTTTAAACTCTCGAAATTCCTGCTCTAGCATCCGGTCTGTACGATAGTAATAGATATGGTACGGACATGGAATCATATGCAGATTCTTAACCTGCTCATAGATTAATTCATTATCCTGAATATTCGCAACAATAGAGGTGTTCTTCGTATCTCTATACATAGTATCAATCAATTCTTCTGTCCGGTCAATGCCATTTTTATCGACTATCGTATGCCAGTGCATATGATTGATGCCTGCAAACTGGAAAAACAAGTTTTCCGGCTCCTCTCCTAAAAGTTTCGACTCTTCCGCAATTGCATTGACTGGAATATTACATAATCCTACGATTCTGTTCCATTTGCCATAACGCATCACAGCTTCTGTAATAATTCCGGATGGATTTGTGAAGTTCACCAGCCATGCATTCGGACATAGCTGCTTCATATCCTCTACAATATCAAGAATCACAGGGATGGTGCGCAGTGCCTTAAAAATCCCTCCTGCGCCATTCGTTTCCTGACCAATCATTCCATGACTTAATGGAATCCGCTCATCCTTGATTCTTGCTGCCAGCTGTCCAACACGCAGCTGTGTGATGACAAAATCTGCATTCGCCAAAGCGGTTTTTCGATCCAGTGTCAGATGGACCTCACAATTAAGACCTGCTGCCTTTATCATTCTTCCTGCCATTGCTCCAACAATGTCAAGCTTGCTCTTACCTTCTTCTACATCCACCAGCCACAGCTCTGTGACCGGAAGCTCCTTATATCGTTTGATAAATCCTTCTACAAGTTCGGGGGTATAACTGGAGCCTCCACCGATTGCAACTATTTTCAATTTTGTTTTCAATTCAATTCCTTCTTCCCAAGTTCAAGCTGTTCCTCTTCAAGTTCCTTCTTCAATGTCATTTTCTCCGCCATTTTAAAGAACGGATAGTAAATAACAACTGCAATTACAATTTCTAATGCTGACCATACGGCTGCTCTCCAATCCCATCCAGTTGCCATAAGCGGGCCCAGAATCGGCGGCATAGTCCAAGGTACCATTGTAACTGGCCGAGCGATCAGATTTACCGACATCAGCAGATAGGTGCTTGCTGCTAAGATCTGTGGTACAACTACAAACGGTATCATAATGATTGGATTCATAACGATTGGAAAACCAAATATAATTGGTTCATTAATTTCAAACAACGCTCCCGGCAGAGATAGCTTTCCCAGCTCTTTATACGTCTTGCTTCTTGAGAAAAGCATTAATATAGCAAGAGTCAGTGTCGCTCCCGTTCCTCCAACATTGACAAACAGGCTGGAAAATCCACTTGCTGTAATGTATGGAAGCGCCTGATGATTAGCAAATGCCTGCGAGTTAGCTACTACAAATTGAATAAAAATGGTATCAGCCACACCTTCAAGCGTCATATCTCCATGTATTCCGCCACACCATAGCAAGCTGACTATCAGTGTATAAATGAGAATTCCCGGCAGGCTATTAAGCGCAAATACCAGTGGTGTGAATATATGCTGTATAAATACATTAATATCAAAGTTAAGTGGAACCCTTACCAGCCAGAATAAAATCAGTGTCAGAAATGTTGGCACTAAGGCTACAAATGAATCACCTACTGCTGGTGGTACTCCGCCCGGCAGCTTAATAACCCAGTTTCGTTTCACACAAAAACGAGTAATCTCAACGCTGACAATAGCAGAAATTATTGCGGTAAAAAGTCCACCTGCGCCAAAGCCATCCACATTTATTACATAATCATTTGACAATTGCGTAATGATAAACGCGATTCCTGACAATACAGCACCTGATGCCGGTGCTAATTCATAACTTTTGCTTAACTCATAACCAATTCCAACTGCTGCCAAAAGTGAAATAATTCCAATGGACGCATTAACCGCTGCATCCAACATTGGCTGATATGGTGCCAGAAAATTAAGCCATGCCTCAATTGGAATATTTCCAAATATCAAAAAAATACTTCCCACAATAATAGCTGGCAATGTAACGGCCAATCCATTTCGGACAGCTACTAAATGACGTTGTGTCCCTAATTTCGTCAATGGTGGCAAAAGGTGTTCCTCCAGCCAATCCATAAATTTTTGCATTGTATCTTCCTCCTATACCTTCTCAAATGTTCACATCTGCCCGGCGCCTAAAAAACAAACATGCTTTACATTTGTCATTGTATAGTAACAAAAACCCAAAGTAAATAGGTTCTGCCCTTTATGAATTTTGTTATATTTACTTGTTATTTGTTTCAAATATGTCACAACCTGTTACACATTTGTCGCGATTAAACTTTTTTTCATTTTGGATTATTGATATGATATACTAGAAAGAAAAAGAGGAGATTTGCTATGCTGTTTTTAGAAGAAACTCTTGATTTACAAAGCACTGATTTATACATATACAACTATATCTGCCGCAACCTAAACTCTGTTATCTACATGCGAATTCGAGAGTTATCTCTTGCGACTAATGTTTCTACGACAACAATTCTACGTTTCTGTAAGAAATTCCACTGCAGCGGCTATAGTGAATTCAAATTTCGCCTTCAGGAATATGTTACGCATAAAAGTCTGACCTCCCTGGAGCATTATGACGAGTCTTCGAATATTGCATTCCTGAACTATTTGCAGAAGTCTGAATTTGATGACAAACTTATGGCAGCCGCTTCACTCATTCGAAAGTCTGACCTTTTATTCTTCATCGGACTTGGTGGTTCGGGAATAGCTGCCAACTATGGCAGCTATCTATTCTCCTCCCTTGTCTCTTTTTCGTCAGCAATTACGGATCCTCTAAACACCCCCTTGTATCACTTGAATGAGTGTTTTAGAAGTCGTATCTGTCTGGTTGCCCTGTCTATTTCTGGTGAGCAGGAGGATATTATTGAATTTATTGACAATCTGAAGCAATATGATGCCTCTGTCATTTCCATCACGAATAAAGGCAATACTTCTTTAGAACGTTTTTCTGACCTCAATATCTGCTGCCATATGCCGCAGAAGACCTACTACAGCATGGATGTCTCTTCCTTGATACCAGCCATCGCGATACTTGAAATGCTGGCTCATAAGATGCATGCTCTGAAACAGCTGCCAGATTCTGATGTTTGATGCCATAATCAAATTGGAAGGTTTTTCTTTTTAAAAACGCTGACTCCCACCACAAAACAGAGCACTCCCGCGCCATACATCACCGCGCACATGATCCATGCCTCGCTCTCATTTGCGATCAGTCCATCCACCGAAAACAGCGTCATCGGTGTTGCATATTTTAAGTTTTCAAACTTATCTCCCACCTGAGAAATCATCTGTACCAGCAACGAATATACGACGACTGCAGAGCTAATGCCAATGGCTGTTTTTGACTCATTCCAGATGCAGGAACACAGAAAGCACACACCGCCAAGCAGAATCCAGAGTCCGAACAGACCGGCATTGACGCGAAGAAATCCCTCCATTTCCAATTCCTTTGGGAAGAGCAGCTCCGAGGTCATCCATATCACGCCCATCACATAGACCAGCATAACGACAAGGCTTGTAACCATGAACACAGCCTGCGTCCGCACGATCTGTGCGCGCTTTTGCGGACCGGACAGCAAATAGACCATCGAGCCGTTATCGACATATTTTGCCACAAGACGATTTGCCAAGATGATAATGTACACCGCAGGAAATGCTGTCAGAAGAATTCCATAGAGATATCCCGTCACGAACTCCAGCAGGGTCTGACCGACATCCGCCATACCGAACGCAGCGAACACCTCCGGCATACTCTCCGCCATGACCTTCAGGCTGTCCCCCATCTCCGGGTCGAACATACTCACGATCATCGTCGCATACATCGTCAGCACGCCCATAAAAATCACAAGCATCACCCAGTTCGCTTTCCACTCTCTTTTATATAATGTCAGATTCATCATCACTCGTCACCTCCATAAAAATGCAAAAAGAAGTCTTCCAGTGACTGCGTGTGAATATCCATATCTGTCACCGTATAATTTCCGGCCTGTTTAATCGCCGCGTCCAGCTCTTTCCCGACCTTCATGACCACCGTTCTTTTGTTTGCCGCAGCGCACTCTGCCTTGTCAAATGCCTGCACATAAGCTGCTGCCATCTGCTCCTCTGCAAATGTAATCTGCAACTCTTTGCGTTTTCCGGAGCAGAGCTTTTCCATGGAATCCACAGCGACCAGCTCGCCCGCGCGGATGATTGCCGCCCGGTCGCAGGTCTTTTCGATTTCTTCAAAAATATGAGAGGACATCAGAATCGTTTTCCCGCGCTTCTTTTCACTTAAGATCAAATCCACAAAACGGTTCTGCATCAGAGGGTCCAGTCCGCTGGTCGGTTCATCCAGAATCAAAATGTCCGGGTCCTGCATAAATGCGCAGACAATTCCAATCTTCTGCTTCATTCCTTTGGACATCTTTTTTAATTTGCCCGAGGCGTCCAGTTCAAACTGCTCCATCAGCTCCGGCGCGCGTCCAAGGTCTTTCATTCGTTTCATCTTCGCCACAAAACGAATAAATTCCATCCCATTCATGGAATCCATAAATGCGATTTCACCCGGCAGATATCCAAGTGAGCTTTGTATCTCAGCTGCATGTGCGAAGCAGTCCTTTCCAAGAATACTCACGCTTCCGCTATCCGGCTTGATGTAGCCCATAAGCTGACGGATCGTCGTTGTCTTGCCCGCGCCGTTCGGTCCTAAAAACCCCAGCACTTCCCCCTGATTCACCTGAAATGACAAATCAAAAACGCCGCGCCGCCCGCCATAGTCTTTCGTAATGTGATTAATTTCTATCGTCTTCATCCAGATAGTCCTCCTTATATGTCAGTCTCCTGAGCATCTTCATCCATGTCTGAAATTTCTGTGAAGTCATTTTATTTTTTCAAATCTTTCCTAAGTTTATCATATTCATTGCTTCACGTACACCCAATGTTTCACCCGAACTGCAATGTTTCTGCTATCCTTGCTCAGATATTGATACAATTCTACATCATTTTCGAAATATCGTTCCACCAGCATCATAATCATTTGATTGACATCTGCCTCCAACTCCCCGACCGTCTTTTCTGCTGCTATTTTTTCAATTTCCTCGTGTTCTTCACGGCTGATTTCCAACTTCGCAAATGGCTTTTGCAAAATCAGATGTCCGTACATATTTTGCAGGACGATTTCACAAATATTTTCAAAGAGCTCTTCATAATCTTCATGAAAGACTCGCAGAACATCTCTCACATAGGTTCCTTCAAACACGGCAAGAAACTTCTGTTCCAGACAGATACACTGCAGATAACGAAATACGGCGTCTACGCCGCTCATCCCCTTCAGGCTCTCAAGAATTGGATAATCGAGCGTAAGAATGGTATCCTGCGGCATATATTTTGCATCATAGTTCACAAGAAATGCCGGAATTCCCTGCAGTATAACCTCGCTTAGACACTTCATCCCATAATCCTGAAATTCCGGAATCATAGCATGATAGCACTCCTTTAATCGGGTCGTTTTTTCCAGAACCTTTTCATAGCCCATTTGGTAAGCCTGCGACGCCGATGCCTGATCTCCCTCCAGCATCCCGTCTTTTTGTTGTCCTTCATATTCCTGAATGCAATACATCGCGGCACCCATAAGCATCTGTGCCGTTTCGTAAGTGACAGATGAATGCTCATAGCCTGTGTAAGATGCCGCCAGCTTTGCAACAAGTTCTACCACTTCTTCCATCCTGCTTCGTTTCATTCCCACTCAGTTTACCTCCTCCAAAGCTGCCAGATACAGTTCTCGGTCCCATCGCCGCGTAAGGTCAAATTTCGCATTCTCCCCCTGTCCGCCATTTACCTGATAATCCTTATATCCTGCGCGGATTGCCTGCGCAAACACATCCAGACAAGTATTTTCCAGATAGTCCAGATCCCCGCCGCATACGTCTTCAAACTGCTGGCGCATAAATGCAATGAGTTCATCATCCGTAATCTCATCCAGCATTTCATTCTTATACAGATAAAAAATATCCTGCAGACGAATCAGCGTCTCTCTGTAATCACTCTGATTGATCCATGTCGAATCGCAGAATGCGTAAATGATCTTCGAAAGAATACTCTCACCGAATTCGATCCTCCGCTCCTTTTTGAGAGATTCTTTCCGTTCAGCCACTAAAACCTTCGAATCCTCCTCCGTCAGTACCAGTCCATACTTTGAAGTAAATGGATTCATTTCCAGAATCTGCTGCACCTGTGTTTCTTTTATCATCAGTTCCATCCAATTCTTTTGTTCCATGCTCCCGCCCCTTTCTATAGGTAGTTTCCTGATTATAGACCCATGCGGCGCACTTTACCAGTCTTGATTTTTTCGCTGTTTTGTGGTAATATCGTGTTAAGAAAACAAGGATGAGCACACCGCTCATCCTTGTTTTCTTTTCTCCCAAAAGCCTTTGGGTTTCTATTTTCTATTTTCGCGTTTTTTTCGAACACCTGTATATACACACACGCCTGCTGCACATAATAACAGCATCACATACACACCTGCTTGTGTGTAATCTCCGGTTTTTACTTTACCTGCCTTGTTTTTAACCGGTGTTACTCCATTTCCACTTCCTTCATTTCCGCTTCCGCCATTTCCACTTCCGCCATTGCCAGAGAACTGATCCTTCACATAAACATCCTGTGGAAGCTTTGTTTCATCTATCGCGCCATCAAGTCCCGGCAGCTCATATCCTTCCGGATTTCCTAATGTGCGGTAAAGCATTCCAAGCTCTGTGAGGTCTCCCTTGTTAAGGGTTCCTCTGTCATTCGTTTCATACAATGATGAGACACCGCCATAAGTGTGGTTTGTATCAAATGAGAACCATGCATAACGCTCTACATACTCCAGTGCATTTAATCCGGTAAATTCTCCGTCTACGCCGTTAATCAACATTGACATTGCTTCTTTTGTCTTATCTCTGAATTCTGTATTACTCTCTTCTAATCCCGTCCAGTTTGGATCTGAACTTGCAAATGCAACCTCTGTAATCCAGATTGGTTTCTGATATTTCTCGTATGTTCTCTGAATTTCATCCATCAGTCCCTTGACCTGATCTTTATCCGGATAGCCCATGTATAAATGCATTGGGATAAAATCAATCTGATCACCGTTTGCAGCCATGTAGCTGTCAAACCATTCCGAAGAGCTTGCCCATCCTGCAGTCACTGCAGAACCTACGCGCAGCCCACTGTCTGTGAACTGTGGCTGAAGTGTCGATGCTGCTTCTACACTCATATTTGCCTGTGAATCCAAATCCGGCTCATTAAACCCGAGTACTGTTGTATATCCATTTGCTTTTGCCTGCTGGAGCCATGCCATCGAACCATCCGACCCATCCCATATCATCGGAACAAATTCCGCTTTCGAAGTATTCTGTGCATATGGTGTGAGCGACCAGTTATAATACCAGCTTTCTCCCATATTGGAAATCGAATAATCCACAATGCGGTTATCCACGCTCATGCCCTTCTTTGATACAAAGAAGGTTCTGGTACTAGCGTGAACCTGATCTCCGTTTTCAAGTATTGCTGTTAACTGAAGCTGATGAGCCGCAACATTCGTTGTATTGATTTCACAGCTCAATATTTTTGAATCTGTCTGATCAACCGTTCCTACCACGTTTCCGTCCAGACTGATTTCATACTTTGTCGCATCGTCCAGTCGGTTCCATGTTACCATAGAAGGTCCTGCACCTTTCAGCTCACCTCTGGTTGGGGAAATGAGTGCGGTTTTCTTCCATTCATCATATGGATTCTGACCTTCCTCTGGTTTTGGATCCGGTTTTTGATCCGGCTTTTCCTCTGGCTTTTCTTCTGTTTCATCGGTCGGTTCTTCTATATTCGTAATTGTATTTACGCCTATATATTTTCCTTTATCGTTGTCAGTTTTAATTGCATTTCCTACGACAGCCGTTCCATTCTTGTAGCTGATCAGGAATTTTCTTGACCAGTCTTCTCCCAATTCTCCGGTCACAGTATCTTTTCCGCTGCTGACACCTTCTCCGACACCATTGATAATGTGATTGAATTTTTGAAGTGCTTTATTTTTATCCGCAAATGTCTGCAGACATGCATTTTCTACAATAACATCCTCACTATTTGGAACCTCAATTGCATTGTCCATCTGAATCTGTACTTTTGTAGAATCATATGTCGGACCTGTATAGATAAATACATTGTAGATACCCAGTCCTACTGCATAATGCTTTTTAACACCGTTTGCTACCTTGTACGCTGCATATCCATTCGTCTTTCCATTATGAGACATCCACGCTTCCTGACTGATTGGATCATAACATTTCTCATTTTGATAGAAATAGGTTGCTCCATTTTCACCATTCCAAAGAGTGTCATACTGTTGGAAATGCTCATTGAATAATGCATAGCAGGTTACATTGTCACCATTTACAATCAGTCCGTGTTTTGATTCATTTCCTGCCCATTCGACACCTGCGCCGTGGTCTGCGCGCCAGATCCAGAAATGGTCACCAATCACATCACTGCTGTTGATAATCAATGCATCATCTGATTTTGTCAGCACGTTCGTTGTTCCGCCTACACGGAAGAAGACATCCTGCAGGACAGTTGGATTGTTGCTGTGATCCTGACTTGATTTGTCATCTCCAACCTTTAATAAATATTTCGAATGTGCACCCGCATCAAAGATGACTCCTGCCACTTTTACGCCATCCACATCTGCAATCTGCATTGCACCTTCTGCATTATCCGGAATAATCGTTGCCATACCGGTTCCAAGCAGAATGGTATTCTCACGGTCTACATGGATTACTTCCTCCGCATGATAGATTCCCGGTGTGAAGTATATATTCTTACCTGCTTTCAACTGTTTATTGATTTCTTTTGCCGTATCTGTTGGCTGCGCAACGTAGAAGGCACTCAGCGGGATGCTCTTTCCTTCTCCCATGTCGTTCTCAGACCAGCTAACACCCTTTGTATTCTCTTTTACATCCGGTACGAATACTTGGTATTCGCCCTGATCATCTATGTATAAAAATGGTTTTTCACTTAATTTTGGAGTGGTCTCCACATTGGTAAACACCTGCTGTCCGCCATCTGCTGCCGCAATATTCCAATTACTTGCACCATTTCCGTTTACCAGAGCCTCTCCGGTTTTACTGTCTGCCTGCGGAAGGTTTGGCGCCGTTACTCCCTGATAGAAGTTATTCAGTGTTGTTCCAAATGCATTGCCTGTCAGTTCACTGTTTCTTGTATAGAACTGCTGTCCGGAAAATGTGCCTGCACTTAGCATATTACCATGGTCCTCAAAAGTACCGACAAATTTACAATCGGCTACATATCCGCCGCTTGCCCAGCCATAATTCCAGTCATAAGCGACCGGACGCTCCGAATAGACACGGCGAAGTGGTGCTGCCTGCGCAACCGCCCAGTTGAACTGATCTACACGATTGGAGCCAAAGCCTGCCTTTCCCTGTTCATTTCCAGTGTTCTTCACCGACAGATTCTCTGTCGAGCGCCAGAAATTGCAGGTCGCATTATTATCCTGTCCACCAAGTGCACCTCCCGGAAGATATGCCGGAATCGCAATATTATTCAGCTCTACATCATAAGGTGTTTTTCCTAATCCATTGAAGGATGTATAAAAGCCCAAGTACATGCAGTCCGTCGTTGTATAATCACCCGGTTTGAAATATATCTGATAATGATCACCATTAAACTGTGCATCATTTCCATAATCATTCTGCTGATCAAAAATTGCCTTCAGGGTCTCATTGACCTTCGCAACATCATCTTTCTCTGTGAAAATAAGAGTATGATCACCAAAATTCTGTTTTTCCAATGAGACATATTCTGACTGCTCCGACTTCTCTGCCTCCGATACATCATCGCCGCCCTGTCCATTATTCAATGCTACAACGCGATAATAATTCGCATTTTTATCTGCATTTGCGTAATTGAGCTTTACATTCTTTTTATCCTTACTTACCGTTTCGACTACTTCATATGTGCCATACATACTGTTGGCACGCATAATCTGATAATGTGTTGCATTTTCAGCCGCGTCCCAGCCAATGGTGCACTCTTTATCATTTCCGTCAAATGTAATATTGGTTGGCGTTGCAGGTTTTACTCCTGCTCTTGTTTTTGCGGTGGCTTCATTGCTTTCCACTTGCGGGTTATCTGTCGCTTCCAGTTTTCCATTTCCACTGATGAAGCGCAGCTTAAATGTATATTTCACTCCCGCTTTCAGACCTTCCGCCGTATAGGTTGTCGCATTTGATAAAGAACCTGCCTTAGTAAACACTTCCTCATTGGAAGCTTTTTGCCATACTTCAATATCTGTATATAGATTCAATGGTTTTGTCCATGATAATGTCAGCGATGTCTCTGTTCGTGAACTGTCGTCAATCGTTAAATCTGTTGTTTCCGACAGATCCGCAGATGTATGGATGATAAATTTTTCTCTGTCCGTAATCTCTGCCAGCTCTTTTTCACAGCCGCCGGTCAGAATATCGTTTTCATCCACTGTTACGAGTTTTCCTAACGCTGCATCTCTGAGAACAAAACGTCCATTTCCAATTGGCTCCACCGCGATTGCTTCCCAGCCGCCGCCCGTTTTATTGATTGAGCCAATCTGCGCAACTGCACCTTCGTCCCATTTGTCTGATGCAATCTGGTATCCCGGTTTACTCAGAGACTGGAACGATACCACATCTTCCAGTCCTGTGGGATTTTTTTCAAAAGATACCTTGAACCTCTCTGCATTTGTGATGTTCGCTTTGTCACCCGTAACGCTAATTGGCGCATAGTCCTCATCTAGCTGATTCTGAAACGTTACCAATTTTCCAGTCGCTACGTTTTCAATATACGCCGTATCATCTATGATCTGCGGATTTTCAATAAAACGAAATGAATTGGCATCCTCCGCATTTGCAGATTTGCGGATTTCTCCCGCATCATTTACCGTCAGATAATATCCTCTGGTTGCATCCTTGATGATTCCAGTATTCTCACCTGTCTTTTTGATGATGTAGGTAGCCATCTTGATGTCGTCAGCATTATCACTGTTAATTCCGTCTCGATCACTCGGGTCCGCGAAAATAAAATCATTTCCTTCCGAACGCATCGGGTGATAGACTGCTGCTGAATCGTAATAATACATTCTTACCGCTGTCTCATCTGCAGCCAGTGTAGCAGGCGTGTATGTTGTGGTTCCAAATCGAAAAACGGATGTTGCATTGACACTTTGCGTCGTCTCCTTCTCCCGAAACTCACCAGTTGCCATCGTGTCCCTATCCGTCCAGTTTATAGCCTTTACATCGACTGCTTTCCTGGTAACCTCTGACACAATCGCATAGTTGCTGTCCGGTGAAAATGCGAACGGTTCTTCTTCCGCTTTTACAGAAAGCGGGGTCAGCGTTCCCAAAATCATAGCAAGTGACAGCCCCCATGCACTTACTCTTTTTACAATACTTTTTCTCTGCATTTTTCTCTCCTTATCCCAAAAATGACCACCAATCAGATTTCGGCGATCCTAATAATTTGTTGGTTCAATCTTAGCATTGCCTCTCTGTGAAATATAGGGGTCAATCTTTCAAAATCGTGCATTATCTTTCACTGCCTGCCAGAAGCCATGTGTGCCAGAGGGACAGACCCTCTGGCACACTCTGGCACATAAAAAAGAATGCACAAAAATCCATTGGAAATTTGTGCATTCTAACAATATAGAATTTAAAATCATGACAAGGGAACCGTCCCCCCTGTCTTATTCTTGTCTTACTTTAAATTTGAAACTCCTCAATCTTACATTCATGCATTCTCGTCTTCTTATCATAATTGATTCCAACCAGCAGGAGATTCCCCTTGTACTCATCAAGACTCTGACAATACTGCTTCTTTTTGATCTGGGAAATCGCACCTTCTGCGCTCTTATCCCACTTCAGCTCCACTACCAGTGCCGGTTTCTGCGGAAATTTCTTCTTCGGAATATATATCATGTCTGCAAATCCTTTTCCACTTGGAAATTCGCGATATACGTTATAGAAATTACGTGCTGCATAAAGTGCCAAAGCTATGGTGTAACTGAGCGCATTTTCATCATTATACTGAATATGAGATGTCTCAAAATGTGCCTGCTCAATTCCCTCCACGACCTGACTTGTCTTCCGATTCCAGATGGCGTTTAACGTATCCGCAGAATTCTTCAATGCGCGGGATACATCGCCCCAGTCAGATACTGATATCGCATTGTAATATTCATTCATAATCTCGTTGTTCGGTATAAAGACGCACTTATTATCAAAATCATAGCCCAGATAGCCAAGATGAATCAGCAATGTAAGCACATCGTCCTCACTATGAAACGTTGTCATGTCATTGGTGAAATTCCCCGTATTGACTGGCACAGATTCACCATTCATCATCAATAGAATATCATCCTTGAGTCCATCAAAATTCATATTGATATAAACACAAAGTTCCTCTACTTCCAGTTTCGTAAACCCTACAAATTCAGCTAATCTTCTTGGATTCAACATTGAAAATTCCGTGAACATATTCAACGCTGAGTGTGTACCGTATTTCTTAATCGGGAGGATTCCGGTCATGTAAACAAGTGAAATGTATCCTTTATCCTTCAAGAGATCACGCATAAAATCCAGATAGATTTTCTGCGCGTCTTTATTTTCCTGATATTCTCGGAAGATGCAGTCCCATTCATCAATGATGATAATAAAAGGAATTTTCGTTGCCTGATAAACATCCTGCATACACCCTATCAAATCTGAATCATCGAATACCTGTACCTCTGTATTTTCATCAAGCAGATCAAAAATCACTCGTCTTTTTATTAAATCAAGCATTTTATTAATATCACTTGTCCGACTTAAGAATTCCTGCATGTTCAGAAATATCACGTTATACTGATTCAGATGTTGTTCGAATTTATCATCATTTGCAATATTATATGGCACAAAAAGTTCCTTGGAATCACACCCTCTGCTATAATACGCTGTCAGTGTATTGGCAGCCAGCGATTTACCAAAGCGCCTTGGTCTACTGACACAGATATATTTCTGCATCGTCTGAATCACAGAATTCGTATACCGAATCAGATTCGTCTTATCTACATAAATCTCTGAACGCGCCGCCTCATAAAACTTTTCATTCCCCGGATTAAGATAATATCCCATACTGGTCACATCTCCCTTCATATAATTCCATTCTATTGGATTCTCTTAAAATAAGCAAGCATTCAGGGAGAGAAAACTTAAAAGACCAGAGGGTCTGTCCCTCCGGTCTAAATGCTACGCGCAGATCACACCGCTTGAAATAGATGCTTTTTTCACCATGATTTCCACGCATTCATCTTCCATCCGAATATGTACCGGAATGTCCTCGTCTGTCCGGTTCAGCATCACAAATGTAATCTTTCCATCCTTTTCGAAGGCTGTCACCTCCAGCTTGTCTGTGTATCTGCTGACTCCGATCCGGGTTGCTCCCACCTCAATAAAATGGCTGAAGTGCCACAGGTATCCCAGTATGTTGCTCTCCATCAGCTCGGATTTCTTTGTGTCGAACAGATATGGCGCATCGCAGAAGTTGCCGACATGGTTCGGTCCGCCGATTTCATCTAATACCAGATTCCAGTCGATAAAGGTATTCATGCCCTCGTTCAGATTTCCAATCATATCGTGTGCATATTTCTGTGCATTTCCAAGGTAATCATCCGCGCTGAATTTGCTGTATTCAATACATGCCTCCGAGAGCAGCAGCTTCTTATCCGGAAAGCGTTCTTTCACCATGCGCAGTGCCTCGAAATGATCCCCGCTGTACCAGTGAAATGCCATTCCCGCAATCATATCCGTTGTCTCATCATCAATGATCGTTTCCGCCCATTCAAATACGCGCTCTTTATTATGATCCCAAAGGTAGATTTCAATATCCTCCAGCCCGTGCTTTTTCAATGCAGGCCATACATAATCCCGCAGAAATGCTTTCTCCTCTTCTGCGGTGTAGATGCAGGAGTCCCAAGTCTGTACGGCTTTTGGCTCGTTCTGAAGCGTCAGTCTTGTCACGCGGTAACCTCTGTTTCGGTACTCCTGAATGTATCTGCAGATATATTCCGCCCATCGCTGTCTGTACGCATCCTTTAATTTTCCACCGTGATTGCGGTCTCCGTTCGTCTTCATATAAACCGGCGGACTCCACGGCGAAAGCATAATATCCAGCTTGCTGCCATAGGCTTTTTCTGCCGCATCCAGAAGTGGCAAGATATATTTTTCCACACGTGCAAATGAGAATTTCTCGAATGTCTCATCCGCCTCATCCGAATCTGCCTCATAATGCTCCAGAGAGAAGTCACAACTGTCAATCGGGATACGGACGAGATGATACTTCATCCCCTCTTTCCCAAAGTAGGACTCTGCCATCTGTGTCTTCTGCTCTTCACTCATCAGGGAAAAGATATAGCCTGCGGAATCGGTCACTGCGCCGCCAAATCCTTCCATCTGCTGGTACTTCATCTGCGGGTATAATGTGATCAGTTCATTTTCCCGTTCCTCATCATGCATAAATTCGAGCTGCTGCGCCGTTGTTTCTTTTTGATTCTTTCTGTATGTCGTTGTTGTATACTCTAGTTTCAAGATGATTTCCTCCTATCGATGCTTCATCCGGTATTCCTTCGGTGACATTGCTTTTATTTTCTTAAATACTTTTGTAAAATATTTTTCATCCTGAAATCCAACCTTATAGGCGATTTCATAGATTTTAAAATAGTTCTGTTCCAAATAACTGCAGGCTCTCTCTACCCGGACTCCATTAAGGTAGTCCACAAATCCGCACTGCTTGTTCTGCGTAAAAAGTGTGGACACATAGCCTTTTGATACGCCAAGTGTTTCCGCAATCTCATTGAGTGTAATGGACTCCATATAATGTTCCAGGATATATTCCTCTGCCTTTTTTACCAGCTGATTCTGTGAAACATCCTTGTGCTCATTTTCCTCCACCCCAAAATGTTCATCCGCAAGCCGCATCAGGCATTCCAGTATATCCTTTGCCCGCACCGGTTTGAGCAGATATTCCTTTGCTCCAAAGCGTATCGCCTGCTGTGCATACTGAAATTCATCATATCCGCTCAGAATCACCGTAATTGGACTTAGTCCTGCCCGCCTTGCTTCCTCCATAACATTGATTCCTGTTTTCTGTGGCATCTGTACATCCAGAAGCATCATGTCCGGCTGATACGCAAGCATCAGATCAATCGCTTCCTGCCCGTTCTCAGCCTCATAAATTTGTTCAAATCGTTCCGTATGAAGCTGTACGTATTTTGCAACTCCATTTCGAATGACCTCTTCATCATCTGCGATTAATAATTTCAATGGCATGATTCTTCCCTCTTCTCTAATGGCAGTCTTAATATGACTGTCGTTCCCTTTCCAACCTCACTGACAATTTCCAGTTTGAACTGATCCTGATATTTTAATTTCAACCGTTCCTTGATATTCTTGATCGCATATCTTCCGATTCGCTGTTTGGAATACCGGACAGGCTCTACCTCGTAGATTTCATCAATCTGCTTCTGGTTCATTCCGATTCCGGTATCCCGGACAGTACAACAAAGTTCTCCCTGTTCTTCCTTCACGGTGAGTTTCAGATAACACGGCACCGTTGTATTTTCAAATCCATGGACAATTGCGTTCTCAACGAACGGCTGTAAGATTAATTTGGGAATCTTTATCTTTTTCACAGATTCCGCAACTTCTATTTCGTAATTCAGCCGCTTTGTAAATCGCATCTTCTGAATCTGCAGATAACGGGAAATGAGCTCTGTCTCCTGCTCTACCGTGACTTCTTTCTGCCCCTGGCTGAGCACAAGCCGAAAGAGCTGTGAGAGCGCCAGAATATTCTCCGCAATCTCCTCATTATCCGTCTCAATTGCCTGCCAGTACAAAGAATCCAGTGTGTTGTACAGAAAGTGCGGATTGATCTGCGCCTGCAATGCCGCAAGCTCACTCTCTTTTTCCTGAAGCGTGATGACATAATTCTGATCAATCAGCTCCTTAATATCTTTTACCATCTTGTTAAAACAATCTGCAGCTTCGCCTATCTCGTCATGAGTGGTCACTTCCACCTGCTGATCAAAATCTCCGGTTGAGAATTTCCGGATGGCACCGCTCAGCTGTGTTAACGGCTTTGTCACGATATTGGAAATAATCAGAAGCAGCGGCATCAGACCTACCAGCATTCCCGCAAGAAGAATGAGCGGCATATAAATCATATCCTTGACCTGCATCTGCAGTCTGTATCTCGGCACAATCTTGCAGACGATACTTGCATTCTGCCCGCTCTGATTACAGACGATGTCATAATTTCCATAGGTGACATGGGAGGCTCTCTCCAGATAATCCTGCTTCATGAATTCCTCGCTCTTTAGATACGCTTCCACCTTTTCATCGACCTCACCGACCCGTGTTAGTTCTCCGCCATTTTTATCTAAGATAATCACACTTTCCTGTTTGTTCTTAACCGCACTTTCACACAGCTGTACAAACCGCGTCTGATCGACTCCGATTACAATATATCCAAGCGTTTCCTTTTGTGTCAGATCAAAAATCTCTCTGTATAAGACCACCTTGTCGTAACGATTTGTCTCATAAGAGGTCACATCCCCCTTGGGCACGAACTTCCAGACCATTCCGCTTGCACTGTCTAATGTCTCCTTGTAAATGTCTGAATTATGAATGACATCCATGTTCGAAACGTACGCGCTTCCATCCATGCATCGCAGGTACGGCCGGACTCCATTTTCCGGATAGATCGCGATAGTCTTGAGATGCCCCTTCAGTGCCATCATATCCTGCACCATCTGCATGGGTGCTTTTTCCAGCCACAGCTTTGCATTCTGATTCAGCTCCTGCGCATTGTCCGCGACCAACAGGTTATGAATATCATTATTGATACAGATATAGGTGGAAAAATCCTTGATATCCGACTGAAGTACATCGATTCCATCTGCCAGTGTATTGACACTGCTCAGGTCTGTCTCCATCTTTGCTTCCAGTGAATGATTGTAATTATAAAATATAAGAACGATACATATGATAAGAAGCACTGGAGAAATTGTCAGATATCCGTAAAATATCAGCTTCTTTCTCACACCTAACCCATTGACCCACTGTTTTAACTTCTTCATATGTACCGTTCTCCTTCGATTGTGATTGCTTATCCTTTGACAGCACCCATTGCAACACCTTTCGTGATGTGCTTATTCAGGATAATATATACAATAACGGCCGGTGCTGCTGTCAGTGCCATTACGGCAAACTGAACTGCATAATTCGAAGAATACTGACCTGTGAATTCAAGTACCGAGAATGGAAGTGTCTTCCACTTTGGTGAACTTAAATAGGTGCTTGCCATCATGAATTCATTCCAGTTGTTTAAGAATGTCATAATCGCAACCGTTGCAATCGATGACTTTAACATTGGCGTGATGATCTGGAAAATAATACGGTAGATTCCACATCCATCCATGACCGCCGCTTCCTCGAGCTCTACCGGTATGGATTCCATGAAGCTTGTCATCAAAAACAATCCCTGCGGCAGCGAAAATGCTACGTACGGAATCAGGAGTGCCCAGATCGTATCTGTCAGTCCCAGCATATTGTATATTTTATAGTTCGGCAGTAATGTCGCATGAATCGGAATCATCATACCGAGAAGAAGAAGTGTCTTCACAAATCCGCTTAATTTCCATTTCATTCTTCTGCATGCGAATCCAGCCATGATTGAAACCAGAATTACAACTAAAACTGCCAGCCCGTTAATCAGTATACTATTTTTCAAGTATAATAGGAAGTGTCCATCCACAAATGCTTTCGCATAATTTCCCCACTGGATCTTTTCCGGGATAATCAGCAGTCCGCTTGTAAACATTTCATTACTGCTTGCAAGTGAGAAGTCCACAAGCCACACGAGTGGAAATATCTGAATAATCGCAACAATACTCAGGACAACCCATAGCAGAGGTTTTGAAAATATGTGTTTTCTTTTTCCTACGCTCTCCATTTATAGTCCCTCCCTTATTCTGCGAGCCCGTCTTCCCTCGCGTTCTGCAAAGATCTTATTCAGCACGACGGTTGTAACCAGACAGATGATGATGAAGATAACTCCAATTGCATTTCCATATCCATACTTAAATGCTTTGAATGCCTGCTGGTATAAGTAGTTTGCGGCAAACTGTGTGCTGTTGCCCGGTCCGCCGTTTGTTAAAAGGTATACCGTTTCCATCTGCTTGAGTGCCGAGATGACAGCCATTGTCACATTCACCTGAATGACAGGCTTCATGAGTGGCAGGGTGATTTTAAGAAATGTTGTCTTCTGGTCTGCGCCGTCAATAGCCGCTGCTTCATACAGGACCGGGTCGATATTCTTAATTCCGGTATAGTAGATGAGCATGCCCCATCCAAAACCGTGCCAGATCAGAACCACCAGCACTGCCCAGATTGCTTTGTCACTGCTGAACCAATTGGTTCCGCCCTTTCCCCCGAACGCTTTGATAATGTTGTTCAGAAGTCCGAAATCCGGGTTATAGATGAATTTCCATAAATAAGCGATAACCGCAACTGAGATTACATTCGGAATAAAGTAGACGCAGCGGAAAAAGTTCTCTGCTTTGCCGCCCAGTTTATCCAGAACTGCTGCCACGATCAATGCCAGCGGATGCTGAATGCATATAAATCCGATGGCTAAGAGCAGCGAGTTGCGAAGAGACATCCAGAACGCCTCATCTGTCATAAGATTTTTGTAGTTTTCGAAACCGATAAACGAAAAAGATCCCATCCCCGAATAATCGGTAAATCCGTAGTACACACTCAGACAGATTGGCGCGAGAATTGCAAATATAAATAACAATACACCCGGCAGTACCAAACTGAGAATCACTAATTTATTACTGTACAATTTTTTCATTGTTTACGTTTCTCCTCTCCTTGTTTTCTTTCGATGCTTTTATTATAAACAGAGAGGAGTCTTCTTTACAGATATCGTTTTTTTAAAATGGTGTAATATATTACACTTTTGTACAGTTTGGTCTGCCGCATGATTTTTTATGGAAGAATGTTACCTGCTGCCATGTATAGTCCGTACCAGTCTTCTCTCGTCAGCTGAACCTCTGCCGCCCTGCAGATTTCCCGCAGACGCTCCGGTTTCGTCGTGCCTGCCAGCACCTGCATATTCGCCGGGTGGCGCAGAATCCACGCAACTGCAAGTGTGGTGCTTGAGACCTGATACTTTTCTTCCAGCCCGGCTAATTTCTGATTCAATTTCTCATATTTTTCATTTCCGGGAAACAGCCCTTCAAATACTCCGTATTGAAACGGCGCCCACGTCTGAATTGTGATATCCTGCAGTCTGCAATAATCCAGCACGCCTCCGTCCCGGTCGCTTGCTCCGGGCGTTGTCATATTCGCTTCGATACCGCTTTGCACCATTCCCGTATGTGCAAGCCCGAACTGCATCTGATTGACGCAAAGTGGCTGCCGGACACATTTCTTTAACAGCTCCATCTGCAGCGGTGTGTGATTCGACACGCCAAAATGACGTACCTTTCCGCTCTTTTCTAATGCATCGAAGGCTTCTGCAACCTCTTCCGGCTCCATCAGTGCATCCGGTCTGTGAAGCAGCAGTGCATCCAGATAGTCTGTGCCGAGCCGTTTCAGCGATTCGTCTGCGGATTTCAGAATATGCTCTTTGGAAAAGTCATACATGACCCCCGGAATGATTGCACATTTTGACTGGATAAAAAGATCTTCCCGTTTCACATTTAATGCCCGGACTGCCTGTCCAAAGACTTCCTCGCAGGCACCGCCGCCATAGATATCTGCGTGATCAAAGTAATTGACGCCTTCGTCCAACGCAGTCTGAATCAGTTCGGCTGCAGATTCTGTGCTCATATCACCGATTCGCATACAGCCCACCGCGATTGCCGGTATGTTCTGGCTGCTTTTTCCTAAATTGATTTGTTTCATTTCCATTTCTCCTTCTGATACAAAAAATTTACCATTGAATAATGACCGCTGATGATTCTTCAGCGGTCATTACTATTATATCATATTTTTTATTTGCAGGATGTTCCAATTGCAGAAAGGAAATCATCTACACTCTTACTTCCGTTTGATACGCTCTGGATTTCACTTTCGATACTTGTCTTGAAAGCAGATGGTCCACAGTCATTGACTGGTGTTCCTGATACACTTGTTGCATTATTAACTGCATCTACAATCTGCATCTGTAACTTCGTCTCATCCCCTGTCATGTATTCTGACTGATCCTGAGCTGACATTCCTACACCATTTTCCCATCCATATTTAGACAGTTTGTCTGGCTGGTACATGTAGTTTAAGAATTTGATTGCTTCTTCTTTGACTTCTGAATTTGCAGATACTGCATATCCGCCGCCGTTCCATGCTGCGATGTCGGTAGCTGCTGCTTTTCCACCATCTACAACCGGCATTGTAAATACGCGGATGTTGGTTCTGATTTCTTCTGGAATGTCTTCATTTAATGCCATGGATGATTCCCAGCTTCCCATGTAGAACATAGCTGCCTGACCATTTGTGAATAAGTTCATCGCTGTACCATAATCTTGTGAATCATAACCATTCTGGAATAATTTTGCATCTGCTGCAGCCTTTAAAAGTTCGGTTGCTTTCTTTAAGTTTGCATCTGAAAAATCACCTGTAGAGATTGCATTGCTTACAACGTCTGAGTAATCTTCACCAGTCAGCTTAAAGAGAACATCTGAGAGATAAACTGCCATTGGCCATCCGTCTCCACCGTCCATTGCCATCGGTGTGATTCCTGCTGCATTGATTTTATCTGCTAATGCAAGTAACTCGTCATAAGTTTTTGGAATCTCCCATCCATTGTCCTGAAACAGCTTCTCGTTATAGTAGATACATGCGACATCTGTGTTTCTTGGAAGTCCGTATAATTTGTCATCGTATGTAAATCCGTTCAGAGATCCTTCGATGAACTTGTAATCGGTGTAATCTGCCTGATCAAGTTCTGCAAGAACACCTGCTTCTACTACTTCGTCAAGGAAAGATGGCTGTCCCCAGATACTTACGACATCCGGCATTCCTTCCATCGAGTATGCTTTGAATTTCGTCTTGTAGGCTTCTTCATCCAACGCTTCTACTTCAATCTTAACGTTACTGTTCTCCTTCATATACTCATCGATAATCATCTGCTCTACCAGTCCCTGGCCATTCTTTCTGTCCGGCAGATTTGAAAATACCTTCAGGGTCACTGTTCCGTCGCTTGATTTTGCACTTTCACTTTTGTTTCCACAGCCTGCAAGCATCGATACTGCCATTGCTGCAACTAAAAGTGCTGAAATAATTTTCTTTTTCATTTCTTTTCCTCCCTTTTGCGGTTCTTTGATGTTTCCATCTTATCATCGCATTTCCCAGAAAGACAGATACCAATTTTACAAAAGGGTGTACTATTTTTCACTTTTCGTCCATTCATTTATCCCAAGGCTTTACTGTACCTGCAAAAGCTTCTCTTTCAGTTCATTCTCTAGCCGCTGCAGCTCCACCTCTGCTTCCTGTCTCTTCACTCTTCCTTCGCGCTGGATATTCATCACTTCATCAAACGTTGAAATCAGTGATTCGTTCGTTGCTTTTAACGTCTCTATATCCACAATCCCACGCTCGGATTCGCGGGCAGTTTCGATGGTTGCGGTCTTCAGCTTTTCTGCATTCTGCTTGAGCAGTGCATTGGTCATGTCTGTGACCTCCCGCTGCGCTGCGGCCGCCTGTGAAGAGTGTTCCACACCGAGTGCCAGAACCATCTGACTTTTCCACAGTGGAATCGTATTAACCAGTGTGGACTGAATCTTCTCCACCATCATGGTATCGTTTCCCTGCACCAGCCGAAGCTGCGGTGCCGTCTGAATTGAAATCGCACGGGTCAGTTCCAGATCATGAATCTTCTTTTCAAACCGGGTACACATTGCTTCCAGATCTCTGGCCGCCTGAGCATCCTCCGGGAGTCCGCTCTTTTGTGCCTTTTGAATCAGTTCGCTTAAATCCGTTCCACGAACCTCCTGCAGTTTCTTCTTTCCTGCAAGTACATACATTGACAGCTCCTTGAAATAGGTCAGATTGACCTCATACATTTTATCAAGAAGTGCAACGTCCTTTAAAAGCTGTACCTGATGTGACTCCAATGCCTTGCAGATCTGGTTCACATTCGTCTCCGCCTTGGAATAACGCGCCTTCAATGAAGAAATCTTACCGGATGTTCTTTTGAAGATTCCAAGAAATCCTTTCTCTTCTTCCTCTCCGAATCCTTTCAGTTCCTTTACAACGCCGGTAAGAAGATCACCGACTTCGCCGAGATCCTTGGTCTGTACTTTCTCCAGCGCTGACTCTGAAAAGCTCGCCAGCTTCTGCTGCGTTCCGGCACCATACTGTAAAATCACTGCGGAGTTGGTCAGATCAATCTGACTTGCAAATGAATCCACCATATCCCGCTCTTGCGTTGTCAGTATCTCCTCATTCAGCTCCGGTTCCAGTGTCAATGTCGGTGTTGCATCAAATTCCTCAAATTCATTACTCATAATTCATCCTCCGCTTGTTTTTTGCTTTTATTTTATAATTCTTTTTACGAAAAGTCATCCTGTCCAAGGCCTTCCTGTGCCAGCATCGTATTTAGAACTGAAATATCCGATGACACATCCCAAGCCGTCCGCTCAAATAAATCATCCAGCAGCTTTTCAAATGCCGCGTTGAGTGTATCCAGTGTCTTTTCAATCTCCCGCTTGGACGATACGATATTGTCTCCCTGCACCGGTTGTTTATCTAACTCGTCATATGCTTCCAACAGCTTCACCGTTGTCGGCAGATAATAATCCATCAGCCTGCGGATTCCACGGACTGAAGACGGGTCCTGCTCCACCCGGTCAAAAATGCGGTCCACCAGCTCTTCCATTCTGGAAATCTTAGCGGAAATCTCAATTCCCGGAATCGCATCATTGCACTCATGGATCTTGCAGATGTAATCATTTCCTTCTTTTAGAATCGTCTGTACCTCCGGTGCGACCGATTCCGCTGCTTTCGCTTCTTCTTCCTTGCGAATCCGTTCATTTTCTGCATTGATTCGCTGCGCCTCCAGCATCTCCTGATACTTCGCATATACCTCGTTGCTCGCAATCAGACAGGTTCTCTGTCCATCCAGATGCCCTTCCTTAAACCAGCGGTCCTTAATCATTCGTTCCAGATCCTTTAATACCTTTTTTGGTGATTTTCTCGTCAGTTCACTCAATCGTTTTACTTCACAGTACCCGGTTCTTCTCACTTCATCTCTGTAAAGATGAAACCGCTTCACTCTGCCCAGCTTGGCAATTCCTTTTCCAATAAGACCGCTGGTCACCAGCAGCACGATTCCCATACAAATCAGCGTAAATAGAATCCCGCCCGAGAAATCTCCTGTAAGCAGCGCATAGATCAGCATAATCAGAAGGACCGTTCCGGAACACACACCAATGCAGCTTCCCAGCACTGTCATCAGAATTCCGCCAACCTTTGCTGAGGTCGGCTTAATATAAAGCTGCGTGTCTATATTTCTCTGCATCGCCATATTTTTTTGCTCTGTCTGCCTGTATACACTCTCTGTCACACGCTTTGAGGCTTCCTGCGCAGCGCTCTGCGTTGCATTTGTAAATGCATCCCCTGCATTTCTAAGCCCTGAACGCACACTCCGGGCCGCATCATTAATCGTATTGCTGATTGTCTGATTCAATTTATTAAAATCCTGAGAATCGATTGCGTCCTGCACTGTCCGCTTAATCTCCTCACCAAGCTTTTCCCAATCCTGATTTGGCATAGCTTCCTCCTGTGTTATCTACTTCATATATCCGGCTATCGTCTCATACATCTTCTGTGGGTCGATCGGTTTTGCAAGATGCGCATTCATCCCCGCCTCAATTGACTGCCTCACATCATCGTCAAATGCATTCGCCGTCATAGCAACGATCGGAATGGTTCTGGCATCCGCTCTGTCCAGACCACGGATTTCCTTCGTTGCCTCTATTCCGTTCTGCTTCGGCATACGGATATCCATAAGAATCATCTGGTAAAATCCCAGCGCTGTCCGCTGGAATACTTCTACAGCCTCACGTCCATTATACACCACATCCACCTGCATTCCCTGCTTCTCAAGGAGCTTTATCGCAATTTCTCTGTTAAGTGGATGATCCTCCGCGAGGAGTACGCGTTTTCCCTCTAATACCCTCAGATCAAGCGCTGGCTTTTCCAGCTTCGTTCTCTGCATAAGACGGTACTCATACGGAACTGTGAATCGAAATGTCGAGCCCTTTCCTAATTCACTCTCCACGCAAATGTCTCCACCCATTGCAGTCACAATCTGCTTTACCAGCGCAAGTCCCAGACCAGTTCCCTGTACCTGATTACTATACGGATTCTGCTCCTGCTCAAACGGTTTGAAAATTCTCTTCATAAATTCTTTACTCATACCACAGCCGGTATCAGAGATCGTAATCTGATCTATACTTTTGTTTTTGTCATACGATATATTTTTAATGGACAGCCTGATTGTTCCGCCCTTTGGTGTGAACTTCAGTGCATTATTCAGCAGATTCATGTATACCTGCTGTATTCTTAATGCATCTACATAATACTCCAGCTTGCTGGCTTGCTTCATCGGTGGATAATGAAACTCAATTTGCTTCTCCTTCATTGCCGGGGCGAGCATATCTATGCACGTATTGTATATCTCCTCAGCCGTGAGCCATGTCGGATGGAGCTCAAATTTCCCATGTTCAATACGGCTCATATCCAGAATATCATTGATGATTCCCAGCAGATAATCACTGGAGGACTGAATCTTTTTGATATATTCATCCTTCTCCTTCATCTCTCCAGTATCTCCGGCAAGCTTTGCCATCCCGATGATTGCATTCATCGGTGTCCGGATTTCATGACTCATCTGTGATAAAAACAGGGATTTATAATGATTTGCATTTTCCGCACTCTCAAGTGCATCCCTTAATACCTTCTGTTTTCTTTTTTCCTCTTCCACAACCGCCGTGATATCATTCTGAATAAACAGGCAGATATTTCGGTTCTCTTCATAGGCAATGTATCTGACCCGCTTCGCCTTGCGCTGCCCATCCTTCTGCATATGGAAATAAAATTCAAATGCATTTGCATCCTTCAGACGTTCTTTTACACTGTCAATATTCGTCCATGCCAGATATTCTTCACGGTCTTCCGGTACCACCGCATTATTAGCAAAACGTATCAGAGATACCGTATAGTCTTCTTCCACCACATTTTCATTGAAAACATTATAGCTGTTTTCTCCATAGAGCAGCACCGCACCATTATCTTCAAAATTGACACTTCCAATCAGGTCATATTCATCATTCACGGCAAATTCCATCATGATATCCAGCGATTTTTCTTTATTTACATTATAGCCAAATTCAAAAAGAAGAATATCCTCCCCCTGCGGCTGCCGCATAATATGCAAAATGTCCTGAACCCAGCAGACCTTTCCGTCAGGCAATCTGGAGCGAAAAAACATGGTAATCTCCTGTTCTCCATTTTCGTATCTCTGAATCAGTTTTTTCTCATCATGCAGTTCAATATACTCATTTCTGTCCGCCTCATCCAGAATCAGTGCCGATTCAATACCGGCAATTTTCTTCAGCGAAACCAGCTGCTCACCGGGTGCAATCAGATTTTCGTAGTTATACTCAATTGGGACTTCCTTTGACAGATTATAGATGGCGCTTGCCACGACATTATCCTCTGGCTGTCTGCCTCTTTTCTGTGCGGTCTGATACTTCTTCTCCAGCTCTTTTGCATTTCGCATAATCTGCTCTGTCGTATCAAAATAAACCACATATAACATATCATTTCCAAATTCATTCCTGACGCAGCTCGCTTTCAGAGTAACCCAGCAACTCGACTCCTTAAGTGATCTGCCCCGGAAATCAATGCTTCCCTTTCCTCGTCTGAGCACGAGATTCCGGAAGAATTCTGCCACCTTCTGCTGGTCTTCCCGTGCAACTCCGTATACCGGATTCTTCTCAAATGCACGGGTCTGTTCCTCCACGGTTCCACCCACAAGATCGCACAGTCCCTGATTAATGAATTCTATCCTAAGACTATGATCCGGCAGAATGGAATACACGCAGATTCCACATGCGATATGTTGTAAAATACTTTTATATGCCGGCTCATTGACCATACGTTTTTCCTCCGTAAACATCTCCAAAAACAACACAATTGCTACTCACCGCCTATAGCGGTGGGAGTCATCTCACATCTGATATCATATTACTACTTCCTGATGATTTCTTCAATCATTCTTTTCCATGTTGTGAATCTGACCTCCTGCCACTGCATTTCACCATTAAAAAAAGTCGTAGAATTCCTTGTTTAAAGGGATTCTATGACTTTTAACTGTCAAAGATGATTTGCTTCGCCGAGTCCTTGAATCTCGTCCTCCGACAGACCAGTCACCTCAGAAATTGTTGAAATTGATACACCTTTCTCGCGTAATTTCACTGCGATATTGATGCGTTCGTCCTTACGTCCTTCTTCGCGTCCTTCTTCTCTTGCATTTTCCTTGACATTATCCAGATGTTTTTTCTCATCATACTCCGTAAGAATCAACTGCCTCACCTCATTTCGATTTTTCAAAAGGAAATCTTTTAACACATCATGTTCGATACAATATTCGCTCGCTGCATCCACGGCATCTTCCAACTCATAGCCGCTGCGCTGAAAACTGCGAATCTGTTCAATAAATGTTGCATATTCTCCCAATAATTTGCACTGGTTCATCATCTTATGATTATGCCCCAGATTGATGTTTAGCATAATCGCAGTAAATTCCATGCATCCGCCCGGAACTTCGAATGCATCCGACAACTTAAGTTCTACTCTGTCTTCCATTGTATCTGTTCCGTTATAGAACACAACATACTTTGGTGTAGGAATCCTGACTAGTTTTTCGCCGTAAATATCTGCCTGACTGACCGCTAAAAATCCCTGCAGCAATCCAGCGAAATATAACAATCCACGAAGCGGCATGTTTGGATTAAACGTAGATTGATGCTCGTAAAGATTCAAATAGTTTCCAACCAAAAATGAACAATCATTTTTCATTCCCATATAGACGGCATCTTCTAATGTAGTAATCATCAACTCGTCCGCATCTGTATAATCCGACTGATTCACTGCATTATACAACTCCAGCAATGCCTTTTTGTCACTGAACAGCCTGATAAACAGCCGATCCTTATGCTTTCTGTTGACACGAAATATCTTGCGCAAAAGCCTTAAAAACCATGACTTCTTCACCTTAATTGTTCTGTCTTCGTAAATAATTTCCAGTATCTGTTTCTGCTTCATGCTATCTTCCTCCATTATAATTGAATAGCGAAATAAACACAACAGAAAACATGCTGAATTCCCATTGTATTTACTTCAAAATAAAAGGGTAACTCGGCGATATGCCGGGAAAAATTAACTCTCCGAATAGAATTTCGGATGAATATAATTCATACTATAGCACACCGAAACAGATGCTGCAATTATTTTATTTTTTTCAAACCAGAGTTTGGACCAGAGCTCCAAACTAGAGTAATGTTCTATACTTATGGATCATCTGCTGAAACGCCTCTTCCTTTCTCAAAAAATCATATGTTTCACTCTTCTCTAATTCATCGAGAATATTAGGAAACATTTTTTCGCCGAGGTTCATTTCCTTTTGATCACTGCCTAGATGCTTGTAAATCGGACAATCACTTATATCCCATGGAATAAGCATCGCTTCCAGCATCTGATCCAGAATTTCGATGGTGTCCATCACGTTTTCCTCTGCCATCGCTTTTTCAAAAGTAAAGATATAAGCGTCAAATCCCCACATACCAAATGCTTTTATGAGTGTCTGACCGGCTTCTGCCAACTGTAACGCATTCTCTGTATCGCCATTCTTGGCAGCAATCGCAATCAGACGTGTCAATGGAACCTGAATCTGATTGATCGCGAAAATCGTTTTTGATGCATATATCTTTTCGGCTTCTTTTTCTTTTCCTGTGTTCATCCATAAGTTTGCCTGCATTAATTTTTTATCCAGAGCACTGCCTTCCGGCAATTTGTCAATCAGGTCCTGCGCGTGATCATATTTCTTGTCCTGAATTGCACGGGAAGCTAACATAAAATTGGCTCGATCCGCATAATCCGAAGCGTCACTATTTCCCACCCGTTCATACATTTGCTGTATTTTCAGATCATAACCTTCATGCTTTGAATCAGGAACCTTTACCATCATCATCGTTCCCTGCAAGGTTAATGCCAGATTGTGTATCAGTTTGACATCTGTTGGATACTCATGAATTGCCTGCTCTGCAACCGAAAATGCTTTTTCGATTCCTTCTGACCGTGCAGTTTCAGACACTTTAGTTGCCAGATGTCCGATTTCAATTTCCGATAATTCCATTTTAAAACACAACAATGTATTTACATCGATTTTCAGCACTCTGGCTAATGCAGGCAGCAATTCCACATCTGGGTACGTTGCTCCGCTCTCCCATTTACTGACAGCAGGAATCGACACATCGAGCTGATCTGCGATCTGCTTTTGCGTATAGTCCAGTTCTTTTCTCTTTTGACGGATTACTTCATTCATTGACATCGTTATCACTCTTTTCCATAGTATTCTGGAGGCCTCTCTGTAGCTTTATTATATCAGCAGCATCCGGTATTTACCATTGAATGATCATTAAATACAATGCAATTTTTTTAACTGGCAGGAAACTTCCTGCCACTACAATTCCATAACTCTGGCATGATGCCGAATCTTTGGTAAAAACTTCTTCAATAAATCCACTGTTTTGATTTTTAAATGACTTGTATTGATCCCAGTGTTGCAGCCAAACCACTCCTCTTCTGCCACTTCCTTGTCCATAACCAGCTGGACATAATCATCTACATCATTCACCAGCCCCATTACAGACGCTGAACCCGGCTTTGCTTTTAAGAACTTTTCCATATATTCCTGTGATGCAAAAGAAAGTCCTGATAGACCCACTTTTTTGCTGAACGCTTTAACATCCAGTCTCTTTTCTGCCGGTAGAACAACCAAATAAAATGCTGTCTTCTTCCTGTTACACAAAAGGATACTCTTTCTGATTTCAGTTCCCAGCGCCTCGTCAATTTCTTTACACTCTTCCATTGTGTCTACGACATCATTATCGACCAGTTCAAATGGAATTTTCAATGCCTCTAACTGTGACAGTATTTTCTTCTCTGTCTCCGTTCTGTTTTCTACTGAAACCTTTGTCTTTACTTCACTAATATGAATCATCTGAATCACTCCTAACTTTTTTATCTGCTACAACGGTCATCTTCCATAACCGTCCTTTATTATAACAAGTCACATTTTATAAAAGTCTGTGAATATTACCCAAAAATATAAAAATCTGCTCATTTCCACTTCTTTCTCTTTCCAACCAATTCTATTGCCGTTATAATATAAACGAAGTGATAACATGAACGAATTTTTACAAATTCTTTTGCCAAATGAGGTGATAAAACTGAAAAAGGATATTTCTCTTCATGAAAAAAATAAATATAAAAATATTTCCTTCCCTTTTGAGATTTACAAAGTGGATAAATATGCGATGCGCCCCCATGGAAGAGGCTTTGATAATCTGCACTGGCATGAGGAAATCCAATATACCCGGGCAGTCAAAGGAACGCTGACTATGCAGATAAATGGTCAGAATTACCATTTGAACGAAGGGGAAGCCATCTTTATCAATTCCCAGCATTTGCACATGGCAAAGGAAATGGAAGAAACAGGGCAGTATATCAGCATGAACTTTAGCACCAGACTGCTCTCCTTCTCCTGGGGCAGCCTGATGGAAAAACTATATGTGCTCCCCTATGTAAACGACTATTTACTTCCTGTCATTATTTTTAACCGAGGCTGCCAATGGAAAAAGAAAGTCCTGCAGCTTTTGGACGATATCGAAACCGTCTATGAGCAAAAAACAGACTTTGCGTGGGAATATAAAATTTCGATGCTGCTCTGTGAAATCTGGTATCTGATTCTGACCAATGTAAAAACCGAGCCGAAGGATGATTTGGAACATGTAAAACTGAAACAAGAACGGATTCAGCAGCTGCTCAGTTTTATCCATCAGAATTATTCGGAATCATTAACTCTGGAAAAGATTGCAGATGCAGCTCACATTTCCATTTCCGAATGTACCCGGCGTTTTCGTGAGTATACCGGACACTCTCCTTATGAGTACCTGATCCAATATCGGATTTCAGAAGCCACCATACTACTGCTGAAAACAGAAAAATCCGTCAGCCAGATTGCTGAAAATACCGGTTTTCAAGACACCTCCAGCTTTATTCAGGCCTTTAAGAAACGAGCCGGAACCACACCGCTAAAATATCGAAAGCTTCATTTACAAATATAAACCTACGGTAAACCAAAAACATCAGGAAGGAGCCAGGCTGCGTAAAGCAGTGATGTTCCTCCCTGAACAATTACGCACCCACGCCATCCTCCTTGGAAACGCTCTGCTGTCTTCGCTGCTTATATGCATCGCGAAAGAACATCGCTGCACAGATCACCATGACAATGCATACCATATAGGTCAGTACCGTAAGCGGAAGTGATGTCACGATGAACCCCGCAATCAGTACCCCGACCGAACCGCTGACAATCATCGGAATCGCGATGGCTCTCTGGTATTTACCTTCTTTAATGAACGTAATTCCGCACGACAGACAAAGATATGCGCTCGCACCCATCATAATTGGAAATGCTGCATCTGCGCTCATTCCAAGCAGAAGTATCAACGCCATGCATGGAGCGTACAGACCGATGCCTGCAGTCATCAGCATACCAAGAATAAAATCTGCAATAACACCAATCACCAATGTTGTCCCGCTCAATCCTTTTGCCGTTCCAATGATTCCAAACGGTCCTACCGCATTTACCTTGCACAGCGTGATGACCGCTACCACGCATAGTGCAATACCTATGACAATCCGGACAGTCCTAATATTTAATTTGGAGATGATCTTTGCGCCGACAACCGAGCCAGCCATCGCCGAGCCAATCATAAGAACCATGGTGAGCGTATCGACATCGACCTTCTGAATGAAGAAGGTTGCTTCCACACACATCGGGATGGCAAATGCTACATTCAGCGTCCCCGGAATCAGATCATCTGGAACGGATTTGTTGAATTTCCACGCAGATGTCGTGGTCGCATAGCTTCCAATTCCAAGGGTGTCAAAGAAATTTGCCACTCCACTGACAACTACATTATATCCCATCTTATTTTTGTCCAGTTCCTCCTTATGTGCCACAACATCTTTTACCAGTATGACAAAATATACCGCGACGAAAATCCACATAACAATAATTAAAATTGCTGCTACATTCATTCTACTTTTCTCCTCTCAACAAAAACCATATCTCCATTGAGTCTATCGAACACAAGCAATACCTTATACGCTTTTCTGCACCGTTCTTTCAATGATGTTATTTTGAATCTCCTCACTTAAACTTACGAAATATGCGGAGTATCCCGCTACACGGACAATGATATTCTGGTATTTACCCGGTTCCTTTTGCGCAGCGCGAAGCGTCTCATCATCCAGCACGTTAATCTGGATATGGAAACCATCCTGTTCAAAATGCGTGCGGAATACGGTTTCAATAATATCAATGCCTTTTTCGCCTGCAACAACCGTAGGATCAAATCTCTGATTCAGCAGCAGTCCGCTCTGCGGAACAAGTTCGTCACTATATGCGAGAGAGTTCACAACCGCAGTCGGTCCATTTACATCCAATCCCGGTGACGGTGATGCATTATCTGCAAGAGGTGTCCCTGCAAGTCTGCCGTCCGGCGTAGCATTGGTCAGCTTACCCATTTCCACATTATATGCCTGTGTTGCCACCAGAACGGTAAAGTCTCCGCCATGTGCATCTTTGAATCGCTTCATTGAAGTATCGATGGAGTCAATCAGCCAGTATGAATACTTATCTGCCTGTTTGACATCGTTACCAAACTTCGGTGCACGATTGATTAACAGCTGGCGCATATCTTCTCTTCCCTCGAAGTTTGTATCAATCAGATGAATCAGTTCTTCCATTGTCAGATATTTCTTGTTGAACACACACTCCTCCATCACGGCAAAGGAGTCAATCACATTTGCGATACCGGAAACACCAACTGCTGAATAATGATGATTGGAACCCTTTTGCTGCAAAAGCCTGCCTTTCTCCATACAGCCGACTGAAAAGCAGGAACCGGTTATCGTAGGAAGTGTGAATGCGTGCGCGCCCAGCGTTCTGTTCACTAATATCGTGAATTTCTCCATAAAGAAATCCTGCTCTTTTTCATAAGCGCTCATGGCATCTTCTATACATTTGAACTCTTTCGGGTCGCCGGTTGGAATGCCAAGCTGTTTGCCTGTCACCGGGTCCGTGCCATTGTGTAAAACAATCTCTAAAATTTTAATCGGGCTGAAGTATCCCGGATTGCTTTGGAAATCGGTCTTTCCTAAAACATGTGGTTCGATACATCCGCAGATTCCCCAGTTACGCGCCTCCTTCAGGGTGAACCCCAGACTGAGCAGGTATGAAATCGCAGTGTGGTCGTTATAGAACGCCGGGTGTCCGCCACTGTCCCGCGCAACCTCAATCGCAAGACGGAAGGTTTCTTCATTCACATTTCTATGGTAGCGGAATGAAATACAAGGTTCATCTGTCTGTAAATCTCTCATACAGCGAAGAAATACATTGGTCAGTTCGTTGCAGGCATCTTTCCCGTTTTCCAGAACACCGCCCAGCATGATATGCATCCAGAGAGGATTACCGGGATCTGCCAGCGATTCGTTGTAACAGCGGACATTCCACATTTCTGCAACCTTCAGTTTGAATTCATGAATGATTTCCGCAAAATATGCTTCCGTTGCCCCCTCTTTTACTTCCTTTTCAAAGAACGGATACATATACTGATCATAGCGGCCAAGGCTGTGATCACCACCGGCAACTTCCAGCATCTGCGCCAAATGATTGAACCATACCAGCTGTGTTGCCTGCAAAAATGTCTTCGGCGCAAATTCGGGAACGGTTTTGCAGTTATCCGCCATCGTCAGCAATTCGGCTTTTCGTTTTTCTTCCGTACATTCTAATGCCAGTTTTTCCGCCAGATCTGCATAGCGGTTTGCAAAGTGAATGATTGCCTCCATCACGATAATCATAGACTGCCATGCAATTCTCTGCTCCATATCATACACATCCGATACGACATGTTCGGAGAGTCTTCGCTTACATTCATCGATATAATAGCGATATCCCCGCTTTACAAGGCTGTCATAATCCGGTGAATGATTCATGGTCGACTGGTTCGATACGCCGTGGGTGAAAACTGCGGCATCCAGCATCCCTTTCATATCATCATCTACCAGACCTGCCGCAAAATCTCCAAAGGTATTTCCCTTCCATTTTTCAACGATTTTTCTCAGCTCTTCTTTATCTCCCGGAAGGAATTTGATATTATCCCCCGGTCTTTTATCGAGTGTCTCAAAGTCATCGTATAACCATTTGGTTACATCCGGATGGACAACGACCGCCCGGAAACGTTCTCCACCTAAATGACCTGCTATCTGTGAGTCCTCATCAATAAATATTTTTTTATTTTCCAGAAAATACCGGAATGCCTTTGCTCTGCGAAGGATATAATTGTCCATCGATGGCTGGCTGTAAAATTCTGTAATCAGTCTTGCACGATCTAAATCAACATAAGACTGTGTATTGCGCACTTTATCGTTTAGTCTTGCTATTCTTTCTGTTAACATTCTATGATCTCCTTTTTATTATTTTTCGTATAAAAACATCGTTTGCCGCACGGTTGTAAGATGCGGTTTGCCCGTCTCACTAATTCCGCCATTTCTTCGTCTGCAGGCGGCGCAGTATCCTCAAGCTGATATGGAACTCCCAGCGATACATATTTTGAAACCCCAAGCTGGTGATACGGCAGCAGCTCATATTCCTGCACATTTTGCAGTTCTTTTATAAATCCGGCAATCGCCTCAATGTTATCGATGGAATCATTGCACCCCGGTATTACCGGTGTTCTTATCGTAATCGGAATTCCATGCGTGGAGATGGCTCTAATGTTGTCCAATATAACTTCATTGCCAACACCGGTCAGTCTTGTATGCACCTTTGAGTCCATATGCTTCATGTCTATGAACATGGAATCAATATACGGAAGTGCTTTTTTAAATGCTTCATAATTACCATAGCCACACGTCTCGATCGCAGTATTGATTCTGTTTTTCCTGCACTTTTTGGCAACCTCAGCTAAGAAATCGGGCTGCGTCAGTGGCTCGCCACCTGAAAACGTCACACCTCCGCCACTTTGCTGATAAAAACGCCGATCTTTATGAATCTCCTGAAACAGTGAATCCACATCCATGTCCTCACCGACAGCTTCCTTTGACATCGCATAGCAGACATCGGTGCACCGAAAGCATTTTTTGCAGCGGCTTCGGTCAATTCTGTATTCCCCATCCTGCAAGGATATCGCAGCCTCGCTGCAAACCTTTTGACATGCACGGCAGGCGATACATTTGCGCGGAATTTCCATAATTTCCGGTTGGTATGACTGGGATTCGGGATTCGCACACCAAAGACAATGCAGTGGACAGCCCTTGAAAAACACCAGTGTGCGCAAGCCTGCTCCATCATGAATCGAACATTTCTGGATATTGAATATCATGGTTTTCCTCCTTGATCCATGTGTGTTTTAACACCCTAACAGGAATCCTTCCTGAAACGGGTCCGTCGGATCTAAAATCCAAGTTGCAAACCCGATGACGCATGCATTTCCGGTAATTCTCGGACAAATTGCTTTCTGCCCGCCTACCAGACATTCTTCCACTACCTCACATTTGAACAGGGAACCGATCACACTCTCGTGTACAAAGCTATCACCCACCTTCAGTTTTCCTTCCTCATATAAAAGTGCCGCTTTCGCTGAGGTTCCGGTTCCACAAGGGGAGCGGTCCACAACCTTTGGCAGGGCAACCACAATGTTCTGAATATCGGCCTCTGGATTTTTCGGTGGTCCCGAGAACTCGATGTGTGTTACACGGTCTATGAAGTCCAGCTCCGGATGATGAATTACAACCTGTTCATTTATATCCGCTGCGATGGACTGTGCAATTTCGATGAATCGATCACAGTTCTTCGGTTCAATTTCCATGCCCACCTTCTCCGCCGGCAGAATCGCATACACATTTCCACCCCATGAAATATCCAGCGTCAGTTCTCCGAACGCCTTCGTATTCACCATCACATTGCGGTTTAATACGAGTGCCGGTGCATTCAGAAATGATACTTCTTTTACGGTGCCATCTTCGACCTTTGCCTCCACGGATACCACTCCTGCTGCCGTATCCAGTTTAATCGTCGTAACCGGCTCTTTCACCTTAACCATTCCGGTTTCAATCAGTGCGACGGTCAGACCGATTGTGTCATGACCACACATCGGCATCCAGCAGCTCGCCTCAAAATAAAGGACACCGACATCTGTACCCTCTGTACATGGTTCTGTGATCAGTGTTCCGGACATGATTTCGCTGCCGCGCGGCTCATAGGTCAGCAGCTTGCGAAACCAGTCTTCATTCTCCTTCATATAAGTGAATTTTTCCGCCATGGTACTACCCGGGACATGCTCAAATCCACTGATTACATTTCTGGTCGGCTGTCCCAGCGTATGCGTTTCTACGGTTTTGAAACTTCTTCTTTCTTTCATGGTGTTTTTCCCATCCTTTGCTCTTTATTTACAAGATTTCCACATTATGCTTTTGCAATTCCTCTGTCACGAATTCCCGGCTTGCCTTGGAATCATCCATAATAAACTGAATATCAGCCGGTGTTGCCTGAGTCATTACGTTTTTCTTAACACAATTCTTAATATAAGAGCGGCGTGTCACATCCAGATTCTGCTTTCTTGCTTTGATCAAATCCGGAGACACTGGAAGCACGATCTTTTTTCCCGGGATATCATCATCCGGATCACCGAATACGACTTCTACTCCATTTTCGCGGGCAAAAGAAAGCTGTGCCATAGGGTGTTTTCCTGCTCCTGTGTATTCTGTCTCCTGCACCACGATTACCTGCTCTTTGTCCATCTCCTGCGCTAATGCAAATGCTGCGGTAAGAGAAATGTTTCCTGCCGGTCCTCTCTCATATCCTTCCAGACTTGCAAGAGCCTCTGTGATATAGAATGTCTCTCCCTGCTTTACGGTGTAGAAGCCATCCATATAGCGAAGCATACGTGCTGCATTACGCGGGCAGTCGCTGCGATCCGGCCAGGTCATGAACGGCATTCCGAATCCAGTATGTCCCGTGGTAAATGATTTCTTGTTGAAATCGTGATCCGATGCCATGTGCAGACCTTTCAAGTCAATGGATACACCGCAGACTTCCGCATCACATTCTGCTTTTCTGACTCCGCGCGCCGTACCCGTGATATTTCCACCTCCGGCATTTGTCGCCAGTACCATATCCGGATCACATCCGATTTGCGCTCTGCACTGCTCCACCAGCTCATATCCCAAAGTCTCTACTCCGGCAATTCCGAACGGGGTGTATAGTGACGCATTGAAATATCCGGTCTCCTCCAGCAGCTGCAGAAGGGTTGTAAATAATTCCGGTCCAACCGTAAGCTGTACAACTTCCGCTCCGAATGCTTCACAAATGCGCTGTTTTTCCAAGATTTCCGGCTGTCCGACCTTTCGGCTGTCATAGCACTCCTGCACAACAATACAATTCAGTCCATACATTGCCGCCTGCGCCGCAACCGCCGCGCCATAATTTCCCGATGTTGCACAGATTACACCTTTGTATCCTTTTTTCTTAGCCTCATAGACGGCAATTGATGCACGTCTCGCCTTGAAACTGCCCGATGCATTACATGCCTCATCTTTTACAAAAATCCGTGCACCCTTTCCAGCTGGTGCATATTTGCGGGCAAGATTTGTAAGATTACGCAACTCGATCAATGGAGTATTTCCAACTGCATGTTCTCTCTGGATCCGTTCCATCTCCTCCATCGAATAGGCTACTTCCCGCATCATTTGCTCATAATCAAACCCAATTCCCGGAAGTTCAAATTTACTGTAGTCAATGCCCATCGCTGACTGCATGATTTCATTTTTTCTCGCATTCAATGCTGCATAAGATAAATCTTTAGACATTTTCCTCACCTCCAAACATAATTTCACGTAACTGATGCTGGATCTGTACCAGCTCCGGCACAAAATTGCCATATGTATGCGTATATCCTGGATTCACTTCACACAGCTGCCCCTTGATCCTGCGACCGATTGCAGTCTCAATTTCAACCGTATCACCAATTTCTGCATCCTCCCGTAGAAATCCTTTCACCCACATCATCAAGTCACAGTCCTGTG
>JAQUUC010000073.1 GCA_028694105.1 Hespellia sp.
CTACGAAATGACTATAACACTTTGTGTAATTATTGTTCAGTCTGAACCGGAAACGTGTTCAGAAATGAACGGAATCAATGTTCAGCTGATAGCGGAATGCGCGTTCAGTTTAAGCGGAATTTGCAAAAGTAGCCTATCAAGTGTATCCAAAGAGTTTTAATGACTCGAATGGGGATGGTATTGGAGACTTGAAAGGTATTACTGAAAAACTGGATTATTTACAATCTCTAGGGATTGAGCTTATCTGGATTTGCCCAGTATATTGTTCCCCATTTATCGATCAAGGATATGATGTTTCTGATTATTATCACATTGACCCTGTTTTTGGATGTAATGAAGATATGTACGAGTTGATTCATGAGTCTAAAAAACGAGGTATTTATATTGTGATGGATCTCGTGGTAAATCATTGTTCTGATCAGCATATCTGGTTTCAGAATGCAATGAAAGACCCGTATGGAAAATATGGAAAATATTTTTATATTCGTGAAGAAGTGAATGGTAATGCACCATGCAACTGGAGATCGTATTTTGGCGAGAATGCATGGAGTAAACTTCCGGGACATGATAATCTTTACTATCTTCATTTGTTTGCCAAACAGCAACCAGATATCAATTGGGAAAATCCTGAAGTGAGAGAAGAGCTTTATAAAATGATACAATGGTGGTTTGACAAAGGAATCTCTGGATTTCGAATTGATGCAGCAGCTTTTATAAAAAAGACGATGCCATTTGAAATTCTGCCAGCTGATAGGGAGGATGGTTTTTGCACATATGAGATTCCGCCAACATGTAATGATGGATTGCATGAATATCTTCAAGAAATGAAAAAAAGAACATTTGAAGCCAACGATGCGTTTACGGTAGGAGAAGTGGTTAGCTTTGAAGAAGAAGATTTAGAAAAATATATCAGTGATGATGGTTGTATGAGTTCGATTTTTGATTTTTCTCTTTACATGATAGGGAAACAAGGAGAAGACTTTGATGGATTTTATTCTCATAAGCAGCCAACAGCAAATGAATTCAGAGACGCATTATTAAGAAGCAGCCGATTGTCTTTTAATGTTGGTTTCTTATCTAACTTTATTGAAAATCATGATCTTCCAAGGGCAGCAAGTCACTTTATCCCTGAAAAAGATATTAGTGAGATCAGCAAAAAGATGTTGGCAGGTTTGAATCTTATGCAGTATGGTCTTCCGTTCCTATATCAGGGTCAAGAGATTGGTATGGAAAATTTATCTTTTTCGTCGGCAGATGAGATTGTTGACATTGGCTCACATATGGAGTACACACTTGCTTTGGAGAAAGGGTTATGCGAAGAGGAAGCTTTGAAGAAGATTCAAGAATATAGCCGTGACAACACCAGATCTCCAATGCAATGGGATAAGACAGAAAACGCAGGATTTACGAAAGCTGCGCCATGGATGAGAATAAATCCTAATTATATGAAAATTAATGTAGCAGAGCAAGAAGCTCGAGAAGATTCCTTACTTAATTTTTATAAAAAGCTCATTTTACTACGTAAAAATCCGGAATACAAGGAAACACTAGTTTATGGAAAAGAGACATCTTTTCTTGAAAAGGAGGATAATTTTGTTGGATTTTTTAGAAAAGACAAAAACAAGAAAATTCTTGTCATGGCAAATTTTCAAAGGAAAGGAAAGTTTTTCCAACTTCCAGAGGGGGAAAAGAAAGTCCTAATTAATAATTATTCTGAACCAGTGAATTTAGAAACCAATGTTATTCAAATGAGGGGTTATCAGTTACTTATTTTAGATATAAAATAGAGAAAGAGGAAGGTTTATTATGAAAGTAAAAAAGAGTAAAAACGTTATCAGTTGGAAAGAAAAAATAGCATTTGGACTCGGAGATGCTGGATGTAACTTTATTTGGACAGTAGTTGGCTCGTTTCTTACTCTGTACTATACAGATAATGTAGGAATTAGCGCAGCTGTAATAGGTATCATTATGTTAGTTACGAGAATTTTTGATGGCGTTTCAGATCTTGTAATGGGAGAAATCATAGATCACACCCATACCAAATGGGGAAAAGCACGGCCGTGGATTTTATTTACAGCTCCATTTATGATGATAGGTCTGATTTTTCTGTTCAATGTGCCGACAGGATTTTCAACTACAGGAAAAATAGTCTATGCCACTATTACATATATATTCCTTACGGTTTTTGTATTTACTGCATGCAGTCTGTCTTATTATACACTACCTTCGTTGATTTCAAATTGTCAGGATGACAGAACGGTCCTAAATTCTGTCAGATTTATTTTTAATATGATTACTGCGTTAATTATTTCATATGCGGCAGTTCCTCTTGTGAAATCCGTTGGTTGGGGAAAAATGTCTGCTGTATATGCTGTTTCAGGCATGGTATTCCTTCTTATTACATTTTTTGGTACAAAAGAACGTGTAACAATGGAGGAATGTAATATAGAGAATAAATCTAGCCTAGGTATTGGAGAATCTCTCCGTCTGCTTTTAAAAAACAAGTATTTTATTTATTTAGTTATTCTCTTTACGATGACGAATTGTGCGAATGGTGTTATAGGTGGGATGACAATTTTCTTTGTAAGAGATGTAATGAAAAATGAAAGTATATATGGAACCATGATGATGTGTGGAATGCTTCCTGTAATTTTAGGTATGTTAATATTCCCTTCTCTAGCAAGGCGATTTGGGAAATGGAAGTGTATGATTGCTGGTTTTATTCTCCAAATAATCGGTTTCATTATTATTTATTTTTGTGCTACAAACACTATAGTTGTGCTTGTTGCTTCAGCAATAAAGGGACTGGGCGGCGTTCCTGCTTCCGCTGGCCTATATGCATTAATAGGTGATGTAGTTGATTATGGCGAGTGGAAAAATGATGTGCGTCTTGATGGACTTACGTATAGTGTTTCTAGTTTCGGAATGAAGGTTGGCACAGGTCTGGGTGCAGCCATACTTGGTTGGGGATTGGCTATTGGTAAATATACAGCTGGTGCAGCCACACAGTCCGCATACACACTACAGGCATTTAAAATTCTCTTTAGTTTAATTCCGCTGGTACTGATTGTAATTGCTATGATTGCGTTATTAAGAACAAATCTTGATAAGATCTTTCCGCAGATACAGAAGGAACTTGAGGAAAGAAGAAATAAAAAATAATTATAAAAGCTGCTTTGTCGGGAGAACATTTTCACCGATGAGCAGCTTTCTTCTTATGAAGATTCGTTAGAGGCGAAGATGGAGGTATTGTTATAGGAAAGAAAAGAATTACAGTCCATGAGTCGCAGGGAAAGCACAAGTCCAGAGTAAGTGACGGCGATAAAGGAGCGATAGGTCCTTGCGCCATATATGATTTAACTGTTATCATATTGAATTCTGAAATAATCAAGATAATGTTTCATTTCGTCCTGTGCAGTAAGGCAGGTATCACGCAGATATCCTTTTTCGGATTTCCATTCTGATAAACCACGATAGTAGAACATTTTCAAATTATCCGTGATGATGAATGGAACAATATTATGTTTTAAACATTCTTTGAACAGAATCAGTCGACCGATACGGCCAGAGCCATCTTGGAATGGGTGTATACGCTCGAATTGGAAATGGAAGTCCAACAGTGCATCAAGATCGGGATCTGCAATTTGCTTATAGGAATGAAGTAGTTGTTTGATTTTATCATGAACATCTTCTGGGGCGGTAGTTTCAATACCACCAACTTCATTTGGGAGTTTTTTATAATCCCCGACAGCAAACCATGATTGTCGGCTGTCAGATGTTCCCGTTTTCAAGAGCATATGCAATTCTTTTAACATTTTCTCCGTTATTATTTTGGAATTGTTATCAATTATATAATCAATACAGCGAAAATGGTTTACCGTTTCCACAATATCATCTACGTTGATTTGTTTATTTTGGATACCAATCGTGTTGGTCTCATAGATATATCGGGTTTCATCGTGTGTTAGTTTACTTCCTTCGATATGATTGGAGTTGTAAGTTAATTCAATCTGTATCTTGTGATAGATACCACCTGTAACAGAATGAATCTTTTCATTACGTAACACGTTGTGTAAAATGCGAGGTTGGTTTGAATGTTTAGGAATACGGGTTGGTTTTGTGGCATTGTCTGGAATACTCCACGTTTTTCCAATTAGAAATGCCCCGGCAATTCGTCCTTTTTGACAGTAATCACGGACACTTCGCTCAGATATATCCCATTTAAGTGCAGTCTCTTTTACTGATAAATAACTCATTGTGTATCACCTCATTTCTAATTTTTAGATTTGTATAGTTCTATTATATGCCATTATCGGCAAAAATACTACAAAATAAGTAATAAATAGTAGTAATTAATTGCCGATGACGGAAGAATGAAGCATATATCAGGTTGCTCAAAAAATAGAGTTAAGGATGTAATGGAAGCGCTGCTAAAATTATAGGAGAAGGTGCACCAAAGGAAAGACAATGAAACCATTTGTTTAAATAGGTAAAACATAGTATAATTTTGACAAATGATTCTATATGGAGAAATAAGGACTTGTTTAGATTTATGGATATTTTGAAGAAGAATAAGTGAGGAAATTAAAATGTCAGGAATACTAATATCAGAAACGACAAAAGTAGAACGTAAACAAATCGTTGAGGATTCAATTGGTAACATTTCCGCTACATGCGATGGATGTATGGCTGGGCTTGCAGAGATGTATCAGGATTACATTGATGGCAAGGTTGAGATTCGAGAGATTAATCGCAGATTCAATGCCAGATATGAAAAGGGAATGGATCAGCCAGAAAGACAACAATGCGATGGGAAAGAAATTTCAGTGCCAGAGGACAAGTTACTTCATTGATTATTAGAAGGGGACGAGGCTATGCATATCAAAGTTTTACAAGGAGACATTACGAAACTTGACGTTGACGCAATCGTTAATGCAGCCAATTCATCACTTCTAGGTGGAGGCGGAGTAGACGGAGCAATTCATCGTGCGGCAGGCAGAGAACTCTTGGAAGAATGTAGAGAGTTACACGGATGTAAGACAGGAGAATGTAAGATTACAAAAGGCTATAGCCTGCCAGCTAAATATGTGATTCATACAGTTGGTCCAGTATGGAATGGCGGAACACATAACGAGGCTGAGTTATTGTCTAACTGTTACCGAAATTCAATTCGGTGCGCAATCGAGCATGAATGCAAGTCAATTGCATTTCCAGCCATTTCCACGGGCATCTATAGATATCCCAAAGAGCAGGCGGCAAAGATTGCCATTTCCACAATTATAGACAGTACAAAAGGTCAAGTTGACAGTGACTTTGAGGTGTGGCTGGTTGCATTTGATGAAGAAACAGAGCGTTTCTATCATAATGCAATCGTGCAATGTTCGGAATCATAAGGAGAACACACAGGATGAACATACAGTTTTTTGGAAAGAATGGAATTAAAAGGGGATAGTTATGATTAGACCAATTATGAAAGATGTATTTTTTCTGAATCAGAAATCGGAGCCCGCGACAGAAGCAGATAAGCAGGTTGCAATTGATTTACTCGATACTTTGAAGGCAAATGAAGCTGGTTGTGTGGGAATGGCTGCCAATATGATTGGCGTGAAAAAAAGAATCATTGCCGTAAATATGGGGGTTATGAATATCGCAATGATGAATCCCAAGATTGTATCGAAGCGTGAACCATACGAAACAGAAGAAGGTTGCTTATCTCTGCTTGGTGTGCGCAAGACAACAAGATATCAAGAGATTGAAGTGGAATATCAGGATGTGAACTTCAAGAGACAGAAGCAGAAATATACTGGCTGGATTGCACAGATTATTCAGCACGAAGTGGATCATTGTAATGGAGTTGTGATATAGGAATGAGCAATAATTATTATGAAATGAGAGTACCAACAGTCAGCGTTGAGCTAGATGAACCAATCAATAAGGAAAGTTTTCCGGCAGATTATTGTAATGGAGTTGTAACAATCCGAATAATTTGTACTAGATTAATTCACTCCCCGCATACATTGTAAAAAACAGTGTATGTGGGGAATTTTAATGAAAGATTATATTGAAGAACGTGCTGTGGAGATTGCCAATTATATCGTGGAGAATAAGGTTACGGTGCGGCAGGCGGCGAAGAAATTCGGAGTGTCCAAGTCAACGGTACATACAGAAGTAACTATATAGAACGTTTTATTTGGACAATAGAATAATGGATTCCAAAGGAGGAAACGAAATAAAAGAACAGAAGAAAAA
Organism: Hespellia sp.; assembly: GCA_028694105.1. Classification (GTDB taxonomy): domain Bacteria; phylum Bacillota; class Clostridia; order Lachnospirales; family Lachnospiraceae; genus Hespellia. Next base: position 6,250 of record JAQUUC010000073.1, read on the forward strand.
GGTTACTGCAAACACGGCACTATTTGAGGAATTGGGAGGAACGTATATACGAGATGGCAGCGGACTATATTATCCTGATCTCCATCCATCAGATGTAGAAAGCCGAAGGGGGGATGAAAGACTGAAGGGACGTGATTGGCAGAAGTGGTTACAAGTAACGAACGGGATTGCAAATTAAGCAGAAGAAATTGTTTTGCAGGAGATAGTGTACGCATGACATGGTTGGAATTGAGCGAGCTGTTTTTGCTCGCGATGGTTCTTGAACTTGTTCAAGAACATGTTGTAATCACGGCATCTTCTTGCTCTGAAGGACAAGAAGCATCCCTCGCATACTGCTCGGTCAATTTCAGTTTTCGTGAGTGAACATATGAGATAGCTATATAAGATCGTAGGACTATTTTGAATAATCTCAAACTTGTGATTATTCTTAGATTGAAGAGTTCTAATACAGTCTGTATAATGAAATACAGAGGTGTAAACATGGATCATATTTTAATTGTAGAAGATGATTTAGAATTAAATCAAGGACTAACTTATACCCTGACAAAGTCGGGGTATTTTGCTGTGTCTGCATATTCAATAAAAGAAGCAAAGCAGCTTTTGGAAACACATGCGGTAAATCTGATTTTGCTGGATGTGAATCTGCCGGATGGGGAAGGATTCGAGCTTTGTGAATGGATGCAGGGAAAGTACCAGATACCGGTCCTGTTCCTTTCGGCACGGGATATGGAAGAAGATGCTCTGAAAGGATATGAAGTAGGTGCTTTAGATTATATTACAAAGCCATTTTCCATGAAAATCCTGCAAAAGAAAATAGAGCTTGCATTGCAAAAGACAGAAGTGTCGAAGGAAAACAAATACGAGGACGAATTCCTAATGGTGAATTTTGACACAATCAAGGCAACGGCGGGCGGCAGTGAATGCATTTTAACGCCAACGGAATACCGTCTGCTTCGTCTGTTCGTGGAGAATCCGGGACAGCTTTTGACCTATCCGGTGATGCTGGAAAAACTCTGGGACTGTAATGGAGCATTTGTCGATAAGCATGCGCTGGCTGTTAATGTGAACCGGCTGAGAAAAAAGATTGAAGACGACGAACATCAATATATTTCAAATGTCTATGGAATGGGGTATCAATGGCTGAGATGAGAATGATTATGATAGGTCTTTGTATTGTGATTGTTTTTCTGGGGATGCATATGCGGAAAATGAAGCAGGATATCTATGAATTCACTGCCAAGTTGGAACAATCACTGGAAGACTTGATTTTAGGAAATGAGATAAGAAAAGAGGATATCCCAAGCGATACCTTGTGGGGAAAGACCAATGAAAAATTACGAAGACTTGGTGATCTCTGGAAGAAAAACAGTGAAAGAAATCGAAAAGAAAAGCAGCAAATCAAAGAACTGATATCGGATATCTCCCATCAGACAAAGACTCCGATTGCCAATTTGAAGATGTATGTTGAACTGCTGCAGGATGAACCGGATGCAGAAAAACGGAAAGAGTTTTTAAATCATATTTCAGGGCAGACCAATAAACTGGATTTCTTTATGCAAAGCATGGTGAAAATGTCACGGCTGGAGACCGGAATCATTGAAATCAGGCAGGAGAAACACAACCTGTATGAAACGATTGGACGGGCAGTCTCTGCGATTGTTCCAGCAGCGCAGCAAAAGAAAATGAAAGTATATGTGGATTGTGAGGAAACAATCGAAGTGATGTATGACGCAAAATGGACAGAGGAAGCACTGGTCAATATTTTGGATAATGCAGTGAAATACACGGATTTACTAGGCGAGATACGTGTAACAGTAAGCAGACAGGAAATATACACAAAGATAAGTATTAGAGATACGGGAAAAGGAATCGCACCGGAACGACAGGCGGAAGTTTTCCGCAGATTCTATCGGGAGCCTGAGGTGCATGATCAGGACGGAATCGGGGTAGGTCTTTATCTGGCAAGAGAGATTATAGAGATGCAGAAGGGGTATGTGGAAGTGAGTTCTGCAGAGGGCGAAGGTGCCAAATTCCAAATCTATCTGCCGAACGGCTGATTATCACAAAAATGTGAATGTTACATTTTGTGAGAGGTTTGAGATAGTTGTGTATTACGATAGGTTTATCATGAAAAAGGAGTAAAAAAGATGGAAAAACAGATTGTAAGGACAAAGAATCTCAAAA
>JAQUUC010000036.1 GCA_028694105.1 Hespellia sp.
ATCCGCAACCTCTGCGGCAACCACGCTGGCATCAGACGGTGGCTTTTTCTTGCGGGTGCGTCTTGCAGGTTCTTTGTTTTCTGGCTCCGGAATCTCAGCAGGAGCCTCCGGTATGTTCTCCGGCCGCTCAATGACGAATCCAAAGCCCTTTGATGGAGTCTTTGATTCATTTGCCGGCTGAAACTCCGGCTGTTCCTTTGGCGGCTCAAGCTCTTTGAGCTCCGGTGATTTTCTGCTTAATGTCGTATCAAAAGAGACACCCTTTAACGCATCATTTTTAGCGGCTTCTTTTTTCCGCTCGGTTCTTTTTAGATCAGCTTCATTCTTTCTCTGTCTGCTGTCATCGTAAACCCTCTTCCCACTGCGGTGAAGAAAAGAGAGAAATGATTTCTCCGTGATAATGATAGCGGAAATAATAATCAGTGTAATGACAACAATAAACGTTCCGACAACACCGATGAGCGGACAGAAAATCTTAACCAGACATCCGCCGACCAGTCCGCCCGCATTCTTATGGATACTCGCCTGCGTATAGTAAGAAAGCCAAGATGCATTTGCATCATAAGAATTAACAACCAGTTCAATAAATGTACTTAACGAAAAAACAGCTGTAACACCCGCAGCACCTTTGATGTAGGCATGCGAATTCTCTTTATTGATGATAAGAAATGAAATTCCTCCGAATAAAACAATCGGCATAATATAAGCCAGCAATCCAAAGATACCAAAAAATACGGAAGAGACGGTATTGCCGATGCTGCCTCCGATTCCGAAATTACTGATTAAGAGTAATACACATACTGCAAATGTGATGACAAGTGCAATTTCATCATATAAAGCATTGTTTGCCGTCTGTGTTTTCTTTGAAGATGATCTCGGCTTTGTACTGGTTTTTGATTTTGTGTTTGATTTCCCCTTTGAAGTTCTTTTTGTCTGCTTCGCAGCCATATATCTTCCCCCTTGATTTGTTACACATACTTGTTTTAGTATATCATTTATAGAAAATGAAATCAATCTGATGTCACTTATTTATGTGGTTTTCCTCAGAATTGCCAAAAACAGGACAAAGGAAACGGGACCGTGAAATGCAATGATTCATTACATTTCACAGCCCCGCAGTAAAAGCGTTGTTTTTCTATTAGCAAACACCCTGTGCAAGCATCGCCTCAGCAACTTTTTCAAATCCGGCAATATTGGCACCTACTACGTAGTTTCCTTTTGCATCGTATTTTTCAGCAGCATCAGCCATGTTGTGGCAGATATTTACCATGATTGTCTGAAGTTTTGCGTCAACCTCATCAAATGTCCAGCTCAGTCTCTCGCTGTTCTGTGACATTTCGAGTGCAGATGTTGCAACACCACCAGCATTTGCAGCCTTTCCAGGTGCGAATAATACACCGTTCGACTGTAAGTATTCGGTAGCTTCTAATGTGGTAGGCATGTTAGCACCCTCGGCAACTGCCATGACACCGTTTGCTACCAGCTGTTTTGCGTCATCTAATAATAACTCGTTCTGAGTTGCACATGGGAGCGCAATATCAACTTTAACGGACCATACGCCGCGTCCTTCGTGATACTCTGAGTTTGGTCTGTAGTTCTTGTATTCTGTAAGACGTGCACGTTTTACTTCTTTGATTTCTTTTAATGCTGCAACATCAATTCCCTCTGGATCATAAACCCATCCGGTAGAATCGCTGCAGGTAACAACCTTGGCACCAAGCTGCTGTGCTTTCTGTGTTGCGTAGATTGCAACATTTCCTGAGCCGGAAACAGCAACTGTCTTGCCTGCAAGCTCTTTTCCGTTGATCTTTAACATCTCTTCTGTCAAGTACAGTAATCCGTATCCGGTAGCTTCTGTACGTGCAAGTGATCCGCCGTAGCTTAATCCCTTACCTGTGAGAACGCCTTCTGATAATCCGCGGATTCTCTTGTACTGTCCGTACATATAACCGATCTCTCTTGCGCCTGTTCCGATATCACCAGCAGGAACATCGGTATCTGCGCCGATATATTTACATAATTCTGTCATGAAGCTCTGGCAGAAAGCCATAACCTCTCTGTCTGATTTGCCCTTCGGATCGAAATCAGAACCACCTTTACCACCACCGATTGGAAGGCTTGTTAAAGAATTCTTGAAAATCTGCTCAAAACCTAAGAATTTGATGATTCCGATATTTACAGATGGGTGAAGACGTAATCCGCCTTTGTATGGTCCGATTGCGCTGTTAAACTGTACACGGTATCCTGTATTGACCTGAACCTGTCCCTTATCATCGACCCATGGTACACGGAACTTTAACTGTCTCTCCGGCTCTACCAGTCTCTCGAGAAGAGCTTCTCTGCGATATTTATCCTCGTTCGCTTCAACAACGACACGAAGTGATTCTAATACTTCTTTTACTGCCTGTAAAAATTCCGGCTCTGATGCGTTCTTTTTCTCAACTAACGCAATGACTTCATCAACATATGACATATTATTTTCCTCCTAAAATTAAAATAACCAGACTGACAAATTTCAATCTGGTCTGCCTGACTGCTTTGTCCTTTATCATTTTAAAACGGTAAAGTATAGTTGTCAATTATTTTTTGCAATTTTCCTTCTCTAATCTTGCATTTTCTTTCTTTCTTTATATAGCGCATAGAAAAAATCGATAAAAAAGGCTATTAGAATGATTGTAATTAATATATGGCCAATTGCAACCGGAATCTTACTTGCAATTCCAGTGACGACATTATGCAAAACAGTAAATAAAAACAATGTATAGAATCCCCATGCAATGGAACTCTCAAGGCAGAGGACTCCTTTGTAATTAAATGGTTTGTTTTTATAGTCCCACCATACCTCGTGAAAAACGGCGGTCATGATTCTTGCGGTCAGCCATTCAATAAATGTGGCGAAAACTGCCCCAAGAAAAAACAGCAGAACTTTATTGGCAGTGAATGACCGCAGCGCAAAATATACAGTCAGTGCCCCAACGCCGTAAATCGGACAGATCGGACCTTTCGTGAATCCGCGGTTCGTGATTTTTTTGTTACAGAGGGACATGTAGAGTGATTCTACTGCCCATCCTAAAACGCTATATGTTAAAAACCAAAGTACAATATCATAAAGCTGATATCCCAGAACGACTTTATCCCACATAGTAGTCTCCTATTCCTTTTGAAAAAAATAGAGTGTCCAAAATTGAACACTCTATCATTTTTTGCACATTATTAATTAAATTTGCGTTTTCTAGCAGCTTCAGACTTTTTCTTACGTCTTACGCTTGGTTTTTCGTAATGTTCTCTTTTACGAATCTCCTGCTGGATACCAGCCTTGGCGCAGTTTCTTTTGAATCTGCGTAAAGCGCTATCTAACGTCTCGTTTTCTTTTACGATTACATTTGACATAGTCTCACACCTAACCTCCCTCCAGTTCTGAATTGTGCATCAACCGAACTGTTTGGGTATTTTTATTGCACTACAGATGATTATACCATATTTTTTCGGTTCGTCAACTATTATTTTCCAAGTTGTTCCGATAAAACCTCTTTTGCTTTCGATAAAGCGTCCGGAATTCCGGATGGATTCTTACCTCCGGCCTGTGCCATATTCGGTCTTCCACCGCCACCGCCGCCGACAAGTCCGGCGATTGCTTTGATTAGATTGCCTGCGTGTGCACCTGCTTTGATGGCATCCTCTGTGGCAGTTACCATCAGATTTACTTTTCCGTCCTTGCCGGATGCAAGGACAACAACTCCGCTTCCAATCTTTTCTTTTAACTGGTCACCGAGATCACGAAGACCGTTCATATCAACGCCGTCGACATTCGATGCCAATAGTTTCATAGAACCGATCTCTACCGCCTGATCCATGACATCACCCATGGAATCCTGAGCAAGCTTGCTCTTTAAGGATTCGTTCTCACTGTGGAGGGCTTTTACTTCTCCCTGAAGATGTTTAATCTTGTCAGACAATTCATTTGGTGTTGTCTTAAGAAGCACAGATGCAGCATTTAACTTCGCTTCCATCTCCTTATAATATGCAAATACACCATCTCCGGTCAGGGCTTCGATACGGCGTACGCCGGCAGCCACACCGGTTTCTGAGAGAATCTTAAAGGTCGTGATCACACCGGTATTTGCAACATGGGTTCCGCCACATAATTCTTTGGAGAAGTCACCCATAGAAACAACGCGGACATCGTTTTCATATTTCTCACCAAACAGTGCCATTGCGCCTGTCTTTTTTGCTTCCTCGATGTTCATAACTTTCGTGTCGACGATAAGATTTGCCTGAATTTCTTTATTGACGATTGCTTCTGCCTGCGCAATCTCATCAGCCGTCATTGCCTGAAAATGTACAAAGTCAAAGCGAAGACGCGTCGGTGTCACAAGAGATCCTTTCTGTTCTACGTGTCCGCCAAGGACTTCTTTCAGGGCCTTTTGAAGTAAATGTGTCGCACTGTGGTTCTTGCATGTATTGGAACGTTCTGCCTCATTGACGGATAAGGAAACCGTGTCTCCGGATTTGATGATTCCGTCTGTAACCATTCCGACATGGCCGTATTTGCCGCCGAGTAATTTGATGGTTTCTTTTACTTCAAAGGTTCCTTCCGGTCCGGTAATAATACCGGTATCACCTTCCTGACCTCCCATGGTTGCGTAGAACGGTGTCTCTTCAACAAAAACAGTACCCATATCGCCCTCAGAGAGTGCTTCTGTTATCTCGCTCTGGGTTGTCAGAACGGTTACCTTTGACTGACAGGTTAAATGATCATATCCGACAAATGCAGTGGTGACCGATGGATCAATTTCGTCATAAACAGTTGCATCCGCACCCATATAATTGGTGGTCTCACGCGCATTACGAGCCTTGGTTCTCTGCTCTTCCATCGCTGCAGCGAACCCGTCCTCATCAATTGTGTAACCCTTTTCTTCCAAAATTTCTTTTGTCAGATCAAGTGGGAATCCGTATGTGTCGTAAAGTGTAAATGCATTCTTGCCGTCAAGAACTTTTGCGCCTGATTTTGCGAGCTCACCTTCCATATCAGAGAGAATGCTAAGTCCCTGATCAATGGTTTTATTGAATTTCTCTTCTTCCTGAGAAAGGACTTTTAGGATGAACTCTTTTTTATCTTCCAGTTCAGGATAACCGTCTTTGGATCCTTCAATGACTGTCTGACTGAGCGCTGCAAGGAACGAGCCGTTTACACCGAGGAGTCTTCCGTGGCGGGCTGCGCGTCGGATCAGACGGCGCAGTACATATCCGCGTCCTTCATTCGAAGGCATGACACCATCGGAAATCAGGAAGGTTGCAGAACGAATATGGTCTGTAATCAGACGGATCGATACATCTTTGTCATATTCCGTACCGTAATCAACATGGGCAATCTTACATACATGGTTGCGAAGTGCCTGAATCGTATCCACATCAAAAATGGAATCTACATCCTGAACAACAACTGCAAGACGCTCCAGTCCCATTCCGGTATCAATGTTCTTGTGCTCGAGTGTCTCATAATTGCCATTACCGTCATTATTAAACTGTGTAAATACGTTGTTCCATACTTCCATATAGCGGTCGCATTCACAGCCTACCGTACAGCCGGGCTCTCCACAGCCGTATTTCTCGCCGCGGTCATAGTAAATCTCGGAACACGGACCGCATGGACCTGCGCCATGCTCCCAAAAGTTGTCCTCTTTGCCAAAACGGAAAATGCGCTCTGCCGGGATACCGATTTTCTTATTCCAGATATCAAAAGCTTCATCATCATCTAAATAAACAGATGGATATAAGCGGTCTGCATCCAGTCCGACAACCTTGGTCAAGAATTCCCATGACCATTCGATTGCTTCATTTTTAAAATAATCTCCAAACGAGAAGTTGCCGAGCATCTCAAAGAAAGTACCGTGACGGGCTGTCTTACCAACGTTCTCGATATCTCCGGTACGAATACATTTCTGACAGGTTGCCACACGTGTGCGCGGCGGAATCTCCGCTCCCGTAAAATAAGGTTTTAACGGTGCCATTCCTGCATTGATCAATAAAAGACTCTTATCATTGTGTGGTACCAGTGAAAAACTGTTCATTACCAGATGTCCTTTGCTCTCGAAGAAATCGAGAAACATCTGTCTTAATTCGTTAACTCCATAAGCTTGCATATACGTTTCCTCCATTATTCATCAAAAGGATGTTCAGGTCTGCTGACGGTTTCCTTATGATTCTATATCAGTACAACAAGAGAAGTGGCAGTTATATCCACTTCTCCGATGTTTTCTAACATGATTTCTATGATACCATAGCCATGTCACTTTTTCAAATTTTTTGAAAAATTATTTCAATTCAATCTCTTCCAGCTCTTTTGGCGGAATTTTTTCACTGGATGCTTTCACGAAATCGGAAAGAGCTTTTTTCGCCTTCATTACAGGAATATTCGTTCCGGCACCGGCAATACAGCCGCCCGGACATCCCATACCTTCGATCAGACAGCCGTTCATCTTCCCTGCTTTTGCAAGCATCAGCATCTTTTTACATTCCGCAAGCCCCTCGGCATGCTCGATATTCACTTCAACCTCCGGGTAATACTCGTTGATACATTTCTCAATGGCATCTGCGACACCGCCTGCGCAGGCATAGCCGCGGCCGGCTCCGGTTGCATTGTGGAAAGAGGATTCCGCTTCGTATTTGGTTAAGTCAATGCCCTTTGCATCGAACATTGCCTGCAGCTCCTCGTAGGTAACGACAAAGTCGACATCACTGCGGACAGTTCTTCTGGCAGCTTCCAGCTTCTTGGCCGCACAAGGCCCGATAAATACAACCCTTGCGTCTGGATGTTCTTTTTTAATGGTTCTTGCGGTAGCGACCATCGGTGTCAATTCCTGCGATACCTGATCTGCGATATCCGGGAAATATTTTTTTACCAGAACAGACCATGAAGGACAGCAGGATGTCAGTAAGAACGGTAATTCTCCCGTTACGACTTTGCCTACGTAGTGATGTGCTTCGGAAATTGCACCGATATCTGCGCCGAGTGCCACTTCATACACCTCCGCAAAGCCAAGCTCCTGCAGTGCAGCCTTAATATTGCGGGGTGTGATGTTCGGGCCGAACTGACCGACAAATGCCGGTGCAATCTCGGCGATGATTTCCCCGCCTTCTTTTAGGGAACGTGCCAGCTGGAAAATCTGAGACTTGTCAGAAATCGCACCAAACGGGCAGCTTACCATACACATACCGCAGGATACACATTTGTCCGGATCAATCTGTGCTCTTCCGTACTTGTCCGATCCAATTGCATTAACACCGCAGGCCTTTTGGCACGGGCGTTCTTTTTTGGCAATTGCATCGTAAGGACAGACCGATTTGCAGCGGCCACACTTGATGCATTTTTCCTGATCAATAACTGATTTGCCATCCACGAAAGAGATTGCATCCTTCGGACAGACCTCCTGACAAGGATGCGCCGTACAGCCTTTGCACATATTGCTGACCTCATATCCGTTCTTCTCGCAGGACGCACAGGCAGATGGAATCACCTGCATCAGCGGCGGCTCATAATATTTTTCGGAAATGTTGCTCTCCTCGATTCCCTCGGTCAGATGGACCGCCTTGTCTTCCGGTCTTAAGGACATTCCCATAGCCAGACGCAGCTCCTCTCTTACAATTGCGCGCACCCGGTACTGTGCGGAACTGAAGTTGTCCATATCCTCAGAGACAAGCGTATAGGGGATGGCTTCAATGTCTTTAATCAGGTCATCCGGTGTGGATTCAAATGCAACCCTTGCGACCTCCGTAAACACTCCTCTTCGTCTTTTTTTGACCGGTGTATCCAATCCTCTCATCATGTGTAATGTCCTCCTTATATTGAATTATGAAAAAAGTTTCTGCGCATAATAGACAGACTGCATGGCATCCTTTCCGTAAAAATCGGCGCCGATCATGTCTGCGTAATCCTGATTCAGTACAGCTCCGCCCACCATGACTTTACAGTCCGGTGCCTCTTTTCGGAGCAGCCTGATGGTCTCTTCCATGCTCACAACGGTTGTTGTCATAAGAGCGCTTAGCCCCACCAGCTTAACCTCCTGCTCCAAAACAGTCTGGACAATCAGTTCCGGCGGAACATCCTTTCCCAGATCAATGACATCAAAGCTGTAATTTTCCAATAATACTTTTACAATGTTCTTGCCAATATCATGGATATCCCCCTTGACGGTTGCAAGCACGACTTTATCCATATGCTCTGCGGGTGCACCGCTGCGGGCAATGACATCCTTGATGACTGCAAATGCATTTTTGGCCGCTTCCGCGCTCATTAAAAGCTGGGGGAGAAAAACGGTTCCCTTCTCAAAGCCCCTGCCAACGACATCGAGTGCAGGAATAAGCTCCTGATTGATGATATCCAGAGGCTCGTTTGTCTCGAGTAATGTTTGGGTAATCCGTGTCGCATCATCCTTCAGACCCTTCTCGATGATACTCTGTAAGGTGAGTTCACCCTTGTGCTCACCAATGACTGTGAGTCCTGACAGTTCCTGATTTGCATAGTGGGAAATATAGTGCTCACAGTTCTCGTCCAGATTCACAAGGGCATGGTAAGCATAATAAGATTTCATCATCTCTTCGGAGAGCGGATTGATGATTCCGACGCTTAAGCCCTGCTGCATTGCCATCGTATAGAAGTTGGAATTGATGATCGGTCTGTTCGGTAAGCCAAACGAGATATTGGAAACGCCGAGTACGGTCTGCACCCCGAGCGTATTCTTAATCAGATGAAGGGCTTCCAGTGTGGTTTTGGCTCCGTTCGGTTCAGAGCTGATGGTCATACAGAGTACATCGATGATGATATCCTTCTTTTCAATCCCATATAAGGCTGCGGATGCTAAAATCTTTTTGGCAATCTCCAGTCTGCCCTGTGCCGTGTCCGGAATTCCATTTTCATCCAGCGTAAGACCAACTACGACTCCGCCATATTTCTTAATCAGTGGAAATACCTGATTCATGGAGTCTTTTTTACCACTCACCGAATTGATCATCGGTTTTCCATTGTAAATGCGCATTGCGGCTTCCATTGCATTGACATCAACAGTATCAATCTGCAGAGGCAGACTTGTGACACTCTGCAGCTGCTGGATGACCTCCTTCATCATAGCCACTTCATCAATATCCGGCAGACCCACATTCACATCCAGAATATGTGCGCCTGCTTCTTCTTGGGCAATTCCTTCCTTGATGATATAATCGATGCGGTGTTCCTTCAGAGCTTCTTTGAATTTCTTCTTTCCGGTCGGGTTGATACGTTCCCCGATGATCTTAGAGCCGGTTCCAATCTCGATGGATCTGCCATAGGAAGATACGATAGTGCGTCCCTTCGGAGTGCAGGGAACAGCCGGAAAATCACAGACTGCGGCAATCATCTCCCGGATATGCTCCGGGGTCGTACCGCAGCATCCGCCGACCAGTACGGCACCTTTTTTGACAATCTCTTCCATGGTTTTAGCAAACTCCGCCGGGGATACATCATAATAGGTCACGCCATCGCGCTGTTTTGGAAGCCCGGCATTCGGCTTCACGATAATCGGAAGTGAAGTATATTCTGCAATCTGTGAGAGAATCGGAAGCATCTGTTTTGGACCGAGTCCACAGTTGATACCAAGAGCATTGACTCTCAGTCCTTCTAACATTGCAACAACAGAAGGCACATCGGCACCGGTCAGCAGCTTTCCTCTCTCGTCAAAAATGAGAGTGACAAAAACCGGGAGCGAAGTATTTTCCTTTGCCGCAAGGACAGCGGCTTTCACTTCGTACGTATCGCTCATGGTCTCGATGTGAATCAAATCAGCGCCGGCCTCTTCACCGAGCACCGCCACCTCTTTGAAAGTCTCGTAAGCCGTCTCAAAGTCCAGATCGCCCATAGGCTTTAGAAGCTTCCCGGTAGGACCGATATCCAGAGCAATATAGGTCTCCCGGTCTTCGATGTCAGCAAACAGAGCTGCTTTTTTCGCATTGCGCACTGCTGTGTCAATAATATCTTTTAGTGGAAATGTATCATCCTGAAATTTGAGCGCATTCGCACCGAAGGTATTGGTTAATACAATGTCACTCCCAGCCTCAAAATATTGTCGGTGGATGTCTGTAATCTCATCTGCATGCGTGATATTCCATGTCTCCGGCAGTTCACCGGGAAGAAGTCCCTTCTCCTGCAGCAGTGTGCCCATTCCACCGTCAAAAAATAACAATTCTTTCCCTAAACGTTCTGTAATCATAGTGAGTCCCTTCTATATAAGCAATCCTTTTTCGTACATTCTTCGCATCCGCTCTTATGACACGGTTCTTTTGACGGGCTGATACCAATCACGGCTGTCACTGATTTCGTCGGAGTCATCATATAACCGTCCGTCATCGTCAGTCCGATCGTTTTCGCACAATCCAGAATCATCATCAGTGGTTTTTGATAAGATATGTCAAAATCACCATATCCCGGACTGAAACGAGGTCTTAAATATAACTGCTCCAGTGACAGCTTTGCAGCAATTGCATCCTGACATTCATCGCAGTATTCTTCCAGTAATGCTGCAGCACAGGACTGCATGATGACCGCCTGAGCCATATCGGTGATGTTATATCGATTCATCAGCAGATCGACACCTGCGCCAAGTGTTGCGCCAAATAGTACAATTTTATTACAGCCCCTGAGATTTTTCCCCAGATTCCGGCTGTGTATGTGAACTTTCCCAATGGAAAAGTTGTTTTCATCCTCATGCACTATGTTAAATATGCGATAGATGGATTTTTTAACCGCCACCGATTCCAAAGACTGAAACGTCTTTGAAATCAGTGAAAGTGTTTTCTCATCTACCGCATTTTTACCATAGCCCAGATAACGTATCGCTTCACGCGTTTTTTTATCCATGTTATTGTTTTATCCAATCAAGTCTTTATATAAATCTTCGTATTGTTTTGCAGAATTTTTCCATGAGAAGTCCATCTTCATGGCGCGTTCTACAATCTTATTCCAGTCCCGCTTTTTGTCATAATAAATATGCTCTGCATAACGAATGGTAGAAAGCATTTCGTGTGCATTATAATTCAGAAAACTAAAGCCGGTTCCTGTCTTGTTGTATTCATCATATGGTTCCACCGTATCTTTCAGTCCGCCTGTCTCACGTACAATCGGAAGCGTTCCGTAACGGAGACTCATAAGCTGGCTGAGGCCGCAGGGCTCAAAGAGCGATGGCATTAAGAAGGCATCGCAGGATGCATAAATCTTATGTGACATAGGCTCTGAATAGTAGATGTTTGCAGATACCTTTCCCTGATATTTCCATGCAAAATGGCGGAACATATTCTCGTACTGCTCGGTTCCGGTTCCAAGCACAACAAGCTGGATCGCATCCTGACAGAGCTCGTCCATTACATATGCGATCAGATCGAAGCCTTTCTGGTCTGTCAGTCTGGAAACAATACCAATCATCATTGCCTTCGGATCCTCGGTTAGACCAAGCTCTTTCTGAAGAGCAGTTTTGTTCTTCACCTTGTTGGTACGGAATGTATCCACGGTGAAGTTCTTTGCAATTTTACTGTCCATGAATGGGCTGTAATCTTCATAATCCAGCCCATTGACGATGCCGACTAAGTCGTTCGATCTTGCCATCATCAATCCGTCCAGTGTCTCGCCGTAAAACGGTGTCTTAATCTCTTCCGCATAAGAATGGCTGACCGTTGTAACTTTATCCGAATAGACGATGCCGCCCTTCAACAGGTTCGCATCTTTGTAGGCTTCCAATTTATCCGGTACGAAATAGTAATCCGGTAATCCGGTAATCTTCTGTACCTCTTTGGTATCCCATTTTCCTTGGAATTTCAGGTTATGTATTGTCATCACAGTCTTAATCCCACGGTAGTATTCACTTCCATAGCGGAAATTATCCAGATAGACAGGAACCAGTCCGGTCTGCCAGTCATGACAGTGAATCAGGTCCGGTCTGAAATCAATCACGGGAAGAATGCTCAGTACCGCTTTTGAAAAGAACGCGAATTTACCGATATCCTGATAAATCTCGCCGTATGGAACAGGACCGCCGAAATAGAACTCATTGTCAATAAAGTAGAATTTCACTCCATCATAAACCATCTGAAGAATACCGACATACTGGTCACTTCCGTTAATATCCATATAGAAATGATTTACATACTCCATTTGATCCTTCCATTCCTGTTTCATGCAGGTATATTTTGGAAGGACAACGCGAACATCGTATTTTTTCTTGTCATAATACTTCGGCAGTGATCCTACAACGTCGGCTAATCCTCCGGTTTTGATGAATGGAACTGATTCAGAAGCTACAAATAAAATCTTTTTCATATTTTTCCCTCCAAAAACATATATTTTCTCTATTATATCGCATTTTTTTCATTCTGGAAAGAACTATCTCTTTTTATATTCTAATTGAATCGTATCCGCGATCAGAGCAATAAACTCCGAATTTGTCGGCTTGCCTTTTCCGGTGCTGACGGTATATCCAAATAGTTCATCCAGTGTATCTAATTTACCACGGCTCCAGGCCACTTCTATCGCATGACGGATTGCCCGTTCGACTCTGCTCGAGGTTGTCTGGTGCTTCTTGGCAACTGTCGGGTACAGCACCTTTGTGATCGCATTTAGCACATCCATATCATTGACTGCCATAATGATGGAATCTCTTAGATAGTGATATCCTTTGATGTGCGCCGGAATGCCGATTTCATGCAGTAAATTTGTCACGCGTACCTCTAAATCTTCTTTTTTGATCTCTTTTGGTGCAAAGCTTTCTTCTCTCGCTTTTCCTTTTGCCTGATAGATGGTGCGGATACTTTTGATCCGTTTCAAAACGGTTTCGTTATTGAATGGTTTCATTAAATAATAGTTCGCACCCTGCTCAAAGGCATCTTCTGTCATTTTTTCCTGCCCGATTGCTGAAACAACAATAAAATGAGGATGTTTTATCAAAGACTGGTCATGGTTAATCTGTTCCATAACAGAAAGACCGTCCATTTTTGGCATAATCAGATCAAGCAGGACAACATCCGGCTGTGTATTTCTGATAATCTGACACATATCTTCCCCATTCTTGGCTTTTCCAACAAGACTTAATTCTTTATCTGAAGTGATGAGTTCATCAAGGATATTCAGCATACGCTCATTATCATCTGCGATAGCTACTTTCAACTGCTCCATTTGCGCTCCCTTTGAACCTGCTGTCTATTGAACACGCCACGTGCCCCATTATAGAAAAACAGGTTTGTCTAATACAAGCGAACTTTGTCGAGACAGTTCGACATTCTGTCCATATTTTAATTTTTCATCATATTTTCGATAAATATGCCGTATCCTTTTTTGGAGTCTTTGATGAACACATGTGTAACTGCTCCGACAAGTTTCCCATTTTGGATAATCGGACTTCCGCTCATCCCTTGTACAATCCCGCCTGTAATGGCAAGCAGCTCAGGATCCGTGATCTCGATGGTCATTCCTTTATTGATTTCATGATTGGAAAAATCAAGTGCATCAATTCGAATCTGGTACTCTTTCACCTCATTTTCGACCTTGCAACGTACTGTTGCATTTCCAAGTGTTATCTCTTCTTTTGGCGCAGTCTGAATCGGAATTTTCTCATCTAAGACTGCATCTGCATCTTCGATTGTCCCGTAAATGCCGGTTGTTCTGTTTTTCTGAATAGTTCCGAGTTCATTCAGTTTGCTGTATACAATGATGCCTTCCATGCTCCCCGGAGATTCTTTTGTGCTTTTGGAAATGGAACGGATATTGGTACGGTAGAGCAGCCCACCGCTGATTTCTAAAAGGCAGCTGGTATCCATATCATGAATACCGTGTCCCAGCGCTGCGAAGGTATGGTTCTTGATGTAAGTGACGGTTCCAAGACCCTGCACATCATCCCGGACCCAGATGCCAAGCATTTTTTTGCCGTCCCTGCTTGTTACTGCTTCGGTCTTAATCTGAAGCTCTTCTTTGTTCCGGCGCACGGTCAGGATGACATCCTTCTGCGCGGAGGCTTCAATCTGCTCAATCAGCGATTTCTTATTCTCAACACTCGCCTCATTGACGGCTGTTATATAATCTCCGGCATGTACTTTATGCTCCGCTGGTGAGCAGGAGCTGCCATCCTCCGCTTCGATTGTTCCGGTCCCGATCACCATGACGCCGTCCGTTTGAAGATAGATGCCGACCGGCATGCCCCCGAGCAGTACCATGTTATCCTGAATATCTGACACGTCGGCCGTATGGTCCGGCGAAAGTGCCTGTGTAAAGGAGGAATAGAATAAACTGCCGCATACCAGCGAAGCAATGACTGCCACACTGACCAATATCTTTCTATATCTTTGAATTGTCATAAAAACCACCTTCTAAAAAGAAAAAGCGAATACCAGTCGGTACTCGCTTTTTCGGTATTAACCTTAGTATGTGGTTTTTGGATGAAATCCATTCGAACATTCGTTATTTTTTGGAGAGAAATTTCATCTCACGCGCACTCTGAAGAACAGCGTCGGTGATGCTCTCGCCTCCAATCATGCGGGCGAGCTCTGCGACAGACTGATTCTGGTCCAGCAGCTGTATACCGGTCTGCGTATGGCTGTCAACCGCATTTTTTTTGATAGAAAAATGTGCATCGGCAATCGCCGCAATCTGTGGCAGATGTGTAATGCAGATAACCTGATGGGATCTGGCGATGACTGCCATCTGTCCGGCAACCTTACCGGCGGTGATTCCACTGATTCCGGTATCAATCTCATCAAAAATCAGTGTCGGGGTATCCTCTTTGTCTGCCATCACGGTTTTGATTGCAAGCATGACACGCGACAGTTCACCGCCGGAGGCAACACTGCCCAGCGGATGAAGATCTTCTCCCGGGTTGGTGGAAATGTAGAATTCCGCCTGATCGGTTCCGTTTGCCGAGAAATGGTCTGTCTTTTTAAATTGCATCTCAAACCGGACATCCAGAAAATTCAGATCGACCAATCCCTGATGAATCTTCTCCGCAAAAACGGCAGCCTCTTTTTTTCGAAGCTTTGACAATTGTGCCGAATATTTCTCCAGCTGTTTTTTTGCATTGTCAAGTTCAATATTTAATTTTTTAATAAATGCATCATAATCAGCGATTTCCTCCAGACGACTGCACAACCCGTCATAGTAGGTGAGAATATCGTCTATCTGATTTCCATATTTGGATTTGAGGTAGTTAATCTGATTCAGCCGCTCTTCTGTTTCGTGAAAATCTTCTTCCGAGAAATCAAACGATTTTTCATAGTCAGATAATTCGCGGTTAAAATCGTTTAGAAGGCTGTCCACCTCAATTAGCTGTTCACAGAGCTCTTTGCCGTTATCATCAAAATCCGTAATAGTTCCAAGGGCACGGATAGCACGGCTCAGTAAATCCCCTGCACCGTCGGACTCTCCGGTATACTGATAGGCCTCCCTGATATTTTCGCAAATTTTTCTGCCGTTTGTCATTTTCCGGTACTGTTCTTCCAGCTGTTCATCTTCTCCGGCTTTCAAATCTGCCTCTTCAATCTCATGAATCTCATATTGCAAAAGAGAGAGCTCCCGCTGTTTCTCCGCTTCATCCATGACAGACTCAGCCAGTCTTTTCTGGCAGTCCTTATATTCAAAAAAAGCATCGGTGACAAGCTGTCTGATATCGGAAATCTTGTCTTTGGCATAATTGTCTAAAATTACCAGATGGTTTTTGCTGTGAAGAAGTGATTCGTGATCGTGCTGACCGTGGATATCAATGAGAAGACTTGCCACGTCACGAAGCGTGGATATATTGACCGTCTCACCGTTGATTCGGCTGATGCTCCTTCCTTCCAGCAATTTGCGGTTGAGCAGAATCTGATGATTCTCCGGGAAAATATCCATAGCCTTTAATTCCTCTTCAATCACTGGATTATCGATTGAAAAAAGCAGTTCTACCAAGCCGAAATCCGCATTCTTACGAATGATATCCTTGGAATAGCGCCCACCGAGCGCAAGAAAAACAGACCCCAGAATAATTGATTTTCCGGCGCCGGTCTCTCCGGTCAGAATGTTGAGTCCTGTCTGGAAATCGATTTCGATTTCATCAATCAGGGCGAGGTTTTTTACGTGCAAATTCTGTAACATCTTTTTCTCCTATGCATGACTTTGACCCTTCATACATTTCTTAAACGATTTTGCGTACTTTGTCCATGACGTTAACAGTGTCTTCCACACTGCGGATCGCACACATAATGGTGTCATCTCCGGCGATACATCCGACCACTTCATGCCAGTTCATCGCATCGATGGCGGCGGCAACAGCCATCGCCATACCGGAGACCGTCTTGATCACCAGAATATTCTGTGCCATATCCATTGAGACATATCCATCCTTTAAAACGCGCATATATTTTTCATTGATATTCTGCTCGTTCCCTTTTTGCTGGATGTATTTTTGCTTCCCGTTATCTCCGGTCACCTTGGTCAGCTTCAGCATCCGGATATCTCTGGAAATCGTTGCCTGCGTCACTTTAAAGCCGTCCTGATTCAAAAGCTCGGCCAGCTCTTCCTGTGTCTCGACATCATTTTTATGAATCAATTCGATAATTTTGGCGTGTCTGTTATCTTTCATATCAATTTCCTTTCATTTTACGGCGCAATGTTTTCAGAAAACTTTCTTCACTGATTTTCACAAAGGAAGTTGTCTCTTCGGCGCGCTGAACCCTCACCCGGTCACCGGTGGTCAGGTGATGTGAATTTCCGCCGTCAAAAGAAACTGCCGCAGATTCTTTTCCGAGCCGTCCTTCTGAAATCTCAATCTCAATGACATCTTCGGAGGACAAAACGATACTGCTCGTGTTGAGCGCGTGAGAACAGATCGGTGTCAGCACAATCATGGAAGCGGTCGGCTCCACAATGGGACCACCGGCAGACAGATTGTATCCGGTTGAGCCTGTCGGCGTCGATATGATGACACCGTCGGCCTGATAGCTGTTTAAAAGGGAACCGTTCACATAAATGTCAAAATGAATGACACGCAGATTTCCTTCTCTGGAAATGACGACATCATTTAATGCAAGAGATTTTTTCTCCTGATTCAGTATCCCCTTTAGCATCATACGCTTTTCGATTACGGGCTCGTGAGAAAATAAATGCTTCAATGCGCTTTTCGCATGATGCATCTCAATCTGTGTGAGATACCCAAGTGTTCCCATGTTGATACCAAGAAGCGGAAAATCGTAATCACTGAGTTCTCTTGCCGTCTGAATCATCGTCCCGTCACCGCCTAACACAATCACACAATCAGCCGTTTCGGGAATCGTGCCCGGAACAATCTGCCCGGATGCATCCTTTTGTGAAAGGACACATTCACATCCGTTTTTTTCGATATAATCCTTTAACTCGTTCGATACTGCAAAATCTTTATCTTTGCCTGTGTTCATTACGATATAAAATTTATTCATAGCGTTCCCCTTGTTGTACTATTTTGCAAGTTCTGCGAAAGCCTGATCGACAACTGCCTCCAAATCCACATTTGCTTCCGGCACTTCTTTTATCTTATCACATTTCCGCAAATGAATTAAGTATTCAATATTCCCTTCCGGACCTTTGATCGGTGAAAAATCAATGTTTCGTATCTCAAATCCGATACTCAGGGCATAGGATGCAATCTTTTCAATTACTTCATGATGGGTGGAGCGTTCCCGCACCACGCCTTTCTTGCCAACCTTTTCTCTTCCGGCTTCAAACTGTGGCTTGATAAGTGCAACAATCTCACCGTGCTCGGTCAGGTAGTTGCGGATCGGCAGAAGGACTTTCGTTAAGGAGATAAAAGAAACATCGATGGAGGAAAAATCAATCGGCTCTGCGATATCCTCCGGTGTCACATACCGGATATTTGTCTTTTCCATGCAGATGACACGTTCATCCTGACGGAGCTTCCAGTCGAGCTGTCCATGACCGACATCGATGGCAAACACTTTCTTTGCACCGTTCTGGAGCATACAGTCTGTAAAACCTCCGGTCGAGGATCCCACATCGGTACACACCTTGTCTTTTACCGACACTTCAAAATTTGCGATTGCCTTTTCAAGCTTCAGCCCTCCGCGGCTGACATAAGGCAGGGCATGTCCGCGGACTTCAATCGCGACATCGTCCGGAAACTGCGTTCCTGCTTTGTCCTCTTTTTGTCCCTTGACATAGACATTGCCGGACATGATGACTGCCTTTGCTTTTTCTCTGGATTCTGCCAGATTTCTTTTGACCAATAATACATCTAAACGTTCTTTCATGTTATCTCCTGTCATTTCATTCCATTGTAATCCGTAATAATCTGTCTGAGGATCGTCTCCTGATTCAGTCCGACTTCATCGCGAAGAAGATCGACACTTCCGTGTTCTACGTACTCATCCGCGATACCGATATTTCTTACTTTTACCGGCAGACTGGCCGCTGAGACATAGCTTAATACCGCAGCGCCATACCCTCCGGACAATACATTTTCTTCGATGGTGACAAAATACTTATGCTTTTTGGAGAGCAGTTCGATGGTGTCCGTGTCAATCGGTTTGACAAATCGCGCATTGATTAGAGAACAGTCGTATCCGATCTCTTTTAACTTCAGCCGGATCTCTTCCGCAAGCTTTGACATGTGACCGACAAAGAAAATTGCGATATCTTCTTCTTCGTAAAGAATCTCACTCTTTCCGTACTCAATTTCACTGCGGAACTCTTTCAGTCCTTCAAAGGCGGCTCCCCTCGGATAACGGAGGGTGACTGGTGCCTCGAAATCAACCGCATAGCGCACCATGTCCGCCATTTCCCACCGGTTTTTCGGAGCCATGATCGTCATATTCGGAATCATCGACAGAAAGGACAGATCGAAGAGCCCCTGATGCGTCTCACCGTCACTTCCGACCAGACCTGCACGGTCGATCGCAAGAACCACCGGCAGCTTCTGAAGACAGACATCGTGAATCGCCTGATCAAACGCCCTCTGCATAAAGGAAGAATACAGCGCAACCACCGGCTTTAACCCACCCGCGGCAAGTCCGGCTGCAAAGGTTACGGCATGTTCTTCTGCAATACCGACATCAAAGAAACGGTTCGGGAAATGCTTTGCAAAAGGATGCAGTCCTGTGCCGTCCGCCATGGCAGCGGTTATGGCAACGATCTTATCATCTTTTTTCGCACAGTCACAGATGACCTTGGAGAACACATCCGTGTAGCTGTCTTTATTGGAATCACAGATCAGCTCGCCGGATGTAATATCAAAGGGACCGGTTCCATGGAATTTGGAAGGATTGTTTTCCGCCGGCGCATAGCCCTTTCCCTTCTGTGTGATCACGTGGACCAGCACGGCATGCTTCATCCGCTTTGCCTCCTGAAAGGTGGTGTAGAGCTTGTGGATATCGTGTCCGTCAACCGGGCCCAGATAGGTGATGCCCATATCCTCAAAGAACATCCCCGGAACAAACAGCTGTTTAATACCATTTTTGGTCCGTTTGATTTTTTTGACGATTTTCTGGCCGTGTCCCGGAATTTTAAGCAGTGTATCCTCGATGCCTTTTTTTAATTCGGTATAGGCATTTGCAGTACGGAGTCCGTTTAAATACTGTGACATTCCGCCCACATTCGGTGAGATGGACATATTATTATCATTCAGTACAATGATAAAATTACTCTTCAGCATGGAGGCGTTATTCAGGGCTTCGTATGCCATTCCACCGGTGAGCGAGCCGTCTCCGATGATAGAAATCACGCTGTGCGTCTCCTGCTGAATGTCCCGTGCCCGGACCAGTCCAAGGCCTGCCGAGATAGAGGTCGAGCTGTGCCCGGTGTCAAAAGCATCACAGTCACTTTCCGCGCGCTTTGGAAATCCACTCATTCCCCCGTAGGTCCTTAAATCATCAAACCCGGCTTTGCGTCCGGTCAGCATCTTGTGAGTGTAAGCCTGATGTCCTACATCCCAGATCATCTTGTCCTCCGGCAGATGAAACGCCAGATGAAGTGCCATGGTCAGCTCTACAACACCAAGATTGGAGGCGAGATGTCCACCGGTCTTGCTGATTTTCTGGATTAAAAACTCACGGATTTCCTGTGCCAGAGGCTTCAGCTCTTCCGTTTTTAAAGTTTGTATGTCATTTTCCTTTTGAATTTTTTCTAAAATCATAGGAATACCTCTCTATTTTTCTCTGTGGATCAATGACTGCAGGAGCCATTTCAGATAATCGTTCTGAACATCCAGAGCATCAAGCTTTTGAATGGCCTTTTCTGAAATATGTGCAACATCTTCTCTGGCCTGAGTAAGTCCCTTCAGAGTCACGTAAGTTGTCTTTTCGTTTTTCTCATCGCTGTGAGTCGGTTTACCTAATACATCGGCGGAACTTGTTACATCAAGGATATCATCCTGAATCTGAAAAGCAAAACCAATATCATGCGCAATCTGCTCTACCACGGCAACCTCGGAATCATCAGCCCCCGCAAGAACCGCTCCAATCATCATTGAGCTTTCAATCAATGCTCCCGTCTTTAATTCGAAGATAAAATGCAGCGTATCCGGGCTGATTTTGTGACCGGTTTCTTTGACATCGACAACCTGACCGCCAATCATTCCATAGATGCCGGCTTTTTTGGATAAGATCTGAATCGCGCGTCCGATGGCTCTGCCCTTTTCTGGTTCCATATCAAAAGCGGATGCCGCGGTCTCAAAGGCGTAATTTAAGAGGGCATCTCCGGTGAGGATCCCCATGTCTTCCCCATAGACAACATGCGTTGTCTTCCTGCCACGCCGGTAATCGTCGTTATCCATTGCCGGCAGATCATCATGGACGAGAGAATACGTATGAATCATCTCGATTGCAGCCATGAAGGGACGTATGATTTCACTGTTGCCGCCGAACATCTGATATGTTTCATTCATCAGCATAGGCCGCAGACGCTTTCCTCCTGCCATCAGACTGTACGCCATAGCTTCTGCGATGAGCGTTTGATAACCGGCTGTATCCGGCAGATAGTTTTGAAGAATTTCCTCGATTTCATTTACTTTTTCAATGCGTTTTTGTTCATAATTCATCTAAAAGTCCTGCTCTTTCCCATCTTCATCTAATACTTTGATTTTCTTTTCAACGGTATCAATCTTTTCGTTGCACTCTTTCAACATGTTCATGCCCCTGTGATAGAGAGTGAACGAGTCTTCCAGAGAAACATCGGCCTGCTCTAACTGAGACACGATCTCCTCCAGAGACTGAAACATCTCCTCCAATGAAACGGTTTCATTTTTATTTGCCAGATCAGTCATGATACTCCTCCTTTTCCTTTGCCGTCACTTTTGCCGTCACCCTGCCATCTGTCATATAGATACGAAGTTCATCGTCAACTTCAATATTCTGAATGCTCTTCACCGAATGGTGCGCTGTATTTTCTATATAGGAAAATCCCTGGTTCAATTTTTCTAAAGGAGAAAGGCGCTTTAGATTTGCAATGTGGATCGCAAGGGAATGACGTGAACGTTCTAATTTCATAGACATCAGCTGTCTTAGCTTTCCATCTATATCAACGGTCAGCTGCCGCTTTTCATTTAATTTCTGTCTTGGATTTAAATAGCGCAGCCGGAATTGGTACTGTTCCAACTGTTTTCGCGAAATCTGCAGATTGGAAACCATCTGCCGTCGGATGCGGGATTCATAGTCTTTTAACTGGGCTTCCACGGTCAGATATTCGTATACAGCCAGTTCAGCTGCAGCAGAAGGTGTTGGCGCGCGTAGATCAGCAACATAATCCGCAATGGTCGTATCAGTCTCATGTCCGACTGCAGAAATGACTGGCACTTTGCAGTTAAAAATGGCTCTTGCAACCGCCTCTTCGTTAAAAGCCCACAGATCCTCGATCGAACCGCCTCCCCTGCCGACAATGATGACATCGACACCGGCGGCCTCCAATGCCTGAATACCGGAAATGATACTGGGAACTGCACCACTCCCCTGCACGAGCGCCGGATACAAAATCAGCTGTACGTAGGGATTACGCCGCCCCGACACATTGATGATATCGCGGATTGCCGCTCCGGTCGGTGCCGTGACGATTCCGACTCTCTTGGCAAACTGCGGAATTGGACGCTTGTATTCACTGGCAAACATTCCCATATCCTCTAACTCTTTTTTGAGCGCTTCGAATTTCTGGTAGAGCAGACCTGCGCCGTCCAGAATAATCTCTTTGGCATATAACTGATAGGTACTCCCACGTTCGTAGGTGCTGATGCTTCCAAGAACGATCACCTGCTGACCTTCGGTTAAACGAAAAGAAAGCCCCGATCGCTGTCCTGCAAACATGATGCAGGCGATCGCCGCTGACTCGTCTTTCAGGGAAAAATAGATATGACCCGAGCTATGATATTTACAGTTGGACACCTCGCCCTTGATATAAATCCGATTGAGCATATAGTCCTGCGCAAACATATTTTTGATGTAGGCATTTATCTGCTTTACGGAATACACATTTTGCATAAGCACATCTCCTGCGGCAATCGTTAGGATGCAAATTTAGCCAGTACGCCATTAATAAAAGCCGGTCCGTCATCGCCACTGTATTTCTTGGCAAGCTCTACCGCTTCATTGATAGCAACTCCGGTAGGAACTTCCTCATCCCATTTAATCTCATATAATGCTAAACGCAGAATCGTAAGATCCACTTTATTCATACGGCCTGTCTTCCAGCCGTCTGTCTCTTCATTTAACAAAGCATCAATCTCACTCAGGTGACCGACGATCTTCTGGTACTTCTCTTTCATATAGGTCTTGTCCTGTTCTCTGATTTCTCCAAGTCCGTCCACATAGAAATCCATCTGCTCGAGGCGTTCTTCCTCCGGGTTGAATTCTACCTGAAAAAGCATATTGAAGATATTCTCTCTCAATTCCGATCTCGTCATTTTTGTATCCTCTCTTAATTGGTTCTTTATGTAAAAATAGGGATGCCCTGTGACATCCCTAGGTCAAACAGTATAATCGATACTGATTACTCTCCACTCTCCATCTCAACGCCCGCAATCTTAATGTTGACATCTGCAACTTCAAGCCCTGTCATGTTCTCAATCGCTGTCTTTACTTTATCCTGTACCTTTGCTGAGATATCCATGATGCTGTAGTTATATTTCAGGTTCAGTGTAAGAGAAACAGTAACAACTCCTTCTAAAACATCAACCTTGACACCCTTGGAAAGATTCTTCATGCCAAGCTTGCTGATCAGTTCCTTCGGAATATTGCCTTCCATAGATGCGACGCCCTCTACTTCTGTCGCAGCAAGTCCTGCTATAATTGCAACCACTTCGTCAGCAATCTGTACAGATCCTGCGTTCGGGTCATCTTGTATGGTATACGTATTTCTTTCGTTTTTCGCCATGTTAAAACCTCCTGTTTGGTTTAATCTCTGCATTTATTATAACAAATATCAATCTATTTGCAAAGGGAAAGTTATACTTTCCTTAAGAGCGCCCGAACTCAGATAATTCAAGGCCTTCATTACGGTCCAAAGTCATTTTTACGCTCCAGCTGTTTACAAATAAAAGAAGTGGTCTTCCTTTGAGATCTTTGATCTTTTTCATGTCGGAAGTCCCAATGATTTTATCCAGATCAATATCATCATTCTCAATCCAGCGGATGTGCTCATGCGGCATAGAATCAAGACGAATCTCCACATTATATTCGTTTAAAAGACGGTATTTCAGTACATCAAACTGAAGGACACCGACAACACCGACGACAATCTCTTCCATACCGGTATGATACTCCTGAAAAATCTGGATGGCGCCCTCCTGTGCAATCTGATTGATTCCTTTTACGAACTGTTTTCGTTTCATGGTATCAATCTGATGAACTTTCGCAAAATGCTCCGGTGCAAAGGTTGGAATTCCTTCATAGGCGAATTTGTCTCTGGACAATGTCAGGGTGTCACCGATGGAAAAAATGCCGGGGTCAAATACACCGATAATATCTCCGCCGTAAGCCTTATCAATCATTTTACGTTCACTCGCCATCATCTGCTGCGGCTGTGACAGGCGTACCTCGCGACCGCCCTGAACGTGATAGACGTTCATGCCGGCTTCAAATTCACCAGAACAGATGCGCATAAATGCAATTCGGTCACGGTGTGCTTTGTTCATATTTGCCTGTATTTTAAATACGAACGCAGAGAAATCCGGTTCTGTCATCGGGTCCACAGCTCCCTTATCAGACATGCGCGGCAGTGGCTGCGTTGTCATCTTGAGGAAATGTTTTAAAAAGGTCTCCACTCCGAAATTGGTCAGAGCCGATCCGAAAAATACAGGAGAAAGTTCTCCATTCTGAACCATTTCCAAATCAAATTCCGCGCCCGCACCGTCCTGAAGTTCCATCTCTTCTTCCAGGGTTGTTCGTGCCTCGTCACCGAGCAGCCATTCAATCTCAGGATTATTGATGGCAACTTCCTTTACTTCTCCCTGCGTCGTACCCTTGTGGGTGTCGGAGAACAGCTCTACCATCTTCGTCTGCCGGTCATAGACACCCTTAAAGTCCCTGCCGGACCCAATCGGCCAGTTGATCGGACAGGTTGCGATGCCGAGCTCTTTTTCAATATCATCGAGAAGCTCGAACGTATCTCGCGCCTCACGGTCCATTTTATTAATAAATGTAAAAATAGGAATATGACGCATGACGCAGACCTTGAATAATTTTCGGGTCTGTGCCTCTACACCCTTGGAGGCATCAATGACCATGACCGCAGAATCGGCGGCCATGAGCGTGCGGTACGTATCTTCCGAGAAATCCTGATGTCCCGGAGTGTCCAGAATATTAATACAGAATCCATCATAATTAAACTGTAATACAGAAGAAGTAACAGAGATACCTCTCTCTTTTTCAATTTCCATCCAGTCGGAAACCGCATGTTTAGCAGTTGCTTTTCCTTTGACGGAACCTGCCTGATTGATTGCGCCTCCATATAATAAAAACTTTTCGGTTAATGTTGTTTTACCAGCATCGGGATGTGAGATGATGGCAAACGTCCTTCTTTTTTCTATTTCATCTGTTATCTTTGACATTCTTTTCTCCTATTATACTTCATTTTACTCATAACTTGTAGTTTACCACAAATGTATCCTCTTTCGCAATGCTTTCTTATTCACCTACAGGTGTGATCACAATATTTTCCGGAGCAATTTCACTCTTTCTGGTGACAACGTCTTCGATCTGGGCGCGGTTTGCCTCAGTCAGCTCGGAGCTTTCTACCACAACATCGGCAGAATCCGCCGTGAGATTTACCACAGCATTCGAAAAGCCTTTGGAAGCTAATAAGGTCTCGATGGCCATCTCCTGTTCCGCCTGTTTCGTAATTGAAACCATCTCTGCCACCGCATCCGTTTTCTCCTCATCCGTCAAATCCGTATTGTCAATGATGGCCTGAAGCGTTTCCTTGTTCTGTGCCCGGACCTGTTCTCTTGATACCTTTGCCTGTGCAATTGTCTGGATACTGTCACTGCTTGTAAGGACTGCATCACCGGGTGTGTCCGCATCGGAATCCGTACTCTTAATATCCTCAGAATCAGCGGTTAAATCCTCCTCTGAGATATCCAGCAGTTCCTGATTGGCCAGCTCCGAAGACGTTTCTTTGGCAGCTGAATCATTTTTGCTAAAAAGCCGTCCGGAATAGTTCAAGTACCCAGCGACGATAATCATGACAGCTAATGCAGCGATAATAATCTGATTTCTTTTTAATAATCGCTTCAATGGTAACCCTCCTTATGGAATAGAATTATGTAGTAGAACGTTTCATTATTTTTATTTTATGTGCTTCCACGCCGAATAATGCCTGTACTGACTCAGAGATATTCTGAATGACCACACTGTTATCCCCGCCGTCCGCGATAATCATGACGCCCTCTATCTGCGGTGTGAATACTTTTTTAACATAAGGGCTCTGGCTTCCGTCGGAATTCTGAGCGTAGACACTTGTTTTGGAAGAGCTGTTCTGCGTTGTTCCATCGCCCTGTGAAGAGTCCGTTTCCGTGTCCTTTTCAATGACGGATTCCGTGGAGGATTTCAGTGTGATCATGGCAGTGACGTGACCGACTCCCTCCACTTCCTCAAGGGCATCTTCAATCCGTCTCTCCAGCAGATTTTCATACTCCGTATATTCGTCGGATGTCAGAAAGGTGTTTGAATTGTCCGCTGTCTTAGCATCCGAATCCAGACTGCTTTTGGCTGTGACATCACCTGCAGAAGGTTCCTTTGTAGTTGGAATCGCAATGACCAGCAGAAGCAGGCCAACGAGAAACAAAAGAAGCAGTTTCGTTTTCGGCGGGATATCTGAAAATCCCTTCCAGTCCTTAAAATGAAAATTGAATTTGGGCATTACTCTTCTTCCTCCCATAAGTTCGAAGCGTCCTTCAGATAAGACTCATACTCTGCGATTGCCTCTTTTTCCTGCCTGTATTCGATACTGTGATATAGGTCGTAGAATGTCTGCTCCATGCCGGTAAGCCGCAACAGAGGTGTGAGTAACAGCAGGATGAGAAGGAGTCCCGAAAAAAAGCGGAAATATTTCCGGTACTCTGCATTGCTGATCAACTGCAGGACAGCCATCATTAAAATGATATAAACACTTAAATTCTGAATCCAGTCATAGATCATGTTCTGCATGGAAACTCCTTCTTCTCCTTATTTATCACACATGAGTCGTAGAGGCAATGATTGCAATTGTAACCAGAAATAATACCGTCACAGTATACAGAATGCGAAGCAGCAGCTCACCTCCTTTGCTGATCCCGGTCAGACAGCCGGTGATCCGTTTGTCTGAGATTGGCTGCGTCACGGCAGAGGCAAGCTTGAACATGATGACCATGAATCCCAGTTTAAGCAGAGGAACCATCAGGAGCATGACGCAGATCAGTGCACCGGAGATGCCAATGCTGTTCTTAATGACAACCGCACTGCCAAGCAGGACTTCGGTTGTGCCGCTCATGGCATCTCCAATCGCGGGGATTGCCTCTGCGCTTCTGGTCAGCGCGCTTCGTTTCAAATGATCCAGCGCCGGTGCAAGGAGCCTCTGAATCAGATTGATTCCAATGACGAGAGCGGTCATTGCCTTTAACGTCCATACAATCAGCTTTTCAATCAGTTCCGCCAGCTGTGTAAATGTCTCCTCTTCGGTCATATAGTTCATCAGCTGAACCATAATATAGATATGGACCGACGGAATCAGAATGCTGATGACAACCAGTTCCACAAGGTAGATGAGGAACAGAACAATTTGATAAAAAACGATGGAAGTACTGCTTCCAACCGCAATTGCAACAGCGAGCAGATAGGTCGGGCAAAGAATCTGCATAAAGGTCAGAATATGTTCCAGCTCAGCCTCCGCGACATCGACCGCGAGCTGAAAGGAATTCAGACACAGGGAAAGAAGCAGCAGATACAGTACATAAAAGGATATTTCGGAAATTTGCCGGTTCCGGAACGCATTGGAGAAATTTGTAAAAATTGCAGCAATGACTGCCGTGAAAATAATCTGTACAAAGGTCCGTTTATGATAGCGAAGCTCATAGAAGAACTGGTCGGAAATCGTCTGGAGAAAGGTCTGTCTGATTTGTTCAAAATCACCGCTTTTCACCATGTCAAACAGATTCTGAAAGGTAAGTTTGTTCTCAGGCAGCAATTTTTTCAGCCCCTGATTTAAATCTTTAAAATCAAATTCGTCCAGCAGACTCGATTCTGCATCCGCAGAGTCAGCCAAAGTGTCCGAAGCGCAGACCGTACCGGAAACCATACAGCATAGCAAAAGTATCAGGGTCACCGTGATGGCGCTTTTCTTTAAAATCATGACAGAAATACCTGAATGGTCTGCAGTAAGGCAAGCATGACAGGGATGCTGAGTGCAAGAATTGATAATTTTGCAAAAATATCAATCTGGCTCGCAACGGTCTGATATCCGGTGTCTTTACAGATACCCGATGCAAATTCGGCAATATAAGTAATACCAATCATTTTCAACATTGTATTCAAGTATACATTATCGACAGACACATATGAGCGGAAACTTTCCAGGATCTGTGCATAGATTTTCAGTCGGTTCAGGACACAGTAGAAGATTAAAATACAGAGTACAACACTGATATAAATCCCATATTCCGGTTTTTCAGATTTAAACTGAACGGCCAGAAGGACACCGAGGATACTTAAGACCGCAATCTGACTGGTATTCATCCCACCACTCCTTTCTCAACGGACTCATTTTTTAAAGTGAAAATAACTGCTTTGCGGTCTGAAACAGATCATAAATATAAGGCAGCAGCCAGGTCAGCACCAGAATCAGTCCTGCAAAGCTTGCCAAAAATGCCTGTTCCTCTCTTCCACTGTGCTTTAGCACCTGATTTAGAATGGATACCAGTATCCCGACGGCAGCGATTTTAAAAATCAGGTTTACACTCATACATACCTCCTACAGCAATAGGATCACGAGGAACAGTCCCGTCATGAATCCAAGATAATTGCATAACTTATTTTTTGTCTTTAATGTACTCTCCTCTTTCTGAATCTCTGTTTTAAACCGTTCCAGCACCATCTGCATTGTGCCGGCTTCCGTTTCGTAATCTATACTGCCAAGATGTTGTCCGAATTCGGCTAATAACATTCTGTGACCGGGTTTCAGGCGGATCGTATTCAGGTCTTCTGTGATTCGTTCGGTCCAGAGTGAATCAAATTTCGTAAATTTTCGGAGCGTAATCTGCTTCATTAAATTGGAGAGCCATGTGTGAAAAGGCTCCGGAAACTGATTTCTGATATGATACAGAATATCATCCAAAGGAGATCTGGAATATGCAATTTCACCCCGGATGCGATATAAGATCTGATAAATCTGATTCAAATCCGCAATGTATCTTTTGTATTGCAGGAAAATCAATCTGCTGTAAAGCGTACATGCAGTGATCAGACAGATACTGCCGGTT
Organism: Hespellia sp.; assembly: GCA_028694105.1. GTDB lineage: Bacteria > Bacillota > Clostridia > Lachnospirales > Lachnospiraceae > Hespellia. The sequence continues at coordinate 28,965 of JAQUUC010000036.1, forward strand.
AATTTGGCGAAAAACATATCAGGCACTTTCCTGAAAAATCAGGCTGCCCCTTTCATCGAATATTTTTTTGATTCTTCCGATTCCGATGGAATGGTCCAAAAGAATATAGCGTTCAAAACGTTTTTCCTGTATCAGTCTGTTTAAAATCGGCTGGTTCTGAATCTCCTCCATGGAAGAGCCATGTACGCTGGCCAGCAGTTTGCAGCCACAGTGCATCACGTATTCTATTGCATGTACATCTTCCGGACTGCCGATTTCATCGACTGCGATCACTTCCGGTGACATTGAGCGAACGAGCATAATCATCCCCTCAGCCTTTGGACAGCAATCCAGAATATCCGTCCGGATTCCCATATGATTCTGGGCAATACCCATAAAACATCCGCCCAGCTCCGACCGTTCATCTACAACGCCGACCGTGCAGCCCTTTACGAACTTATTTCCGTTGGAAATCTGACGGACCAGATCCCGGAGCAGTGTCGTTTTCCCGCATCTTGGCGGTGAAATAATCAAGGTATGGCAGATCTGTCTGTTTGCGGAAATATAAGGAATGACCCCGTCCGCACATCCGATGATTTCATGTGCAATTCGAATATTAATAGAGGAAATGAACTGCATATTTTTCACCTTATTATTTTCAATAACGGTTTTTCCCGTAAGTCCCACCCGGTGTCCCCCTTCAATTGTGATAAATCCCTGTTTCATTTCATTTTCAAACGCATACAGCGAATAGTTGCTGATGTAATCTAAAGTTTCACGAACTTCATTTTTGGTTACCATATGCTTGTCTGTCAAGCTGCTTGGAATCATACACTCTTCCTGATTAAACACCAGCAAAAGAGGCTGTCCTACCCGAATCCGAATCTCCTGCAGCCTGTCAAAATCAATTGCTTCTGCCTCCAGCTCCCGGCGGATTGTTTTGGGGAGAATCTGCAGAATCTGTGTTTCACGCTGTTTTTTCTGTACATCTTTCATCTTACTTCACCTCTTTATTTAGTATATGAATGCAGAAAGCATTTAGAACTGAATCGGACATAAAAAGAGCCATGATACTGAATTTCAGATATCATGACTCTTTGGAACTTCTATGTTTATTTTGATTTGCCGGTTTACTCTGCTACATCTTTCATGCTGAAGCTGATTCTGCCCATCTTATCTTTTCCAAGGCATACGACTTTTACAATCTGGCCGAGTGAAAGTACATCTTCGACTTTATTGACTCTTTCCTTCGAAAGTTTGGAAATGTGAACCATACCTTCTTTTCCGGGTGCGAATTCGATGAATGCACCAAAGTCTTTGATACTGATTACTTTACCTTCGAAGATCTGTCCGGCTTCAAAATCAGTAACGATGATTGTGATGATTCTCTGAGCCTCTTCCATGTTGGCTTTATCAACGCCACAGATAGAGATTCTTCCGTCATCTGTAATATCAATCTTCACGCCGGTCTGCTCGATAATCGTGTTGATTGTCTTACCGCGCTGTCCGACAACCTCACCAATCTTGGCAGGATCAATCTGCATCTGGATGATCTTAGGTGCATACGCTCCAACCTCTGCTCTTGGTTCTGCAATACATTTGTTCATAACTTCATCCAGAATAAAGGTTCTCGCCTTCTTCGTAGTGGCAATTGCCTCTTCAATGATTGGTCTTGTAAGACCGTGAATCTTAATATCCATCTGGATTGCAGTGATACCCTTGTGTGTACCTGCCACTTTAAAGTCCATGTCTCCGAAGAAATCTTCGAGTCCCTGAATATCAGTCAGTACCAGATAATCGTCATCTGTATCACCTGTTACAAGTCCTGCGGAAATACCTGCTACTGCAGCCTTGATTGGCACACCGGCAGCCATCAGTGACATAGAGGATGCACAGATGCTGGCCTGAGAAGTAGAACCGTTGGATTCAAAGGTCTCGGATACAGTACGCATTGCGTATGGAAATTCTTCTTCTGTAGGAAGAACCGGAAGCAGTGCTCTCTCTGCAAGTGCACCGTGACCAATCTCACGACGTCCGGGACCTCTCGATGGTCTTGTCTCTCCAACAGAGTAGGAAGGGAAATTATAGTGGTGCATATAACGCTTAGAAGTCTCTGCCTCATCCAGTCCGTCGATACGCTGTGATTCTGATAAAGGAGCAAGTGTTGTTACGGTACAGATCTGAGTCTGTCCACGTGTAAACATTGCGCTGCCGTGTACGCGAGGAATAATATCAATCTCAGCTGAAAGCGGTCTGATCTGATCGATCGCTCTTCCGTCCGGACGCTTGTGGTCTTTTAAGATCATCTTACGAACAGTCTTTTTCTGATACTGGTAAACAGCTTCATCTAATACAGCTAACCACTCTTCGTTATCTGCAAAGCTCTCTGTTAATTTATCTTTGATGACGCGGATATTCGCTTCGCGAACCTGCTTCTCATCGGTGAATACAGCAACTTCCATATCTGCAGGTGGTACGATTTCTTTGATTGCAGCAAATAATTCTTCCGGTACCGCACAGCTTGTGTAAGTATGTTTTTCTCTTCCGCATTCTGCTACGATCGTGTCAATGAACTTGATAACTTCCTGATTCGTTGCATGAGCTGCAAAAATAGCTTCAATCATCTTATCTTCCGGTACTTCTTTTGCGCCGGCTTCAATCATGATGACTTTATCTCTTGTAGATGCAACCGTCAGCTCCATCTCAGATACTTCCTTCTGAGCAGCAGTCGGATTGAATACGAGTTCACCGTCAACCAGTCCAACCTGTGTAGTAGCTGTAGGACCGTCAAACGGAATATCAGAAATTGCAGTTGCAATCGCTGCTCCAAGCATTGCTGTCAGCTCCGGACTGCAATCCTGGTCCACCGACATAACAAGGTTCTCTAACGTTACATCATTGCGGTAATCTTTTGGAAATAAAGGTCTCATTGGACGGTCGATGACACGGCAGGTAAGAACCGCATTCTCAGACGCTTTTCCTTCTCTTTTGTTGAATCCTCCCGGAATCTTTCCGACAGAATACATTCTCTCATTGTACTCTACGCTTAATGGGAAGAAATCGATTCCTTCTCTTGGTTTTTCAGATGCGGTAGCTGTCGATAATACAACTGTCTCGCCGTAGTGCATCAGTGCTGCACCGTTTGCCTGCTTGGCCACTCTGCCGACATCAACACGAAGTGTTCTGCCTGCTAAATTCATTTCAAACTTTTTAAACATATTGTTCTCCTTTGTCTTTTTATAGGAAATGCCGAAACTACTGAAAAATCCATCTGAAATCAGATACACTTTTCAGTGGTCTCGGAGCTTTTTGTCCCTATAAAAGTGATGTTTTCTTAAAAAAGGGACAGAGTTAAACTCCATCCCTTTCTCCTCATGTCTGTGAGCGAATTATTTACGAAGTCCTAAACGCTCGATTAACGTACGATATCTTTCGATATCTGTCTTCTTCAAGTAAGCAAGAAGTCCACGTCTCTGACCGATCATCTTGAGCATACCTCTTCTTGAATGATGGTCCTTTTTGTTTTCTTTTAAATGCTCTGTAAGTTCAGAGATTCTAGCTGTAAGAATAGCAATCTGTACTTCCGGTGAACCTGTGTCTCCTTCAGTTCTGGCATATTCGTTGATAATTGCCTGCTTCTTTTCTTTTGCGATCATAGTGTTGATCCTCCTTAAATTATTTTGTTAAACCGCCTGACACTAAGCAATGGTTGGAGTGTCCAATTACTGAATATCGGCTAAATTCATACTTGAGTAGTATAGCATAAGAACATTCTTATGTAAACATTTATTTGGAAATATTATTCATCATCATCATCTTCTCGGATTTCATTGATGTCAGGCGAATAGATTGCAAATGCGATATTTGTCGCATGATCTGCCACTCTCTCCAGTCCGGAAATCGTATCTGAAAATACGGTGCCGGCCTCCGGCGTACATTTTCCTTTGGTCAGACGTTTTACATGTGATTTCTGCATTTTTTTCTCCAGCGCATCAATCCGGTCTTCTAAATCAATCACTTCCTGCATGTGCTCCGGATTTTTCTTACTGAACATCTCAACCGAATAATCCAGCATTGTAAGAACATCGGTCGTCATGTCCTGAATCTGTTTCAAAGCCTTGTCACTGAAGAAAATGTCATGTGAAATAATCTGCTTTGTTGAATCCGCAAGGTTTTCCGCATGATCTCCGATACGCTCAATATCATTAACTACATGGAATAATCCACCGATCATCTGGGCATCTGTATGAGGAAGATCCAATTCGTTGATTTGAACCAGATAATCCGTGATTGCTTTGTTCAGATAATTTACATACGCTTCCGTATCGTAAATCTCTGCAATCTTTTCTTCGCTCTTCGTACACAAAGCTTCAATGCCTGATTTCAGATTGTTTTTCGCGATATCTGCCATGTGCTCAATCTCATGAATTGCGTCAATCACAGCTGTTGTCGGTGTAATCATCGTACCTTTTCCGATATATTTCAATTCATATCTGTCCTCCGGTGATGGATCCTTGCCCGGAATAATGACATAGGTTGCCTTTACCACCAAATTCATAAATGGGAACAGCAGAATCACTTCGGTAATCTTAATCAGAGTATGCGCATTGGCCACCGCTCTTCCGGCATTTGCTCCGGATAATCGCATAATCGTGTCTGCAAGAGGGTTCACAGCGAACATTAACACAATAAATATGATCAGTGAACCGATGATATTGAACAAAAAATGAATCCATGCAGCACGTTTGGCATCCTTCTTTCCACTCAGACTGGCAATCAGTGCAGATACACAGGATCCCATGTTACAGCCGAGAATCAAAAAGAAGCAGATGTGAAATGCCAGTAATCCCTGATTTGCCATCAAAATAACAATTCCGACGGTTGCGGACGAACTCTGAAGAACCGCAGTAATTAAAAAGCCGACTAAAACAGCCATGAATGGATTGGTCAGTGACTGAAGCATGTTCACCATCTGAGGTGATTCCCGCAGATCGGACATCGCACTGCTCATGGTACTAAGGCCCATAAACAAGATACCGAATCCGAGAATAACGACACCAATTTTTTTCAAGGTTGTTTTCTTGGAAAACATGTACATAACAACACCGACGCACACAAACAGTGGCGCGATGTCCGAGAGATTGAAGGCAATCAGCTGGCCGGTTACTGTGGTACCGATGTTGGCACCGAGGATAACGCCTGCAGCCTGAAAGAGATTCATGAGTCCGGAATTTACAAAACTGACAACCATAACGGTCGTTGCACTTGATGATTGTACGATTGCTGTAAATGCGATGCCGACAAGCATGCCGACAAAACGGTTTTGGGTGAAGAATTCTAAAATAGAACGCATTCTCGCACCGGCAACCTGCTCGAGACCATCACTCATTAATTTCATTCCATAGAGGAATAAACCCAATCCACCTAACAATAAAAAAATCGTAGTAATACTCATATATTCACCTTTATTCTTTCGTAAAATATTGTCGGCCGGATATAATATCACAGTCCACCTGTTCTTTCAGCTCCATCACAGAAGAAAACTTCTTTTCACTGCGTGAAAAAGAACAAAATTCTATTACGATATGTTTATCGTAAGCATCGCCCTGATAATCCAGTACGAATACTTCGACTAAAATCCTCTTTTCATCGGTAACGGTTGGTTTCATTCCAACATTTCCGATCCCGTTGTACCAGACCTCATCGATCCTGACCCTGCAGAAATGGACACCGTTTTTCGGCAACAGCTTCTCGGGGTCCGGTGTGACATTCATGGTCGGAAATCCCAGTGTCCGTCCCAGCTGCTGTCCGTGCTCCACGATTCCCCGTGTCTGGTATGGATATCCCAGCAGGGTGTTCGCAAGCTCGGTCTGGCCGTTCTGCAGGCATTCACGAATGTAAGTGCTGCTGATGATCCGATCCTGATAGCGTTCCTTGGCTACGATATCCACCTGATAACCATACTGTTTTGCATATTTTGAAAGGAGCTTCACATCTCCCCTGGCGTCATGGCCAAACCGGTAATCTGCGCCGACAACGATATATGCCGCATGCAATTTTCCAACAAGAACATCCCGGATGAAATCTTCTGCCTCAATGGATGCAAACTGCGCCGTGAACGGACATTGAATCAGATAATCCACTTCCGGCTCCAGATGCAGCTGCCGCTCGCAGTTTGTCATTAAGAGTTTTCGTGTAATTCCTTTGTTTAATAAAAACTGGCTCATATCCATAACGAACACAGCGCTTTTGATATTTTCGCGCCCGGACGCATAGGACTGTATTTTTTTAATTAATTTGTGATGTCCTCTGTGGAGACCATCGAATTTACCCAGCGTAACCGCTGTCTTTTCTATGCTTTGATAAGAATCTAATTCTGTAATAAGCTGCATGTTCTGTCCTCAATCTATCTTTCACCATCTTTTTGATAAAACATTTTTTCAATCTGAAAAATCTGCTCTGCCCTTAGATAGCGGTATACTGCCATAAACATATTATTTTTGTCATACACCCGGACACGGTCCTGATCATTTGTCGGAAAGGCTTTTTCCATGATGTCCTTCGCAGAAAACCGATTTCCGTTTGATACAAGGAAAAATCCAGAATCGGTCAAATGTACTTTTGGGGTATCTGAAAACATGGCATCAATGGGCGTAAGGATTTCCTCCAGTGTGCCGGATTTCTTTCTGTCTTCAATCTGCGCCAGCGTCTCGGCTGCTGCAAGTTCAAAGGAACTGACACGCGTTCGAATCAGCGATTCCATACATCCGCCAACCTGCAGTGTCTGGCCGATGTCATGACACAGCGTGCGAATATAGGTGCCCTTGGAGCAGGTAACGGTCATTCTTACCCGGGGCAGATTCAGCTCCAGAATCTGGATATCATAAATCTGTACCGGTCGCGTTTTGCGCTCTACTACCTTGCCTTCGCGAGCGAGCTCGTACAATTTCTTCCCGTTGACTTTCAGCGCAGAATACATGGGTGGTAATTGTTCATATCCCCCTATGTATTCATGTATACAATTGCAGACCTGCTCATCTGACAATGCGAACGTATCCTGCTCCGATAGAACTGTGCCGGAAATGTCCTGCGTGTCGGTTACTTTTCCTAATAAAAGGACTGTCTCATAGGTTTTATTTTTGTCAGTCAGCATATCGCAGAGTTTGGTCGCTTTTCCAAGACAGACAGGCAGTACACCTGTCGCATCCGGGTCAAGTGTTCCCGTATGACCGATTTTTTTCTGTCCAACGATTCCACGCAGCTTTGCAACCACATCATGAGATGTATAACCTTTTTCCTTGTATACATTTATAATTCCGTTTATCATGGTATCTCCTAGCTTGGTGTCTCTTTTAACTGTAAGTCAATCTGACGGACGATGTTGTTTAGAATGTCATAATAATTGCCATTCATGGAACATCCGGCAGCACGTACGTGCCCTCCTCCGCCAAAATACTGTGCAACCTTGTTTACATCAACAAGGCCTTTCGAACGCAGACTTACTTTGTATACCTGTGGCTCCAGCTCGTACAGAAAAATCGCTACTTCCACACCTTTGGTATTGCGCAGCTGACTTACAATTCCTTCCAGATCTCTCGCATCTGCCTCAAAGAAATGTAAATCCTTTAAGGTGACAATGGATGCGATACACTTACGGTTTAAGAGCATCATGCTCTCCAGCAGTGCTTTCCCTAAAATTTGATTCTGTGTATAGGTTTTTTCGGAATATGTTCTGTCTGTAATTTCATTTGCGTCAATTTCTTTGCGAAGCAGCACTGCAGCAGTCTCCATGGTGGACGGTGCTGTGCAGGAGTACTGGAAGATACCGGTATCATGCGCAATTCCCATATAGAGTGCTTCTGCGGTCGCCTTACTGATTTTATCCGTATCCATCAGCTGAAATATCAGTTCTGATGTTGAACTTGCGTCCGGAACGACATAATTCTCATTTGCAAAGCTGCGGTTACTGATATGATGGTCCACACAGAACGTGCTTTTTGCATTGAGAAACAGCTCAGCAGAAAAGCCCAGCCGGTCTAAATCACCACAATCCAGGCAAATAAATAAATCATAGTGTTTTTCGCCGGAAATCTCATGTTTGATTTCCTTTGTACCCTGAAGGATATGAAAAGAATCAGGAATACGTTCCAAATAGACGTCAAGCTCATTGAAATGGAAGTTCTCTTTTAGATAAAGATATAAACCCATACAGGAACCGACACAGTCACCATCCGGGCGGATATGTCCGCTGATGGCAACTGATTCTTTTCCCTTTAATATATGATTCAATGTCTCTTTCCCTGTCTGATTTATCATGCTACGCCTCGTCTTTCGAACCTTTGTTGACATCATCAATTAATTTTGACATATTGACACCATATTCAATGGACTGATCCAGAATAAATGTAATCTGTGGTGTATTTCGAAGATTTAACGTGTGTGCCAGTTCGCGCCTTATATAACCTTCAGCACTCTGCAGCCCTTTGATTGTGTCCTTCTGCGCTTTTTCGTCACCGAAGACACTGACATATGCCTTACATGTTTTTAAATCCGGTGCAACTTCTGCCATTACAACAGAAGTCATTGGAGCGACACGCGGATCTTTAATTCCACCACGAAGAATGTTACAGAGCTCATGCTGGACCTCTGTATTGATTCTTGTGTTTTTAATACTGTTTTTTCTCATATATACTCCTTATTTACGTTCAACCTCTACCATCTTGTATGCTTCCACACGGTCTTCTTCTTGCAGATCGTTGAAATCTTCAAATACAAGACCACATTCGTAGCCGGCTTTCACTTCTTTTACATCATCTTTAAAACGTTTCAGAGATGCGAGCGGTCCTTCGAAAATCTGACTGTCTGCTCTGGTAATACGAACAGAGCAGCCTCGCTCGAACACACCGTCAAGGATATAAGAACCGGCAATCGTACCGACTCCGGAAGCCTTGAAGGTCTGACGGATTTCTGCGTGACCGATGACTTTTTCCTCAAAGACAGGATCAAGCATACCTTTCATTGCCGCTTCTACATCTTCAATTGCCTGATAGATAACGTGATACAGACGAACATCAACGCCTTCGCGGTCCGCTGTCTCTTTTGCTGTCATATCAGGACGAACATTAAATCCAATAATAATTGCATTGGATGCAGACGCAAGAATCACATCAGATTCATTGATTGCACCAACACCGCCGTGAATAATCTTAATCACGACTTCATCATTCGATAACTTAAGCAGACTCTGTTTGATTGCTTCTACAGAACCCTGAACATCTGCTTTTACAACGATTCCAAGTTCTTTTAAATCACCCTCTTTGATCTGAGAGAAAAGATCATCCAGTGACATGTTCTTCGATTTCGTATCTGCGAGCAGATTAACTCTGCCCTGAGAAATAAATGTCTCTGCAAAGTTTCTTGCCTCTTTATCATTCTTGCAGCCAACGAATACCTCTCCGGCATTTGGAACATCATTTAATCCGAGAATCTCAACCGGTGTGGATGGACCTGCAACTTTGACACGTCTTCCCTTGTCATCCATCATGGCTCTTACTTTACCATGTGCGGAACCTGCGGCAATCGCATCTCCGACATGAAGTGTACCCTTCTGAACAAGCACAGTTGCTACAGCACCTTTTCCTTTATCCAGTTTTGCTTCAATTACAAGACCTCTTGCCGTACGGTTCGGATCAGCTTTCAGCTCTAATACTTCGGCTGTTAAAAGAAGCATCTCCATTAATTCAGGAATACCCTCTCTTGTATGAGCGGATACCGGAACAAAAATAGTACTTCCACCCCAGTCTTCCGGAATCAATTCATACTCCGCAAGCTCCTGTTTTACTCGGTCAACATTTGCGCTTGGTTTATCAATCTTATTGATTGCAACGACAATCTCAATACCTGCAGCTTTTGCATGGTTGATCGCTTCAATAGTCTGAGGCATCACACCATCATCAGCAGCGACTACAAGAATTGCAATATCGGTAGAGTTCGCACCACGCATACGCATTGCAGTAAATGCCTCATGTCCCGGTGTGTCAAGGAATGTAATTTTTTCACCGTTCACATTTACGACAGAAGCACCAATATGCTGTGTGATACCGCCTGCTTCACGGTCAGTGACGTTGGTGTCGCGGATTGCATCCAAAAGGGAGGTTTTACCGTGATCGACATGACCCATAACACAGACAACAGGTGGACGTTTTACCATCTGGGTTTCGTCTTCTTCCTCTTCCTTCAATAATTCTTCGATCACATCTATAACAACTTCATGTTCGCAGAGCACTTCATACTCTAATGCGATTTCTTCCGCTGTATCGTAATCAATTTCCTGATTCAGGGTTACAACCTTACCCTGAAGGAATAATTTCTTAACAATGGTAGAAGGAACGATTTTCATTTTATCCGCTAATTCTTTGATTGTTAAAGTCTCAGGCAGAACAATCTGCTTGATGATTTCCTCTTTCTTTACTTCTTTTGGCTGAGGTTTCTGAACTTCAATGGTCTTCTGTTTTTTACCTTTGTGTCCCTTTGGTCCAAAGTCATTGCTCTTTGTATAATCTTTTTTCTTGTTATTGTAATCTTTCGAACTCTTGCCGCGCTGTGGCTTCTGGTCTGTGATTACCGTTGTTGTATCGTCTCTTCTTGCACCGCCTGCGTTATTTGGTCTGTTACCGCCATAGCTGCCATTATTCGGACGATTGCCCTGATAATTGCTGCCTCCATTATTCGGACGGTTGCCCTGATAATTGCTGCCTCCGTTATTCGGACGGTTGCCCTGATAGTTGCTGCCTCCGTTATTCGGACGGTTGCCCTGATAGTTGCTGCCTCCGTTATTCGGACGGTTGCCCTGATAGTTGCTGCC
>JAQUUC010000074.1 GCA_028694105.1 Hespellia sp.
AGGTGAACTGATTTTAATCATATGGTCCATGCTCACATAACCACTGCCAACAACATCATATCCCATGCTGACCTCCTACAATTCTTTCTTTTCCAACTGTTCAAACAGTGTTTCACTATCCATAACCTGTCCCAGATATTTACGGATATCTTCCAGATGAACGCGGTTGACTTCGTCCGAATTCGTTGCTACACAGTCACTTATTACAATAGCGTTATAATCAAGATAAAAAGCATCTGTCACAGTAGCCCGAATGCAGCAGTTTGTCTTTGTACCCACGATGATCAGGTTCTCTATATGGTTCTGTCGCAGCACAAGATCCGGATCTGTGGCAAAAAATCCGCTGTATCTGCGTTTTTTAATTACATAATCCTTTTTTTCATCTACTGGAAGCATGGGATCTATTTCTATTCCATCTGTTCCTTCCATGCAATTTGGCCGCATAGAAGAGATCCTGCGGTCCTCTTTATCCTTTCGATTACAATGCTGTAGGAAAACGATAAGACAATCATGCTCTCTGCATGCATCCAGTACCGTTTTGATCTTCGGCAGTATTTCCCTATTCTGTGGATAAAAAACGAGGCCATTTGGGTCTGTAAAATCCTTTACCATATCTACAATAAGCAATGCCGTTTTATTCATTTACCTTATAGCCCCTCTCTTTGATTGGTTTATGTTTTATATAGGATGCCATCGACAATACCACCATCATGACGAGATATGGAATACAGTCAAACAATCCTGCTGCATTTCCTGCGAAAATGCTTAAGTTCACGGACAGTGATCTTGCCAGACCAAAAAGGATGGCATAAATTGCGGATTGTACCGGCTTTCCCTGCCCACAGTAAATTGCTGCAATCGCTATAAATCCACGACTGGCGGTCATGTTGTTTGTGAATAAGCCGAGCCGTTCTAAGGAAAGATTCATCCCTGCCAGTGCACAACCTATAGCCCCGATTAATACTGCTGCATATTTGTAGAAAGATGTCTTAATACCGATGGATTTTGCCGCTTCCTCATTCTCACCTACTACTCTGACATACACACCGAATTTTGTTTTATACATAAGGATATACATCAGTAAAATCATAGCAAAACTCAGATAGGTTATAATCGGATGTCCACTTATCATATGCCCTATAACAGGAATATTTTCTATAAGCGGAATATGTATCTTCAGCGCATTTAAATCAAAATTCGGAATGATGATATTTGCTGAGTTCATCAAAACCAGCACAAATCCTGCAATTGCCGAAGCCACCATATTCAGTGCAAGACCGATTACAATTACATTTCCTTTCAGGGTAATACCAAAGTAAGAAAAAACAAATCCATAAATTAGTGCGGACAAAAGCGTCAGCGATACAGTTATCAGCATATTTCCTGTCAGGAAATAGGTCAGCACGGAAACAAAGGCGCCGTTTAACATCATACCTTCCAATGCAATGTTTAAAACATTCGCTTTGTAAGCAAAACATCCACCTAATACACAAAGAATAATTGGTGCACTATGGTATATACAATCATACAGAATACTGTCTAACATGATTTAGGCCTCCTTTACTTTCTTTGCGCTTCTTCTGAACGAAAACTTTTCATGAATAAACTTTACCGCCAGGAATAATACAATCAATGCCTGGATCAAAGAAATAATCTCTTTCGGTACATTCGCATACATATTGATACTGTCGGCTCCGGTTTTTAATGCTGCATAGAATATGGCCGCAATCAAGATACCGATTGGATCATGACTGCCCAGCAGTGCAATCAGCATACCATCCCATCCAAGCCCAGGATTCGCTGAAAATGTCAGTGTATACCGGTACTGGTCTTCCAGCATCCATCCGCCTCCTGCTATTCCAGCAAGCGCACCGGAAATCAACATGATTTTGATAATCGTCTTACCTACATGCATACCGGTTGCTTCCGCAAATTCAAAATTCTTTCCCATAGCGGTCACTTCATAACCGAGTCTGGATTTTTTCATAACAACAAACATAATAACAAGAATAAGAATCACAATTCCAAAAAACAAGGTCAGTCTGGACTTGCTGAAAATCCTTGCAAACATCGCATTGTCTCCCACGATTGGCGTGCATACATATCCATTTCCTGCATCCCTGAAAACTGTGGTTGCCAGATACTCCAATACTTTTGCAAGTGCATAGTTCATCATCATGGTAATAACCATTTCATTGGCACGAAACTTCACTTTCAACAGTGCTGAGATTAATGCATATACCATACCAAAGATTGCTGCCGCTGCAAGACAGATAAATTTGAGTGGTATAGCCGGAATTCCGGCGAGCTGTGCTCCTAAAATACCTGCGACAAATCCACCTGCAAGCAGGGATCCCTCCATACCCATGTTATAAATGTTCGCTTTAAATGTGATTGCGATCGCCAGTCCTGTTAAGATCATAGGCCCTGCATAATGCAGCGTATTCTGAAATCCTGTCATGGAAAGCAGTGCCTTACTGATTAAAATCCAATATACTTCAAATGGATTTTCTCCGATTGCCGCAATGACTATGCCACCAACAAAAAATGCCATCAAAACAGGAAGAATGCAATTCATAATTTTTATGATTTTGCTGCTCATTGTACTATTCATTCCTTTCCTCCTCGTGGATACCTGCCATTAATAATCCGACCTTCATCATATTGGTGTCTCTCGGCTCGATTTCGCCTGTGATTTTTCCTTTGCACATAACAATCACCCGATCAGAAAGGCTCATGATTTCCGACAATTCACTGGAGATAAGCACAACAGCATTTCCCTTCTTTGCATAATCAAGCAAATGCTTATGTATTGCTTCAATGGAGCCAATATCAACGCCTCGTGTGGGCTGACATGCGATCAGCATATCTGGATTAGCGGTTAATTCTCTGGAAACAATGATTTTTTGTGCGTTTCCACCAGATAATGCAGCCACAGCTCCATTTATGTCGCCTACACGGATATCAAAATCCTTTATGCCCTTATCACGTTTACTGTTAATTGCTTTTCTCTGCAAAATGCCTCTCTTGCAAACATCTTTTCTGGAATGATACCCTGCTATGATGTTGTCACCCAGACTCATCTCTTTGCATAATCCCTGGGCATATCTATCTTCTGGAATAATGCCAATCCCTTTATTTCGGATTTCTTTTGGCCAGATATTCGTAATGTTTTCACCGTGAAAAGAGATTGTACCTTCTGTCGTTTCCATGAGACCGCTCATGATTTTCACAAGTTCGCTTTGACCGTTTCCTTCTACACCTGCGATACCAAGGATTTCTCCTTTCCGCACGCAGAAAGACATATTGTCTACCACTTTTTTCCCAAATATATTGACTGTTGAGATATTATCCGCCTTATAGATGATTTCTGCCTGCTCGTCTACCATGTTATTATTTGACACCGTAAGAATTACGTTTCTGCCGACCATCATCTGGGCCAGTTCCTGCTCGTTTGTGTCTTTTGTTTCCATATTTCCAATCACTTTGCCATGTTTGATTACCGTGACACTGTCGGAAAGTTCCATAACTTCACGTAGTTTATGCGTGATTACCACGATGGTCTTTCCCTGCTTCTTCAGGTTTTTCAGACTTACCATCAATTCATCTACTTCCTGCGGTGTTAATACGGCAGTCGGCTCATCTAAAATCAGAATATCTACATTTCGGTAGAGCATCTTCAGTATCTCTACCCTCTGTCTGCTCCCTACGGAAATATCTTCGATTTTATCCATAGGATTTAATTCGAAATGGTACTGTTCAATCAACTCCTGAATTTTTGCAATCTCTGTCTTTTCATCAATAAGACATTTGTGTTTTTTGACTTCCGCGCCTAGCAGAATATTTTCAAAGACCGTGAGACTTGGAATCAGCATAAAATGCTGATGCACCATTCCGATTCCATTTGCGATGGCATCGGTTGGACTTTTCAGATTGACTTCTTTCTCTCTTATCAGGATTTTTCCTTCTGTTGGTTCTAAGAGACCATAAAGCATATTCATAAGTGTAGACTTTCCTGCTCCATTTTCGCCAACGATACATTTTATTTCCTGTTCTTTCACAGCAAGACTGATATGATCATTTGCTGTAAAATCACCAAATCTTTTGGTTAAATCAATGGTTTGTATCATATTCATAAGAGTATACTCCTTATTAAGTGTCAGGCCCGCATAGATTAACAGGCCTGACTGGCTTTATCACCCTGTAAGTTTAGAAACTACTTGATACTGATATTCGGACAGGTGGATGGATCAAAGGTATCACCATTCTGTGTGTTGGTAACCTTGATTTTTCCATCTGCAATATCACTCTGCAGCTGTGCTACCTTATCCTTTATTTCCTGCCATTTTGCTTTCGCAGCATCAGTCTGCTCTATGTGCTGGCTGATAGTTGCAAGATCTGTAATCGTGGTGGATCCACTTCCTAAATCATAGGTCGTGATTCTATCAAAATCACCAAGTTTTCCATCTATCAATGCTTCGGTCATGGACTGGACAACAACCTCTGTATTTTTAATAACCGATGTTAATACGAAACCTGGCTGCTGGTCATCTTTGTTTGCGTCAACCTGAATGGCCAGTTTACCAACTTCTTTCGCTTTGGATGTCACACCATCACCAACAGCACCTGCACATGCATAAACCACATTAGCCCCCTGATCATAGTAAGTACCTGCTACCGTGGAACCTGTTGCTGAATCGGAGAAACCAGCATCGTATTTTGCATAGAAATCATAGTTCACACCAAGTTCCTGGGCCATCTTCTGCGCCCCTTCAATATATCCAACTGAAAAAACAGTAATACCATCCGAATCAGAACCACCGATAAATCCAAGTCCTCTTGCTGTGTCCGGTTTTGTCAGTTTGTACGCATCACCGAACAATACATCCTGGTTCTCATTCACCAGTACGGATAAGGCACCTGCAAGATAAGAAGATTCATTTACATTATATAAAACAGAAATCACATTATCATGAATGGTTTTTCCTGTCTCATCCACGTTTGGTGTTGCATTAAATACAACGAACGTTGTATCCGGATACATCTCTGCGATCGGCTTTCCGCCTGCTTCGCCATTGATTAATGCGTCGAAATCATACTCCATAGAGAAGATAAGATTGTATCCATCTTCTGCTAATTGTGATAACGTATCTCCAATACTCTGCGTTGGCTCAACTACCTTTGTCTCGATTCCATATTTTTCTGCACAAAGCTCTGCTCCTTTTGCTGCCGACTGATTGTAGCCATTATCATTCTGACCAGCCGCATCACACACCACTGCAATTTTTGCATCCGATGCATTTTCTTTTGTCGATCCCTCTGTGGTACCGCCTGCATTTGATGCCTGACCTCCGCACCCCGCTAACATAACAGCCGATAAAGATATTGTGAGTACCATTGCTAAAAGCTTTTTCATGATTACTTCCTCCTTTGATTTTTCTTAGTTAATCTGATCAATGTAGAACTTATAATGATCTGTCTTGTAATAACACCGGAAACACTCGATTGGAAGTTCTTTTCCCAGTACGATTCCGTAGGTGATGCAGTTAAACAGGATGACCGGCATTTCAGCATGAATACCAAGATATCCAGCAACAGCGAGATCTGGAATAACCGCCTCCACGGTTCTGCGAGCTTTTGAAATAGTTATTCCATAATTGTTTTGTATTACATCGTATAATGATTCTTTTTCCAAATCATACGCATCTAGCTTTGGAAATAATCTTTCCGGAAGATACGTAATTGTATAATTCAGTGGTTCGTTATCCGCCAATGTAATACGTCCAAAAGAAAAAAGATTGTCACCAATATTAACATTTAGTTGCTTTGCTCTTTTTGCGTCTGCCTCTTTTCTTTCTGCGAAGATAGTTTTTTTAGAAGGATTTCTGCCAAGTCGTTTTACATCACTTGTACAGCTGTTCAGTGAATAAAGATTTTGTCCTGGACAATCTCCTTTTACATAAGTCCCTTTCCCCTGAATCCGATACAGATACCCTTCATTCACAAGTTCATCTATTGCTTTTCTTACTGTGATTCTGCTAAAATGATACTTGTCTATGAGTTCTCGTTCACTCATAATCGGTTCACCTTCTTCAAAAGTTCCATCATCTATCATTTTTAGCAATTCTTGACGAAGCAGATAATATTTTGGAACTCTTTCCTCATTCAATTTTTCACCTCCATTTCATCATGATGACATGTCGTTATGTTGTCATGACCAGTTGTTATCTTCTATTATACATACCTGCTAGGAAATAGCAATACTCAGTTTTATTTTTATCTATTATTCACAAAAAAAAGAAGAATGAATTGTATCATTCTTCTCTAACTGCTCTTTTAATTCACCTGATCAATATAAAATTTGTAATGATCCGTTCTGTAATAGCACCGGAATGTTTCAATGGGCATCTCTTTTCCATATACGGTTCCGTAAGTCACACAGTTGAAAAGTATGACCGGCGCGTCCTGTCTTATTCCAAGGTATCCGGCCACCAATGGATCCGGCAGCACAGCCTCAACTGTTCTTCTCGCCTTTGTAATGGAAACATTATAATCCGTCCGAACAATATCATATAAGGAATTCGTCTCAAGATTATATTGATCTAATTGAGGAAAGATTTTTTCCGGAAGATTGGTAATTGTATAATTCAGCGGCTCTTCATCTGCAAAAGTTATTCGGCCAAAAGAAAAAACATAGTCATCCTCTTTAATATTCAGCAGTTTTGCCCGTTTACTACCTGCTTTTTTCTTTTCTGACAGCACCGTTTTCTTGGATGGTATCTTCCCCATTTTCTTCACATCTTCGGTACAGCTGTTTAATGAATAAAGATTATGACTGGCATCATCGCCCTTCACGTAAGTTCCTTTTCCCTGTATTCTGTATAAATATCCCTCGCTGACCAATTCATCAATAGCTTTTCTTACGGTAATTCTGCTGAACTGATACCGCTCTATGAGCTCCCGCTCGCTCATAATCGGTTCACCTTCGGAATAAATGCCGTCCTCCAGCATCTTCAATATTTCCTGCCTGAGTAGATAATATTTTGGTACTCGATCTTCCATCATATGTGATTTCCCCCTGAATAACACAATCAACCATTGCGTCTTTTCTATACGGTTTATTATACCAGTTTATGTAATTATTACAATTAATAAAATACTTTTCCCAGTCCTATTTCACTGTTTCCTGCTCCATCTCCAAAAAACCTGTAATCTCCGCCCAGTCAAGTTCTGACTGCACCGCATAGAAGTCCTCTTTTGCCAATTTATGCAGTTCATCCCCACTATGCTCAAATTGTATAAAAGATACACACTCATCCGTGATGGTAATAAATCGCTTACCACTTAACGAAATATAGATATAAGGATCTTTTGTTTCATATGAATAGGAGGTGTATAGTTTCTGTAATGGAATGCTCTGCAGTTTTTTGATAAATTCTGCATCTTCCTTTTTTTCGGTTATATCCCTGCTCTCAAATTGATTCATGCCCTCCAGCTGTATATGGATGGATTCTATGTCTGAAAGACCCGCTTGTGTCATAACAGCATCACCAACTGTTGTTTCCGGACCCGCAAATACCACGCTTCCATTCAGCAAAAAACAAAAAAACAGGACAACCGCAAATAGAAAAATGCCAATCCTCTGTTTTGCCGGATGCATGACTTTCTTTAGACGGTACCGCAGTGCGGAGGCATTCGCTGACAGACAGGTAGTATAGCCTCTTCCGTCACCGGCTGTTTTTAATAATAATTCTGCGTACTGCCTGCGCTCAGACTCTGATGCATTCCGCAGCACGATTTAATCACAGGATAATTCCAGGTCTTCACTGGCTTTCCGTATTGCCGTCCAGGTCATGGGGAAAAACCAGCCGAACGCCTGACAGAATCCGAGAAACACTTTCGTTTCCACATCGCACCGCTGGATATGATGCAGTTCATGGCGAAACAACAGGCGCAACTCCTGCTCTGTGTAGACCTGCTCTGGCAGTATGGTGATTCTGGTTCTTTCGAAAGCTCCCATGGATAAAGGTGTTCGAATCAAACCGCATCGTACCAGGGGAATTTGGTGTCTGAATCCGAAAGTTTTCTGTTCCGCAAT